>JBGSUW010000120.1:0-5014 GCA_041753275.1 Akkermansiaceae bacterium | reverse complement strand
GAAGGTCTAATCCCACGCCCTTTTCGTTTGATCACCACTTCTCCGAATCTCGGCCTACACCCCAAAGCGGCGATCCTCGCCGCACTCCAAAGTTCCGCCTGCGGCAGAACCAAGTTTCCACGCCAGTTCTTCAGGCGTCAGCCTTTGGAGTGCGGTGAGCATCACCGCTTTGACGCAGAATTTAGGCTTCTCGCCCCAGCCCGAGCTTTTAAAAGAAGGTCTAATCCCACGCCCTTTTCGTTTGACCACCACTTCTCCGAATCTCGGCCTACACCCCAAAGCGGCGATCCTCGCCGCACTCCAAAGTTCCGCCTGCGGCAGAACAAAGTTTCCACGCCAGTTCTTCAGGCGTCAGCCTTTGGACTGCGGTGAGCATCACCGCTTTGACGCAGAATTTAGGTTTCTCATCACACTTGAAGTCCCAGCAACAAGCATCATTTCCACGCCCCTTTTTTACCCAAATACCTGTATCCTAAATCTCCGCATGTAACTCTAAGAGGAAATAACCACAACACGATTATGGATCGCCTTAGCACAGCCACAAACATACCACTTCCAATAAGCTAGCCTCACTGACACTCAAATCACTCAGTTGAATCTACCTCTATGGAGGAAAATTCTCACGACGATATTACTCCGTGCATACAATGCGATCACTAAAATTTTATTTTAACAAAAATCTCCAGTTATCCGTTGTCAGAATGCCGAATGTAAGCAGAGTGTGCGCGATGTCCAATCATACTCGTAAAATACTTCTAACCTTTGGAATATTAGGATTCATTTCCCCAGTCGAAGCAGTTATTACCTACACTATTACCTCAGCTCCTAGTGGATTAAATACCTATACTGGAAACATACTAGACAGCGGAACGCTTATCGGAACGTGGACCAGTACGATCACTGCAAATGTGATCGCAGATGCCATAAGAGGAACAGGCGCAATCACAGCCATACCCGTTGGAAATCTCAGTGCCTTTCTCCCCACTGCCAATTCGGCACCCGATTTGGGGATTGGGATCCGGATGCAGCCATATACTGGCGATGCGACTCCTGGAGTTACTTCAAGAGGAGTAGTGAATTTCAATCTGACCTACAGCGCCACTCTCACGGCACCAGGGTATTCGTTATTGAATTCTTATATCAGTGCGACAACGGGCCCCGGCGTGACCAATTATGGGCCAAATTTCACCAATGGTGGTTATACAAATAGCACAACATACCCCTCTCCCGCACCTGCCCGGGCAGTCGCAGCGGGTAACACCAACGTCCTGACCTTCTCAGGTTTCACAGGAACAGCCACGCTTACCGAAGGGATTGCGGATAATCTCGCCCAAGCGAATGGTCACACCTTCACCAGCGGAGGCACCTTGAATTGGACTCCGAGCACCATTTCGCCACTCATTCCGGATGGTGACCGGCTTGCCGCGAATGCCAACTGGTATGTCACCATCCCAACCGCGAATTCGCAAACCATTACCTATAATGCAAACATGGGGACAAACGCCGATGGAACCATTTACACTCCCGCTTACAATGAGACCACGGGATTCAGCTTTAATATCATCCCCGAGCCATCGTCAGCCATCTTATTTGGAGCAGGAATTTTAGGTCTTGTCGCTCGCCGCCGTCGTTCAAACTGAAGTGAAGTGCTCCCTCGCATTTCTACCACGGTGGGACTGCTAGGTGGCATTGCTTGCAGTATGCGCTATGCGTGGAAGCCGCATCATTCATCCCATCACAAGATGGGCCATCCTCGATGGTCCATCTTTTTTTCGCGTCGGATTCACCTCAAGCGATCCGAACTGATGCTCTTCAAGGAGTGTGGAGGAAGGCTCCGGGATGGCGGTAAAAGCGCAAAATCCGCTTGCTGATTTTTCTGCCGTAAGACTGTCAGGTGACTTCGAGGAGTTTGAAAAGCATTCAAGCCACCTTGCGGCCACGCACTGATTTCCGGGCGGGGGCTTTTTTGTTTTCAGCAAGGATGTGCATCAAGCGCAAGAGGTCCTCTTCGCTGATGTCCACGAAGGAACCGAGCTCGCGCATCGCGGCTTCGATTTCCTCGTGGGTGTGGCTGGCGGGTAGGTTCTCTGCATGTGCGGCGGAGAGAGCGCTCGGATAACGGCGCCATTCAAAGGCAAAGTTGAAAATTACCGCCACGCCCACCATCATCGCGGCATTGATTAACACCGGAAAAAGCACGAAGTGAAAGCCGAGAGCATGGATCGCCTCGCCGCCAATGACCGCCGTGAGTGCGGTCGCGCCACCGGGTGGGTGGATGCATTTGAGATGATACATCAGTGCGATGGAAATTCCTACCGCACAAGCCGCCGCCACCGGTGTGGAGCCGATCCAGCGCCCGCATGCGACGCCAACAAGCGCCGATATTCCATGCCCGGCGACCACTGGCCATGGCTGCGATAGCTGCCCGTGCGGCATGGCGAAAAGCAGCACCGCGCTGGCACCCATCGAGGCGATGAGCGCAGACCCATTGGAGATATGCAAAACACTCCCCGTGATGAATACCAACAACAAGATGGAAACGAAACCGCCGACTCCCGCGATGATCTTCTCCTTGGGGCAAGCAGAGTTCATTTCTACCCCGATCGAGTGGGCCACCTCACTGAAAAAGCGGCGGGGAAAACGAATCAAAAACGAATCACAGAACTTGGCGAACGAAGTGGAAACTGGCTCATAGTGCGGAGAACGCGCTTGCGTTATGTCGTAATGCGATGCATTTCAAGCGGAAGATGTCGCCGGAAAATCAAGATTTAACCCACGCGGATTACGAAAAATTAGCCAATTTCCGCTATGCGCTCAGGTGCTTTTTGGACTTCAGTGCAAATGCAGCCTCATCCGAAGGTCTCACTCCGCAACAGCACCAAGCGCTACTCGCGATCCGGGCAAACCCGCAGCCGCCAGCAAGCGTCGGCTACCTTGCCGAGCGATTGCAGATCCGGCCAAACACCGCTGCGGAACTGGCAATGCGCTTGGAATCCGCAGGCCTGATCACTCGCAGCGGTAGCCAGGCCGACCGCCGCTCCACGGACCTCATCCTGACAGCGGAGGGTCAAAATAAATTAAAATCGCTGACGCTCGCGCACCGGCATGAACTCTCACAACTGAGGCCGGCAATGCTGGAGCTGCTCGAAAACCTCAACGCGGAAGCCAAATGAACCACAATTTTCTCCGTGAGCAGCGGCTGAGTTTGATCGCACTGGCAGTCGGAATTGCTTCGGCGGCGATCGGCATCGGGCTACTGGGGTTGATTCATTTGATCACCAATTTGGCATTTCATGGTGAGGTCTCGTTTGCGGAAGCCCGGGCGGATTTTTCGCACTGGGGAGCGTGGACCATTTTCATCCCGGCAGCGGGCGGGCTGGTCATTGGGCTCATCGCAAGGTATGGCAGCCCTGCCATCCAAGGTCACGGCATCCCGGAAGCGATGCATGGAGTGATCCTTAATCGCAGTAGAATCCCGCTCAAGATCGCCATTCTCAAACCGCTCGCCACCGCGCTCTCCATTGGCACTGGCGGGCCCTTCGGTGCGGAAGGACCAGTCATTGCCACCGGCGGAGCCATCGGCTCACTCTTCGGGCAATGGCTGCCGGTAAATGATATTGAGCGGAAAATTCTCCTATCAGCAGGCGCGGCAGCCGGGATGACGGCAGTTTTCGGCACGCCGCTGGCGGGAGTGTTATTGGCAGTGGAACTGCTGCTTTTTGAGTTCCGCTGGCGCAGCCTGATGCCTGTCACGTTGGCAGTCGGTGCGGCGATGGCGCTACGTGGGACGATGGACGAGCCATTTCCGATGTTGCCGTTGCCATCCGTAGAAGCTCCCGGGCCGCTGATCTCCATCGGAGCGGTGCTCATCGGCATCGCGGGTGGGATTTTCTCCGTGGGCATGACTCATGCGCTGCACTGGATTGAAGAAATTTTCGAGAAAATCCCGCTGCCGTGGATGTGGTTTCCGATGATCGGCGGGCTAGTCGTGGGGTTGCTGGCGTGGGTGGATCCGCGGGTGCTCGGGGCGGGATATTTTAATCTCCGGGAGTTACTCGCTGGGGAAATGCTGTTCAGCGCGTTGGTGGGGCTGTTATTTTTCAAATTCCTCGCATGGGCAGTGTGCCTGGGTAGCGGCACGGCCGGCGGCACGCTCGCCCCGGTGATGACGATGGGCGGATGTGTGGGGGCGCTCGTGGCACTGGGTTTGCATCGGATTCCAGGATTCGAGGACTTCCCGTTGGGCATCGCGGCGCTGGTGGGAATGGCCGCAGTCTTCGCCGGGGCGTCGCGGGCGTTCCTCACATCGGTAGCATTTTCCTTCGAAGCCACGCACTCGAGCGCGGCATTCGGACCACTGTTGCTTGGCTGTGCATTTGCGGTTCTCGTCTCGAAAATGTTGATGAAGGAGTCCATCATGACGGAGAAGCTTTCCAGAAAAGGCGTGCGAGTGCCCTCGGACTACGAGCCAGATGCGCTCGCGACCCGCACGGTGGAGTCCGCGATGATCTCGGAACCGCTCACCGTTTCTGCCGGAATGAGCGTGAGAGAGCTGTCTGATAGAATTTCCGGCCAGCAAGATCCATGGAACCGGGCGCGGCTATTCCCAATCGTTCAGGATGGCAAGCTCGTCGCCGTCATCAGCCGCGCAGATGTTCTCGCGGTGCCGGGTAACTCGCTGGAAGCGAGTGTCTTAGATGTAGGCACCCGTTCAGTCCACACCGTCCATCCGGGCGATTCCCTGGCAGTCGCCGCCGAGAAAATGATCACCCACGCCATCGGCCGCCTCCCGGTGGTCTCTCCCGATGGCAGTGAAATCCTGCTGGGCCTCCTCACAAGAAGAGAAATTCTCCAAGCGCGGAGCCAGTAGCAATTCTTCGGGCGTCAGCCTTTGGAGTGCGGTGAGCATCACCGCTTTGACGCAGAATTTAGGTTTCTCGCCCCAGCCCGAGCTTTTAAAAGAAAGTCCAATTCCACGCCCTTTACATTTGATCACCTCTTCTACGGATCTCAG
>JBGSUW010000119.1:0-3475 GCA_041753275.1 Akkermansiaceae bacterium | reverse complement strand
TGGAATTCCATTTCGCCGCACTATTGGAACGCCTTTGATTGAGCATGTGGGTGACCAACTTCAGGGACTGTTTTTGAAGGCATTCACGACAGATGACCCATTGAAGCGCCCAACAGCTGCTGACTGGATTCCCGCACTAGAAAATCTGGCAAAGAACCTTTGCCGATGCCAGCAGCTAGCGACGCATTTTCATTTCAGAGGACATACGAAATGCCCTTGGTGTGCTGTCATGCCGGAATTCGGTCACGAAGATCCGTTTTCTGGAGCGGGGCAAATTCAAAGTGGATTTGACGATCTTGAGAAGAATATTGCGGCAGCTCGGAAAAGCTTGTGCACAATCCCAGAATACCCGAACCGGATCTTCACCCCGGTTCCGGCATCCGCGTTTCAAACTTGGCAATTGCCCAAACCAACTGGCCTCGTAGGGCTATTCGCTCCTCAAACTTCGCGTAGGAAGCAGACAGAAGCCATGAAACTACAGAGCGAAAAGTACAAGTCCGTGATTGTCCAATCGCTTTCTAGAAATTTAGAACTTCAAAAAACTCTCTTGCAACAAATTGACTTAGGTCGGCAAAATCTTGCGAGCCTGGCTCAGCGAGTCGAATTGACCATCAATGCTACTAGTTTACGACGCTCCGCAAAGCTTGAGAATGAAAGAAAAAATCTGGAACAGCAGAAGAGGAATCATTTGGCTCGTCGGCGCTTAAAGGTCGGTGATGTAAGCGGGATCGGATCAGTAAGAATATCACAGTTAAATGGTCACGGCATATTTACAGCGGCGGACATTAATAACCGTGCAATTATGCAGTTAACCGGATTCGGTCCAACTTCTGCGAATAGATTACTCGCTTGGCAAACATCTGTGGGGAATAGTTTCAGGCCTCAGCCGATTCCAAATGACCAAGGCCAGATTGATTCCTTGGCTAAGAATATTTTGAATGCAGAGAAAGCTCGATTCGAGAAAGAGCAACGAGAAATCAAGATGAGCATCGACGCTATTCTCAGCAAAGCGACTGACGCAGCAGCCGAAGCAGCTAGGCTTCAACCGGAAATCGATCAAGCAAATGTAAACCTACTCGCAATTGATCGAGCCTTGAAGAAACTTGGTTAGTGTCTTGGTTGAGGGAGCACGACCGGAATGCGAGATTGGCGCTGAACACCGACAGATCGCCCCTTCCAACTCACCCACCACAAACCGACGGAAACTGGAAAAGCGCCACATGCGCGGAAGTCCCGGTATCGACGCGTTGAAGCGTCTGACCTTCGATGTGCAGAAATTGCCCCGGCAGGCGAAGGCCGAGCAACAAACTGAAATCCATCGGCTTTGGAACCGCTAAATCCGCCCGGAGAAGCACTTCACCGAATTTCCGCCGGGTGGCGGAGAAAAGTTCCGGGGCGCTTGCTTCGACTATCCACAACCACTCTGGAAGAATCAGGCGGGCTTTCTCAATCGCAGCGGGGCCTGTCTCCGCCCCGCTCCAACATTCACAGGCGGATAGATGCGCCAGATACTCGTCGCGACGGATCAAGAGCGTCCGCAGAACTAGGAGGTCTGCGTCTGCGAAGGCCTTGAATCGATCAAGCCACCCGCCATCAGGGGTGGTGAGGAGGCTGGCAATGGCGTTGAGGTAAACCAATGCGACTGCCTCCGCATCCACCGCCTGAATGACAGTTTCGTGGCGTTGCAAACCCAGAACGATCCGGAAATTCTCCTTCTTCAGATAGTGCCGTGGCAGACAATAGTAGGGGCCGAAATTGTCGTCATGCACCACATAGGTGCTCAGCCAGTTTTCACTTGGGAAATACTTCAGACCGCCATCGAAGTAAGATCTGGCAGACTCGGCGACCCAGGTGTCCTCATTAAAGGTGTGGCCGATCACGGGGATGATATGCCTGCCGTTGTTTCCATCCACCTCAAATCCAAGAAGCGCGGGCTGCCCGGACTCGATGAACCCGTATAAATCGCGTTGAAAATCGCCGGGCATCGCCAGTCCGGCGATTCTGGGTTCGTGGATGACCTTTGTATGAGGAATTCCGCAGCCTTTTGCGACGGCCTCCATGTCATCGGGGCTGAGGCCCACTCCATTGCCCACTTTCCGAATTGCGTGATCCACCCCGATCAACTGGTTGATGCGTGCGTAGGAGATGTCGGTTTCCGGCAGGACGGATGCCAGAGCCGTCCGTAGGGCGACGTGGGCGCATACGAAAGTGAGATCATTCTGCTGGGCATAGAGAACGCCTTTGGTGGAGAGCGTCCCGATGGCAGAAGCTACCTCGTAAGACCGGGCGCAATGGATGAAATTATTCACTGATGCTTGCCGGAACGGAGTCATGACCGCCTCGTAAACGTGAAACCGGGGTTCCGTTTCCGAACGAAAGTAATCTTCCTTGAAGACCGCGTATCCCAGCAGATCGTCCGGTTCCAAGACGGAATCGGGAGGGCATTTCAGAAACAGCAATCGGAAGACCCTAGATTTCTGAAAGCGTGGCTCCCGGATCGCAAGGGCCGCGTTTTCTTCGCCAAAAAGCCCTGACTCAGCCTCGTCAATTTCCTCGATTGTCAGCGACTCGTACCCAAGTTTCCGCGCCAGTGAGAAAAGGCGGCGGAGAACAGGCGAGGAGTGGAATCTCTCATCGATGAAGCGAAAGTTTGAGAACCCAGTTTGGATCCCGGTAGGCAGCCACTCCAAACCGCTACCTTTGGCGCTCCTGAATCCCACCATGGCAGTTTGGATTAGTAAGTCCCAATACTCACCATGCGGGTTTTCTCCTGAAACTCGCGTCGCTCCTCAAGGAAAGAATCCGCTCCCGATGGGATTTTCACCTGATTGGTGCAGAACGTGGGAGGCGACGTTTCTTTGTCGGATTCCGGATTTGCATCGCGTTCCACACGAGCGATCCGCTGGAGCGAAGTCGTCAATTGTTGGGTGGAGTAGTTCATGGAATGCTGTTTACTGCGCCGCTAGAGAAGCTTCGGGGAGGGTATTTGTGTCAACGACAAAGGTTACTCGCAACCCAGCAACGACGGAGACCTTTAGATCAAAAGAAAAACAATTCAAGAAAAGTTTAATTTATGACAGAGTTGTTAATTCTGAAGATCGGAACAATTCCCGGATTTTTGGTGCCTTTTGAGGAACAAAGGCATCCAAGCCGAGTCTGGCGCCGAGATCAACATCGAAGACGACGGCACCGTCCACACCTACGCCTCCAAGGCGGAAGGTCTGGAGCGCGCCAAAGCGATGATAGCCCGCCATGTTCCAAGAAATCGAAGTGGGCAAAGTTTACACCGGCAAGGTCGTATCCATCACCCAATTCGGTGCCTTCATGGAAGTGCTGCCTGGCAAAGACGGCCTCGTCCACGTCTCCGAGCTGGCCGAAGGCCGCACGGAAAACGTCGGCGACATCGTCAAAAAAGGCGACACCATCACCGCCAAGTGCCTCGGAGTGGATGAAAAAGGCCGCGTGAAGATGTCCC
>JBGSUW010000118.1:0-75854 GCA_041753275.1 Akkermansiaceae bacterium | reverse complement strand
ATCACTCCCACAAGCACTCCGATTGGGGTGTATTGGATGTAGGCATTCGTCCCCTCTAAGTCGAACGGGTGATCTGCAAGGAATTCTTCGGCTCCGTTTGCATAGAACTCTACAATTTGCGCACAAAATGTAATTTCGTATTGGCTTTCTGAAATGCGTTTGCCCATTTCGGAAGTGATCAACTCGGCGAGCTCACTAGTGCGACTTTTTAACAGATCAGCGAACTTGATCAATATGGCTTTGCGTTCTTTGAAGCGAGTCTGTCGCCACGTTCCATAGGCCTCATGTGCTTTCTCGACGGCTTGGATGGCTTCAGATTGGGTAATGGTTTCAAAAGTTTTTAAAACTTCGCCAGTTGCTGGATTGATGCTTTTGATAGACATAAAATTTTAGTTTGAGGTGGAAGGAGACTAGATTTTTCCACAATTTAGTGTTGTAGAGATAGTGGATTTTATTGAGGAATTCCATGGGGTTTTACCCTACCGGGAAGCACCAGAACTATTTTTTGATCTCTGATTAATCTCAAGTGTTAGGACCAAGTAAGCGATCGTTTCAATAGTCAGTTGCAAAAAGCCCTCGCACACCTGTCATTCCGCGCCACAATCCGCTCATGAAGTTATTCACTCTCATCGCCTCTGCTTCTGCAATACTCCTCGTGGGCTGCGCCAGCATCCGCAATCCGTTGGTCAAGAGTTCAGGTTCTTCCTACGCTCATCCAGATATCCTTAGGCAGCAGATTTTTCTCGATTCGAAGAACTTCGGGCCTGGTGTGGTTGATGGTCGGCTAGGTGAGTTTACTCGGAAAGCGATGGTGAATTATCGCCGGGCAAACTCTCTTCCACCCGATTGGATGCCGGACATCAGTGGTATTTCGGGGCACACCACCTACCGCATCACCTCCCGCGATCTTTCTATTTTGGGAACCAACGCTTCCGAACCGGAGGATCAGGCCAGACAAAGTAAAATGCCATATACAACGCTCATCGAAGTGATTTCGGAGCGATTCCATACCACGCAGACATACCTCCGCAGTCTGAATCCCGGAATTGATATCAATTCTGCGCAAGCTGGAACCACCGTCACTGTTCCAGCCATCTCACGTCCTTTCCGCTATCATGACTATCCAGCGTCTTATCCAGCTCCATCGTCTGCCACCGCCGCAGCCAGGCACGTCACTGTGGATGTCCAAGAAAGAATGTTGAGCATCCGACAAAGTGGCCGCCTCATTGCTGCGTTTCCCATTTCTCCCGGATCCGATGAGCATCCCGCGCCTGCCGGGGAATGGAGAATCGCCGGTTCTGTGCCATTTCCATGGTTTCGCTATGACCTTGGCGTCCTAAAGCGGGGGGAGCGCACTGACGACTATTATAATTTACCACCCGGTCCTAACAGCCCTGTTGGTATTTTATGGGCTGGGCTTAACCGCCCCGGCATCGGCATTCATGGTGCGCCCGCTCCCGATACCATCGGCCGCGCCGGTAGCCATGGCTGCATTCGCCTTTCAAACTGGGATGCCGCGAAATTTCACACTCTCGTGGGAAAAGGGACCAAGGTGACAATCCGCTGAAGCTAGCTTGCCGAGTTTGACTGAGTCCTCGCTTACACTCAACTTCCAACGTTTTGGTAAATCATCCATCGTTAGCAATTACAGGTCTCGGTGCGCTATCTGCACTTGGAAATGATGTTTCTGCCCATCATTCGGCGTTGCTTGAAGGGCATGTAGCGTTTCAACGGTTAGATAAACTACTAGGAGACCACAGCCCGCACGCCATGCAATATGCGGCGTGGATCGAGCCTCGGGCCTTATTAACTCATCGCAAATGGAGTCCCGCCACCATGGCCGCACTCCATGTGGCCCGCCAAGCGATCTCAGAAGCAGGTTGGCAAACTGACGATCTTAAAGATGCCGCCCTCGTTGTTGGAACTAGCCGGGGCAATGCCGCTGGGTGGCTAGGCCCATGGCCGGGGCGCAGACCGTTCAAATTGATGGCAGCTAGCAATACCATCCATAGTGAGCCTGCTTCCGCCATTACGATCGAGTTTGGCATCACCGGGCCTAATCATGTGTTGGCGAGTGGCTGCGCCGCCGGATTGGATGCGATAGGCATCGCAATGTTATTAGTGAACTCAGGTCTCGCTCCTCGGGCCTTGGCAGTAGCGGTGGATCTACCATTAGTTCCGATTTTATTAAATAATTACGCCTCATCCGGGCTTCTCGCAAAGGGGATATCGTTGGACCCTTATCATCCGGCAGCCACAGGCTTCATTCCGGCGGAAGGTGCCGCTGCGATGGCCATTGAAGCCAAGGAAGGCAGCTATCCACGCTTGCTTTACTATGGATGCAACTCGGATGCGAGTGATCCTGTAGGTATATCACCCGACGGCGGGCGAACTCCCGAGCTAATCAAGCAGGCAATCCAACTTCACCGATTACCCACCGCAGTATCGCCGCATGCCACAGGCACGACGGTGCAGGCAATTGCGGAGCGGGCAGCGTTGAACCGAGTATTTGAAACATCAGCATTGCCAAGTATTCATCTTTTGAAGCCATTCATCGGCCACAGTATTGGTGCCAGCGGATTGCTGGAGAGTGTAATATTGGCACGTTTTCTAAAAGACCAACATCTTCCGCCCAATTTACCATTCCTGACTGCTCCAGATGGTTATTCTCTGCCATACGAAGTGCTTGATGCTACGGGGCTGGTCTATAAACTCTCCCACGGAATGGGCGGCCATAATGCATTGCTCGTTCTATCACCACCATGAATCCAGCTGTCCGTCTCGAAGTTTCAATGAATGATCAGGTCCTCAAAGTCATCGAGGGAGATCATTGCCACCGGCGTTTTAGTATTTCTACCGCAGCTAAAGGAATGGGTTTTGCCTTAGGAAGCTATCGCACTCCCACCGGGCGCTTCCGTGTGATTGAGAAAATCGGCGAGGGGGCAGAGTCTGGGACTATTTTCAAAAACCGCGAACCCGTAGGCCGATGGTGCTGTGGTGATTTCACGGAGAATGACTTGGTTCTCACGCGGATTCTGCGTTTGGAGGGCATGGATTCTGAAAACTCAAATACTTTGGATCGGCATATCTATATCCATGGAACCAACCGGGAAGATCTGATCGGGCAGCCTGCGAGCGAAGGCTGCATTCGCTTGACGAATCATGAGATGATCGAATTGTTCGATCTGGTGGAGGTCGGTGCGGAGCTAGAGGTGCTGGCGGCCACTCAATCGCGCGGAAAATTGCTGTTTATCGATTGTGACTCCACACTTTCAACAATTGAGGGCATTGACGAACTTGCGAGGGCGAGGGGAAGTGAAGTATATGCGCGAGTCGTGGAACTAACGGAGGCTGCCATGAATGGCGAGATTCCAATCACTGATGTATTCCCCCGGCGGATGGAAATGATCCTTCCGGATCGCGCGCTGTGTGAACAGATTGGGAAGCTTTACATGGAAACATTGGTGCCCGGAGCCATTGAATTCATCGCCCGCTCGCAACAGGATGGTTGGACTACGGTGATCCTATCGGGTGGCTTTGCAGACCTTATCAAGCCACTGGCGGGTCTATTAGGCATCGCTCATGTAGAAGCGGTGCCATTGATATTTGATCCAGATGGTAATTATTTAGATTATGGGAGGGACTACCCGACCACTCGGAATTTAGGGAAAAACGAGGTGATCCGAGAGTGGAAAGCTGCTATGTTACCTGATCATGTAGTGATGATAGGCGATGGGGTATCTGATTTAGAGACCCGGCCTGACGTGGATTTATTCATAGGTTATGGAGGAGTGGTGACTCGTGCAGCAGTGCAAGCAGGGGCAGACCATTGGATTACAGATCTGCGGGACAGTAGTGCTCTCATGGCGAAGCTATCGGGAAGCATGTTAGATGATCGTCTCGCTTGAATAATTATTAGTTTGAGTTATTAAGAATATGCTTGCTAGTAAGCAACGTGGTAATACCTTTTCGAAGTCATGAGTACATCTGCTAAGAAAAAGACTGCAAAAGGGATTCGTTATACCGATGCCCAAAAACAAGAAGTCGTGGATTTCGCAACAAGTTACAACGCAACCAATAGCCGCGGTGGACAGAGCAAAGCTGCTGAGAAGTTTGGAATTTCTCCACTTACAGTCGCCGCTTGGTTGGCCGCATCCGGCGCACCGAAGGCTTCTAAAAAAGCACCTAAAGGCGCGAAAGCTCCTAAGGCTGTGAAGTCCGCCAAGGCAAAAAGTGATTCCCGCGTAGGCACTCGTTACACACCCGAACAAAAACAAGAAGTCACAGACTTTGTCGCAAGCTACAACGAAGCGAATGGTCGCGGAGGTCAAAGTCAAGCGGCAGCCAAGTTTGGAATCTCGCCTCTCACTGTGATGGCATGGCTCAAAGCATCTGGCGCACCGAAGGCAGGTAAGAAGATCAAGGATGCGAAAGCACCTAAGGCTGGTAAAGCGGCAAAGGTATCAAAGGCTGCTGCTCAATCAAGTGGCGCTACTGGAAGTGGCTTCAGCGCTAAGTTGAGTGCTCTGGATGGGCTTTATAGGCAAATCCAAAAAGCTGAATCAGACCTTGCTGACCTCAATGCAAAGTTCGTTTCACTTAAAGCCTCGATCTAATTTCTGCTAACTCATCCGGCCGCTTTTTTCGTAAGAAGAAAGCGGCTTTTTTATGTCTCACCAAGTGACATTCCGAGTCATTTCCATCCACATCATTTTCTCGTCCGCGAAGATGAAGCGTCCGCGAAATGTTTGTTCGCTAATGACTAACGGCAGCCAATGGCGATCATCCTCCCACATATTATGGTAGGGGATCTCCGCCAAGGCAGTCCACGCGGGGACGGCTTCATCGGTCTCTGTGGGTATCCCGGAATAGTCATCTGCGCGGTACACATGGCACATGATGTCCGGAGAATCAGACATTGAAAACATTAGCTCGCCAAGCTTGCGCGGCGAGTGGGGGGTGACATGGAGCTCTTCCTGAGTCTCACGGATGGCGGCCTGCAATGGTGTCTCGCCTGGCTCGATTTTACCGCCAGGTCCGTTGATTTTGCCTGCTCCAAGACCGCGCTTTTTCTCAATGAGCAGAATTTGCCCATCTTTGATTACAAACATCAGCGTGGCATGAATCTCGCCGGACCAGGTGGCCCAGCCGATGGGTGAGGGGGCGTCCATAAGGTTAGGCATCCGCAGCGGCGTAGGCTTCTACGGAGTCACAGGTGCAAACGAGATTACGATCACCGTGCACGTTATCGATGCGGCCCACTGACGGCCAGAATTTGTGTGCTCTCAGATAGGGTAGGGGAAACGCTGCTTGCTCACGGGTGTACGCGTGTGCCCACTCATTTCCGCAAACTGTTTCACAAGGATGTGGCGCGTTCTTGAGAGGATTATCAGTCGCGTCCATCTCTCCTCTGATCACTTCAGAAATCTCTCCGTGGATGGAGATCATCGCATCACAGAAGCGATCCATCTCTTGCTTGGATTCGGATTCTGTTGGTTCGATCATCAGAGTGCCACCTACCGGCCAACTCATCGTGGGGGCGTGGAAACCATAGTCCATCAGGCGCTTGGCAATATCTTCCACGGTGATGCCACTGAGATCTGAGAGTGGCCGCACATCGATAATACATTCGTGAGCTACGAGGCCTTGCTTGCCGGTATAGAGAATCGGGTAGAATGGTGCGAGCTTCTTGGCGATGTAGTTGGCATTCAAGATTGCGATTTCGGTGGCTTCGGTGAGGCCGGCAGGTCCCATCATGGCGATGTACATCCAAGAAATGGTATTGATAGAGGCACTTCCCCATGGCGCTGAGCAGACCGCACCTTCGCTATCGGTAAGCTCGCTATGGCCTGGGAGATAGGGGAGTAGTTGCTTTGCCACGCCGATGGGGCCTACTCCGGGACCACCGCCACCGTGAGGGATGCAGAAGGTTTTATGTAAATTCAGGTGGCATACATCCGCACCGATCAGGCCCGGGCTGGTAAGACCCACTTGTGCATTCATATTCGCCCCATCCATGTAAACTTGGCCACCCGCATCATGGATGATGTTGCAGATCGCCCGGATGGTTTCTTCGAATACTCCATGGGTGGATGGATAAGTCACCATCAATGCGGCGAGATTATCACGATGTTCTTCGGTGCGGGCAGTGAGATCTGCGACGTCTATGTTTCCATCTTCATCGCATTTCACGCCGATGACTTTCATGCCCACCATCACCGCAGAGGCAGGATTGGTGCCATGAGCGGATACGGGAATCAGACAGATATTCCGGTGGCGATCACCACGGGCGATGTGATAGCGGCGGATGGCGAGCAAGCCTGCATATTCACCCTGTGAGCCAGCGTTCGGCTGAAGTGAGACTCCGGCAAATCCAGTAACCTCGGTAAGCCAGCCTTCCAACATCTGCAACATTTCCCGATAACCCTGGCTTTGCGAAGCGGGCACAAACGGGTGGATAGAGGAAACTTCAGGCCAACTCATCGGGATCATTTCCGAGGTGGCATTGAGCTTCATCGTACAAGAACCGAGGGCCATCATGGACTCGTTGAGAGCTAGATCTTTAGACTCAAGGCGGCTGATATAACGCAGCATTTCCGTTTCCGAGTGATAGGAGTTGAAAACCTTGTGGGTGAGGAAATCCGAGTGGCGAGGTAAGGTCATTCCATGTTCACCAGTGCTAATTTCCGCTTGAATTCCGAAGGCTTTGGCAACGGTGATAAGATCTGCGTGACTGGTGGTTTCATCTAAACTTATGCCTAAATGATCCCCATCGATCTTGCGCAGATTAATGCCAGAGGCCGCCGCTGAATGAAGTATCGCATCTGCTTTATCCGGGACCTTGGCCACCAAGGTATCGAAATAAGGCCCGACTTCTATTTCGATGCCACCTGATACCAGCGTTGCCTTTAAATCAGCTGTGAGCGAGTGCACTCGGTTCGCGATGTGTTTGAGTCCTTCCGGGCCGTGATATACGGCATACATTGAGGCCATCACTGCGAGAAGCACTTGTGCGGTGCAAATATTCGATGTGGCCTTGTCGCGACGGATGTGTTGCTCGCGAGTTTGGAGAGAGAGACGCAAGCCTGGCTTGCCACGGGAATCCAGGGATACGCCGATTAAGCGACCCGGCATTTTCCGTTTGAGACCATCCACACAGGCCATGAATCCGGCATGTGGACCACCGAATCCAAGTGGCACGCCGAAGCGTTGTGAAGAACCGACGCAGATATCTGCGCCAAATTCCCCGGGTGCTTTTAAAACCGTGAGTGCTAGTAGATCCGCTGCAGCAATGGTCACTGCCCCGGCCGATTTCGATTTGGTGAAAAATTCCGCGAAGTCATCGATGCGGCCGCGCGTGTCTGGATATTGGACAATTACCGCGAAGAGACCCTCGATGGAAGCTGGCTCGAAAGTTTCCCAATCTCCGATGATCACTTCGATTCCCAGAGGTTCAGCACGCGTGGCCACCACCGCGATGGTCTGTGGGTGGCAGCGGTCTGAAATAAAGAGTGCTCTGCCTTTTGGCTTGCCCGAGAGCGCGAGGCTCATCGCTTCAGCGGCGGCGGTGCCTTCATCTAGCAATGATGCATTTGAAACATCCATGCCGGTCAGATCCGTGATCATGGTCTGGAAATTCAGCAATGCTTCAAGCCGGCCTTGGGCTATCTCCGCTTGATAAGGCGTGTAAGAAGTGTACCAGCCGGGATTTTCAAAAATATTCCTGAGGATGACACCTGGAGTATGAGTGCCGTAGTAGCCTTGGCCGATGAAGGATTTAAGCAATTGGTTTTTCCCCATGATCGACTTCAGCCATGCGAGGGCATCATGTTCCGAGCGAGCTGGGGGCAGGCTCATCGCGCCTTCCATCCGGATCCCCGCTGGCACGGCATCATCAATGAGGGCTCCGAGCGATGCATAGCCGGTGTCTTGAAGCATTTCCTCGCGATCTGAACCAACGGGACCTAGGTGACGGCTGAGGAAATCAAGACGAGCGGACATGGTATTTATAGGGTGAAATGTGGAAAACCGGAATGCCTCCGAGGACTCGGGACAGCCCTTCCATAGTTGAAAATTACGCCTACGCAACTCTCGTTCACGACTAAATTATGTTATGCGGAGTCTTTGCAAAACAGAATCTTCGCAGCGGTGATCACTTGCTTCCTCAGCGCCCGGCGGTTTTTCTTAATCAACTTCCAGAGTTCTCCCGCAAATTTCTCGGTAAATCCATGCTCGATCAGCCATTCTGAGAGGGTGGCCAGGTCATTCTCATCGCCAAGTAAGTCGGCGATTTCCGCCATCTCAGCGTCGAGCGGCACCTCTCTTTCTGGCAAAAATCCGGCAGCTCCTATACAAGCTTTGAGCGCTTTGCGTGCATCATGAAACGCTTCCTCATTGCGTAATTCCAAGGCTGCAAAACGGCTGCGCAGCTTCTTCTGCAAGCGCTTCGCACCCTCTCGGGTGATGGACTCCAATGATTCTGCCGGGAGTTCAAGCAAGGTTTGGCGTGCGACTCCAATCCTCTCTTGGCACCACTCGATGGTTTCTAATGGCGGCCGCCGCGCTGCGGAGTGGGTGTGTTGATCGAGCAGGCCAAATATCGCCTTGCTCACGATAAGGTCAGTTTCCCAATCCAGCTTCTGCCAGGTTTTTAACCGTGAGACCGCGTCCCTTGGTGCGGATAGTAAACGCCCGATTGCCTGAATTTCCCGCCCCGCATCCTTTAGTTGAAATAGCGAAAATCCTCCCCGCAGCGACTTCCCCAACTTGCGGATGGCATGCACCTCCTCAGCCACGCGGCCTTTTGAGTCTAGCAGGCCATGTAGCAGTTGGGCCATGGCAGCGCAGCCATCGTCAAGTCGGGCGCGAGCAAATTCCGCATCAGATTGGGTTAAAGTGGTCATGGCCGGGAATCGAAACGAATGGGAAAGTTTTTGTCAGTGACAAGTTTGTGACAATTGAGAGCGAGCTCAGCCAAGCCAGACGGATTTCAAATAGGGATCTCCGCTAAAATCCACAGGCATTGGCGCGTGGTGTGGGGTCATCGGGCGGCGGATCGCACCACGGAGCTGGCGCTGGAAGTCATTGAGCCCCAGATTCCGGCAATTGGTCGAGCATAGCAGCCAGCCATCGGCAGTCAGTAGCTCAGCGGCCAACGCTGCCAGTTCGCCGAAATCTTGTTCCACCCGGAAAACTTTGCCTTTTTCATCTCGTGAGAACGTGGGTGGATCTAATACAATGCCATCGAATTTCCGGCCTTGTTTGGCAAATCGCCGCAGCCAGTGGAATGTATCCCCCTTGCAGAAATGATGCGCCGTGGGATCGATGTGATTATGGTTGAAATTTCGTTTTGCCCAGTCGAGATACGGTTGGGAAAGATCTAGAGTGGTGGTCTCCGCGCCTGCCATTGCTGCTGCTACCGAAAATGCCCCGGTGTAGGCGAAGGTGTTGAGAAGCCGCTTGCCGGCAGACATCCGTTTGCGCACTTCCAAGCGATTGTCGCGTTGATCGAGAAAAATTCCCTGCGAATAGCCAGAATGAAATGAAATTTCCGATAGGATATCATTTTCCCGAATCAAAAAAGGTTCTATACATTCAGCGCCAGATAGATGGCGCGGTGATTCTTTTTGATGTTGATCCAGCCTTTTCCAATAGCAGGAAACTCCTTGATCCCGGATCCATTCACGCACGGCAGGCGCGAGCTGGTCATCCGGGGTGGAGATCAACCAACGCCCCGCGTATGTTTCCAAAATCAGCCCCGGCAGCCCATCTCCGCTGCCATCGATGAGGCGCACGGCGTTTGTTCGGGAATCGAGCAGAGCGGCGCGTTTCGCCACGGCATTTTGTAAAAGTGAAAGCATAAGGTGGTGTAGTCTATCCATTCGTCGCACTCGCGACCAGATCAGATTTCGCATGATGGTGTTAGTAAAGATCTATAGAAATGGATATGTACATGGATCGTTTCCTGCTGATCATTGCTGAAATGAAACTTTGCGCCCTCATTCTTTCTTCCGCATTCCTGATTCTCGGATTGGGTTTTGCAGATATTCAGCCGCTACCCATCGCTGGAGTGACGGCGATCTCATTTTCTCCAGCCTCGGGCGGGCAGGCTCTTGTTTCGGATCTTGCTAATCTAGGGCAGGTTCTGTCTGCGACGGTTGAGGATGGTAAGATTATCGCCAGTGATGATGGCAAGGGCTTTGACTGGGAGGTGACTCAAGAAGTTGATTTTGGCAAAGGCCGTTTGAAGATCGATCTGGATCGCACCCGGATTGCGAGTGACCTGGCGATGGTGATGAACGTGCATGTTTCCCATCAATCGAAATTGGCAGTGCAGTTTTTTGACAAAGACGGAGCAGCCCTGGCTCTTGATTTGTTCGGTGAACTGAAAGCAAATGCCGAGCGTGCGGCTACAGATACTTTCATTCTCCCCCTTGAGCAATATCCGCTGGCAAAAAGTTTGGTAATCAGACGTTTATCTGGACCATTGAGGATATCTGAAATTCTGCTCACACCTGTAATTTCCGCAGTGAGCAAGACACCCGGGATGGATGCGGAACTTGCGAAAATACTCGGCATCCGTCTTGATGAATATAACCGGTCGAGCAAACGGGAAATGGCTCCGCAAGATCTAATTGTTCGTCGGATTCCCAGCTTGGAGGAAATTAATGAGATTGGTGCCTCCGCCCTCTCAAATGCGGGCTATCCCCGCTACCGGCGATTGAAGGGTCCCCGGTCCTCAAATGTATTTTCTCCCGTATCCGGCACCACCTATGATTTTGCAATTTTAGCAAATCGGCTGATATCGATGGAGGCGAATCAACCGGTATTTCGTCTCTTCTTCACTAGTAGTGATGGCGTGCACTGGTTTTTCCCGGGAAATGATTCAGAAGCCACGGATAGACGTCCAGGAAGTGCTGAGTTCGGAATGTGCAGTATTAAGATGGATGAGAGTGCAAAGGAGAAATTTCTGCTGGAGAAGGGTTTTCCAATCATTGAAATTCCAATCGCCCGGAGTGCCATCGAAATCCTTGTTCATGAGAAAAATCCAATCTCTTCGTTGACCTCCGCCCAGCTTGCTTCCGCATTCGGCACAGAGAATCAAGCGCACAGATGGGCGGATCTTGGGCTGGAGAATCATGCGCTATCCACCCAAAGACTCCAAGTCTTCGGCGGGAATCCAAGCTGGGGCACTGGCCGCATGTTTCAAGAAATTGCCCTCCATGGCAAAGGCTGGAGGAACGATATCGATGCAAGATATGATGTCGTCTATTCCGATGGCGTGGAATCGAAGGTGGCGGAAGCTCTCAACGCCATCGGCTACGCTGCCCAGTCCAGCCGGGTGTACCCCGTCAAGGTCCTCGCGATCGAATCGGTTGGCGGGGGTCCCGCACTCTTACCCACAGAGGAGGCAATTTATTCATCCAAATACCCGCTCCAACGCAAACTCTACGCCGTCATCGCAGCTCCGCAACTTTCGCAAGCCTCGCCCGCCGTTAGAGAAATGGTCAATCTCATCCTTTCCGATCAAGGCCAAACACTAATGGCGCGGACCCGAAATCTTCCGCTTGCCGCCGAAGAAGTGGTCGCCCTGCGGGAAAAGTTGGGGCTTCCTAAATAGTAGCCTCGCATAAAATCTGAATCGGCGTGGTTGCCAAGCTCTGGATTATTTCTAAACTGCGCCAAGATATGAGCGCCATTTACGATCTCCTCACCGCCGCAGTAGCCAGTGGTAAACTTCTCGAGTCCGCAAAGTCGAATATTACAGACCTTCTCGAAGGTACCACCAGCAAGATTGCAGCGGAAGCAGTGCATGAGCTTGCCACCGCAGGGCAATGGGAGGAACTCAATGACCGGTTTTTCAAGACCCTTGCATTCGGCACCGGCGGTCTGCGCGGCCGCACCATCGGCCGGGTGGTGACCGATGCCGAACAAGGGACTGGCGGGCCTAACGGTCGCCCCGAGCACCCATGCGTCGGCACCGCCACCATGAATTTTTATAACCTCGGCCGCGCCGTGCGTGGATTGATCGCCTACGCCAAGCAATTCGCCGGCTCCTCGCGCAAGCCTGTCTTGGTCTTCGCTCATGATACCCGCCACTTCTCACGAGACTTTGCAGAATTCTGCGCCCGGACTTGTGCCGATCTCGGCTGTGATGCCTATCTTTTCGATGGCCCACGCGCCACACCCGAGCTTTCATTCGCCGTCCGAGAGCTTCGGGCCGATGCCGGGGTGGTTATCACGGCCTCGCACAATCCCGCCCATGATAATGGATTCAAAGCCTACTTCAACGATGGTGCCCAGATCGTGGAGCCCCACGCCACCGCCATCATCAAGGAGGTCAATGCCATCACCAGCGAGCGCTACGAAGCAGTGCCGGATTCCCAACGTGGCCATGTCACCATTCTTGGGGCCGAAATGGATGCCATTTACATCGAGCGGCTCAAAACGCTCTTGCTCCAGCCCTCGCTTCTAACAGGATCCACTACCAAGATTGTTTTTACAAACCTCCACGGCACCGGCGGTCATATCAATGTGCCAATGCTTCGCGGCCTCGGATTTGAAGTTCTAACAGTCCCCGAGCAAGACATCCAAGACGGCCGTTTCCCTACTGTGGAATCGCCCAATCCCGAGAACGGGCCTGCACTCCAAATGGGCATCGATCTCGCTGAAGAATCCGGCGCGGAAATCGTCATCGGCACCGATCCCGATGCAGACCGCATGGGTGTGGCTGTGCGCGATGCAGACGGGAAAATGGTCCTTCTCACAGGAAATCAAATTGGCTCGCTGATGGCTTGGTATCGCCTGAAGACCTGCTTCGAGCTTGGCTGGCTGACCAATGCAAATCGCAGCCGCGCCGTATTGGTAAAGACCTTCGTTACCACCGAGCTCCAGCATGCCATCGCTGATGGATTCGGCGTCGGCATCGTCGATACGCTTACCGGATTTAAATACATCGCCAGCAAGCTTCGCAAATATGAAGAAGCGATCCCCGCCGATAAAAAGGGAGATTACCGCTCACTCAGCGAGGCTCAGACACGTGCGCTCCGGCTTGAATATTCACGCTTTTTCGTCTTCGGCGGCGAGGAAAGTTACGGTTACCTTGGTTCCGATGCCATTCGTGATAAAGATGCAAACGGAGCCACCCTGATGTTTGCCGAAGTTGCCGCATACGCCAAATCCATCGGTAAAACGCTGCCAGAATTGATGGACGCTATTTATACCGAGTACGGATATTATTTGGAGATTGGCAAATCACTCGTCATGGAAGGGGCTGACGGAGCGGCACAAATTCAGACACTCGCGAATTCGTACGCCGAGAATCCACCTGCCGAAGTGGATGGCTCCGCCGTGGTGCGGGTTCGTGATTTTGCCAAACAAGAACTCTTCGATCAAGAGGGCGATCTCTTGCCGAAAGAAAAGATGCTCTTCGTCGATCTCGAAGATGGTCGCTCTTTTGCAGTCCGCCCCTCTGGGACTGAGCCAAAGATTAAATATTACCTGTTTGGCAAACATGCCCCCGGCGGTGATCTACCGAATGATAAGAAAACCGTTGAAAGCAGCCTTGCCAGCCTCTGGGTTTGGATCGCGGCCGATGCGATCAACCGCTATTGAATTGTCGCCGCTTAATGATTGGCGTGGGGGGATTTGAAGTCTAACATTTCAGGGTATGGAAGGAGCAACCCTTAATGGATTACAACTTGGAAGAAAGATCGGTAGCGGTGGCTGCGGAGCTGTATTCCAAGCGATTGATGAAGGTGGAATGCCTGTGGCGCTGAAAGTTTTTGATCAAAAAGCAATTTCCCGCGATCTCCTGCAACGGACGACGGAGCGACTCGAAGTCGGCGGTTGGCCGGACGGAGTGATGCCAATCAACTCCGCAACGTATGGTGAAGCGCAGACTTCTTGGGTGATGCCTCTGTAAGGCACCATCGCTACAGAAGAAATCGCTCAACCATGGTCCCTTCAACAAATCATTCACGACTATCCAAAACAAGACGCGTGGAAGCTCATCAAATCCCTCGCGCAGGCTCTCGCGGCGATGCATCAGCGGCGGGTGGCACACGGGAACTTGAAGCCCGGAAATGTGTTTTTAAAGGAGGGTGGGGGAGTGCTCGTCAGCGATTGGGCGATGGGTAATATGCCAGATGTGCAGCAATTTATCTTTACCGATGCAGTGCTCTACCAACCGCCGGAACAATTACAGGATCCTGCTGGCTATCTCTTGGAAGCAGGCTTCAGCTGGGATGTTTTTACGTTTGGTGTGTTAGCTTACCGAATTCTAACAGGTCAGTTTCCTCGTTGTCATGATACATTCAGTCTAGTAGTTCCGCTGCCGGGAGAAACGCGGAGGGAAGGAATCCAAGCAGATCTCACTAAAGTTTCACGTAATCTCGAGTCCCAGCCCCAAATAAGTTGGGTTGCTCCAAGTGAATCTGAATTGGAAACCGAGCAACGCAAGTGGATCGAGCAATGTCTCAATCTGGATCCTGCCAAGAGACCATTGTCCATGATAGAGGTGGCACGAGCTTTGGATGAAATCAAGAATGCGAACCAGAGTGAGGCATTGTATGACCAACCACGCGAACCGGAAGAAAAGGCGCAGAGTTTTTTATGGATTGCCGTTCTATCGATTTTGGGAGCTGTGGGCATTGGCGTGTTATGGCAATATTCCAATCAGCGCCATCAAATCGTGCTGAGCGAACAAAAGTCTAAAAACCTCACGATGCAAGCCGAGCTAGATCACGCAATCGAGGCTAAAAAATTGGCCGAAGAGGAAGTTCTCAGAACCAATGCAGCATTGGAATATGAGAAGGATCTTTCAATTTCCCGGCTTGAGGCTTCCCGCTCCATCGGCGACCATTTATTTGCGTGGGCCATGGAAAAAGGCAATCGGCGTTTACCTCCGTTGGATGGCCGCGAGCTACGGTTGAAGCGTCTGGAACGATATTTTGAGGATTTCCTCATTCGCACAGCAGACATCCCTGATCTTACGGATGAGCGGGCTAATGTGCGTCTTCAGCTCTCGGAAATCGCGCTGGCGGGTGATGATCCGGCACTTGCTGCCAGCCGTCTGCAAGAGGCGATGGTCGCGTGGAAAGATTTGCCCATGGATGGCGAATTGAAATTAAGGCTGGCGAAAAATTCGCTACTGCTGGCACTTCTGCGGCAATCCCTCGCACAGCCTGAGGCGAAGAATGATTTCATCGTTGCGCGCGGGGCGTTGCAGGCAATTCCGGAATCCGAGGGCGGCGGGGTTCGGTTAGCACAACTGTTAGCGGTTCTTGATTTCCATGAAGCTAAATTATTCGCTGCAAATGGTGAAGACGCGAAGGCATTGTCGCAACTTTTACAAGCGACCAAGACGTTGAATAGAATTGCAGATCTCCAGCCGGACCTTGCAATCCTGCGATCGGAACTGGCAGCTTGTTACCTTTCTTCTGCGACGATTCTTGAAGGCATGGGCAATCTTGGAGATGCAAGGGAAGTGAGAGCCTTGGCCACCACAGAGCTGAATAAGCTATTGAATGAGAATCCCACGGACCATGCGATCCGGCTGGAACTGGCCGGGAGCTACACCGCAATGGCGGAATCTGCGACTCTCTCGGGCGACATCGCCGCAGCGGAAAGCAATGCGAATCTAGCAATGGCTCTACTGGATCAGTTGCTCATTTCCCAGCCAGATAACGTGGAAGCAGTGGCCAGAAAAGCGACACTCCTCGGTCTGCGGGCTGGAGTGCTGCGTGACAAAGGTTTCGCAGAGGAGGCGATGAATGGCTATAATGAAGCGATCCGCATTCTCGAAGCTGCCAAGGCTTCAACTCCGCAAAATGCAATGGTTTCCTTCCGGCTCGCGATGCTGTGGTGGCAAAAAGGCCGGATGATCGGAATTTCCGGCGATCGCGGTGGAGAAATCGCTTTGATTCAGAAAGCCCGTGATCTCCTTGGAAAGTTGGAAATTGACTCTTCATTGATGGGCCCTCGCCCTGAGCAGTTACAGAATTCCGGAGCCTATCTACTGGGCGATCTCGGACACGCCTTGCAGTTGGACAATCGCAAAGATGAAGCTGAAAAGGCGTTCAGTGATGCTGCTGTGCTTTGGGAAAATATGCTGGTTTCACGCCCGCAGAGCGAGGAATATTCTGAGGGTCTCGCTTGGTGCCGCCAGCGATTGAAAGATCTAAAATAGCAAGTTATGCTTTTGCCGCAAAAAAAAGTGCCCGTTGTTTCATCTGGGTTGCCATGAGGTTCAGGGCGTTCGCGCGAGTCGGTGCGAGATGTTCCTTCAAACCGGTGCGATCAATGAAATTCATATCCGCTGTGAGAATGTCGTCGGGTTTTTCTCCGTCCAGCACCCGCACGAAAAGCGCGATCATTCCCTTGGTAATGAGTGAGTCCGAATCCGCAGTGAAGTGAACGGTTTCACCATCGCTGGAGGCATCCAGCCAGACTTGGGATTGGCAGCCCTTGATTAGATGCTCCGGCGTCCGTGCTTCATCGCGGATAGGTGCGAGCTGTTTTCCCAGGCCGATCACGTATTCGTAACGTTCGGTCCAATCTTGGAAGAGTGCCAGTTCTTCGATCAGTTGCTCTTGTTTCTCAACGAGGGTCATGTGTTGGGGAATTGATACGCACGCAATGCCTCGGGGCAAGCTGGATCAAGTGGCAGGCGTAAGTCTTTGTAAAAACAGTGCAAAAATGAAGGCGCAAGGCGGGACAGCGAAACAAAGCAATGCCACTGCTTGAGCACCAGGAATTCCCGCTCCAGCCAACATCACCGCCAGCGGCAGCAGCACGATCCAGTCCACCAGCGGAATTCCAGCCAGCAAGCTTGAGACGAGCCGTGGAACCGGCTGGCAACGATATTTCAAAGAAAAACCAGTCCACGCGAGGTAAGGAAGCGCACCTGCCAGACTTGCGGCCCACGTGAGCGAAATTAAATGATTCCCCCACGCGGCAAGCCCTACCGTCGCGAGTAATAAACTCCGTGCGATTCCCGCCACGCGCCGCGGTGGCTGTGCCATGGCTTCATAGCGTGCACTCAGTGAGAGCCCCATGATATAGCACAATAAGCCGCAGCTCACAGGCAAAACACCATTCGCAGACGGGTAGAATGCTAGAATTCCCATGATGGGTAGCATTCCACGGCACAGCCCCATTGGAATCACCGCCCAACTCGCTTGTTTATGAAAAACGGTGTAGATGATGATCAATCCTACAATGACGCTTGCCGCGATGGCACTCTGCAGACTCACCATCCTTGCCATGGCCACTCCCATGGTCCCGAGGCACACCGCGAGTGAGAGATAGAGATTCGAAGAAAAGAGTTTCCTCGGTAATGCACGTTCCGGTCGATGCGTTGCATCCCAAGCACGGTCCTTCCAATCGTTGAGAAAATTTCCTGAAATGTATAATAGCACCGCCGCCGTGAGGATCCTCAAGCAGTCCATCCATGGGATTTCCGCCATCAAATCCTTATGCCAAACGAAGCCCATCGCGATCCCTAGCCAAGTATTACTCATCACGCTCGGCACGTTGGCGATGCGGGCACTCGCCAGCAGGCCACTAATTTTTCCGTCAGAATTCATGGTTTCATTGTTGGATTCAATCATCGTTTCGAGCTGCCACCCAACTTAATTCGCAGCAGAACGGGAAATTTCACCACAGATTTCCAAGCAATTCCGCTTGCGAGATGGCAAGCCCGGCGGCAAGCATACGGCGTGACTTCCGAACTCGAAGATTTGTTTGCCTTCCTCCGCTTCCCCAGCGTCTCGACCGACTCGCGCCATGCGGGCGATGTGCGGGACTGTGCCAATTGGCTGAGCGCCAAACTTAGCGGAATGGGACTCACCAGCGAGCTTCACGAGACGCCAAAGCACCCGATCGTAGTCGCGAGAAATGCCCATATCGCGGGCCGCCGCACCGTCCTCATCTATGGCCACTACGATGTGCAGCCGGTCGATCCCTTGGCCCTCTGGTCCACACCTCCTTTCGAGCCAATCATTCGCGATGGTAAAATCTGGGCACGCGGTGCGACTGATAATAAAGGCCAAATGCTGGCTCACGTCTTAGGCGTGGAAAAAACCCTCCGCGAGCAGGGCGAGCTCCCTCTCAATTTGATTTTCCTGTTTGAAGGCGAGGAAGAAATCGGCAGTCCAAATCTCGCGCCCTTTCTCGCCAAATATCGCGAGGAACTCCGCTGCGATGTGGTGGCCATTTCAGACACTGGAATGGTCGCCCCCGGAGTGCCGACTCTCGGCTACGGTCTGCGCGGCATCGCCTGCTGCGAAGTCACCCTGCGCGGTCCCAAAGGCGATTTGCACTCAGGCTTGTTCGGCGGTGCCGTGGCCAATCCCGCCACCGCCATCGCGCGCTTGATCACCAGCTTGCACGCCAGCGATGGCAGTGTTGCCATCGATGGTTTCTACGATCAAGTCCGCCCGCTGGAATCATGGGAACGTGAAATGTGGGCGCAAGTTCCGGGTGTCTCAGATGCGGATTTCCTTGAGACCACAGGCTCGCCAGCCCTCTTTGGCGAATCGGGCTACTCTTCCGCCGAGCGCACCTGGGCGCGGCCCACCGCAGAGGTCAATGGCATCGGCGGCGGCTATCAAGGCGAAGGTTCAAAAACGGTCTTGCCTGCGGAAGCCTTCGCCAAACTTTCGTTCCGGCTCGTCCCGGATCAGTCGCCCGAAGACATCATCCAAAAGGTCAAAAGCCATCTCGAATCCCACTGCCCACCCGGCGTGCAGATGGAAATCGAGATCGGCCACGATGGTAAACCTTACGCAGCAGATCCCAACTCAAAATACGGCCTCGCAGCTCAGCAAGCCCTGCGCGCCGCCTTCAATGCAGAGCCAGTCCTCATCCGGGAAGGTGGCAGCATTCCGATCGTCCAGACTTTCCGGGAAATCCTTGGAGTGGATAGTCTTCTATTAGGCCTCGCCCTATCCGACGCACAAATCCACGCACCCAACGAAAACTTTCCGGTCGCGAACTTCGAAGCCGGCATTCGCTTGAACCAGGCTCTGCTCATCGAACTTGCGAAATAGTTATATTTAAAATCATTTTTTCTCAATGTCTGACTCTACTTCACCACCTGCCAAGCTTGATTTCATCCGGGATATCATCGCAGAGGATCTCGCCTCCGGTAAGCATTCCACCATCATCACTCGTTTCCCACCGGAGCCGAATGGTTACCTGCACATCGGCCATGCGAAGTCGATCTGCTTGAACTTCGGCATCGCGCTTGAGCAAGCATCCTCTGGCTCCAAATGTAACCTTCGCTTTGATGATACTAATCCAGAGAAAGAAGATGTTGAGTATGTAGAAAGCATCAAAGCGGATGTAAAATGGCTAGGCTTTGATTGGGCCGAGAATCTATATTTCGCGAGTAACTATTTCTCGTTTTTCTATGACTGCGCTGTGCACCTCATCCGCGAGGGTAAAGCTTACGTAGAAAGCCAATCCGCCGAAGAAATGCGCGCCAGTCGCGGCAATCTCACCACCGCTGGCACGCCCTCGCCGGGGCGCTCGCGCAGTGTGGAAGAAAATCTTGATCTATTTTCCCGCATGAAGTCGGGCGAATTCAAGGAAGGCGAATGCGTGCTGCGGGCGAAGATCGATCTTGCATCCTCTAACATGAACCTACGCGATCCAGTCCTCTACCGGATCTTGAATTCGCTTCACCACAATACCGGAGATGCATGGTGTATTTACCCGATGTATGACTTCGCCCATCCATTGGGAGATGCCATGGAGCAGGTGACTCACTCACTCTGCACCTTGGAATTCGAGAATCATCGGCCGCTCTATGACTGGGTGATTGATCATTGCCCGGTGCCGGTAAAGCCGCGCCAGATCGAGTTCGCGCGGCTCAATCTCAGTTATACCATTATGAGCAAGCGTAAGCTGCTCGAGCTGGTGCAAGGCGGCAATGTCAGTGGATGGAACGATCCACGTTTACCCACCATTTCAGGCCTCCGCCGCCGTGGTTATCCTCCGGAAGCCATCGTGAATTTCTGCAAGCGCGTGGGCATCACCAAGTTCAATGGCACCACGGATGTCGCATTGTTGGAATTTGATGTGAGAGATGCTCTCAATCACTCCGCCCCACGTCGCATGGCGGTATTGGATCCTGTGAAAGTGGTTCTCAGCAATTGGGTGGAAGAGCCACTCAATGCCGTAGAAGTGCCGAACCACCCACAGAATCCGGAGATGGGGAATCGTGAAATTCCTATATCAAGTGAGGTATGGATCGAGCGTGAGGACTTTATGGAAGTGCCGGAGAAAAAATTCTATCGGCTAGGCCCCGGGCGGCATGTCAGGCTCAAGGGTGGCCACATCATCCGCTGCACAGATTACGATAAGGACGCTGCTGGAGTGATCACCTTGATTCGTGCGGAAATCCTGCCCGGCACCGTTGGTGCTGATTCTCCCGTAGGCATCGAGTGCCGCGCGGCCATCCATTGGGTGGATGTGGCGACCGGTGTGGATGCCGAGATCCGACTTTACGATCGTCTATTCACCGTGGAGGATCCCGATGCAGCCGAAGGAGGATTTCTGTCAGTGATCAATCCGGATTCGCTCAAAAAGGTCACAGCCAAAATCGAGCCATCCCTCGCCCGGGTGGAGGCCGGATTCCCCTGCCAATTCGATCGCACCGGCTACTTCGTGGCTGATCTCGCCGATCATCATCCCGGCACCCAGCCCGTCTTCAATCGCACGGTGGCCCTGAAAGACTCATGGGTGAAAAAAGGTGGACGGTGAGAGGTGATTTTGCTAATTGAATCATGATGAATTTAGATGGCATTCCTGAAGGTCTTTCCACACTCACTCCGTCACTCAATCTCAATGGCGCGTTGGCAGCTTTGGAGTTTTACAAAGTGGCTTTCAATGCCGTTGAGCGATTTGTCATGCTAGATGAGACTGGGGGAGTGGGACATGGCGAGTTCCAGATTGGCAATTCGGTAGTGATGTTCTGTGACGAGGCGAAGGATTGGGGTGCTGTAAGTCCCCGCACTGTCGGCGGATGCCCGTTGAGCCTGAATTTATATGTGGAGAATTGTGATATTCTCACAGTTCAAGCCGTCGCTGCGGGTGCTGAAATACTGCGCCCTTGCACCACCTATCCATGGGGTGAACGCAGCTCGATAGTGCTGGATCCTTACGGCTATCGCTGGGCGATTTGCACTCATCTCGAAGATGTGACGCTAGAGGAAATCCAATGCAGGATGGAGACATGGAATCCTGAAACGGGCGTTTGGTGATCCCCTCGGGCCGGACTTTAGCTTTTTTCACCCTCCCGCCTTGCGCCGCTTGCCCTTTCCCGGCCGTTGGCTAGCTTGGGGCAGCCCGATGTCTGATTCCTTCGTCCACCTCCATCTTCACACTGAATTTTCTTTGTTAGACGGCATGATCCGCACCAAGGATCTGGCCAAACGCGCTGCGGAATTGGGCATGCCTGCGGTGGCGATGACGGACCATGGAAATCTATACGGTGCGATTGAATTTTACCAAAGCTGCGTCAAACAAGGCGTGAAGCCCATTTTCGGCTGCGAGATCTATCTTTCACCGTTCTCAATGGAGGACAAAAAGGAGGTCGCCGGCCGCAAGCGTGCCACCCACATGACCTTGCTGGCGGAAAATAATGAGGGCTGGAAAAATCTCAGCAAATTGGTCACCAAAGGTCACTTGGAAGGTCTTTATTACGGGAAACCCCGAGTTGACCGCGAGGCTCTCAAGGAATTTTCTGAAGGGATTATCTGCCTGACTGGGTGCATCTCAGGCCCTGTCAATGAATGGCTGCTCGCCGGAGACGAAGCCAAGGCCCGCGAGACGCTCGCCGAAATTGTAGAGATCTACGGGGCGGAAAATACCTATGTGGAGATCCACAATCATGGCCTCGAACCGCAGCGCCGCATTCTGCCGAGTTTGCTGAAACTTGCCGCAGAATTCGGCCTGAAACCGGTGGCCACCAATGATGTGCATTTTCTCAATCGTGAGGACCACGAGGCTCACGATGTGATGATCTGCATCGGCACCGGCCACTTGGTGATTGATGAAAATCGGATGCGTTACACACCAGAAGTGCACTTCAAAACAGCCGTGGAGATGCGGGCGCTGTTCATGGAGATTCCTGGAGCTTGTGATCATACATTGGAAATCGCGGAGCGCTGCAATGTGACCTTGAAGTTAGATGCGACGTCTTCGGAGAAGTATCCACAATTCGGCACGCCCGATGGTAGCCCACGTGAGGAATATATGATGAAGGTCTGCCGTGAAGGACTGGTTAAACGTTATGGCGTGGAAAAAGCCGAGTCTGAGGAAATTGCGACCCGTTTGAAATACGAAGTTGATATTATCAATAAGCTAGGTTTTGCCTCCTACTTCCTAATCACTGCGGATTTCATTCAATGGGCACGGGATCATCAAATCCCAGTCGGTCCGGGCCGTGGCTCGGCTGCGGGATCACTGGCTTCCTATGCCATGGGGATTACCGATATTTGTCCGATGCGCTTCGGCCTGTTATTCGAGCGTTTCCTCAATCCAGAACGCGTCAGCCCGCCCGACGTCGATATTGATTTCTGCCAAAGCCGCCGTGTGGAAGTCATCGATTACGTGAGGAAGAAATACGGGGAACGCAGTGTTTCCCATATCATTACTTACGGCACCATGGGGGCGAAAAGCGTGCTGCGCGATGTATCACGAGTGATGGGAATTTCATACGGTGAAGCGGATCGCATCGCTAAGATGATCGAGGCCAAGCCTGGGGTCACTCTCAAAAGCGAGTGGGACAGTAAGCCTGAGCTTAAGGAGCTGATCGAGAGTAGCTCCACCTATCGCGAGCTCTGGGACTATGCCCGCAAACTGGAAGGGATTAACCGCAACGTCGGCGTGCATGCGGCAGGCGTCGTCATCGGAGACCGGCCGCTCGATGAGCATGTGCCGCTCACCCGTGGCAATGAAGGTGAAATTGTCACCCAGTATGACATGGGTGCGATCACTGAAGTAGGTCTGTTGAAGATGGACTTCCTCGGTCTGAAGAACCTTACCGTGATTCAAGAAGCGGTGGAGCATATTCGTAAGCACACACCTGATTTTACGATTGAGAATGTGCCGCTCGACAATGAAGAAACGTTTAGAATTCTCAACCGAGGGGAGACGATGGGGGTGTTCCAGTTAGAGTCTGGGGGAATGGTGGAAACGTGCCGCAAATATGATATCAATAGCATCGACGATATTATCGACCTGATTGCGGTCTATCGACCTGGTGCGATGCAGTTTATCGATCAGATGCTGGATGTCAAAAAGGGTAAAAAACCGTTTTACGAGCACCCGCTGTTAGAAGAAGTATGCGGCAAGACCTATGGAGTGATGATCTATCAAGAGCAGGTCCAGAACGCGGCCAAGCTGCTCGCCGGCTACACACTCGGAGGTGCTGACCTTTTACGACGGGCGATGGGTAAAAAAGATCCAAAGAAGATGGCTGAGGAGCGCTCGAAATTTGTGGAAGGGGCGGAGCGCACCAATGGCATCGGGCCGAAGCTAGCCAACCAAATCTTTGAGAAGATCGAGATGTTCGCCGGTTATGGGTTTAACAAATCCCATTCTGCATGTTACGGTCATATTTCCTATTGGACGGCATATCTCAAAGCGAATTATTCCGTAGAGTTCTTGGCAGGCTTACTATCCAACGAAATCCATAACACTGATAAAATTGGGGTATTTGTTTCCGAGTGCCATAAAATGCATATAGAGATTTTGCCGCCGGATTTAAATGCTTCACAACTCCGTTTTGCACCGGAAACCACGCCCAATGGTAGCAAGGGTGTGAGATATGGATTGGCAGCAATTAAAAATTGTGGTGAGGGCGCTATGGCAGTTGCTGTATTGGAGCGGGAGAAGAATGGTAAGTTCACCTCGTTGGAAGATTTCTCATCCCGTCTCGATTCGAAGGTCGTGAACAAGCGGATCTTGGAAAACCTCGTCAAAGCAGGAGCCTTGGACTGGACTGGTGAAACTCGTGCAGGAATGTTTGCGAGGCTGGAGCAGGTGGTGGCATCCGCTGCTTCCGCGCAGAAGGATCGCGCGGCAGGCCAAGTATCAATGTTTGATTCCATGGAGTTTTCTCCTCCCGCACCGATTGAGAAAAAGCGCCGCAGTGTGGTGGCCACTGAGGAATGGACCAAGGATGAGCGTCTGGCCCACGAGAAAGAATTGTTAGGCTTTTACGTCACCGGCCATCCACTTGATAAATTCCGCCGCGCCATCGATTCAGATCGCTACCGCCGCCTTGGGTTGGTGGATGACCTTGATCTGGCGAATCCCCGCGACCGTTATCCCTTTGCAGGAATGATCCGCAGTTTGGAATCTAAAATGACTAAAACTGGCAAGCCTTTTGGAGTTCTCGTATTGGAAGATTTTACCGGCAGTAGTGAAATCATGTTATGGGGAGAGACGTTTGTTCCTGCGAGAGATGCTGGGCTGTTGGAAGCTGGTAGAGTGATCAAGCTCAAATGCGCGGTGCAAGTGGATGATCGCACCGGAGGCCGCCGCCTAACTGGCTATGAAGTGAGCGAACTCAAGGCCAAACAAGGTGCGGTAAATCAAAAAGGTCCGCTGGAATTGATGCTCTGGACCACTCGCCATAGTGAGCAAGACTTGAATGAGATATTGGATACCATCCGTGGCCACCCCGGAGATACACCTGTTCTATTGCATTTTCATAATAGCGCTGGAAGGCGCATTACAGTGGCCGCTCACGAGGCGATCCGCGTGAAACGCAGCGAGGCGCTGGACGAGGCCCTCGACCGCTGGCTCGAAATCTAATTCTGTCTGATGAGCCAGTTGTTAAATGGAATTGTGATTCGATAGGCCCGCTTCTTACGAGTCTCCATGATGAGACCTAGAGCGAAATCCTTCAAAATCCTGACTTTCTATTTGATCCAAGCGGCGGCACATCGTCCCGCGCTTCGAGTTGGGCGACGCTGCGACAGTGGCTCTAGCGTTTTATAGCGGTGTAAACGGTGGATGACGGGTCGCTGGCCTCGCCGTTAAGATTAGGCGCGCACCTTGGCGCCGACGCCTGTCCAGAAGCACTTTGTTGGCGTGCTTCCGATCCCAGCCGGTGACCTCGACGAACTCGTCGAATCGCCGGCCCCGAGCCTTCTTGCCTGTCATTCGCGCGTATCTACCGCGCATCTTTTCGGTGTCCGCTTCAATGAGGCAACACGTCAGAGCCGTCTTAGTAGTGATGGAGCTGAGTGCAAGTCACGTCCCTAATTCTATGCTCCATCCACGCTGCTTGGTAATATCTATCCACGCCGGATGAGCGAGCCGTTAAATAGAACTGTGATTCGATAAACTCGCTTCTCACGAGTTTCAATCAGGCCGGTGGCGAGATCGAAACGTACGGGGATTTCCTGCCGATGAATGTCCACGCTTGCGCGGAAGCCTCGCTCGGAAAAGATGTCGATGAGGATCGCGAGGGCGGTGTGATTTTCAAAGATAATATCTTCAGTATTGATCATGGTCCTGCCACTTACGGCGTAGCGCTTGATGATCGGCATCATTTTACTTTGGATAAATTCCACAACACTTGCCATCAACTCGGGATGCTCGACTTGATAGCTATCGAGTCGATTTACCAGATCCTGGCGGGCATGTTGCACTAACTCATCTGCCAGCGGAATGTGCCGCAGCATATCATAAGTACGCGGATCCAACTCTAGCGAGCTTTGATAGGCGAGCTCGTTGACAATGTTTTGCTGAACGATCTCGATCGGTGCCTGCGCATTGATGAAATGATAGTGGAAAATTTGTTTGAGCGAGACGAGGGCATCATAGGTCTTTTCCTTGAAGGTGCGGTAGCGATTGCGGGCGAGCTCGGGATCAAAGTCGGTAATGCGTTCTTCTTCCAAAGTGCCGATACCAGAGACTTGGATTTCTGCGTTTTTCAAAAGCGCCTCTCGTCCACGCTGGAGTTGGCGGGCGATGCTTTCCAGCTCGTCCACGAATAGAACCATGATGTGGAATGTGGGCTGGCGGAAGTGATGCGCTTGAGAGGTGTTAGAGAATTCCCGGCGCAGCAGCACCATTTGATCATAGAACATTTTCAGGCATTCCACTTGCACGGTGGTGCGCGGGAAGCCGTCTAGCACCGCGCTATCGCGGAATTGTGGCTCAAGCAGCTTGCGCAGCAACAAGCGCAGGACTTCTTCATCGCCGACCATCCCGCCACGGGCTTTGATGATCGCCGCCTCAGGTGAGGCGAGAAGTTCACTGATGACGATGGGCGGTGCAGAGATACCCCGGATTTTGCAAATGAATGCGGTGTTGGTGCCCTTGCCGGAACCAGGAGCGCCGCCTAACAAAATCAGTTCTTTGGGGAAATGGAGACTCTCTCTGCCGTGATCCGCTTCAAGTTCTTTCCAGACGCGATTGAAAATCAATTGGGCATCTTTGATCTCAAGATCAGGATTTGCGGTAGAAGATGGTATGGTTTTGGTGTTCACTCTGTGAAGGACTCAATGGCAGTTTTTCAATTTGGTCCAGCATTCAGTATGCTGGGTAAGTTTAAACCAGGCCGTCTTTGCGAGCTTGCTTCCAGTAAGCATACTCAGAGCGATTGAAATCGACATATTCTGGGGAAAGATCGCTGGAATACATGGTATAGTCTGCGTTGCCTTGGTTAAGATCGATGACGATTTCAAACTCTGGCTCGGCCACGATTTGGCGGAGATCGTCCATCGGAGTGTCCGCTTGTAGTCCGCCGATGCAGGCAGCCTTGCCGCCGATGTGGATATCGACGAGTTCTTCCCTGATCCGGGCGCGCGAGTAGCCTACAGCGTGGATAATGCGGCCCCAATTCGGATCGCCGCCATTCCATGAAGCTTTGACGAGTGAGGATTTACAGACAGCTTCAGCCACTTTTTTCGCATCCAAATAGGTGCGTGCGCCTTTCACGTTAACTGTTACAAACTTGGTGACGCGTTCGCCATCGCGGACGACCGCCTTGGCTAACTCCAACATCACCCATGACAGCACTTGGCGGAATTGTTTACATAAAGCACCATTGCGGCGGAACGATGGATTGCCCGCAGCGCCATTTGCGAGGACGATGACAGTATCATTGGTGGACATATCTCCATCAATGGTGATGCGGTTGAAACTTTCTTCCACGCACTCTAGCACCGTTTTGCGGAGTGAAGCACTTGATATATGAACATCGGTGGTGATGAAGCAAAGCATGGTTGCCATACTAGGAGAAATCATGCCGGCACCTTTTACACAACCACCGATGCGGACGCGGTGCTCACCGAGATCAAAAGAGATGGAAACTTCTTTGGCGTGAGTGTCGCTGGTGATGATGGCGGCGGCCACGTCTTTGCCATTTTTTGGGCCGAGCGCGGCGACGAGGTCAGGATACTTAGGCTCTACTCTCACCATGGGCATCGGCAGCCCGATCACGCCGGTGGATGCCACACCGATCTCGGTGAGCTTTAGTCCGAGTGGCTTGGCGACAGCATTGCACATCGCATTGGCATCGCGGATGCCTTGCACGCCGGTGCAGGCATTTGCATTGCCGGAATTGGCGATGATCGCGCGGAGGTCGCCTTTGCGGAGATGGGTTTGCGATACCCGCACGGGCGCGGCTTTCACCCGATTGGTGGTGAAGGCCCCGGCGGAGGCGCAGGGACGATCAGAATAAATCAAGGCAAGATCCAGCCGAGCGCTGGCGGGATTCTTGATTCCACAACTGACGGCGCCGGTGAGGAAGCCTTTGGCAGCGCCGACGCCACCGCTGATACGGGTAAAAGGGTGATTCATGGATGAGGGAAAACAGTCGCTGGGGAGATTGGCGATTTTTAAAAATTTAGCAACCCATCTGTCGGATCTAGGCCAAACATGAGGTTGAAACTTTGCACCGCTTGGCCTCCGGCACCTTTTCCGAGGTTATCTTCGGCGCTCATCAGTATCACGCGATTAGTGCGAGGATCATATTGCCAGCCGATGTCGATGAAGTTGGTGCGGGTGACGTTTTTTGTATCCGCGCAGCCGCCTTGACCGAGCAAGCGGACGAAGGGCGCGGCTGAGTAAGCATTTTCCAGAGCCGCGCCGATGGCAGCGGAAGAGGCGCCAGGGAGGAGCTTGGCGGTGGTGGTGGTGACGATGCCTGCATTCACCGGGATGAGGTGGGGGAGGAAGGAAATCGTCACTTTCTGGCGGGCTGCCAGACTGAGTTCTTGTTCGATTTCTGATAAATGGCGATGTTTCGGGATGCCATAAGCACGGGCGCTTTCATTGCATTCACAGAACAGCAGACTGAGGTCCGCTTTTCTGCCCGCGCCACTGACGCCGCTCATGGAATTGGCGATGATTGTCTCAGGATCGATGAGGTTTTCGCGTAACAATGGCAGGAGTGGCAGGAGAATACTCGTCGGGTAGCAGCCGGGCGATGCGACGAGGCGGGCGGCCTGAATTTCCGGCGTGCGAATTTCCGGAAGGCCGTAAACCGCTTGGTCTAACAAATCCGGGGCAGGGTGGGGGTGACCGTAAAATTCCTCATAGACCGCAGGATCACGTAGTCTAAAATCTGCGCTGAGGTCGATGACGCGGAGGCCACGATCTAAAAGTGCCCGCGCGATTTCCGCAGCCACACCGTGGGGGAGGGCGAGAAATGCCACTTTGGCTCCTGTCGCTGCGATCGCATCCGGATCAGGCGCGATGAACTTCAGCTTCGCCGAGGCTGCCTTCTCAAAGCGTGGAAATACTGTGGCGATGGACTTTCCCGCTTCTTGTCGAGATGTCACGGCGGTGAGTTCTACGGCGGGGTGGGTGAGTAAAAGACGGATTAATTCCATCCCGGTGTAACCACTGGCTCCGACGATGGCGGTTTGGATGCGATTCATGGCCTTGAGATGTCATGATTTTCCGTGCTTGCCAATCTGCATTTAGCCTGTTTCTTTGCTCATCCGTTCACGGAACGGGCTGTAGCGCAGTCTGGTAGCGCACCTGCCTGGGGGGCAGGGGGTCGTGGGTTCGAATCCCGCCAGCCCGACCAATTTTTACTTTGGCTTGCCGAGCTGGGGCTCGGCGTTCCCGGGGTTGGATGCGGCGCTGGACCAGGGCCAATCGGTGGGGTGTTTGCAGAGGCCTGCGGCGACAGGATTTCTTTCGATGTAGTGGAGGACGCTATCGAAGTGCGGTCCATCCCGAATATAGCGATCCCAGTATTCCCGCATCCAGAACGCATCCCCGGGAATGCCGAGCCCTAGCTCGGCATTCTTCTCCAAGGCCCACCGACCAGTATAGGATTTCCAAGATTGCATGATTTTTGACAAGGCGGCTTTGGTTTCCATCAACACATGCACGTGATTGGGCATGATGCACCATGCGATGAGGCGGTAACGGTCGCCATCCCATTTCAGGAGGGTTTCTTGCATGAGGGCTGCAACCGTAGGATGCTTGAGAGCACAACAGCCGATGCCAGCGTCTAGCCATGCTTCAATTTTCTTGCGGCGTTCTGCGTCTGCTTTGCGGGGATCTAAAGATTTTAATTCGGCTTCGATTTCTTGGAGCTTTGTTTGGGGTAGTGAGTCGGCGAGACGGAAGGTGACGGACTGGAGCGTGTTTTGGTTGTTGTAGTGGGGGAGGTAGCCGCGGGAATACCAGCCGACGGGTGATGCGCTGGGGTCTTTGCGAGGCACTCCGGGAGCGCCAAGCCCCTGCTTGGCGGGGGGTTCTTCGTTATTCTTGCCGAGCTGGGGCTCGGCGTTCCCGGGGCGGTGGTGGGGCATGGCGGGGTTTTCTTCGTTATTCTTGCCGAGCTGGGGCTCGGCGTTCCCGGGGCGGTGGTGGGGCATGGCGCGGCGAATTTAATGATATTATTGACTGAAAATCAAGCGTAGGGCGGCGATGAGGGAGAAGATGATCACCATCCACTCGAAGGCGGTTTGTGAGACTCGGGGGAGCAGCCATCTGCCGCCGAAGATTCCTAATATCACTCCGGGAAGCAGCTTTGCGTTATCGTATAGGCTTTCTGGGCCGATTAATGTCAGACGTTCGTTCAGCGGTAATTTGATCAGATTGATGAGTAGAAAAAACCGTGCGCTGATGCCGATTAACTCCATTTTCGGAATTTTTTTGGACATTAAGTAGAGCTGGATGACGGGACCTGCGGCATTTGCTAGCATGGTGGCAACTCCGCCGAGTATTCCTGCCCCAAGGCCGAAACTGCGGGACTCTGCTAATTTAGTATAACTCAGTGGCCGCCACATTTTGGCAGCTTGTAGGCCGACCATCGCCAGCACGCAGACACCGATGATCCGGCGTGCATCTGTATCGGAAAGCTTGGCGAGCAACCACCAACCGAGGAGTAGTCCTAATAATGCGGGGCCCAATAATTTCCAGACGGGTCGCCATGAGCCGTAGCGAATGAATGCGGGGTAGGCCATCAAATCGGCGGCGATGAGCAGAGGAAGTGCCAGGCCTACGGAAGCTTTTGCACCGTACAATTCGGCGAAGACGACTACCGAAATCATCGAGATTCCGCTGAATCCCGCCTTCGAGAGACCGATGCAGAAGGCGGCGAAAAGTGCCACTGCGAATACCCCAGGATCGACTAACATCGCTGGGCCTAGCCTCGATGGGTAGGGTCTATCCGCAAGGATAATCCATGGGCTGGACCAACTAGCTTTTTTTCAGACTTACGGCGCAGACTTTGTAGTTGGGCTGCCGTGAGTGAGGATCAAAGCTGGAGTGAGTGAGTGCATTGACCTCGGGATAGTGCATGGGGATGAAGATCTGGCCGCGCTGGACGGTGGGTGCTTCATAGACGGCGGCACGCAGTTTGCCGCGGCGCGATTGAATGGTGATTTGCTGGCCATTGCGAAACCCGAGTTGCGCACAATCAGCAGGATGAATCTCGGCGTAAGGTGTGGAGGGGTAGAGTTTTCTGAGAATGTCTGATTGGCCAGTGCGGGTCTGGGTGTGCCATTGGCTGCTAGTGCCGCGACCGGTGAGGAGCAGAAAGGGGAAATCCGTATCGGCGGGTTCGGGGAGTGGAGCTGGCGGCGAAAAGTGCAGGATTGCTTTTTGGTCTGGCGTGAAAAATTTTCCGTCAGCGAAGAGTCGGCGCTGGGTGGGTAAATTGTGTGAACCGGCGGGATATGGCCATTGGATGCCGCTCAGATCATCGATCATTTGGTAATCATGGATGCCGGTGATATCACAAGGCCTGTCCACGGTGAGATCGCGGAGAAGTTTGAAGGCTGCCTCAGGTGATGTCCACTTTTGAAACAGATGGCCGCAGCCCCAAGCTTCTGCGATCAGGCGGAAAATGCGAAAGTCTGAGAGCGCGAGCCCGGGTGCCTTGCGGACTGATTTGATGGTGCCGATGCGGCGTTCGGAATTGATGAAGCAGCCATCCTTCTCACCCCAGCCAGCGGCGGGTAGCACCAGATCCGCGGTGAGTGCGCTTTCGGTGGTGGTGTAGATGTCTTGGACGACGAGGAAATCCAGATTGGCGCGAAGTTTGGCGAGCTTTGTGGAATCGATCCATGAATGGAAAGGATTGGTGGCGATGATCCAGAGCGCTTTGATGGTGCCGTTTTCTGCTGCTGTGAGAATCTCATCATAAGCCATGGACGACTGTGATGGGATGTTATCAAACGGGATTTCCAGGCCTTCCGCGACTTTTAGACGATGAAGGATATTCGAAAAATCGTGGCCACCTACTAGGGAAGTGGTATTTGAAAACAGGCGCGAACCCATGGCATTGCACTGGCCGGTGATGGAGGATGGGCCGGTGCCGGGTTTGCCGATATTGCCAGTGATAAGGCAGAGATTGATGATGGCTTGGGCGGTACGGACGCCTTCGTGGGATTGATTCACGCCCATGGTCCACCACCATGAAACGCGCTTGGTGGGATCTGAGACAAGGAGGGCAAGCGCTTCGATTTGCTCGATGGATTGACCGGTTTTTTCAGCGACGGCCGCCGGTGAGTAGGCTTGCACGAAATCGCTGAACTCGGTGAGGCCGCTGGTGTTTGCGATGGATTCCGGATCGATGCGACCATCGCGGAGGATGCAGTGGGTGAGGGCGTAGAGCAGCGCTAGATCACCTTTCGGCTGCACTGCGATATGTTGCGTGGCGGCTTGGGCGGTCTCGGTGGCGCGCGGATCGATGACAATAATTTCGGGGTTGCGCTTATTCCGCATGACGCGCTGCCACAGAATGGGGTGGGCGATGCAGAGATTGGCGCCGACGAGCACGATGACGTCGCTTTCCTCAAAATCCGCGTAGGTGGATGGCGGGGCATCGAAACCGAACGACTGCTTGTAGGCGGTGACAGCCGTGGCCATGCATTGCCGGGTATTGGCGTCGCAGTGGATGAAACCCATACCAAATTTGAAGAGGCAGCCGAGGAAGGCCATTTCTTCAAAAGGAATTTGACCGGTGGAGAGAAACGCAACCGACTCGGGGCCATGCTCGGCACGGATGGACTTGAGACGCTGAGTGAAAGTGTCTAGCGCCGTGGGCCAATCGGTGGATTTCAGATTGCCAGAAGCATCGCGCAGAAGCGGGGTGGTGGCGCGATTTGGTGAATCGAGTGGATCGAGGGCTTGCCAGCCTTTGGGGCAGGCCATGCCAAGATTGACGGGGTAGCCGGCTTTGGGCGAGAGATTGATGGCGTGGCCATTTTCATCGAGGTGAAGTTTCAGTTGGCAGCCCGTGGCGCAGTAGCCGCAGATGGATGTGGTAGTGGCTACGGGCTTGAGCCGTGAGGGGATTTTCCCAAGGCCGAAGTTTCCTGGCTCTTGGACGAGATCGCGGGTGAGGGGACCGGTGTGATTCTTGAGCAGCGCTTTGAGCATGGTAGATAGATTCCTTAAAGTGTCTCAATGGGCTTGATGAGGACCGAAGCTACCGGGCATTTTAGGCGCTTGAACGGATTGGAAAAATAGTTGGCGCTCGAGAAATTCAGCGGCGAGCAAGAATGGAAGCGCTGCCCACGGAAGTATGCTCGCAGCAAGAATGGCGAGAAAGGCGAAGACGATGCGAAGCGTGAGAATGCTACGCAGTGGCCCGAGCTGGAGCCGCGCACTGTGCTGATCTGGAGACCACTCGGGATCGCGGTTGCGGAGGAAAATGGCTTCGGGGAGCAATTTTAGAATCACGACGGCACTGAAAATCACGATGGCACTCAATGTCGGCTGGGCGATCAACCATCCAAGCGCGGCGAACGAGGCGACAGTGCCGAAAAAGCGGGTAGCGCCGAGTGGAAAACGCCAGAGCGAGCGGTGGGTATCATGATAGATCATCACGCTGGTGAATACGGCGAGCAGGCCAAGCAGGGATGCTGAGTAGCGAGTGACGAGGTAGGTAAGTGGGAAAAACTCCGCGATGATCGCTGGAATAGGCAGCGGCGGAAGGTGAGGGATCGCCGCGAAGAATGCGAGAGCCAATGGAATCGGCGCAAACAGCGAAAAGGCAAGAATTTCCCGTGAAAGCCATGAGGTGCGCAGGCCGAGGAAAAATCGCCATGCCTTGAGCGGCTGACCCAAGTGGAAGACCGAAGCGCCCATCCCTGAAAAGAAAATTGCTGTGCCGGTGAGAGTGAGCGTGAGATCACCGCGGGCAGTGAGCAAGAGGCCTATGCCAGCTTGGGTGAGCATCAGCATGAAGACGAGCGGCCAGTGAGCATGCTGAGGGATCAGGCTGGCGCGGTCTGCCGCGTGGGATGTCTCGGGGACGATTCGGCCAGTGTAGCGAGTGGTAGGACGGGTGATCTTGGCATCTGCGAAGCTGGAGGAAGGACGCAGAGTGGGCGTGAAAAGAGCGGGTGTCGCGGCGCGGGTAGGCACTTTGACAATCCGGATCGCCTCGGTGGGGCATGCTTGCACGCAGGCTGGAGCTTCACCTTCGGCAAGCCGTTGATGGCACATGTCGCACTTTCTAACGATGCCGCGTTTTTTCGAATATTTCGGCACATCGTAGGGACATTTGAGGATGCAGTAGGAGCAACCGATGCATTGATCATCCAAGTGGCGGACGATGCCGGTATCTCTATCTTTCTCATAGGCACCGACGGGGCAGCCATTCATGCATCCGGGATCCTCGCAATGATGGCATGCTGAGGTGATCGTTTGCTGATAGGAAGGGGCCTTGGTGCCGCCCAGAAGGATGCCGACATCGCGCCAGACTTCATGGTCGTCCAGGCCATTGAGTGAGTGGCATGCAGAGACGCAGGCTTTGCAGCCGGTGCAGCGATCAAGTGACACCTCAAAGGCGTATTGCTCACCATCATTGGGTTTGGTGAGGGGAATGAGACTGCGATAGTGATCTGCAAGATCCGGGATGCGCTTGTGATGGATATCGGAAAATTTCGCAACCGGGGTCTGGAGCTTTTTCTGCTCGGCGAGGAGCTGGTCGATCAGATTTCCAGCCTCATAAGAAGCGGGAATTTTGAAAGCCGGCAGGCGATCCAGTGCGAGTGTGGCAGCCATGGTGGTCCGGGCTAAGCGGCGAGTTTCAGCTCAAGCTCAGCGAGCCATTGGGAAAAGGGTTCATCGTAGTCCACATCACACTCGATGATGGGGGTGAGGCGAGTGGCGCCGAGTGTGGCGAGACGTTGATCAAAATCGCGGCCGCATTTGCAGAACTCTGAATAGTTCGAATCGCCAAGAGCGAAGACGGAGTAGCTGAGTGTGGCGAGTGTCGGAGCATCGGCAGCGTGGAGTGCCGAGTAGAGAGTGGCCGCATTGTCAGGAGGCTCACCATCGCCGTAGGTGGACGTGATGATGAGCAAGTGGCCGAGACCGGCGAGATCACTTGGGGTGACCTTTGCCATATCTCGAAGAATCGGAGAATGGCCTTTTGAAGTGAGAGTTTTGACGAGTTTTTTCCCGAGAGTCTCGGATGTGCCAGTCTGAGATCCCCAAGCGATCGTGACGGGCCGACCTTTGGGTAACGGCGCGGCGCTTGACTCGATGATCGCCTGTCCGGTGGCTTGAGGAAATGCGGATGAGAGCGCGTCAAGGTAGCCTTTGAGCCACATTTTTTGTTTCCCAGAAAAGGGTGCAGTGGCGGGGATGGTGAGGAGTGACATAAGATTGAAGATTAAGAGTTAAGCGACGAGGGAATGGATGGCGTCTGGTGTGTGGCGATTGGTAAATTGGGCGAAGCTTTCATCGCTGCTGAGGCGGTGCGCAAGGTAAGCGACGAGGAGCTTGGCCATCAGCGGAGGAACCTCGGTAAACGGAACATTTTTCCAAACTTCCTTGGCGACCGCTTGGGTGTCATCGACGCCACCACCTAACACGATATTGTAGCCTTCCACGGTTTCGCCAGTGGCGGTTTTGACTTTCACCCCCATCATGCCAATGTCGCCAATGTAGTGCTGGGCGCATGAATGATTGCAGCCAGTGAGGTGGATATTGATAGGGGAATCCAACTGAAGTGATTGCTCAAGATGTCTGCCAAGTGCGACGGCATTGCCCTTGGTATCTGCTGCGGCGTACTTGCACCCGCGGCTGCCTGTGCAGGCGATGATGCCACCGCTGATGGCGGCTGGGCGGTAGTCGAATCCGGCGGCAAGCACTGCGGCGGTGGCGACTTCTAACATTTCGTCAGGGATTCCAGGAATGATGAGATTTTGCCAAACCGTGAGACGAATTTCGCCGCGGCCGTATCGATCTGCAATTGCAGCGATTTGGTGCATTTGCTCCGAACTCATGCGGCCCACCGGAGTGAGCACGCCGAGGTAATTCTTGCCATCGGTTTGAGGGTGAATTCCAAGGTGGGAATGTTTTTCCTTGGGTAGTGAAGGTTCGCAATTTTCCAAAGAAAAATAGCGGAGTGGAAATGCGAGTTTCTTGGCAGTTTCCTCTAACAATTTTTCCACACCCCAATCATCCACGAGGTATTTAAGGCGGGCTTTTTTGCGGTTGGAGCGATCGCCATTCTCGATGAAAACGCGCATCAGAGCTGCTGCCACGGGGATGGTCTCTGCGGGTGTGAGCAAGACGCCGCAATCACTCGCAAACTGCTTGTGACCGGTGATGCCGCAGAGCTGCATGCGGAAATAGATGCCCGGAGCGACTCCATTTTCATTTGATGTAACGCGGACAGCGTAGAAGCCGATGTCGTTGGTATCGGTGCAGGTGGAGAGCTTGCCGCCGGAATCGTAGGAAATATTGAATTTACGCGGCAGCCCGTAAAGATCGCGGTTTTTGAGAATGTAATGATGAATGCTGCGAGCGTATGGCATCACATCGAGGAGTTCGGTGGGATCGAAGCCAGTGGTGGCGGTGGCGGTGATATTGCGGACGTTATCCGCACCGGAGCCCTGCGAAGTGAGGCCGAGGTCTGCGAGCTTCATCAAAATTGCCGGGCAATCTTTAGGCATGATTTCACGCACTTGGAGATTGGCACGAGTGGTGAGGTCGGTGTGGCCTGGGCCCCAATCTTGCGCGATTTCTGCGAGGCCGCGGAATTGATGGCTGGAAAGCGCGCCACCGGCGATGCGGCAGCGAAGCATCAAACTTTCTTGGGCAGGAGTTACGAAAAAGAGACCGTGAAACTTGTAACGGAAAATATCGCCGTCTTCGGGGAAAGTGTTGGTTTCCGCTCTGGAAAGAATGCGGCCATAGCAATCAAGCCCGTGTTGCTCGTGTTTGATGCGCTCTTCTTTGCATAAATCATCAATGAGAGTGCCGTGCACCATTTCCGCAGCGGATTCTTCATGGGTGAAGCGGCCCGCCACATCCTGCCCTAGAAACTGGAGATCCCGGGCTTGCATGATTCCGGTGACGAAACCGGAGAGGTAAGAAGTTTGATCTTCGGTGAACTCTGAGTTGTTGAAATCGACCATGGCTGCCCTTGTAGTGAGCAAGGCCTATGCCCATTGACCCTCCTGGGCTGCCGATTGACTTGAATTATTGCCATCCCGATGATGAATCTGGCTCATCATCTGTTGCCGGAGCGATTTTTTACTCCTTGCTGATTTCTTCGTAGATTTCGGTAGGTGGTCCCTCTTCTTGCGCAAAAGGACCATCCTCCATGATCTCTCGAACCCATGCGCTTACAACGATTTCACTGGTGGCGCTGCATGCTTGGAGTCCGTAGGAATAAGGTCTCACTCCCGAGGTGTGGGGAAATGCGATATCATGAAGTCCCGGGGTTGGGCTACCGTTCTTTCCTACGAGGCGGTAGGTGCCATCAATGTCCACCCCTCCGGTATGGAGGACGAGTTCGCCATCGTCACGGAATAAGTGCTCCTTTTTGTCTTTTGGAAGATCGGTGGCGGCATCCGGCTCTGCGAATGAGGCGCGGGCCTTCCTTACTGCACCGTCCTTCACCAAACTGGGAAATGGATATTCTTCGAGCTCCAGTGGTTTTTGTCCGGTGCAGTCGATGAACATGCCATAACTGACTATTGATTTCTTGCCGTCGTCATCCACTTCGACTGTGGTTTTTCCCATCTCTTCTTGCTTGTCTGAAATTTTTGCCCGGCCTGAAATTATATCCAACTTGCCTGCATCATAGAGTGCCAAAATTGTGTTTGTGGAATTCAGAGGCATCGCGGCGATGACATTCATCAAAAAGGGCATGACCACGGATTTTAGCTTAAGATGATCCTCCGCTGGCATTAATTCGCAGTGGAAATTAAGAGTGTAGATGAGATCATCCATCAACTCCTTCCAATGGACTGGCCTCTCGTTTTTAACAGAATTTTTCGCTTCCACCATTTCAAAACGCATTCCTTCAAACGCATTTGCGTAGTCATGTTTTGCAGACATAGTTTCGACAAATGATTCAAGTCCGAAATTTGGGTCAGCCAGCTTGGTAACCATCTCAGACATGTCATCTTTCTCGAAGGCATCGATCAACGCCGGACGGCAGACTTGATCAAAAAAAGTGTCTAATCTTAGAAATCCACTGTCATCTACCAATCCCATTAGCCGCTCACGAGTGACATGTCGGTAGATGAGCCGCATCGGGTTTACTTGGGCAAATTGCAAATGCGGGAGCATTCCATTTGCTGCGTGCATGATGATTTTGAAATTTTCCGCGCCGGGATGGGGCGTGAAAGACCACTTGCCTGATCCTTCGGTGAATTTTCCATGTCGGTGAGAAAGTGATGATACGACATCGAAAGCGCTGAGAGACGCTCCCAATGTGCCGACTTCAAAGTTAATATATTTTCCTTCTTCAGGAACTAGTTTTGAGATTGGCCAGGGAGTTGCGTAATAACCTAGCTCAGGCCTGTCTTCCTGCGGCCAACTGTGACCGGTTGCGATGACTACTTGATCAAAATTTGGCAATGCTTGATTCTCAACTACCAAGTTAAAAGTGTCATTATCTGGAGATTTCTTTATGTCCGTAACTTCGCAACTAGGAAGTTCGTGAACGATGAATCCCGCAACACGTAATTTCCCAACGAGCGCTTGATATTGAGAGTTAAGATAGCGCCCCAGTGCAAGACGACTGTAAACTTCGCTCTCGCTAATGGTCTCGTCCCTCACACCCAGTGAACGCAGAAGTTCACTATCTAGTTTTTGCATCCAGTGCGCCCAGGAAACTTCCAACTCGGGTAACTCTTCGGAGGAGATGTTAGACATGTGATACTCGTCCGTATTCAAAGGGCTGTATGGCATTCCCATTCCCATGATCGAAGTTTGTTCGATGATGGAAATCTCGCTAAGTTGCTTCTTTAGTATATTTGCATGAGTGAGGAGATGCTTGAGAAGATAGATTGCGGAAGCACCACTTCCGATGATTGCCAAGCATTGGTTTTTTTTCATGCGATTGTGTGGAAGTTATAGTTTGAAAAATCTTCTCATTCAGGGATCCAAACGCTGACACTGCCTGCCGGACACGGGAAATCGCCCCAGCCATCCTCACCGATCACGACGGATTGGGTAAGATGTCCAAGAGTGTCGTGGAATTTGGTTCCGGCGTAGGAGGCCCCCATTTCCATTCGTCTTGAGGATTCCTCACGGTTACTCATCACAACCGCACACCCCCTGTGCTCGGTGTCTCCATGGCGGGTAAAACCGATGCAATTAGGTTCGTCGAAATAGACGTGTTGCTCGCCGTAAGCATGATTTCTTCTTGCGCGCAGCAGATTCTCTAAACAGGCAACCTTGCCAATTTCGATGTCATAGTCTTTGCCATCGTTACCCTTGTCGGTATATTTGGCACCGAAGAGATCCGGATAGAAGATGCAGGGGTAACCTTCTGTCCGAAGAAGAATTAACGCGTATGCCAACGGCTTGAACCATGCATCGACGGGAGCTTCGAGTGATTGCAGTGGTTGAGTGTCATGGTTTTCCACCAATGTTACAGCTAAAAGCGGATTGGCCATCATGAGCGAACCATCTAGAATAGTGCGTAAATCGTAGTCGCCACCAGCTTTACCTGCATTGTGGAAACGATGGTGAAGGGCGGAGTCGAAAAGACTCATACAGCCATCCGTCGCGGCGATGTATCGCTCTAATAGTTCCAAGTCTCCCGGTGCCCAGTATTCGCCAACTGCAAAGAGATTTTCGCCGGTGTTAGCTCTGAGAACATGCATCCATTCTTGATAGAACTCAGGTGCCATGTGCTTTACCGCATCCAAGCGAACTCCGGAAAAGCCGGTTTGTTCATGAAGCCATTTTCCCCAGTAATTGAGTTCCGCACGGACGTGTTCGTTACGTGTTTCGACGTCACATAACATTAGGTAATCATAGTTTCCCATTTCATCGCTGATGACCTCGTCCCAATCATCGCCATGGTCTGTGATGATACGGTATATTGCATTTCCCTCTTCGCCTTCCGCGTAATCGACTCCTGTGAAGCAGGTGAAATCCCATTTGAATTCGGAATATTTCTCACCGCGCCCGGGAAATGTGAATTTGGTGTAGGACTGGATTTCATAAGGTTCCGAGAGGGTTTCACCGCGATCGTCCGCTGAGACTTTGACCACGTTGAATGTTTCAAGCTCATCCGCACCTCCGCGATGATTCAATACCACATCCATGATCACTCCCACGCCTTGGTTTTGTAGCGCTTTGCAAGCGTTTAGAAGCTGATCACGGGTGCCATATTTAGTGGGAATCGAGCCTTTTTGATCGAATTCACCAAGATCAAATAGGTCATAAACATCATAGCCGGTGCTGAAGCCACCGCCAGCGCCTTTGCATGCTGGAGGTAGCCATGCAGCGGTGATGCCAAGCTCTGCGAGATATTCCGCCTGCTCTGCCGCGTGGTCCCATAGAAACGAATCACCGGGAGTGTACCAGTGAAAAAATTGAATCATCGTAGCGTTCATAATATGCTGTTAGGAATTTGCTTTTGTAGCTGTTGTCAACACAAGAGCAAATTTTTACTGCTCATGATATTTTCGATATTTGCAATGTCGGGCTAGATTTAGCTGCCCTTCGTTTCGGTCACAGTGGGGTGAAACCCTACTTTAATGATCCATAGTGTAGCCGAGAGGTTTCATAGCGCGTTCGGTGTGTGAAACTTGGAAGGCACCAGTCTTCAAAACGGATTGAGACACTGCTTGGAGAGCCGGATGTGGGGATATTTGCACGGATGCCTATTCTTGGCGAAAAGCTCCGAGTTTACAGCTTCTTTATAATTCGAGATTCATTCTAGGGCTCCAGCCTACACCCCAAAGCGGTGGTTCTCACCGCACTCCAAAGTTCCGCCTGCGGCGGAACTGAGGCAATACTTTTCAAGGATTGGCTGAGACCTGGAGTTCTTTATCTTTGCATGTCACTTGAAAATGGCTGCAACCAGGATGGGCGTTAAACATCTTTGCTAGAGCAGGTTCCAGATGTGAACGAAGCTTCCTAGCCAAGTTCCGCGCCCCGAAACGTTTATCATGATCTCCTAACAGAAATTGGCGGGCAGTATCATCTAACAGAACGGATGTTTGATGCTTCGCCAGTCGCTTGTTGAGCTTCGCGAGCTCCACGGTTAGAAGTTGATCCAACCATTTTGAATCCAACTCATCGAAATACACGATCTGGTCAATCCGGTTAATGAACTCGAGGTCGAACTTTTTCTGCAACGCATGCTGTAAGATTTGCTGCTCCTGTTGTTTCGAAGGCTCGCGCTTGAGCCATTTACGCCAACCGCGCTCATAGCTGCGGCGGTAGCTATCCAATGCCCGCGCGCCTTCGTTGCTGGTCATGAAAATGAGGCTGTTCTTAAAACTAAGTTGCTTGGTCCCGGCGGAGAGTTCGAGCATCCCTGAATCCAGCACATTCAGCAGCGCGCGTGCGACAGGCTGGCTGGCTTTCTCGATCTCATCAAATAAAACAATCCCGGGTTTGCTATAACTCCCAGCCACCTTATCGAAATCAAATAGTGTATGGTTTTCTTTACTGCCAACATAGCCCGGTGGTGCCCCCGTGATGGCAGCCGCGTAGTGCTCTTGTGCGAGGGTGTTCATATCGATCCGGCATAATGCATCCGGACTTCCCAGTATGGCCTCTGCCAGTACTCTCACGGTTTCGGTTTTACCAACACCCGTTGAGCCAACAAAAAAGAATACCGCCAAAGGCCGCTCTGTAGAGCCGAAATCAGCTTTTACAACATGCAACATCTCCGAAAGAGAATGATGCATCATTGGCTGCCCGATGATTCGCTGCTTTAGGAGAGTGACAACTTCCTCCGGATCGAACCGAAAACGAGTCACCCGGCCATTGCCTACAACTGGCTTGGCCTCGGCAATTACTTCCCGATTATGATCCAAAAGCTCATTGATGAACGGCACGATGAACTTCCTTGGTTCTCAGTGAAGACGTAAAAACCAGATTGTTCAGACAGTTTTTTCCCTGCCTTCTACCGGCAAGTTTCCGACAGGACAATCTGCAACTCCGATGGTGGTGCGGGTAAATGCCTCCACGTCTTTCTGGGTTTGTTCCGCATCGAGTACCCAACTGCGATAGAAGTCGAAAGGACACGCCGCCACCCCTTTATCGCCATCACCCGAACTATGGATTCCGGTGTAGCCGCGGTGGAGCAATTTGAAAAGATGGTTCTGCGATTGATCATTCGCACGGGCATCACGGATCTGGCTCACGGAAAGTTGTGCATACTGGATACCCATATCTTCCTCGCCACATTCACCGAGCGTCCGGCCATCGAAGCCGATGATCGCGGAGTGTCCAAAGTAGGAATAGACTCCATCGAAGCCGGAGGCGTTGGCAACGGCGACGTAGCAGTTGTTCGCCCAAGCCATGGTTTTCGACATCATCACTTGTTGTTCCTTCGCCGGATACATATAACCCTGACAGCGGACAATCAACTCGGCACCCTTCATCGCGCAATCGCGCCAAATCTCTGGATAGTTCCCATCATCGCAAATAATGAGGCTGATTTTGAGTCCTTTTGGCCCTTCTGTCACGTAAGTCCGGTCCCCCGGATACCAACCTTCAATGGGGCACCAAGGAATACACTTGCGGTATTTCTGGACGATTTCCCCTTCGTTATTGATTAAAATCAAAGTGTTATACGGAGCTTTATTCGGGTGGTCTTCATGGCGTTCCCCGGTGATCGAAAAAATTCCCCAAGTATTTGCCTCACGGCATGCTGCGCTGAAGATCGCTGTCTCATCTCCGGGAATGGTGGCGGCAGTGGCCATCATTTCGTCCCGGTCATACATGATTCCCATGGTGCTATACTCGGGAAATACGACTAGATCCATACCGGGCAAGCCTAACTTCATTCCTTTCAGCATCGCCGCGATTTGATTGGCATTTTCTAAAACTTGCTCGCGCGTGTGCAGGCGTGGCATTTTATAGTTTACTACCGCTACACCCACTGTGTCCTTACTGCTCGATATATCACCGTGTCTCATGTTGATAACTGGAGGTTGAGTTTCTTAATCCCTCACAGCTAAAGATTTAGCAGCATTTGTACCAAGCATATGGGTTTGGTTCGTCCTTGATTAAAGGAAAACAGCAATGCCATAAAATAGTCATCAGTCGCGCACAGCTGCCCAGCGAGGCAACAATCGTCCACCGAAGCGGTTGTCCGTAATTTACTTCACCGCCGCAGCCTGCTCACCCTTGGCTGGGACGAAGATCAAACCACCGCCATTGATGCAGAAACGCTTGTCTGTGGGTGTATCGAAGCCCTCTCCCTCAAAAACGTGACCTAAATGGCCATTGCATTTGGCGCAGATTACTTCCGTGCGGGCCATGCCCATGGAGATGTCCTTTTTGAGTTTGACATTTTCTGCCTTTGCGGGATCGAAGAATGATGGCCAGCCACAACCGGAGTCAAATTTTTGATCGGATGAAAACAAAAGCGCGTTGCAGCCTGCACAATGGTAGGTGCCTTTACCTTGTTTCTTGAACTCTTTATATACCGCGCCGTTCGCAGCTTCTGTGCCCGCTTCGCGTAAAATCCGATACTGCTCAGAAGTAAGTTCTTTTTTCCACTCGGAGTCCGTTTTTTCAACAAACGCGGTAGGCTCTGCGGGTAATTCTGCTTTGGTTTCCATCATTTTCTTATGATCCTCGGCAGAACATGAAGCAAGACCCAGGGCGAAAATAGGTAAAACGAGTAATTGTTTAAGATTCATAATTCTGGAGCAGGGTTTATCGAGTAGTCCTTCGATAAGCTCCGCTGGCTCCCAGAATCCGCAAGCGCAGAAATTAAGAGAACTGCTCGACTAGGACTGCCTTGGCAAAGTCTCGGTTCATGCGTGCGATATGCGCCACGCTGATTTCCTTCGGACAGGCTGCTTCGCACTCATATTGGTTGGTGCAATTCCCGAAGCCCTCGGCGTCCATCTGGCGCACCATTGCGAGAACCCGCTTGTTGCGTTCAGGCTGACCTTGCGGCAAGTGTCCAAGGTGGGAAACTTTCGCCGAGACGAATAACATCGCAGACGAATTTTTACATGAAGCCACGCAGGCCCCACAGCCGATGCAGGCCGCCGCATCAAAGGCTGAATCCGCATCTTCCTTGGGAATCGGCACGGAGTTGGCATCCACGCTCGATCCGGTGCGGACGTTCACATAGCCGCCCGATGCTACGATCCGATCAAACGAAGTGCGATCCACCATCAAATCTCTGACCACTGGAAAGGCATTCGAGCGGAATGGCTCGATCCAAATCGTGTCTCCTTCGGTGAACTTCCGCATGTGCACTTGGCACGTCGTAATTCCGCGCTCTTTTCCGTGGGGAATGCCATTGATGGTAAGCGAACACGCGCCACAAATGCCCTCGCGACAATCGTGGTCAAAGTGGATGGGTTCGCCGCCGGTTTCGATCAAGCCATCGTTCACGATGTCCAGCATTTCAAGAAACGAGGCTTCCGTCGGAATGTTGCGTGCGTCGTAAGTCTCGATCTTACCCTTCGCTTTCGGGCCACTTTGGCGCCATACTTTAAGTGTTAAGTTCATGATTGTTTGCGTTCCAGTCTATTTACAAAAATGCCGTGCTTTCAACCAAATTATCACGACCCAGAGAAGCTAGGACTGATTGTCTTTCGTGCTAGCAGAAAGATTGGGGTTTTGCCTGGGTTGGTGGGTGAATTTGTGGGGTGAGTGGAGGTTTGGGGGATTTGCTGGGAGCGAGACGCTCCAGCAACGGCCTGGCGCAAAATGCGCCAGCTACGGCACTTGAAATCATTTTAATCATTGGTGAACAAACTCCCTTTACAAGTGTCATTTCAACACTTAATTAATGCGCATGGAATTCACCTATTCACATCCGCGAGCGGCGCTTACGGTGGATTGCGTGGTATTCGGCTTTGATGAGGGGGCGCTTAAGGTGCTGCTGATCCGTCGCGGCATTGAGCCATTCGTAGGCCGCTGGGCGCTTCCCGGTGGGTTTGTGCAGCCGGATGAGACATTGGAAGCAGCAGCCCGGCGCGAGTTGAAGGAAGAGACGGGGCTAAGCGAAGTCTATCTGGAGCAACTTTACACCTTTGGCGCAATCGAGCGCGATCCGCGTGAGCGCGTGATCAGCGTGGCCTATTTCGCTCTCGTCCGCCGTGCCGACCACATTCCGGCGGCGGCGACAGATGCGGCGGAAGCGGCGTGGTTCGAGGTGGGAACGATTCCCTCACTCGCCTTCGATCATGCGGAGATTCTGGAAATCGCACTAAATCGGCTGCGGGGAAAAATCCGCTGGCAGCCGGTTGGGTTCGAGCTGATGCCGGAAAAATTCACACTCACCCAATTTCAAGCGCTCTATGAAGCGATCCTTGGCCGGACTCTCGATAAGCGAAATTTCCGGAAAAAGCTGCTCGCGTTCGGATTGTTAGTCGCCTTGGAGGAATTCACCACCTCGGAATCACGCCGTCCGGCACAGCTTTTTTGTTTTGATCCATCCAAATACCAAGCCCTCACCCAAAAGGGATTTATTTTCGACCTATGAACACCAATCATCCGCTTTTGACTGACCTCTATCAACTCACCATGGCCGCCGCCTATCATGCGAGCGGACGGGCCGAGCAGGAGGCAGCGTTTCATTTATTTTTCCGCACGCTGCCTTTCAAAGGTGGTTATGCCGTCGCCGCAGGCCTCGGTAGTGCCGTAGAATGGTTGAACAATTTTCATTTCGGAGCCGAGGACATCGAGTTTCTCGCAACGCTGCGGGATTCCGAAAACGCCCAATTGCTCCCGACTGCATTTCTCGATTACCTCCGCGATCTGAAGCTCACCGTGAATGTCGATGCGATGCCCGAGGGCAGCTTGGTTTTCCCGCATCAGCCACTCCTCCGAATCACCGGTCCGATCCTCCAATGTCAACTGCTCGAGACCGCGCTGCTCAATATCATCAATTTCCAAACGCTGATCGCCACCAAGGCCAGCCGCGTGTGCCAAGCCGCGCAGGGTGAGCCGGTTTTGGAAATGGGACTGCGCCGCGCTCAGGGGCCGGATGGTGCACTCTCCGCCAGCCGCGCCGCCTACATCGGCGGCTGCGCGACGACTTCCAATGTGCTGGCTGGAAAAGTTTTTGGGATCCCGGTCAAAGGGACTCATGCGCATTCATGGGTGATGTCCTTCGATACGGAACTGGAAGCCTTCGAGCAATACGCTGCCGCGCTCCCAGGAAATTGCACCTTCCTCGTCGATACCTACGACACGCTCGAAGGTGTCCGCAACGCTGTGAAAATGGGACTGAAACTTCGCGAGTCCGGCCACCGCTTGCTAGGAATCCGGCTCGATTCCGGGGACCTCGCCTGGCTGAGCCAACAAGCGCGCACCATCCTGGATGAAGGTGGATTTCCCGATGCGGCCATCGTTGCCTCGAACGATTTGGATGAAAATCTCATCGAGAGCCTGAAACATCAGGGCGCGAAAATCAGCGTCTGGGGCGTCGGCACCAAGCTCGTCACCGGCGGGGATCAGGCCGCGCTTGGTGGAGTCTATAAACTCGCAGCCGTCCGCGACGAAGCTGGAAACTGGCAACCGCGCATCAAACTCAGCGAGCAAGCGATCAAAGTTTCCATACCCGGACTCCAGCAAATCCGCCGATTTTCACACGCTGGCCAATTCATCGCCGATGCGATTTACGATGCCGAGCAGGGCTGTCCTGAGCCGTGCAACATCGTCGATCCTACCGAATTTCTCCGCCAGACCAGTCTTCCGGCAGGCACGGCCTATCAGGATCTGCTGGTGCCCTTGCTAAGAAATGGAAAACTCATTGGCGAAATGCCACCCATTGCGGATTCCCGTGCTCATTGCATCGCTCAACTCGCCTCGCTCGATCCCAGCATCAAGCGCCTTGCCAATCCGCACAACTACCCAGCAGGTCTTGAAGCCGGGCTCTTCCAGAAAAAAATCGATCTCATCCGTAGCAGCCGTCCCTTATGAAAGCCATCTCCCTCGCCGCCACTGCGCTCAATCAAACACCGCTCGACTGGAAATCCAACGCCGCGAACATCCGTGCCGCGATCTCCGAAGCCCGCACGGGGGGAGCCAGCGTCGTCTGCCTACCAGAACTTTGCCTCACCGGCTACGGCTGTGAAGATGCCTTCCTCTCGCCCAATACTCACACACAGGCATGGACCAGTCTGCGTGAAATTCTTCAAGACACACACGGCCTCGTCGTCTCGTTTGGTCTGCCCGTTTTTCATCATAACTCCATCTTCAACGCAGCCGCTCTCGCAGTCGATGGACAGCTGATCGCGCTTGTCTGCAAGCGTCATCTCGCTGGCGATGGCATTCATTATGAGCCGCGGTGGTTCAAGCCATGGCCACTGCACGTTCGCGATGTTTTCCGCGCACCTGACAATGGTGAGGAAGTCCCCATCGGAGATCTCGTCATCGACGTCGGTGGCGTGCGGCTGGGTTTTGAAATTTGCGAGGACGCATGGGTCGCCCGGCGTCCCGGAAGTGATCTTGCGGCACAGGCTGTGGACATTATTCTCAATCCAAGTGCCAGCCACTTCGCCTTCGGAAAACGGGAAATCCGGCGTCGCTTCGTGATTGAGGGATCGCGTGCTTTTGGAGTGAGTTACGTTTACTCGAATCTATTGGGAAATGAAGCTGGCCGCGCGATTTACGATGGGCAAACGCTCATCGCCAGCGCTGGCACACTCCTCGCAGAAGGCACACGGTTTTCCTACCGCGATCATCTCGTCACCATCGCCACGGTGGATCTTGATCTCACCCGCCTCACGCAGTCCCGCACCGCCAGCCACCGCATCCAGTTGCCCGATGTCCATCATCCAGCAGTGCTGCGGGTTGATTTCGATTGGCCGGAAGCGGAAAATTTTACCCCTCCCACTGGCGAATTTTGGGAACAATCACTGACGCTGAAAGAAGAAGAATTCACCCGCGCCGTCAGCCTCGCGCTCTTCGATTATTTGCGGAAGAGCAATACCTGCGGCTTCACAGTATCGCTCAGCGGCGGCGCGGATTCTGCAGCAGTCGTTTGCCTGATCCACCTGATGGCCCAGCTCATTGGGGAGGATGGAGCGGCACTCGATAAACTCAAATTCATTAAAAAAGCACCAGATTCCCGCGCACTCACCCGCCAGCTACTTACCACCGCCTACCAAGCCACCGAGAATAGCGGCGAAGTCACTCGCAACGCTGCCGCAGTTCTCGCGGATGCCATTGGGGCAAACCACCACGCGCTCGATGTCTCCGCCTTGCATCAGGGCTATGTCGATCTCATCGGCCACGCCATCGGCCGCGAACTCGACTGGCAGCATGACGATATCGCCTTGCAAAACATCCAAGCCCGCGTCCGCTCCCCCGGCATCTGGATGATTGCCAATCTGACCAATACGCTCCTGCTCTCCACCAGCAACCGCAGTGAAGCCGCCGTCGGCTACGCCACCATGGATGGAGACACTTCAGGTTCGCTTGCGCCCATTGCCGGCATCGACAAAGCATGGCTCCGCAAATGGCTACAATGGTTGGAAGCAGACGGGCCCTTGCTGAAACATGGCAGAGCATGCATTCCAGCCCTTCGCGTGATCAATCAGCAACAACCCACCGCCGAGCTCCGCCCCGTGGGTTCCGCACAAACCGATGAGGGCGACCTCATGCCATACCCCGTGCTCGATGCCATCGAACGCGCCGCCATCCGCGACAAACGCGGCCCCTCCGATGTCTTCACTTTGCTCCGCCGCGAATTTCCGAATCATCCACACGCCCGACTCTTCCTGTGGCTCACACGCTTCTTCCAGCTCTGGTCCCGCAATCAGTGGAAGCGCGAACGCTACGCCCCAAGCTTCCACTTGGACGACCAGAATCTCGATCCGAAAACCGGCTGCCGCTGGCCCATCCTCAGCGGTGGCTTTGAACTGGAGTTGGAGAAACTAAACAAACAAATACACGATGAAAACTGATATGAATCCTACACTTCTTGACCGCCACCTCGGATGCCTCGTCGGCTTGGCTGCTGGAGATGCTTTGGGAACTACTCTGGAATTTCGAAAGCCCGGAACTTTCGAACCTATCGCTGAAATCATCGGAGGCGGTCCTTTCGGCTTGGAGCCAGGCCAATGGACAGACGATACATCCATGGCCCTTTGCCTTGCTGAGAGTTTAATAACAAAGTCCGGATTCGACCCGCTGGACCAGTGTGAGCGCTATCTCGACTGGATGAAAAACGGGCACCTGAGTTCGAACGGTAGATGCTTCGATATCGGCAACACCGTTTCCCGGGCATTGCGGGATTTTCAAACAAGCCGGAATCCATTCAGTGGCCCCTCAGGAAATTACGATGCCGGCAATGGCTCAATCATGCGCCTGGCTCCAGTTCCCATGTTTTTTGCCAATGATCCTGAGCAGGCCATCCATTTTTCGGGGGAGAGTTCCAGGACGACTCATCAGACGACCGCATGCATCGATGCCTGCCGTTATCTGGGTGGCATTCTGGCAGCGCTGCTTAACGGACACGGCAAAGAGGCGGTGTTGTCACCTTTGTTCCATCCGACGAGCACAGCGTGGCACGAAAGCGAGCTTTGCCCGGAAATCGCACAAGTCGCCTCGGGTTCCTTCAAAACAAAACGACCTCCATCCATCTGTGGATCGGGATATGTTGTCAAATCATTGGAAGCCGCATTGTGGGCGTTCCATCATTCGACCGATTTTCGAGACGGTGCGCTACTGGCGGTCAATTTGGGAGATGATGCGGACACGACCGGGGCCGTCTATGGCCAACTCGCCGGAGCGTGTTATGGCATCGAAGGCATCCCTGCGGACTGGAGAGCGAAGATTTCACACTTCGATCTCATTGCAGATTTTGCCAAGCAGCTTCACAACCACGACCTTCAAACCGTATGATGAATACCATCACTCTTTACCGCCCGGTGGGTCCCGAAGAACTGGAACTTATCCGTCTCAGCGGCTGGATGGCATTCCCTCGGAGACTGCCGGAGCAACCGATTTTCTATCCGGTCACCAACGAGGCTTATGCCATCCAGATCGCGCGCGATTGGAATGTGCGCGATTCGGGATCCGGCTTTGTGACCGAGTTTGCAGTCGATAGCGATTTCCTTTCGCATTGCAAGATCCAGCAAGTCGGCGGGCAGGTCCACAAGGAGCTTTGGGTTCCAGCGGATGAGCTTGATGGGTTCAACCGCCACATCGTTCGACTGATCAAAGTCATTCACACTTTTACACAACGATGAATCTCTCACCCACCCGATCCCTGCTAGGAACGGCTCTTGGCGATTCGCTAGGGCTGCCGTCGGAAGGCATGAGCCGTTCACGCATCGCGAAGCGGTGGAATGGGTCGCTGGAGCAGCGGTTTCTGTTCGGTCATGGAATGCTCAGCGATGATACGGAGCATACGGTCCTTGCTTCGCAGTCGCTCTTGCTGAGTGGGGGCGACCCGAGGGTGTTTCAAAAGCGGTTGGCAGGTAAGCTGAGATGGTGGTTCGCGGGCCTGCCGGCCGGAATCGGATTGGCCACGGCCAAGGCCATCATCAAATTGTGGAGCGGTTTTCCGCCGGGCCGCAACGGGGTATTTTCCGCAGGCAACGGACCCGTGATGAGAGCTCCAATTCTTGGAGTCTATTTCGCCAATGACAGCGGGCGGCGGGCGGCGTTTGTGAAGGCTTCCACCCTGCTGACTCATACGGATCCCAAAGCGGTGGAAGCCGCGATGATGGCGGCGGATTGCGCCGCGTTCGCAACCAACGGGGAATTGCGGAGGGATGTAATTCTCGCTCGCATGAGGGAAATCGCCGTATCGCCGGAATGGATTGAACCGATTCAAAGGATCGAGGCATCATTGGCCGATGAATTGAGCGTAAGGCAATTCGCGGATACGATGGGATTTTCCAAGGGGGTATCCGGGTATGCCGTCCACACGATGACCGTGGTCCTTTACATCTGGCTGAGGCATCGCGGGGATTTCAGCGCCATTGTTGGCGAGGCGATCGCCTGTGGTGGCGACACGGACAGCGTCGCCGCGATTGCCGGAGGAGTCGCGGGTGCCGAAACGGAACGCTTTCGGCCGGAGTGGTTGGCCAAGCTATCGGACCGACCCTATTCCGTGGACTACATCACCCGGCTTGGCTCGGCATTGGGTGAGTCGGCTGAAGGTCGATTGGTGAAACCTCCCTCCGTCGGCAATTGGCTGATCATTCCCAGAAACATCGTCTTTTTCATTACCGTTCTGTTTCACGGTTTTCGTAGAATTTTCCCACCTTACTAACATCACCATGCACGCACTCCTCCTGATCGACATCCAAAACGACTTCCTTCCCGGCGGCGCGCTTGCAGTTGCCGGGGGCGACGAGATTATCCCAATCATCAACGCGATGATGCCGGGGTTTGAAATGATCGTGGCGACGCAAGATTGGCATCCGCCGGATCACGGGAGTTTCGCGGCGAACCATCCGGAGAAAAATGTTTTCGAGACGATGGATCTGCATGGCTTGCCGCAGACCCTATGGCCGGTGCATTGCGTGCAGAATACGGGTGGTGCGCTGTTCGCTCCAAAGCTGGAGACACGGCGCATCGCGCGGGTATTTCCGAAGGGCACAGATGCGAAGGTTGATAGCTACAGCGGCTTTTACGATAACGGCCACCGTGGTGATACCGGATTTGCGGCGTGGCTGCGCGGGCAGGGTGTCACGGAACTAACCCTTTGCGGACTGGCCACCGATTACTGCGTGAAATTCACCGCGCTAGACGCTCTGGAGTGCGGCTTCAAGGTGAATCTCCATCTCGCCGCCTGCCGAGGCGTGGAGTTGCAAACGGGAGATTGTGAGAATGCAATCGCCGCGATGCGAAAACGGGGAGCAGTGATTGTCGAATGAAATCAAATGTCAATCGGATTGAGGTGATACTGTTGGCATCACCGTTAGATGGGGAATCGCTCGCTTTGAAATTGCTGGGAGCGAGACGCTCCAGCAACGGCCTGGCGCAGGATGCGCCAGCTACTTTTCAGGGGATTTGGCGGCTTTCTTGGCGGCGGCCTTTTTGGCGGGGCGGGGTGGGAAATCGAAGCCGATCTTGCCGTCTTTGAGGTCGAAGGTGAGGTGGGCGTCGAATTTGCGCTTGGTGCGATTTGAGACGAAGCCTTTGAGGACATCGGTCTTGCCGCTGCCGATGAGCTTGAGCATTTGGGCGGGCGGGATCTCGCATTGGAGGATGGCCTTGCCGATGCGGATGCCGTGAGGGTCCTTTTTGGTAACGATCTCGGGGACGTGGTAGGCTTTTTCGGTGGCGTAAACTTTGTAGGTTTTGCCTTCCTCGGTTTTAGCCTCGCCGATGAGTTGCTCTTCGGTGAGCTCGGGTGGTCCATCGCGGTCATCACCTTCGAAGACGAAGTTGATTTTGAATTTCGCGTCCATTTCGAGCGCGGCATCGAAGGGTTTGTTAAACTTGGACTTGAAGCCGGTGAGCGGGCCGACGTGTTTGGTGGTGAAAAGGAGCGTGGCTTCTTCCTCGCTGAGAAGGCGGCCGGCAATGTGCTTTTTGGCCTTGAATTTGCACTCGGGATTGCGGCATTCGTAGGTGGCCTCGGTCTGCTTGAGGGACTTTTCGCCACACATCGGGCATGGGACTTTGAGGTCGGGGAAAACTTCGCTTTTTGCGAGGTCGGCGGCTTTGCGGGCTTTGGTGCAAATCTCGTCGGTGTAGGAAATGATTTCCTTCATGAACTCGCTGCGTTTGAGCAGGCCTTGCTCCATTTGACGGAGTTTGAATTCCCAATCGCCAGTGAGTTTAGGCGAGTAGAGGCCCTCGATCTCCATCTCATGGACGAGCTCGATGAGGCGCATGCCGGAGCCGGAGACGAATAATTCGCGGCCCTCACGGGCGAGATATTTCTGGGAGATGAGGCCCTCGATGGTGGCGGCGCGGGTGGCGGGTGTGCCGAGGCCACGCTCGGCCATGGCTTCGCGGAGTGCTTCATCGTCAATGAGTTTCCCGGCTCCTTCCATGGCGGAGAGGAGGGTGGATTCTGTCATGCGGGCGGGTGGCTTGGTTTCCTCGTGGAGAACTTCGACGGACTCGGCCTTGGCATTCTCGCCGGGGCTGACGGCGCAGAGCTCATCCTTGCCAGCGGCTACGCCGGGGCGGCGGCCATAGACTTCGAGCCAGCCGGGTTTGATGAGGATCTTACCATCGGTGCGGAAAGTATCACTGGCGATGCGGGTGAGGCGGGTGGTTTGCTCGAACTCGGCGGAGGGGTAGAAGACGGCGATGAAGCGCTTGACGATCATGTCGTAGAGCTTTTGCTCGGCTTCGGAGAGTTTGGAAACCTTGCCGGTGGGGATGATGGCAAAGTGATCTGAGACTTTCTTGGAATCGAAAACGCGGCGGGATTTGTGAAGGCGGGGGCCAGTTTCGGCAGAGCCGGAGAGCACGGCTTTGGCGTATTTTGAGACATCGAGATCGGAGTTGCCGATGTCTGCCATGGTCTCGCGGACATTGCCGGTGTAGTCCTCGGGGAGGTAGCGGGAGTCCGTCCGCGGATAGGTGATCATTTTGTGTTTCTCATAGAGCGCTTGGGCGATCTGGAGCGTGCCTTTGGCGGAAAACGGGGCCTCGCGCTGGAGGGTGGTGAGATCGTAGAGTTGCGGGGAAATTTGGGATTGCGCCTTCTTTTCCTCGGTGACTTGGCCGGTCTTGCCGGTGCAGCGGGCTTGGATGGCCTCGGCGGTGAGTTGGTCCCAGATGCGCTCGGGGCGGGATAGCGGGGCGTTTTCGTCCTTTTTCCAAGCTGGATCGATCCATTTTCCGAGGTATTCGCCAGTCTGCACGCTGAAGGTGGCGTGGACTTCGAAATAAGGTGTGGACTTGAAGGCGCGGATCTCGGCCTCGCGCTGGGCGAGGATGGCGAGGGTGGGCGTCTGGACGCGGCCAGCGGCGGTGATGTTGAAGCCGCCGTGGCGAGAATTGAAGCAGGTAAGGGCGCGGGTGGCATTGAGGCCGACGAGCCAATCCGACTCGGAGCGGCATTTCGCGGCATCTGCGAGTGGTTTCATTTGCTCGCCGGTGCGGAGATTTTCCCATGCCTCGAGGATGGAATTATTGGTCATCGATTGCATCCAGAGGCGTTTGACGGGCTTGGCAATCTCGCCAATTTCGATGATGTAGCGGAAAATGAGTTCACCCTCGCGGCCGGCATCGCAGGCGTTGACGATGTCAGAGACGTCCTTGCGTTTGGCGAGCTTGAGGACCTGCTTGAGGCGGGCCTCGGAGTCTGGGATGGGATCAAGTTCGAATTTTTCCGGAATGGCAGGGAGGACGGTGAAATTCCACGGAAGTTTTTTACCATTCGGGCCCATCGGCATGCGCAGCTCGACGAGGTGACCGACGGCGGAGGTGATCACTGCGGTGTCATTTTCGAAATAAACATCGCGGCCTGAGCCGGATTTCTCGAATTTCCCGAGTGGCTTGGCCAGCACGCGGGCGAGATCGGTCATGACGCTAGGTTTCTCGGCGATGATGAGTGTTTTTCCCATGGTAAGAAAGGGCCGTTGAGCGGCTCTGGGCTGAGGGACTAGGCTGAGATGGGGGGGCTTTGCAAGCGGATTGCTGAATTTCGGTGAATTTTAGGAACAGATGGGTGAGGTTTGGCGCTTGCTCGATGGCAATTCGCCGGAGCATCGTGGGCACGGGGCATGAAGGAGCAAATCGAAGAATTGGAACGCTGGGGGGCGGATGTGATCTTTGGCCGTGCCAAGGGATTCCGCGCCACGATGATGCGTTTTTTGATGCGGGCGCTCTCTGGGGTGTTCCGGATGATCGTGCAAATCCGGCTGTGGCGCTTCCGCAGTGGAGCGCGGCCTCAGGCGTTTTTAGGAACGGTGGTGGTAGCAATAGGTAATATTACGGTGGGTGGCACGGGGAAAACGCCGGTGGTGGAGTTGATGGCGCGGTCGCTACGGGATCGCGGGCGCAGCGTGGCGATTCTTTCCCGTGGCTATAAGAGCAAAAAACTCGATCGCGCCCAGAGGTGGCCCAGCGTGAAAGGTGGGATGATTTCGGACGAAAAAATGCCCAAGGTGGTCTCCACCGGTAGCTCGATTTTACTCGATTCCAAATATGCGGGCGACGAACCTTACATGCTGGCGCGGAACCTCGATGGGGTAGCGGTGGTGGTGGATAAGAATCGGGTGAAGGGTGGGCGCTTCGCCATCGCCGAGCTTCAGAGTGATACGCTTTTGTTGGACGATGGGATGCAATATCTAGATCTGGCGCATTCCATCGATGTGGTGTTGATCGATTCTGGCGCCCCTTTCGGCACAGAGGCGCTCTTGCCTCGCGGCACTCTGCGTGAGCCGCCGAAGAATCTCCGGCGCGCGAGTTATATACTGATTACCAAGTGCAACGGATCCTCGAATGAAGCTCTGATCGCTCGCATTCGTCGTTACAATCGCACTGCGGAAATCATCGAGTGCACGCACGGGCCGATTTATTTGGAAAATGTTTTCACCCGAGAACGGAAGCCCTTGGAGTATCTGGCGGGCAAGTGGACGGGGGCGATCAGTGCGATCGCGGTGCCGGAGGCGTTCGAGAATTCTTTGGAAAAACTTGGAGCGCGGGTGGAGATCCGGCGACGTTTTTCCGATCACTATCGTTTCTCCAAGCGTGAGGTGGAGAAATTCATGCAGCGCTGTGTGGAGCGCGACATGGAGTTGATCGTGACGACGGAGAAGGACGCCGTGCGCTTCCCGCGGCCGGCATCGGTGGATGTGCCGGTGTATTTCCTGCGCATTGAGGTGGAGATCCTGAAAGGTCAGGAGATATGGGATGATTTGATTGAGCGTATTTGCAATCCGCCGCCTGCATTTGAGCAAGTGCTGCGGCATCGGCATGCGTTCCGGCCTTGAGTGGGAGGGACATCGTTAGTTTGACGGATCTGACGGATCTGACGGATCTGAGAACTAAAACTAATGATTTAATTCTGATTTTTAAAGATCGTTGTAGAGCCCTGCCTTCCTTACTATCACACATTAGCAAATGGTTATCGCGCTTCATAAGCCTTACGGCGTTTTATGCCAGTTTACTCCCGATCTTCCGGGGCAACGCACGTTGGCGGAGTTTGGTTTTCCGGCAGGCGTTTATCCGGTGGGGAGGCTGGATCTTGATTCGGAGGGATTGATTCTTTTGAGCGATGAGCCAGGATTCAATAATCGCTTGTTAGATCCTAAGACGGCGCATCCGAGAATCTATTTGGCGCAGGTGGAAGGGATTCCTACGAGTGAGGCGATTGAAAAACTCAAGGCAGGTGGAATTTTGATTCAAGGGTATCGAACCCGAGCTTGTGGGGCGAAGCTTTTAGAGGAAGAACCAGTGATCGCGCCTCGTGTGCCGCCAGTGCGATTCCGTCGGGCGATCCCGACTTCGTGGCTGGAATTACAACTTATCGAAGGGAAAAATCGACAGGTGCGGAGAATGACAGCGGCGGTGGGATTCCCGACTCTACGGTTGATTCGCCGAGCGATTGGTAAGCTCGAAGTTTCCTTGCGGGAGGGGGAGTGGAAAGTTCTCCCGGAGGATGAAATCAGACTGATTTGGACAAAGTAGCTGGTGCATCCTTGCACCAGGCCGTTGCTGGAGCGTCTCGCTCCCAGCAATAGTGTTGGAGGGGCCTAGCGGTCAAAAACCACGGCCGGGAGACTCTTTTCAAATTGATCTAATAGAGCTTCCAGATCTTCAGCGGCAGCCTCCGATCCGAGTTTGCCCAAACGTTTGATGGCGATGCGATTGAGCAACGCTTGATTGCGATGGGCGAAGAGATCGATTTCTAACAAAACTCTGGGGCCTTGCGTGGTTTGAATGACGGGGTAGAGCGGGAAGGTTGTATTACCATTGTGCTCGATGCTGCCTCCGATGGCGGAAATAGACTTGCCGATGTGAGTTGATAGAAGTGTAGCTTCTATATTTTTGCGGCGGGCGGTTGTGATTTCGTAGCCGAGATTTCTGAGGAGGGTGCTGTTGCCTTTGGGATCTTTCAATCGAGCGGTGAGCTTGAGTGCTGCACCAAGGTCGCCGGTATCGGTGGCCTTGAGGAAGGAAGTGACGGTTTGTTTGGCGGCGGCCTCATCAGGTGCGGGGAGGTTGGGAAGTTGGTCCAATAGAATGGAGTCTGCTAACAATTTACTCTGCCACGATTCGGTGGTGGGTGACAGGTGCATGGCTGCATCTGACTGGAAAAACTTGCGAATCTGCTCATCTGGATCCGGCGTCCATGACCAGCCGGATTCGGAACGCTGGAAATAGATTTTTTGTAAGTTCAGGCGATCAGGCTCTCTCGCGGAAAATTGTTGAAATTGCGCCATAGCGCGATCATCCGCTTTGGCGAAGTGGAGTGGAATGGCCATGGCGACTGCGGTGGGGGCGCGGAAACTCCACCAGAGTTTTGCGGCGATTTGCATGGACTGGCGCGCGGCGAGCGGGTCCTCGCTGAGGAGGGTGAGTCGTAGAAAATTTGCTAAACCATCATGCTTGAGTGATTTGAAAAAGCGTTCTTGGGCTTGCTCCGCGCTGGATGCAATGATCGGAGGATGCGATTTTTCCCACTGAATGGAGAATGAATTGAGCAGATCTGAGTCCAGATCGTCTTCGACTTCGCCATCGGCTGGGGGAAGTTCTACCAAGAGTGAGTTTGGTGGATCGATCTGCCAAGTGAGGTCTTGAGCTCGCTGGAATTCCAAATGCACAAAGACGATGCGCGGGAGCGAGGTGCGGGTGTCTTTGGAGGCTGGATCGAGGCAGGCGATGGAGAAAATTCCATCGTCTGCGGTGGGGTCCTGAGGGATGAGTAGCCTGAGAACTCTGGGCGAAAGTAGCAGATCCCAAGCGGTTTTTTGATTGGTTTGCCCGTTGGTGAGCGCGAGCCGGGTGGCCTTGAGTCGGATCGGCCAATCCTGTGGGAGCTTTTCTGATAGACCGCCGAAGAGGCCGAGGAGTGCGGATAGATCGCGGGTTTCACAGGCTTTGAGGAAAAGTTCCGCGAGTTGATTGGAATCAAGGCGGCGGAATTCTGCGATGGGGAGGCGACTTTGGATTTGGATTCGGAGTTGTTTTTCCGATTCCTTGCGGAGTTTTTCGATTTGGAGGACTTGCTCGCGGAGCATCCAGTTTTCCAAGGACTGGAGGCGATTTTTCAGAGGGATGGCAAATCCGACTCCGGCATTTTCAAACGATGCGGGGACGGGCGCGGGGAACCATTTTGAATCCCGCTTGACCATGGCGACGGGAAAAATTTGGAGACGTGTGGGATCGAGACTGCTGATTTTTTTAACGAGGACGGCCGCGAAGTTTTCGTCAATTTTTACCGAGCTTAGTTGGAGAGGGTCTTGGCCGAGGTCCTTGGCGATGCGGTTGATGCGGGAGGCAATTTCTTCTTTTTTGCGGTCGGCAGTTTGCGGGGTGATGGCGGTATCGGTGCCGGGGGAGAGGTCGAGTTTGCCGGTGCGGATTTTTTCCAAGAACTCGATGGCCGCCGCCCCGGGATCGTTCGCCGCAGCGTGGGTGCAAAGGGCTGTGGCGAGGAGCAAGCAGAGAAGTTTCACTACAGAGACTGATAGCGGATTGTGAGGCTGGCGAAAGTGCAGAATTTATTCTTCTGCGGGGAGAAACTCGGGCAAGCTGCCGGGCACGCCTGCGAGGCGGGGATTGGCCTCCCATTCGGCGCGGTTGCCGAAGATTCTAGCGAACATGCGGCGGCGCATTTCCTTGGAGTTTCGCCATGTTTCATCGATGAGGCGGAGCTTGTGATTTTCGCCATTCGGATTAAAGACCCACGAATGGGCTAGGCGGCTATCGACCATGGTTTTTTTATCGCCCCAGTTCCGGACTTCCGGGTGGCGGATATCGCCGATCCATGCGCCTTTGGAATGGGCGCGGGCGAGCCACCAGCCATCGGTGACGCGGGCGAGGGTGCGGATTTCAAATTCTTGTTCGAGGCCGGCGAGCGCCGCTTTGTTTTGTGGATAGATGGTCCAGCGGACTTTTGATTTCGGGTTCTCGAAGATGGAGCGGTAGCCCACCCAGAACTCATTGTCGCGGGCGACGACGGCCCGCCAGAATAAGAGATTGGAGCTGGCGGGAGCGGTGATTATTTTCTGATGAGCGGTGCGACGTTGGCCTAAATCTGCCTCAAAGCCTGAAGCGGCCAGCAATTTAAAACCGAGGCCGAGGCATAGATAGCCAGCGCCGATGCCAAGTCCGTAGAGGCACGCGCGGCGGCGGGACGATGGTGGTGGCGGAGTTTTGCCACGGACCTTGGACTCGGTTTTGATGGGTAGGATTAAGAGCCGGATCACGGTGATGACGAGGATCAGGGAAAATAATGGATCCACCCAAAACAGAAGCCCTAGCGAGATGCGACTGCCTAAGAATGGCCAGAGCACCGCTGCGCCATCTGCGGTGAGGCATTCCAAGAAGACATGGCTACTCATGGCAAGCATCGCAAATCCAGCGGCGTGCATGCGGCTGATTTTGTGAGGTTGCCAGAGTTTCTCAAGAGCATGGCCGAGGCCAAAGGCGATGAAGGGCAGCAACCAAATGGAGTGGCTGAAGCTCTGCCGAAAGGCAAGCTGGAAGCCGGTGCTGAATGGCAGTGATAGAATCACATCGAGATCGGGGAAAATTCCCAGCAAGGCACCCCATGCCATTGCTTGCTTGCCAAGACGTTTCCCGAGCATCCATTCTCCGATGATCGCTCCCAGTGCTGCCTGCGTGATCCAATCCACGGACTCAGGATGGCGGGATTTCGGCAATCTGAAATCCCAAATCTCAAAATTCTTTCATCACTTCCCTTGACGCATGCCACTCGTCCGCAAGAGAATTGCCCCGCGATGACCCATAACACACGCCCATTTTCCAGTCTGATTGTCGATGGCCCAGACCGTGCGCCCAGCCGCGCGATGCTTTATGCCGTAGGCTTTAAGAAAGAGGATTTCGCCAAACCTCAGATCGGCATCGCTTCTACTTGGAGCCAAGTCACTCCGTGCAACATGCACATCGATAAGCTGGCAATCGAGTCTTCCAAGGGCGCGGACGCGGCAGGCGGCAAGGGGATTATTTTCAACACAATCACCATTTCTGACGGCATCTCGATGGGCACGGAGGGGATGAAATATTCGCTCGTCTCGCGCGAGGTGATCGCGGATTCCATCGAGACGGTGGTGGGCTGCGAGGGGATGGACGGCTTTGTGGCGATCGGTGGCTGCGATAAAAACATGCCCGGCTGTCTGATGGCCATGGCGCGCATGAATCGTCCTTCAGTCTTCGTCTATGGCGGCACGATTCTTCCCGGCTGCGCGACGCTGAAGGGCGAGAAGAAAGACCTCGATATCGTTTCGGTTTTTGAGGCCGTGGGCAAGCATGCCAGTGGTGAATTCAGCGATGAAGAGCTGGAACTGGTGGCCTCAAACTCCATCCCGGGAGCCGGTTCATGCGGCGGGATGTACACCGCAAATACGATGGCCAGCGCGATCGAAGCGCTCGGCATGTCCTTGCCGAACAGCTCCGCCCAGAACGCGATTTCTGAGGATAAAATGCGCGATTGCTTCGATGCCGGAGCGGCCGTGGTGAATCTCCTCAATCTCGGCATCACTCCACGCGATATTCTCACCAAGGAAGCTTTTGAAAATGCGATCACCGTGCTCATCGCCCTGGGCGGCTCCACCAATGCGGTGCTGCACTTGCCTGCGATGGCACATGCGGCGGGCATCGATCTGAGCATTGATGACTTCGAACGGATCGGCAAAAACGTACCAGTGCTCGCGGATCTCAGGCCTTCTGGGAAATACGCAATGTCTGATCTGGTCGCGATTGGTGGCACAGTTCCGCTTCTGAAAATGCTACTCGATGGCGGTCTGCTTCACGGCGATTGCATGACGGTGACCGGGCGGACGATGCGTGAAAACATCGAAAAATTTGCCAAGCCTTACCCCGAAGGCCAGCAGATCATCCGGCCCTTGAACGATCCTTTGAAAAAGAACAGCCACCTTCGCGTGCTGTATGGAAACTTGGCCGAAGGTGGAGCGATTGCAAAAATTTCAGGCAAAGAAGGCGAACTCTTCAATGGCAAAGCCCGCGTATTCGAGTCTGAGGATGATGCGATGAAAGCGATTCTCAGCCGTCAAATTTTAAAGGGTGATGTGATCGTGATCCGGCTTGAAGGACCCAAAGGCGGTCCGGGTATGCGCGAAATGCTAGGCCCTACCAGTGCCGTGATGGGCATGGGCCTGGGCAAAGACGTGGCACTCATCACTGATGGTCGTTTCTCGGGTGGAAGTCATGGATTCGTGGTGGGTCACATCACGCCGGAAGCTTTCTGCGGCGGCACAATTGCGATCTTACGGGATGGCGATGAGATCACCATCGATGCTGTGAACAACCGCATCGATGTGAAGCTTTCTGATGAGGAAATCGCAAGCCGCAAGGAAGCATGGGTCCAGCCGACGCCCCGCTACACTCGGGGAGTATTGGCAAAGTATGCGAAGCTGGTATCCACGGCGAGTGAAGGTGCTGTCACCGATAAGTATTTGTGACCGGACTTCTCTTCATCATTCGAGAGCGGGCTTGAGCTGCTGCCAAGCCTTGAGCGAGCGCGCTAGGTGCAGGCGGGTATCCCCCCCGATGCCGTAACATTGCAGCCCGATGGGGCCTTGGTAGCCGAATTCTTTGAGCATTGTAAGCAATGCGTAGGGGCGCCATGGGTGATCTACTCAGGTAGTGGAAAATCCAATGAAGGCGGGAAATCCGGTGATGCCGCAGCGGGGTCCTGTGCGGGCAGTCCGCGGCAGAAAATGGTGTCCATGCGATCAAGGTATTTCGACAATTTATCAGAGCGGAGCTTCGGGTTCGCTTTGATGCGATCTTGGAGGCGCATGTAGTCATCGAAGGCTCCGCTGGTTTGTTGGGCACGGGTGATTTCGAAAAAATCGAGATAATCCCGGGCGCGGGTTGCCTTGGCGAGCATGGTGGTGCGGGATTCTTGGATGGCGGTAAGACGCGCTGCAAGGTCGGTGGTTTCCTGAGCAGTGATGGCATTAAGTATCAACTGATACTCGGCGAGAATCGGGCGGTAGGAAGGGAAACAACGGTAACTGAGGCGGGCGATCGCATCTTTTGCGGGCTTCACAATGGCGAGGCGCTCGGGTTCTTTCAGAGCCCCAAGCTCGGGCCAAGTGCTGAGTTCTTTGATCATCACGATGCCCTCTGGGGTGCGGAAATGAAGTTTGAGAGCCTCGTTGAGGGCGATTTCTGTCTGGCCGATGGAAAGAACTTCTGTCAGAGGATTGAGCCCGCCCTTGTTTGCAAGCTGAAGTTCCAACCATTTGGCGAGGCTGGTTTCGGAAAGATTAAGCTCGGAAAAATGTTTGCGCAGCAAGGTGGGCATCTCTCCTTCAAACGGGGCGATTTCGGATAGAAAGGCGCGAAATCCCTCCTTGCCTTGGGGTTGCTCAATCAATGCCATCACTAGGGAGCCTGCCGTCACGCGGAAAGCGGCGCGCATGGCGGCATCCATTTCCTCGAAATCGTTGGCAGTGATGGTGAAAAGCTCATCAATTTTGAAAAGCCCGCCGTGCTTGAAAAGGGCGGCATATAGCTTGCGATCGCTGCGGTCCAGCCGCCAATCGGTGGCTTCCTGGAGGCCATCGACAAGCCATGGCGGGACCTTGAGTGGCTGATCCGGAGAGGGTGGGGGAGTGCTGCGGAGGGCGCGTTCATAAATCAGACAGGAAGTGGTGAAATACTTGAAGCGCTCAATTTCGATTCCCCGGCTGAGGTGGACATTGAGCCGGAGATCGTAGCCAGCCTCGCTATAGGTGAGCTGGGTGCTGAAACTGCGGTAGGGCATGGGATCGCCCTGCTTGCCGTAAAGGGTGATCGTGATGGGGATTTTACCTGCCCATTCATCGTTTTCTTCAGTGAGCACGAGCAACTCTGCTTTGGCCTCCTCGGCCAAGAAGGCTGCGTGTGCGCGAGTGTGAGAATCTCCGCCGTAAATGCGGAATTGCTTGGAGCGGCTGATCGCTTGCGCGAGCTGTGGGGCTTGAGACTGAATCGCGGGCTCGACAATCTGGGGCGCACCCAGAGCTTCTTCAGCCTGGGCGAGCGAGGAGGCCATCACTCCAACGGCTAGCAGAAAATAGCGCATTGGGCTACTCGGTAAGGATCGAATCCGGGCTATCCGGGAGGCGCGGATCGAGCGTGACTTTTCCTTTTTCAAATTTGATGGATGTCATTTCTCGGAAGCCCAGATCGATTTCCTCGGCGAAGAGCGTGGCGAGTTTCTCGTATGATGGCATCAGAAGAATGAGGAAACCTTGTGGCACTGTGAGCTGGCCAAAGCGTCCGCCGCGGGGTGGCTTCGGCACACTAGGATGGAACGGACCACCTTCCAGAATCACGATTGTATGAATCCCTTCTTTGCTCTCGCGCTTGTCGATTTGCAAGAACATGGAACTGGTGATTGGGTAGTCCATCACTTCGCGCTCCATGATAATTTCTGCGAGATTCTCTTCGAGCTTGATCCACACTCCTTTAAAGCTGGCATCCAGTTTCAAGGGGCCACCCTGAGTGCCGATGAGTGAGCGGTTTAGCCATTGATTGATCTGCGCCTCGCTGAGAGGGACTGGATAGCCGCGATCAATCGAGTTTTGGAGAACCTCTTTCATCTCCAAATTCGACTCCGGTGTAATTTGCGCTGCGGCTGCCTTGACGGCGCTGAGATCTTGTGGCTGCGCTGCGAAATAGAGGCAAGCTCCCACACCGACGAGGACCAAGAAAAGGATGAACGAAACGATGCGTGAGATGCATCCACGCTTCGGTGGGTAGTCTGAATCGGTTGACATCTGCTGGTGAGACTAGCAAGTGGGGCGGAGTTTGCAAGCCATCACTTGGCGGGCTGCATCTAGTCGGCAGCCTTGGGAGCAGGAGCCGCGGGGGCAGGCGCGGGGGCCGCTGGGGTATTCGCGCTGCTCTCCGCCTTGGCCCCGGCTTGGTAGGAGGAAGAACGATAGTCCGTCTGATAGAACCCAGCACCTTTGAAAATGATTCCACCGCCGGTGCCGAGAAGGCGCTTCACGGTGCCATCGCAATCTGATTGCGGGCAGGCAGTGAGTTTCGCATCATTCATGCTTTGGAAAATTTCGAAACGTTTCCCGCATTTTTCACATTCGTAATCGTAGTTTGGCATGAAGTTGGGCGGTTTTTAGCAGGTTCCACCGTCGGTGCAACACCTGTATGGGTGAAATGGTAGGTAGTCTCGCATAATTTCCCGTGCCGTTCTGTGGATTATCTGATTGATTGGGATTCATGCCACCGCGCGTTAAGACAGTTGCTTCCATCTCAGTCGAAAAGTTCTTCGATGCCCATGCCAATACCCTCGGCCTGACGTTGCTAAGCGATCGAATCGGGTTCGAGCGGCCAATCAGCGAGCCAGCGGTAAACCGACCTGGTTTGGCACTCGCGGGATTTTTCTCCTATTTCGCAAGGAAGCGGGTGCAGGTGTTAGGAAACTCAGAGTTGTCATATTTGAAACGACTTCCCGATGCCATGCGGCTGGATCGCTTCCGGCGGATGTGTGAGCGGGACATTCCATGCATCGTGGTGGCGCGTGGCAATGTGCTCGATGTTTCCTTGTTGAATGTGGCCACACAGCATGGGATTCCGGTGATGGGAACCTCGCAGGTGACGATGAATTTTCTCAACGCCGCCACCATCCGCCTCGAGCATGAGTTCGCGCCGAGCGTCACTCTTCACGGATGCATGGTGGATATGCGCGGAATCGGCGTCTTGATCGTGGGTAAGAGTGGTGCGGGGAAATCCGAGACCGCCATTGGTCTGCTGGAGCGCGGGGCCTCGCTAGTAGCGGATGACATGGTGCGGATCAAGTATGTAGGTGGCGACTTGGTGGCCACTGCGCCAGATCTCTCGCGCGGCTACATCGAGATACGCGGACTTGGTATTATTAACGTGGCGAATCTTTATGGCCTCGCTTCCATCCGCCCGGATAAGCGGCTGGACATCGTGGTGACGCTCAAACCGCAAGCGGATCTTAATGAGGTTGATCGATCAGGATTGCAGCAGAAAACTTACGAAATCCTCGGGCAAGACGTCGCCCATGTAGAGATTCCCGTTGGCCCCGGGCGCGATACAGCGAGGATGGTAACCATTGCCGCACTCGATCATCAGCTCCGCCGCCTCGGCTACAACATGGCGGATGAATTCAACGAGCGGCTCCTCAGGCACATGGCGGGCAATCAACCTTAGAACGCCGCCACTTCCGGTCTTGCAGTCCGTGACAAGTGCCGCAAGAATCCGGCCATGTTCACCCCCAAGTGGAAAAAGGAAGCGCAGCACCTCGTCAAAGGGGCCCAAAAATTTATCAATTACAAGCGTGATGTCCTCAAGCCCGAGAGACTGAGTGAAATTGAATTTCGCCGGAAGGATCTCATCGCAGCGATCAAAACCCGCGACCTCGCCAAGGTCAATGAGGCCTCCAAGCAACTTCGCAATGTTTGTGAAACCGCGCTTCCTTATGAAAAGCCGCTCGGCTGGCTTGAGGAAAACGTGGAGGTCATGTTCGTCGCCATCGTCATTGCTCTTGGGCTGCGGGCTTACTATCTTCAGCCATTCCGGATTCCCACCGGCTCGATGCAGCCCACATTGAATGGCATCATTGCCACCCCCACGCCACGGTCTGAGTGGCCGGGCTTACCACAAAGGATCGTCGAAAAAGTTTTACGCGGGCGCAGTTATGTTTATGTGGCGACTGAGCGGGATCGGCAGGTGGCATTCACCCGGACGGGCATGCCAGACATCCGGGACACTCAGTTCATGCACTTTTTCAGTCGCTCGGAACTGTATTTCAGGGATTCCCCACCGCTTCGCCTGCCCGCCCCGGCGAATCCAGCTTTTCAGATCGGCCTCAAAACCGCGCTCACAAATGCCGCCCGCAATGGTGGAATCCTTCCCAAAGGCACGGTGCTCTGCGAGGGCACTGTGGATTCTGGCGACCTCGTTCTCGTCGATAAATTCTCCTATCACTTCCGTAAGCCAAAGCGCGGCGAAGTCTTCGTTTTCGATACCGTCGGCATTGAGGGAATTCAAGGCCGCAGCGGCGATCAAGGGGCTGGCTCTCACTATATCAAGCGCCTCTGTGGCGTGCCTGGGGATACGCTTTCCATCCAGCCGCCCAACCTGCTGGTTAATGACAAAATCGCCCAAGAACCCGGAATCCAACGTGTCATCCAAGGGCAGGGACCCTACTCGATTAATGCCGAGGGCTATAGCTTCGCAAATCCAGAAGGTCCTCATAATGGCAGACGCTTTCCTCAGTATATTTTCGAAACCACTTCCAAATTTTCGCTCGCGGCAGAGGCTCCACCCGGCATGCGCGAGTATGCCGCACTTGGCGATAATTCAGGAGACTCCTTGGATTCCCGCTACTGGGGCTCCGTAAAAGAGTTCAACCTCGTCGGCCCTGCGTTGTTTGCGCTCTGGCCGATCACTACTGGCCACTGGGGGCTCATCCGTTGAGATCGTGTCCACTGCCTCGGAAATCACCCGCCAGGCGAAGTCGAATCTCGCATTCGCACTGAAAATTCTGCCCAGTGAGCAACAGCAGGACATGCTGGTGTTTTATGCATTTTGCCGCACCATCGATGATCTGGCAGACGATCCATCACGCCCGCTGGATCGCCGTGCCGAGCTGTTAGATGCTTGGAAAAACGGTATTTTAGCAGGGTTTCCCACGCCGGATGAATTCCAATCCGAACTACTCGCTCTGCGTGATCGGCACCAACTTCCTAACGAGCTACTGGTCGCCATTATCGAGGGCTGCCAAATGGATCTTCAGCCCCAGCGATTCCCCACTTGGGAGGATCTTTCCCGCTATATTGAAAAAGTCGCCTGTGCCGTAGGCCTCATTTCCATCCGGCTCTTCGGCTGTCAGGATCCCGCTTCAGAGCGCTACGCCATCGTCCTCGGTCATGCCCTGCAGCTCACCAATATCTTGCGTGATATCGGTGAGGATTTATCAAATGGCGGACGCCTCTACCTGCCACTTGAAGACCTCGCGCGGTTCAATCTCACCGAGCAAGATTTGGCGGCACGCCTCACAGACTCACGCTTTCTCGCTTTGATGGAATTTCTCGCCACCCGTGCCGAGGGTTTCTTCGATGAGGCGGAAAATCTACTTCCTACGCGCGATCAACAAGCCCTCCGCCCCGCCCGCATCATGGGGGAAATTTACCACCTGCTCTTGAAAAAAATGCGTGACGACCACTTTCAAGTCTTCACCAAGCGCTATCGCATTTCCAAGCCTCAGAAAATCATCATTCTCTCCAAGCATCTGATTGCGCGAAACTAAGATCGCGAATAAAGTCTTCCTCAGCTCGTCTCACGCTCATGTCGCAACTACCAATCGCCACCCTCGTCCTCGCCACCCTCTCCTTGTTCTCATGCGTGCCTCCGTACGACCCGTATGCACCGCCACCACGCTTCCGTCCGAATCCTCCCTACCCACCCGATCAGGAAAATCCTTACGAGAGAGATCGCTCACCTGACCCCTACCGTAATTTAGACTCGCGCTACGCTCCCGATCCTGCACCCGCGCCACTTAGGCCCACTCCGCCCGCTGCCGGCAGCTATCCTACAGCCACCCGCACCACCAATCCCAATCAGGTCCTCAGCCCCTACGCCCCTTACAATGTCATCGATATTGAAGGCTTCCAATCCGGCAAGCTTGCGCGAGATCCGTCTAATCAAAAAATCTTCCGCATTCCTTGAAGAAGAGGGGTTTGCAGCCCCTTCTCCCATCCATCGCACTTTCTGAACCTTTTGCATTGCCGAGCGGGATCTCTCTGCTAGCTTGCGAGCGATTGGTTAAGGAAGCAGATGAATGCATTACTTGAACATCCCGTGCTCGTTTTGAATCGGTTCTGGCAACCGATTCACACATGCTCCGTCAGAAGGTCCCTCCACTTACTCTGTCTCGGCCACGCCAGTGTCGTCCAAGTCGAGGGAGAAGAACGCTTCAATACTCACGACCTCAACTCGTGGATCACCTATTCGGATCTCACCGCAGATTTAGAAATGATCCATGCGGCCCGCATCGCCATCCGCGTGCCGAAGATCATTGTGCTCTCGGTGTATGATCGGCTCCCACGGCTAGAGGTGAAGTTTACCCGCCGCAATGTCTTCCTGCGGGACAAATTCACCTGTCAATATTGTGCAAAGGTTTTCCCTGAAATTCAGCTTAACCTCGATCACGTCACACCGCGTGCCAAGGGCGGGCGCACTTCCTGGGAAAATATCGTCACCTCCTGCTTCCGCTGCAATACCCGCAAGGCCAATAAGATGCCCTACGAGGCGAACATGCATCCCCAAAGCCAGCCCTTCGCCCCACGCTGGCGGCCACTCTTCGGCATGCACGAAAATGGTCTCGCCGATGAAAGCTGGAGCCATTTCCTCTATCAATCCCGCGATGAAGACCGCCGCTCGGCCTAGATGGACTCGTCTGCCTGTGTTGCCTGCTCGATCTTCGGTAGTGCCTGCTTCATTTTTTCCAAGCCCTCCATCATCTTTGCATGAGGGCAGCCGAAGTTGAACCGAATCCATCCCGGCCAGCCGAAATAAGCACCATCAGATAGAAATAGCCCAGCGTTCTTCTCGAAGAATTGAGCTGGATTTTCCACCCCCATTTCCCGTGCATCGATCCATGCCAGATAGGTGGCCTCCCCCGCGCGCATGCTCAGGCCCGGGCACTGGGTGTTGATGAATTTTACGAGAGTGTTGCGATTGATGGTGAGGTATTGCATCAACTCTTTGCGCCACGGCTCGCCATCGCGGTAAGCGGCCTCTGCGGCATAGTAGGAAAGCGCGTTGATTTCAGAAAGGGTATGCCCGCGTGCCGCCGTGAAGCGGCGGCGCAAGCTCTCATCCGGGATCACGGCGTAGGCATAACCAAGGCCGGCGATGTTCCAAGTCTTGCTGGGGGAAAGCAGCGTGATGCAGCGCTTGGCGAGGTTTTCCGGTAAATTAAGCGCCGAGAAATGCGGATCTTGTGAATCATCGAAAAGGAGATCGCAGTGGATTTCATCCGATACTAGAATTAGATCGTGCCTCTCACAGAATTGCGCCAACAGCGTGACCTCTCTTTCTGAAAAAACCCTGCCTAACGGATTCTGCGGATTACAGAATAGAAATACTTTGGTCTGCGGAGTGACATTCACCTCCAGCATATCCCAATTGATATAACCTCGCCCGCTTTCTGAGAGAAAGTGATCAACCGTGATCAAACTCGCATGGGCATCATGGTGCGTGGCGATGAACGGTGGGTAAACTGGCGTGCAAGTCATCACCGTCTCGCCAGGTTTACAAAAAGCACGGGCTGCCAATGACAAGGCCGGGACTAAACCGCCGAGATGGACGATGTGCTCCAGCGGCACTTCCGCATTACGGCGATCCCGCAAATAGTCGATCACCGCTTCATTGAGGCCCGCGTGTGGCTGGGCGTAGCCGAAGATTGCATGGTCCACCCTCCGCCGCAGCGCCTCCATGATCGGCGGCGCGGTGGCGAAGTCCATGTCCGCCACCCAGAATGGATCCAATTCTGGCTTGCGATCATACTTGATGCAGCCGGTGCCACGGCGGTTGATGGGTGTATCGAAGTCAAATTTCATCTGCGGGAAGTGTCCACCAGAGTGACTTGAACATTCAAGCCTGACCTCTAATGAAGGAGGAAATTATTTGTAATCTCCGCTGCGTTCTAGGCGCTCGACCGCCGTGTCTGAGATCACATTTTCCGGGCCGATTGCGACTCGGATCAGTTTGAGTAAACTCCGCGTCACCGGCTGGATCAGCTTGAGCGGCACACTGCGAAGTTTCAGCAGCGCTCGGTATTCAGCAGGCAGCGAGGCAAGTGCGGATTGGAATAGTATCTCATAGATCGGGAGAGCCGTGAGTGGCAGCGGGGGATGCCGTAGCCAGCGGATCACCTCCAGAGTGTCCGCTGTCACCGCTAGCTCGCCTTGGTATTTCTGGATCGCCACAAGCAACTCCGCTTCATTGAGAGGGACTTCATTCAGGCCAAGGGGCTCGACAGATTTCGCCCATAGCCGGATGTAGTCATCTGCGCCACCGGGAATTTCCCGTGCGGAAAATAGCTGATGGCTGCGGAGAAATGAATCCATGAATGCGATGTGGACCCAGCGCAAAAGGTCCGGATCAGCCGCCCGATAGGCACGAGTATCGCCGCTAGCACTCTGATATTCGCCTTTCACCCGGCTATGCATCTGATTGATCCGCGCCGCCTCGTTGGCAACCGCTTGATGAGATGCAAAGGTGGTGATTGTCAGCCAACGGATGGTGCCGGATAGCCTGCCTAGGGGATCGCTTTTGTAGCGTGAGTGAGTGCGGACACCTGCGAGACTGCCGGGGTGGAGCGCTTGCATCAACAGCGCGCGCACTCCGCCCACGAGGGTGCCGAAATCTGCATGGACTACCCACGGCGCATCATTTGGTAGGTATAGACCAGGGCCATCGCCGGAAGAAATGGTATCGAGCCAAGGTGGCACTCCGCTTGGATTGTCGAATAGAAGTGCCCGCAGTCTTTTGGCGAAAAATTCTTGGATCGCTGAATTTTTGGGACGTGGCATAAAGTTGAGATGATCAGACCAGTTGAAATCCGAAGATGAATTCAATTTCGATATTTAGAGCGGCATCGTCACCTTGCAACTGAGGATGCGACATTCTTCGCAGGGGCGCCAGCCTTTGGAGTGCGGTGCGAATCACCGCTTTGACGCAGGAAGAAGGTTTCTCGCATGATGTCAGGGCTTTGCAAAAATGTCCGGCATCTCGCCCTTTTGTAAATTTAAGAGTCTTATTCATTGGTCCGCCCACACCCCAAAGCGGTGATACTCACCGCAGTCCAAAGTTCGCCTGCGGCGAGACCTTACTGGGTAGATTTAATTTGAACACTTGCAAAGACCCAGGATGACGTCGAACCTAGCTTAAGCTTCCAAAAATTCCATGTCCGAAGAATCTTCACCTCCCATCAAGCCGTATATTCCACCGCCAGTGATCATTCCACCACCAGTGATAGAAGCTTCGCCACCTCTTCCGAGGGCGTCTAGTGTGTCCGGAACGGCAGCGGCACCCGCCGTAAAAATAAAGATCCTAGCTGCTGACGCGGTCGCCTCTCCTACATCAGTATCAATCAACAGCCGGATCATCGCTGCGCTTATTGATGTTTTGGTGGTGGCAGGAATCATGATATTAGGTGCCATTATCTTGCCGGATATCCTCAACAAAATCGCATGGCTCGCGGGGATGGCGTATATGATTGTGCGCGATTCTTTACCCTTTCTCGATGGTCAAAGCATTGGTAAAAAAGTCATGAAAATCCGGGTGGTGACTTTGGACAATCAACCACTCACCAAGAATTGGGAAAAAGCGCTGATTCGTAATGCCATCCTAGTCATTCCTTTGCTCAATTTGGTCGAGCTGGCTGTGCTTTTAATGCGCGATGGTCAAGCTGATCGCGGTCGCCGTCTCGGAGATGAGTGGGCGAAGACCAAAGTCGTCGCGGTCATGCCTCCTGTCGAAGAGCCGGACTCTGTCTAACTGTAGTTTCTACAAATTCAAATCAATCCTTACGCGTCAGCTCGACGAACACATCTTCCAAGGTGGCGGTATGGCGGAACAGCGTGCGCAAAGGCCAGCCGTTTTGCGCGGCGAGTTGATGGATGCGTTCCCGGGAATCCGTGCCGGAATCCACCCACACAGTGTAGCGGGTCCAGCCGTCTTCGAGAGTCTCAGGTGTGACTTTTTTCACTTGTCGGAGGCGATTGAGCGCAGCGGCAGTCACTTCCGCGTCGGCTTGGATCTCCACATGGATGCGACCGGCGGCCCGCATTTGGCCGACCAAGTTTGCGGGAGTATCCGCTGCTTTGATCTTCCCGCCATCGATGATGATCACACGATTGCAGGTCAATTCCACTTCCGGTAGAATGTGAGTGGAAATCAGCACGGTGTGGGACTGGGCGAGGTGGCGGATGAGCTCGCGGATTTGGCGGATTTGATTGGGATCAAGCCCGTTGGTGGGCTCGTCTAAAATGAGTAATTCGGGATCGTGGACTAGGGCATCTGCCAGGCCGACGCGTTGACGGTAGCCTTTGGACAGCGTTTTGATCATCTTGCGGCGAACGTTGCCGAGCCCGCAGGTATCGATCACATCAGCGACGCGGCGGCGACTGTCGGTGCCGTTGAGACCTTTGAGCTGAGCGCGAAATTTCAGGTATTCACGCACCCGCATATCGTCATAGAGCGGGACGTTTTCCGGCATGTAGCCGATTTTTCTGCGGGCTTCGATGGATTGGCGGAAAACATCGCAGCCGCCGATGCTGGCAGTACCGGCGGTGGGCGGCAGGTAGCCGGTGAGCATGCGGAGAGTCGTGGTCTTACCCGCCCCATTTGGCCCGAGGAAGCCGACGATCTCGCCCTTGGCTACGGAAAATGAGATGCCGCGCACGGCTTCGTGGCGGGCGTAGCGCTTGGTGAGATCGTGGACTTCAATCATGGTGAAATTATTACGTAGAGCGATTGTTTAAATTCCCGCTTGTACGATTGACGGCGGGCTGCTTGCCCATTAATGAATCCCCGTGCGCGGCGGGCCAAGCGGTATTTTTGCGAGTTCGCTCTATCATTTTAAACTTTCCTCATGAACTCCTCAGTTTCGGCGCGGCAGAACGCAGATATATTGGAAGCTAAATATGCTCAATGGTGTGAGAATCCGCAATCGGTCGAAGCGACGTGGGCGGCATTTTTTGAAGGTTTCGAGCTTGGCTCGGCTCAGTTGAAGCGCAAGGAGGAGGCGGCGGCCACCACGGCTTCATCGTTCTCAAGTGACACAGACACAGCGTTTTACGGTAGTGTCACGAGCTTAATTTACAATTACCGCACCCTTGGCCATACTCAAGCGCACATCAATCCTCTGGAAGAGAATCCTGAGCGCAATCCACGGCTGCGCTTGGAGCAATTCGGCCTGAGCGAGGCAGACATGGATCGTGAAGTCTCGAACTTATTTTTCCGTAACGGAGATAAAATGAAGCTGCGCGATATGGTTGCGGGGCTGGAGAAAACTTATTCCGGGAGAATCGGGTTTGAGTTCATGCACATCAATAACACCATCGTGCGCCATTGGGTGCGCGAGCGGATTGAGATGCATGCGCTGCGGCAGGAGGAAACTCCGGCGAAGAAGCTCAATTCTCTCTGCTGGGTGCTGGAATCCGAGGCATTCGAACATTTTCTTGGCAAGCGCTTCCTCGGTGAGAAACGTTTCTCCAATGAGGGCGGGGAGGGGATCATGATCATTCTCAACGCGATTCTCGAGGCGTGTCCGTCAAATGGCGTCAAGGAGATCGAAATGGGAATGTCTCACCGTGGGCGGCTTAATGTGCTCGCTAATTTTGTCCGAAAGTCTCTGACCACTCTGCTCTACGAATTCACCCCGACGTATGAGACGGGACTCGTGGCCGGCGATGGAGATGTGAAATACCACCTCGGCTACGAGAGTTTCCGCGAGCTGACGGATGGCAAAGTGCGCCTTAATCTTGCGGCAAATCCGAGCCATCTCGAGGCGGTGAACTCAATCGTCGAGGGCAAGGCCCGTGCTCGACAGCGCGTATTGAACGACGGCCAAGGTGGCGAAATCAATCGTGGCCTTGTTTTACCAATTCTGCTTCACGGCGATGCTGCTTTTGCTGGCCAAGGATCAGTCGCAGAGGTTCTCAATCTTTCCCAACTCAAAGGCTACCGCACCGGCGGCACTATCCATCTGATCATCAATAATCAGATCGGGTTCACCACCTCTCCAGCAGACGCGCGCTCCACCGTCTATGCCACGGACGTCGCAAAAATGGTCGAAGCACCGATTCTTCACGTCAATGGCGAGGAGCCGATGGAACTTTACTGGGCGGCGCTGTTTGCTCTGGAATTCCGCCAAAGGTTCGAGCGCGATATCGTGATCGACATGTATTGCTACCGCCGCCAAGGCCACAACGAGGCAGACCAAGCAGCTTTCACCCAGCCCATCATCGCCCGCAAAATCGCCGAGCGCGAGTCCTTCGGCGTCACTTACAAGGCACAACTCGTCACGGATGGGATCATTTCTCAAGCAGATGCAGATGCATTGGACGCCGCAATCTGGGCCAAGCTGGAAGAGGGATATCAGAAAATGCTGCAACTCCAGGAAGCGGGCGATCGCACCGCGTTCAGCGGCTCCACCGGCGTTGTCCAAGAGTCATACACCCACGCTCCGGTGCCCACGGGGATTGCCGAAACTCAACTCCAACACATCGGCAAAGTCCTGACCACCGTTCCAGAGGATTTTAATTTAAATCCTACTTTGGAAAAGCGTTTCATTCCGCGCCGCATCGAATGCTTGAAAAATGGTGGCCCCATCGATTGGGCACTTGCTGAATCGCTCGCCTTCGGATCGCTCTTGATGGAAGGAACTCCCGTCCGGCTCTCTGGCCAAGATTGCCGCCGCGGCACCTTTTCTCAACGCCACGCTGTTTTCTATGATTCTGACGATCGGGGCCGCCATATTCCATTGGAGCACCTTTCCCCGGACCAAGCGCGTTTCTGCGTGCATAATTCATTCCTCTCGGAATTCGCGGTGCTCGGCTTCGACTACGGCTATTCGCTTTCCTACCCGAATATGCTCACCCTCTGGGAAGCGCAATTCGGGGATTTTTCAAACGGCGCCCAAGTCATCATCGATCAATTCATCTCCTCCGCTGAGTCCAAGTGGCAGACTCCCAGCGATCTCGTAATGCTCCTCCCTCACGGCTACGAGGGCATGGGCCCTGAGCATTCCAGCGCCCGGCTTGAACGCTTTCTCCAGCTTTGTGCCGAGAAAAATATGATCGTCGGGAATTTTTCCACTCCTGCGCAATATTTCCACGCGCTCCGTCGTCAGAAGCATCGTGATTTCCGCAAGCCGCTCATCCTCATGACGCCCAAGAGCTTACTAGGCCGTCCGGAAGCCATTTCCCATTCCTACGATTTCCTCGAGGGCACATGCTTCCAAGAAATTCTGCCCGATACGAAAATTTTCACCAATCCCGCCGATGTCAGTCGCCTGATCTTTTGCAGTGGCAAGGTTTACTACGATTTGATGGCTCATCGCGCTGAAAAGGGCATTGAAAATGCTGCCATCATCCGCATCGAGCAGCTTTACCCATTCCACCGCGAAATGGTCCAGGCCATCATCAGCCAGTATCACAACGCATCGCACTTCATCTGGTGTCAGGAAGAGCCACTCAATATGGGAGCTTGGTCCTACATTTTCCCGCGCCTTGAACGTGCCGTGGGTGCCAAGGTCCGATATGCTGGGCGCGGCACCGCATCAAGTCCCGCCACAGGTTCTAAAGCCACGCATTACCGCGAACAAAAAGCTCTGCTAAGCGAAGCTTTCGAACTCTGATTTCTATCGATTAAATTTTTTCCCTATAACTCTCATTCCGCTTCCCTATGTCACTCGACGTTAAAGTTCCCGCCTCTGGCGAATCCATCACCTCCGCCAACGTTGCCCGCTGGCACAAAAAATCGGGTGACTCCGTCGTTAAAGGCGAAATTCTCGTCACCTTGGATACGGATAAAGTCTCCAACGATCTCGAAGCCGCCACCGATGGCATTTTGGAAATCCTTGTGGGCGAGGGCGAAGAAGTCCCGATCGGCACCACCATCGCTCGCATCGCCGGGGAAATTGCCGCCACCGCCGCAGCCGCCATATCCGCCGCTCCAGCACCAGCACCCGCCGCCCCGGCCACTTCTGGGGGTGGACTGATTGAAATTAAAGTGCCTGCTTCCGGTGAATCCATCACCTCCGCAAACGTTGCAAAATGGCAGAAAAACACCGGGCAATTCGTCAA
>JBGSUW010000117.1:0-30668 GCA_041753275.1 Akkermansiaceae bacterium | reverse complement strand
GCGCAGGGTGTAGGTTGCCCAGGCGACGGTAGTGTCAGCCAAGGTGATGCTGCGGAGGCGGCCGGCGCCAGGCGCTCCCTGCGGGTGATAGGTGTGGCTGGTCGTGTTTCCGGCGGCGTCAGTTTTCGAAGCGATCTGGCTTTTTCCGAGGACGTAGGCCGTTCCGGAGGCCTGGGCCTGGCGCGGGTCCTTGCGGGAGGTTTCCCGACCGAGGGCGTCGTAGCCATAGGTGAGTGAACCTGTGACGCCGGGAATCGCCAAAGTCATGAGGCGACCGGCAATTGACGTGGACGTTTCGGTTCCCGTGACGGCGGGGCGCGTGACGCTGCGGTTGCGCAGGGCTCCGTTGAGAGTGGTCACGGTGACCGTGGCGTTGCTAGCGATATCGATCTCCTCGCTGCGGGCGATTTCGGCACCACTGAAGCCGGCGAGCTTCTTGCGGGTGGTTTGGACAAGTTTCGCCGTCCCCGCCCCAGCCACGGGATAGACGGTGGTGCGGGTAACCCTCCAGAGTCCACCGCCGTCCTGCTCGTCGGTAACGACTTCGTCAGTGACGCGGTCAGTCTGTGAGTCGAGTGAAAGCGTGGCATTGTCAGCGGTGACGCCGCGCCGGAAGCTGGAACCGACCGTGTTGAGGGCGGATATGCTGGTAGCCTGGCCGCTGCGGGTGAAGAGGATAGGCACCTCGGGGTAGCTTGTTGAATACTGGTATCCAGCAATCGCATTGACCTGTCCATCGAATGACGGTTTGATTTCTTGGGTGATTCGTCCAGACGCGTCAACTTCAGTTGTTTCAAAGCGGGGGCCATTGTCCACCCCCGTGAAAACCGTGGTGCGCGTGCCGCCGTTTGTCAGCGTCTGGTAGTGATAGAATTTCGCAACGACGCCGGTCCCGGTGACACTGAGGGTGCGCCCGTCGGAGTCCAAGGTGGTGATGCGGGTGCTGAGGTCAGGGAAGGTCTCAGTGATCAGTTTGTCATTCTGGGACCAGACTTTTGTCGTGGTGAGGGCGTTGGTGTCGGTGTGGGAAACGATGCGCGCCTCCTCGTCAAAGGTGTGGCTTTCGGTGAGCGTCAGGCCTCCTGCGGTGGTGGTTGTGAGCCGCACACGCCATTCGGGAACCTGCTTTTTGTTGAGCGTGAATGTTCCGGTGTGGGTGGTGAGGATTTCGGGCTGAGCATCAAAGCCACCTTGAGCGGCCACGGCCTCGCGGAGTTCTGATTTCACAATAGTGCTGCCAGCGTAGTGACTGTAGGTGGTGGCCACCCCTTCCTCGTCCACCATCCGGGTCAGCAGCGGACCATCCCACTCCTGCGTTAGAAGAACTCGGGTTTGGTTGGTGAGGAGGTCCTTGCGGCTGCGGTTCGTAAGGCGGCCCGCAGCGTTATGCACTTGATAAATGGTTTCGTAATCGACCCATGCATTCCCCACCCATGCGGCGCGGGTGGTCTCCAGAGGCCAGCCCCGCACATCGCGGAGCACACGGCTGCGGGAAGAGTGGCCGGTCAGAGGGAGTCCCGAGGCTTGGAGCGTTTTGAAAGTGATGACTTCCAAACCGTTGTTGGGCCTGGTGGCATATTCATAGCGAGTCATCGTCCCGTCCTCGTGTAGCTCGTGCTGGAGACGGCCCTTGTGTTCGCCCGAGCCATACCACTGCCTTTCGCTGAGGATATTGCTGGTAGCTCCGAAGGCGGCGACGGGACTGGTGGTCTTTTGCTTGGCTTCAACATAGGCTCCGCTGACAGACTTGGCGCTGAAATAAGTTGTTCCAACGGCGACCCCACCCCGACTGACGGTGGTGGTGCGGGGGCGGAAATCGGCCATGTTAGGCACATCCCCCGAAGTATGAGAATTATAAACATAGGCTTGGGCTTTGCCAGCGGGTGCGGTGCCCCCGCCGCTTGCCGGGCGGGTATATGCAACAGTCTTGCCGGTCATACGGCCTTTGGTATCGTATTGGTATCCGACGCCACTTCCCTTGCTGGTTGTCTGTGCGGCAGGCTTACCGACCCCGTTGACGTCCCATGCGGGCTGTGAAATTGCCAGGGTTCGGCCTTTGCTTTTCCCATTACTGAATGTCTGGGTGGAGCTAACCGGAGCGAACTTGTAGGTTTGCATTTCCATCCGATAAGATGCGCTACCTCCGGTCGAGCTTGTTCCCAAGGGCGTTTGTCCAAGAACAGCCTGCTGGACGGTGGTACGGTAACCCGCGCCAAGAGTGGCCGTCGGAACGTGGCTCAGAGTCCGTTGGTAGCTGAAGCCCCCGCTGGTAACCTGCTGGGTCCAGTTTTCCTCGCCGTTGCTCACCGTGCACTCGTGATGGGAAACAGTCACAAAACTACCCTCAGTCTTGGTAATGGTCAGGCGATTCTGCGTATTCGCAGGCGCTTCGACCTTCATCGTAAAATAAGGGGCCGAGGTGACGGTGAAAAGTCCGTTGACCTTCGCCCCGACCTGCTGCGGAGCATACTTGCGAATTTCGTAGGAACGCGCAGTGAGGGGCACGACGTCCAGCAGCCCCGCCACCGTCTTGATCTGGCGGAGGAAGCCGACCTCGTAGGCCCCGTTGACCACCAGGGTTCCGTCCCCTTTTTGGCGGATTACCTCCATTCCAGACAACGGGAACGTGTAAACGCGGCCTTGGCGGGTTTCGTAGCGGGTGGCGTTGCCTCCGGCTGACGGGTAGTCCACAAAGCCAGCGGTGCCACGATAGTGGCGGACTGATGCCGCAGCGGATTTACCGACCGCCGTGCCTGTGGTTCCAACGTAGGTGGCACGCGCTTGGCTGTAGGCCGCAGCCCCAGTCGGCTTGCCCACCACCGCGCTCTCCCCACTCGGGATGGATGCCGCAAGCGAAAATGGAATTACACTCCCGCCGGCCTGCACGATGCTGTAAGTCGTATTTGCACCTTCGTTTTGCACCGAAGAAATCGCCATCTGGGGTAGTCCGAAGAACTCAATGAACTTCCTAGAGGCGAGATTTTCGTTGGTCGCATCTATATAAAGTTGGATCATCCCCGCATCGAGCCCAGGTTCATTGGGAGCGATGCCCAAGGTGATGCGTTCCCGAATGCAGGATGGTGGGGCCGGGTTGGAACCGCCGCCATCACAACCATCACAATCATTGTCTCCAGAGCCGTTGCCCGAACTATTCGAGCTTGAATCAGACGAACTATTTGTCCCGTCGCAGTCTTTTCCATTGCCCTGATCTGGCTCGGCTTCGTCATCCGAACCCGACTGCTCCTCGCCGTGGGACTTGCCTGGAGGGGTAGCTGGCGCCGGATTAGTCGCAAAAGCTGCAAAGGGTAGGAGGACTCCTGCTGCGGCGATCATGCGAAGGATCGGCAGGAGCGGCTTGGTTGTGGCGTTGAAGGCTGTGGCTTTCATTAGGGGATGAAGGAATAAATTGATTAGGGTTTGTGAGCTGTCAGCCGCTCAAGGGCGGCGGCGGCGGCGAACTTGTAGGGCTCGTCGTCTGCAAAATTTTTGATGAAGGAAATGTCCGCTTTTGAACCGATAAGTCCGAGGGCAGCGATAGAGCTGAGTCTGAGGTCGCTTGGAGTTTTTGAGTCGGCTGCCATTTCTCGACAAATTAGCGATAGGCCCTCCGCCTCTAGGCGGGCGGCCGCTTGGATGGCACTGGAGCGGTTGACCGATGAGAATGCTTCGTCTTCGATCATAGCAAGGGCGAGTTGAGCAACTTCACCTCGCCTTTTCCGCATCACGTGACTGCCACTGGTGACGGCATCTGTAAGAGCATGAAGCGCGGTGCCGGAAAGAGTGAGTCCGCCGTTTTCAGGCTTCGCCGCCTCCGCCAGCATTGCGGTGAACGCAGACCCGGCGAGCACTTCATCCAGTTCCCGTGCCGCCGGATCGAGTCCGCCGATCCATTGGGCGAGATGTTGGACCGCATAATCGCGGATTATGGGATCTGCCTTTGCTGAGATGATCAGCCCGGTGAGACTGCGGGTGTAGGAGCCGGGAAGCATGTTGCGCTTGCGAAGCACCTCCATGATTTCGTTACAGACGAGATACCAGTTCTCCTCACCCGTAGCTGGCGGCTCCTTGAGAAAGGCAAGTAAGTGTGCGACGGACTGACCATCCAAATGTGGTGGTAATTTCCTGACGGCGAGCACCCGCTCTTCCCAGTGGACGTCCGGATCCGTGATTTGGCTAATGCCGGGACTGAGCCGTGGCCTGCCAAGTCCTCCGGACAGCGTCGCTGTTGAGGGCTGCCCGTCGCCGGAGGTGGATTGACCTGCTCCAGATTGCGGAATCGGCTCATCTCGTAAATTCCAGAACAGGGCGGCTGCGAGGGAGAGTCCGCCGCCTCCAATCATTAAAGCCTTTTTCATAATCACAGTAGTTGACGCTTAGCGGCGGCCAAGGTGACGATTTTCCGCATCGTAAATATCCGTATAGTGGCAATAGCCACCAATCATCTCGGCCGGATAACGGAAATCCACATAAGCGACGCCGTTGATAAAGTTGTCCGACGTAAACTCCATCACAGTGGTTCCATCCAGAAAAGTGACCCCTGCGCGGAAAATGGTTAGAACGACCCGTCCACCCGGTGGAAGATCCGTCACCACGATGGGCGTCCGCATGATTCGGTATCCATCCGGTGTGGAGCCGATATAGACCGCCGCGTCATTGCGCAGAGCATCGGACACTCCAAGCGTCGTCACAGTGCCCAGACTGACGATCGGGCCGTTAGGGAGGCGGGCCGCTAGGGTGTGTTTTCCCGAGCGGAACGGACGCAACAGCGCTTTTTGGCCGCTGCCTTCCGGCTGTCTGGCATCCACCGCAATGGACGCCTCCCCAGATATTAGAAGTCCGGCGGGAATGCCCGAAAAGGTCCTCCAAGTCGGTGCATCCGAATAGAATGCCATCGGGGATCCAAAATCCGCGTCCACCACGGTGATAATGGCGGCCGCAAGCGTAAGCCCTTCACGAACGACGGTGATTGGATAAACACCCGCCGTCGCGAAACTCTTCACGAAAGATTCGGAGGCAGCGAGTGTCTCGGTCTGCCCATCGAGAGTAATGGAAGTGACGGCAACATCTCCAAGAGACGTCCACGCACCGACTTTAACGGAGTCGCCTACGCGGATTGTGAGAGGCATGCCACCAAGGGCATTCCAGCGAACCCACTCGACACTTCGAGACTCGGGACGATCTTCTAACGACACAAGGACCGCGGTGGTCGTCGATTCGCTCAGGGGTACGTTGGTAAACCAATAAGTGTCACCGAGACCACGATTAACGGTAACTGGCTGCGACGATGCAAGCACTCCGACCCCACCCAGATACCGCGAGCTGCCCTCGATGAAGAGCGGCGACACGACTGAGTGTGCAGGCATTGGGGCTAGGCTGTTTGATCCAACAAGGGTGGCGTCCAGCCAGTCAGGCCGACCGTTTCCATCTCCGTCAAATCCGCCCGCACCTGACACACTAAGGGATAAAATCTGGAGAGTTCGTCGGCCGACCTCGTTGCGGATGTCCACCTCAAACGTGTGTGTGCCCGCCGTTAAGAAAGGGGTAATGGTTTTTAGTCCGGCAGGCTGTCCGTGCAGGAAGCGCATTTGCTGGGGTGCCATCGCCTTGCCATTAATGGTAATTCCCACATCCACGATCTCAGTATCACGGAGGGTGCCCCGCAGTCTGCCGCCAAGTTCCACAACCCACCAGCCATCCTCCGGCACGGTAAAGCTCCACTCGATTTTCCCGCGGAACGAACTTCCTAACAGTCCGCCATCAAACATTTGCCATGTCCCAGTGGTATTCTGTGGATTGTAAGCCGTAAGAGCAGGAGATGGAACCGCCTGTCCGATGATCGAATTAGCGACGGTGGGTGAGGTGTGGAAATGATGAACTTCATCAAAATCGGAAACCCCGTCACCATCCGATTCCGGATTTGCGGGATGGGTGCCCAGCAGGTATTCCTCCCGATTACTCAATCCATCGGAATCAAAATCACCTCGTTCCCCCTGCCTTGCGCGGTCGCCAAGACCGTTGTCGGCGGCGTTCAAGCCATGTTGGACTTCCCAAGCATCGGGGAGGTAGTCGTCATCTGCATCCGCTGTTTCTTTCGCATAGGAAACGATGTGACTCGTATCGAATTTTTCGCGCATCGCACCGGGCTTAGCCCATGCTAGGGATAAGTAATCGCCGACGTGACCATTTTGCCCCATCACCTCAATGAAATACTTCTGGCCTGCCACGAGGTGAATGGGCTCACTCATTTGGGAGGCATAAGTATCCCAGATTAATGAGCTGGAAGACTTCACGCCTTGTCCGGTGCCTGAATCCGCACCCATAAAAGCAATACGGCGCTTGGCGTATTTTGTAGAATCAGTCGAAAGCCACAATTCAACTCCACCTAAATTGCTTACCCAGAAAACATAGTCCCCCGTGTCCGGCGCAGTGAGAGTTGCCCGCATCCGAGTGCCACTATAGATTCTCTGAAACACGGCAGAGGCAGCGCTAAATTCCATGGATGATGGAGGTTGATAAAATGCATCTTGGGCGATGAGATTTGCCACATCGTAGCCAGTGGTAGCGTTCCAAACTTCACGTAGCCAATACGAAGGCTTGCCACTTGGAATGGTGGGATCGGTGCCGATCTGTGATTCTTCAAGATTGGTCAAAAGGTCTCCGTCGGGATCGCCAAATTCACTTTTATCAAAAGCGTTGCCTGTTATAGGGAACTGACTTTGCCAAGCGTCAGGTAGATTATCACCTTGGGGATCCAGCGAATCGGATGCAATGGAGGTAAGTTGGGAAGCAGGAATCACCGCTGCAGCCGTAAGTGGGGCGGCAGAGAAATTTGAAAACGTGGTGGTAATCGCCACGTTGCTGCCATGGTTGGATGATGCAAAACCTACGTAAATCTGAGCGGGAAGCCCTGCAAGTGTAACTGAGCCAGTAGGGCGCCAAGAGATCCCATCTGAAGACACAAAACTATTAATGAGATCTCCCTTCCGAACCATTTTCACCCATTCCAAAATGGTTGCCACTGGAGCACTATTACTCGCGGAGCCAACCCCAGTGCGACTTTGTAAGACCATGCCATTGCTGCCAGTATGGGCAAGAAACACATTTTGCGCAGACGCACTGGTGCCGCCACGGATCATCAGACCTGCTTTGGCCCATGGATGTGGATGATTCATCCCACTGATTCGAGTGATGAACTCGCCATTGCCACTCCATGGCCGCAACAAGGTCGAACAAATATCATAGTTGCCCCAAATATCTCCACTGATGACATTGGCTGAATAGCTACCGTTCGTTTCAACCCAACTTGCTGTCACGGTACCCAAATCCGTCTGCTGGAGAGCGACGTTAGGCTCGTAGGACCATCCGATCGATAAGTGATCTCCAGCCGTGTTATCTTTCATCAATGCTTCGATGTAGTATGACTGTCCGGCCTGCAGCGCAAATACCCGACTGCGCTGAGTTTCCATTTTATCCCAAACGTTAAAACCCGTCCAACTATTGTGATAAGCGATGCGTTGCTTATTCATCGCCGAAGCGGTCTCAGAAAACCACAGCTCGCCATTGTCGTCCGAAGAAATGAAGAACGTATAGTTACCGGAGACTGGAGCGGTGATTGTGCCACGCAAGCGAGCACCATAATAGTCACCGAGATATTCACCCGTAGCTGCTCCAGCCAAGAGCTGGGAAAGATCTGCAGGTCGCTGAGAGATCCCGTTTTCTTTTAGCAAATTAACGCCCAAACCAGGAATTCCAGTCCATCGCTCGAATGTCAGATTACCAGGAGTTTGCGCATGCAAAGCAGTCGCCGATAGCGCGATGCAGGCAGCAATCTGAGCAAAAACTGAATTGCACCAACCAGCGGCACGACCAGACAACAATCGATTGCAATGTCTGGAATTAACGGAAAAATATAGAGGGGTTTTCTAAAGTCATAAATAGGGTCCTTTATGGGGGATCTATGGGGTTTTCACAAAGAGATTTACAGAAATATTTCATATCAAAAGAACTGTAAAGATAAAAATATTTTTATTTAATTAGCAGGTCTAACTTACCGAAACGCCCTATGTCATCAAATCCCTCACGCTGATATGTAATAGCGACAAGGCGATGAAGAGGATTTCAATAAAATATGCATTCAATTCCGCCCTTTGCGCCGATTGTTCAGGGTTTCCAAAGCAAGAATGCATTCCACAGAGCGTGAATCTATGGACATTTGTGCAAATTACCTCACTGCATGTAGCGCATAGGCCTCAACTATCAAGTATCACAACTATGACGATGGAAACTGGTTTTTTGTGTGATACGGATTCTTTGAATAGAGCTTCGAGTTCTCGCGATTTTTGTGGATTGGGGGATTTTGCCCGAGGGTCGGCCTACACCCCAAAGCGGTGATACTCACCGCACTCCAAAGTTCTACCTGCGGTGGAACCGAAGATAAAAAAAGGCGCATCCCCGATGAAGGGATACGCCGTCTGAAAACTACCGGATTACTTGTTCAGCACCTTGAGCTTCTTGATACCGAAGACGGCATCATCACCGAGCTCTTCCTCGATGCGGAGGAGCTGGTTGTATTTTGCAATACGGTCTGAGCGGCTCATGGAACCAGTCTTGATCTGCCCGCAATTGGTGGCCACCGCGATGTCTGCGATGGTGCTATCCTCGGTCTCGCCAGAGCGGTGGGAGAGGACGGAAGTGTAGCCGTTTTCCTTGGCCATTTCCACAGCATCAAAGGTCTCGGTGAGCGAGCCAATCTGGTTCACCTTGACGAGGATGGAGTTTGCGACGCCCATCTTGATGCCTTTCGAGAGGAAATCGACGTTGGTGACGAAGAGGTCATCGCCGACGAGCTGGGTGGTCTTGCCGAGTTTCTCGGTGATGATTTTCCAACCGTCCCAATCGTTTTCAGCACAGCCGTCTTCGATGGAAATGATCGGGTAACGCTTCTGGAGATCTGCGTAGAAATCGACGAGCTCAGCGGCGGATTTGACGGATTTGTCAGATTTCTTGAACACGTAAGCGTTTTGCTTGGCATCGAAGAACTCTGAGGAAGCGACATCGAGAGCGAAGGCGATGTCTTCACCGACTTTGTAGCCAGCAGCCTCGATGGCTTGGCAGAGCACTTGCATGGCATGCTCCGCGCTCTTCAGCGTGGGTGCGAAGCCACCTTCATCACCGACGGCGGTGGAAAGACCGAGATCGTGGAGGACTTTTTTGAGCGAGTGGAATACTTCGGCACCGTAGCGGATGGATTCGCGGAAGGTAGGAGCGCCGATTGGGACAATCATGAATTCCTGGAAATCGATAGGCGCATCCGAGTGGGCGCCGCCGTTGATGACATTCATCATCGGCACAGGAAGCACCTTGGCATTGGGTCCGCCGAGGTATTTGTAAAGCGGCACGCCGAGTTGGGAAGCCGCTGCCTTGGCGACGGCAAGTGAGACGCCGAGGATGGCATTCGCACCGAGTTCCTTTTTGGTGGATGTGCCATCGAGCGCGAGCATGGTGGCATCGATGGAGGCTTGCTCAGTGGCGCAAAATCCGAGGAGTGCGGGAGCCAGCTTGGAATTGACGTTTTCAACCGCCTTGAGCACGCCTTTTCCGAGGAAACGTGACTTATCGCCATCACGGAGCTCGACGGCTTCATGCTCGCCGGTGGAGGCACCGGAAGGCACCGCAGCGCGGCCAACGGCTCCGCCTTCAAGGTGGACATCAACTTCGACGGTGGGATTGCCCCGGGAATCGATCACTTCGCGACCGCGGATTTCAACAATGGTGGTGTAGTCCATACTATATTTTATGTGGTGTTAAGTTGTGCGGGTTTTGAGATTTTTCTGATGAGAGTGGCTCATGGATTGAACGGCTTGATGGAGACGACCGTGAGGGTCTGCATCGCTTCCGTATCTTCGTTGCGGACTTGGACAGTGTCTCCCGGCACGCGGCCAACGAGGGCTTTGCCGACTTCCGAGAGGTAGGAAACCGTCTTGGTCTCTGGAATGGAATCCCACGCGCCGAGGACGGTCATGACGATTGCCGCCCCGTCAGGACCAGTGAGAGAAACGATGGTGCCGATATTGACCTTCGAGGCATCGGAACCTTTGAAGTCAGTGCCGCGAGCATTGGCGATTTCCTTTTGCAGGGCCGTCCGGCGGTGGGCGAGGTATTTTTCGAGGTCCTTGGCGGACTTATACTCGAAGTTTTCCCGAAGATCGCCGTAGGATCGGGCGATTTTTACATCGTTGAGGTTTTGGGGGATTTTGTTGCGGATGAGGTCGTCCAGCTCCGCTTTTTTCTTTTCGAGGCTCTCCCATGAGACGAGCAGGATCTCGTCCGGGCGCTTGGAATTATTTCCGCTGACGAGCTCTGCGGTTTCCGGGCGGGCCTTGATAATGCGGGCCATCAGAGATTTTTTCTCAAGCTCACCGAAGACCGGGCAATCGAGCAAACGGCGGGCGAAATTGCGCGACTCGTTGATGTCCATGATTGCGACAAGGTCGGTGAGAAGCGCCTTGTCATCGCCCAGCAATGATTGCAGGCGCGAAGTTTTGCGCGGGCCGTCCGAGAGATGGTCATTTTCTAACAAATTAAGAACGGATGCACCGACGTCCGCGCTGAAAATTTCCTGTGCCGGGCCTTTGCGCTCACGGCAGACCCAGATCAATGCGTCCGGGCCCAGAGCACGGCGGGCGATGGCGGAGCGAAGGTGATTCACGAGCGCTGGCATGCCGTCGCGCTCAAGCAGGATCCGGGCGATTTCCGTGACGCCGCGCGCGCCGACGCGATCGAAGACCTGGACGATTTTACTCACCCATTCATCGCCAAAGGCATTGGGAAACGCTTCATACACCGCACGCTGGCGGCCGGATGGAAGGGTGCCGGCTTCTTCCGCTAGGCGGATCAGGTCGGCAGAAAGCAGCAAATCTGAAAGGCGGACGGCATTCGGATCCAGCTCGATGGATCTGGAGGAACCGATCACTTCATCGCGGGCGGCGACGAGTTGGAGGGCTTGCCCGAGCTGGACGCGGGCAGCTTTTTTCGCGCCTTCATCGATGTCGTTTAGCAGCCGCTTGAGGGCTTCCGCGTCATTTTCAAAAGCGCCGATGTCTGCGGCGATGGCCTCGAGCGCACGGATCATGCCCTTGATATCGCGGGCCGCCTCGAAATCGGCGACCAGGGCTTCCGCCGGACTGCGATCCAAGGAACGCATCACGATGGGCTCGGTGCGCTTTTGAGGGACCAAGGCAAGCCGGCTTTCGCGCAGTGCTTTTTTGGTCACGTCCCACCATTTTTTAAAATTCGCCTCGGGGATGATTGCGCCAGAAAGTTGTTTTTCAAGCGCATCTCCGGTCATGCTGCCACCGTGACTTTCGAGCAGGTGGACGACGAGTGCGAGTGGATCGCTCTTGGAAAGTGTGCGAAGTTCCTCAAGCTGCTCGATTTTCTTAGCGCGGAAGTCTTCGGCGGGAATCCATTCGGTTTTTTGGAACGCAAACTGCAACTCCATGGTCTGTCCGGAGGATTTTTCGAAATCAATGATCACTTTTTTCGCAGGTAAATCCCAGTCGATCACTTTGCCAGCGCCGAAGGATTTATGAACACAAAAGTTTCCGGGAGCCAATTGAGATAGGCGCTCGCCGACTGGTTTGGGAATGCGACCGGCCTCGACCAGTTTCGCCACATCAGGATGCATGCGGCGGAAGATGGGAAGCCTCATGGAAAAACGCAAGGCATTCCAATGAGAAATCTAGTATTTTGCATTTGTCTGCAGCGGCGAAAGGCATTCAAGCCCTACAAAGAATACGCCTTTGGATGATCCTTAAGGAGCCACCACCGAAGGCGGCACCACTCGTGGGCGTGGCTGACGCGGGGTGACGATGCCTCCCTCGAGGGTTTTATCGAGACCACGGCGCAAGGCACCCAACCGCCGTTGCCATGCCTCAGGTGCTTTCGAAAAATCTTCCTGTGATGCGAATTCGCCCTTGTAGATGACTTTCTCATCCAGACCGTGAATCGTAACATGGTAAATTTCGCCATCACACTGGACCACTGCTGTTCCATCCTCAGCTGAGAAAGTTGCAGATTTTTCCGCGACATTGACGATCCGCATTGGGCCACCGGATTCGCCGGTAAGAATGGCGGTTTCCACGAGATCGCTGGGGAAAGGCGGTGAGAGCAGCGGAGCCTCTCCAAGTGTGACTTTCAGTTCCACGGGTTGGCCTCCGCGAAAACCTGATAGGATGATCTCTTCGCTCGGTTTCGCGAGGCGCAGAAGAGTCGCAAGCTGAGCTTCGTTGATGAGCATCTGATCACCGATCTTCCAAATGAGGTCCAGCACCCGCACGCCTCCCGCCTCAGCAGGACCACCTGCATCCACGGACTTGATCAGAAATCCAACACCCGGCGGCAGGGCCGGCACGTGGGCGGTGATTGTCGCGTCCGGTTTTGCCACTTTCAGGCCTAGCCAAGCAACTGGGGCGTGGTTTTGAGAAACTTCGGTTTCGGGATTCACCCGTGCGATCGGCTCTTTGGCACCTGCAAGCTGCACGGTGATGAGCAGGATTAAAATTAAAGATTGCCTCATGTCAAAATGCGGTAATCGGGGTGTAGAAAATCTCTTCACGAGGTTCCGAAACTCGCATCACGATGCCTGTTTCCTCGTCCATCAAACGATTTTCCTCGATCATTCTCAGCCGGACGGAATGCATCGCGGAACCGTATGCATCCTCACTCCAGCCCTCGTCTCGGATGGATTGGACCCGGTCCGACTCACTCAACAACACCACGCTCGGAAAGTTTTCGACCACTGAGATTGGCTGTTCCTGCCTCGTGATCCCGAATCCACCCGCAAGCGCCAAAATCCCAGCAGCAATGCCGCCAAAGGTTTTCCAAGGGTATGATTTTTGAGCAATTACAGTCTCGTCTTCGTCACCACCTGACAATTCATCGATGAGCGCTTCCAAATCTCGCTGGCCGCCCTCGCTCAGAGGCGGAGGCATCAAGCGTGAAAGTGCGGCTTCTATTTCATTAATTTGCATGGCGGCGGTCCTCCTTTACCCGGCGTAACTCGTGAGCCAGCTGTTCCAAGGCATAGCGGTATCTGGATGCGGCAGTGTTTGGCGAAATCGCAAGAGTCTCGGAAATCTGCAAAAACGTCAGCCCTCCCCAGAATTTCATCACCACCACTTCACGCAGTTTCTGACTCAAGCTCTGGACTGCGTCCCTGAGGATCACGGCGTCTTCGTCCTCTTCCACCAGCGGATCTAGCCAGACGTCCTTGAAATCGTTGAGATAAATCACTGACTCCTCGCGCTTACGCCGCCGGGTCTCGCTTCGGTGGTGATTTAACCCGCAAAAACGAATCGTCGAGAATACCAACGGCAAATCTGGTGGTCCCCCACCCTTGTCGGCTTGGTGATTCCACATCCGCAGAACCGCCTCTTGCACCAAATCCTCCGCATCGGCACGATTATTACTCCAACCTCGCGCAAATAGAAGCAAGCGCGGGCCATTTTCGGCCAGCCACTGTTTCCATTGTTTTGCGGGAAAATTCATTCTTCATGGGAGTAAATGCCTGCCACTGAAAATTTTGTCTGAACTTTCTCGCAGACCATTCAATCAATCGAGAAAACGAATTTTGCCAGGAACAGGCGGGCGGCCCATCGCCATTTCCGCGTGCTGCTCGTCGGTGCAAGCGGAGTTGATCGGTGCATCTGCGGGAGCATCATTGGACTGTAGATAGCCATTTTCAATCAGCCAGTTTTCAACCTCTTCACCGCTGATGTCTGGCAACATTTTGCCATCGATTTCCACACAAGGTGAGAGCGATTGGCCGCTGCGTTGCTCCATTTCCCAACGGAATGCCGGGTTCTTGATGATGTCTTTTTCCTCAAACGGCAGTTCATATTTGCGCATGATTGCCCGGATGCCTTCGCTCCAGCCGCAGAATGTTTTGAGGTAGGCAGTGATTTTCGGAGTGCTTGTCATTTCTCTAAGCATAGAGAGCCAAATCCAGACCGCAAGCGCAGAGAAATCCGCTCTTTGGCATCCCTTGACTTTTTGCGGACGAATCCTAAATTCCGCTCCATTCATTCCAACAAATTTCAATCTAGTGATTAAACTCATCTGCGCCCTTCTAACCTTAAGCACCATTGTTGCAACCGCACGCCCTTGGCGCAATACAGATGGCAGCCGCTCACTCGAAGGTGAATTTGTGAAACGCGATGACACCGCTCTCACGATCCTTTTGAAAAACGGTAAAGAGGTCCGCCTGGATCTCACAAAACTCCACCCTGAAGATCGGACATTTCTAGATACCAGTCATCCTGCCCCACGCGAGGTGAAAATTGATGCATTCGCCGTGTTTGACCGCTTGAAACTTGGCGAATCAAAAGACCAAGTCATCGAAAAACTCAAAACCTCTGATCTGGTTACCCTCACCATCCCGGAAAATTTGCTGGGTCGCACCGGACTCAACGGCGTGTTCCAACTCAAACAAAAAATCAACGGCATCGAGGCCTCACTCTATTTTGAATGGAGCGACACCAATGAGCTCGTGGAAGTCCAAGTCCGCACCGCCGCAGTGACTGCTGCGGAATACGATTCGAAACTCGCTCCCTGCTGGCAGAAATTCACCGAGCAACTCACCGAACGCTACGGCAGACCTCTCCAAGCCGTTGCAAAAATCGACCTGAAATCCGTGACCGAGGGCACCATGCTCTCGTCCCACGTCTGGAAAGTCCCCAGCGGCGGCAGCACTCTCCTCGGCATTGGTTGCGAGTCAGGAAAATATCAAATTGTCACCCGTCTGACCGCTCAGGAATTCGGCCCCGCCGGCAAACAAGCCCCAGCCAGCCCCGCCGGACCCAAGTTCGACTTCTAATCTTGAAAAGTTTCTGACAACCCGGAAACTCCGGCCATGGCCGAGCCCGATCTGTTTTCAAGCCCCCGCCCCTCCGGCCCCGAGCTTCGCATCCGCGAACTTCGCGGTCTGCTAGACCATCACAATCGTCTCTACTACACCCAAGCCACCCCGGAAATCTCGGATGCGGAATATGATGCATTGTTCCGCGAACTCGAGCAGTTGGAAAAAAACCACCCCGAGTTTCACGATCCAAACTCCCCCACCCTCCGCATCGGCGGTGCACCGATCGAGGGCTTCCAGCAAATTCGCCACAGCATCCCGATGCTTTCCATCGACGATGTTTTTGAACTCGGCTCCGAAGCCATGGCAAAGATTTCAGCATCCCGCCCCGAGCATGAGCTCATCGAGTTTTACCAGCGGCTTCAAAAAAATCTCAAACGCAGTGATATCACCGTCACTCTCGAGCCCAAGATCGATGGCGTCGCCGTATCCTTGCTCTACCGTGATGGCAAATTAGAATACGCCGCCACTCGCGGTGATGGCAGCACCGGCGATGACGTCACCCACAACGTCCGCACCATCCGCAGCATTCCACTGAGTCTTGCGAACGCTAAGTTACAGCACGAGATTCCATCACTCTTGGAAGTCCGTGGCGAAATTTTCATGCCCAACGAAGCCTTCGCCGCGATGAATGCGGAGCGCGATGAAGCAGGCCTCCCCACCTTTGCAAACCCGCGGAATTCCGCCGCCGGCACCCTCAAGCAACTCGATCCAAAAGTCGTCGCGCTACGGCCGCTCGCCTTCCTCGCCCACGGCCTCGGGGCCTACGAGGGGCCACCCTTGGAAAGCGAATACGAATTTCATAATCTCCTCGATCGCCTCGGCATCCCTCGCAATCAGCCGATTCTCACAGCCAAAAATCTCGATGAATTGTTAGACGGAATTGTTGAAATTAACCACGCCCGCCACGCACTGGACTACGGCACCGATGGCGCCGTGATCAAAGTTTTAGACCGCGCCGAACGTGAATTTCTGGGCGCGACTTCCCGCGCACCGCGTTGGGCCGCCGCCTACAAGTTCCTCCCCGAGCAGCAGGAAACCACACTCAATAACATCGTCGTCCAAGTGGGCCGCACCGGCGTGCTGACACCCGTCGCCGAGCTCACCCCCATCCTCATTTCCGGCTCCACCGTCTCGCGCGCGACCCTCCACAATCAGGACGAGATCGACCGCAAACAAATCCAAATTGGTGCCCAAGTCCTCATCGAGAAAGCCGGAGAAATCATCCCGGCTATCGTCAAGGTCACCCAGCCCGTCCCCGGAGCGCCGATTTTCTCGATCTTCGATTCCGTCGCAGGTAAATGCCCTTCATGCTTCGGCCCGATTTCCCGGGAGGAAGGTTTCGTCGCTTGGCGTTGCACGAATTTCGCCTGTCCCGCCCAAGCCGTCACTGGCATCATCCACTTCGCCGCCCGCAAAGCCCTCGATCTGGATGGCCTCGGAGAAACCGTCGCGGAAGCGCTCGTCCGCCATGGTCACTGCACCACCGTGCTGGATCTTTTCAAGCTCGATGAGGAAACTCTCGCCAATCTTAATCTCGGCACGGAAGGCGCCTCCCGCCGCTTCGGGGAGAAACACGCAGCCAAAGTTCTAGCCGCCCTCACCGCCGCCAGGAAAAAGCCGCTCAACCGCTGGCTCTTCGCCATGGGCATCCGCCAGCTCGGCGAATCCGCCGCCAAAGAACTCTCCAGACTCCACCAGACGCTCCCGGAAATTGCGAATTCCCCCATTCTCGCGGAGCTTCTCAGAGACACCCGCTCCGCTGCCAAAAAGCAGAACGATTTCCTTGCAAAATACTCCATCGCCGGCGAAGTCGGACCGGCTGTGGCAGAGAGCATCACCCAATTTTTTAAATCCGAAGCAGGCCAACACGTCCTCACCCGGATGGACGAACTTGGCATCACCCCCACTTCCGATAATTTCCTACCCATCGCCGCCGAGGCCGATCTATCAGCCCTGCCTTTGACTGGAAAAACCTTCGTCATCACCGGCACCCTCAGCATGGACCGCGATGCCATGAAGGAATTCATCGAGTCCAAAGGCGGCAAAGTCAGCGGCTCCGTCTCCGCGAAAACCCACTTCTTGCTCGCCGGCGAAGGCGGCGGCTCCAAGCGCGATAAAGCCGAGCAACTCGGAATCACCATTCTCGATGAACCGGCACTCCACGCCCTGATCGGCTGAGCCAAATCATTTTCCCGCAAGTTGACAATTTCAACCCGTCCTTCCACCTTCCCGCACGTGAGTTCCGATTTAAAACATTCTCCTCTTGAGAGCGCCCACGTTGCGCTAGGTGCCAAGCTCGTTTCCTTCGCCGGATGGAACATGCCCATCCAATACACCTCCATCATCGATGAGCACACCGCCGTCCGCACCAAGTGTGGAATCTTCGATATTTCCCACATGGGCCAATTCATCGTCAGCGGTCCTAACGCTGCCGCTTGGCTCAACCGCATGCTCACCAATAACATCGCCGCCCTCGCCATCGGCGATGGCCAATACACGTTGCTGCTCAACGAAACAGGCGGCGTCATCGATGATCTGATCGCCTATCGCTCCGCTGAAAATGAATTTTTCCTCGTCGTCAATGCCTCGATGATTGACGAGGATTTCGCTTGGCTCGCCGACCATCAAGATCCTCAAGCAGAGCTCCGCGATGAGAGCAGTCTGTGGGCTGGAATGGCCGTGCAAGGGCCTGAATCGCAAGCCGTTTTCGCAAAAATCTGCCCGGGTGAGACCTTGCCACCGCGCAACGGCATCGCCACTCTGGCCTCGGGTGCCATCGTCTGCCGCACCGGTTACACCGGCGAGGATGGCTTTGAATATTTCACCCCCGCCGCAGCCGGAATCGCGGCTTGGGAAAATTTCATCGCTGCCGGAGCCAAGCCATGCGCCCTCGGCGCGCGGGACACGCTGCGCTTGGAAATGGGATACCCGCTCAATGGCAATGACCTCTCGCCCGAGCGCTCACCCATCGAGGCGGGCCTAGGCTTCTTCTGCGATCTCGAAAAAGGCGACTTCATGGGCCGCGAGGTGCTAGCCGCCCAAAAGTCCAACGGCCCAGCTCTCAAACTCACCGCCCTCCAATACCTCGAAAAAGGTCCGCCACCCCGCTCTCACTACCCGGTGCTCACGACCGATGGCAGCGCGATCGGCGAGCTCTCCAGCGGCGTGCTCTCGCCCTCGCTGATGGTCGGCATCGGCATGGCCTACCTGCCCGCAGAGCATTCTAAAATCGGAACCACTCTCCAAGTCGAAGTCCGCGGAAAATGTTTCCCTGCCCAAGTGGTCAAGAAACCATTCTACAAAAAGCCTATCCTATAATCATTCTCACCGATCAAAATTCCATCAACTTATGACCTCACCATCAGACCTCCGTTACGCCACCTCTCATGAATGGGCCCGCCTCGAAGGCGATGTCGCTACTGTGGGAATCTCAGATCATGCCCAGGCAGAATTGACCGATGTCGTCTTCGTCGAGCTACCCACAATGGGCCGCTCCGTGGACGTGGGCGATCCCACCGCCGTCGTAGAATCCGTCAAGGCCGCCAGCGATATCTACGCCCCGCTCAGCGGCGAAGTCGTGGAAGTCAATCCGGATGTGGAGGCAGACCCCTCGCTCGTAAACACCGATCCCTACGGCAAGGGCTGGATTTTCAAATTGAAGATCAAAGACGCCAGCCAATTCGAGAAACTACTCGATGCCGCCGCTTACGAAACACACACCAGCTAGGATTTTCTAAAAATTGCCTGCGCGATCGGTCATCCCTGAGCTACTTGACCATCTCGCAGCGGATGATCCGGCCGCCATCCGCAGTCGCAGGGACTTGAGCCGGATCAATTTTCTCATGGGCAACGAGCGCTGGGTCCGCTCGCAGCTCCAAAAATTTCCCAAACCCGCAGACTTCGGCATCGTCGAAATCGGCGCGGGCGATGGCGCTCTCTGCGGCCAAATGGCGCGGTTGTTTCCTAAATCCCCCATCGCCGCCTATGACCTAGCCCCCAAGCCCCGCAAGCTGGACGGCCGGGTAGCTTGGCATCAAGGCGATCTCTTTGAGCAAATCCCCCCGAGCACTGGCGGAATCCTAGTGGCGAATTTGTTTCTCCACCACTTCGAAAAGCCCGCGCTAGCAGCCTTGGGCAAATGGATATCCGGCTTCGATGTCCTCATTTTCAACGAGCCAGATCGTAGCCAGATACCGCACTATCTCGGAAATTTAATCAATCCCTTCATCAACCATGTGACGCGCCATGACATGCATGTGAGCATCGATGCAGGCTTCACCCACGGCGAAATCAGCGCTCTTCTGGAGCTGGATCTACGGCATTGGCAGATTCGTGAAACTTCCACATGGCGCGGTGCCCGGCGCATGGTAGCTTACCGCATCTGAAGCGAGAAATCACCATTGCAGGAGGAGGCTTGGCCGGCCTATCGCTCGCCGTCGGCCTCCGCCAAGCAGGGGTGCCCGTCCAAGTGCTTGAGGCAGGTCACTACCCACGCCACCGCGTCTGTGGCGAATTCATCTCCGGCGTCAGCGAGGCAACACTCAGCGCTCTAGGAATTCTCGATCTCTTCGCAGACGCAAAAATGCATCGCAGCTTGGAATGGTATGAAACCGGGAAATTACTCCACCGGGATAATTTCAAACACCCTGCCTACGGAATCTCCCGTCATCTGCTCGATGCACGCCTGTGGCAGCGAGTCCTAGCAAACGGCGGCACCGTGACAACAGGCTTCCGTGCCCAGCCGGAAGCGCAGGAAGGCCATCTCTGGGCCGCCGGGCGGCGACCGCAAAACGGCACTTGGATCGGCCTCAAAGCCCACGTCCGCCATCCCAAAGGCAACGCGGATCTGGAAATGCATGCCGGCCGCAATGGCTACGCCGGACTTGCAGGCGTGGAAGATGGCTGGACCAATGTGTGTGGACTTTTTAAGCTGGATCGCACGCTCAAGGCTGGAGGTAAAGATCTACTTCCCACCTACCTCGCAGCAGGTGGAAATGAAATTCTCGCTGCCGCGCTGCGTTCCACCGAGTGGCGCGAGGGCTCATTTTCCGCCGTCGCGGGCTTTCAACTCGGACGCCAGCATCCCCTGCCCGGCATCCTCACCCTCGGCGATGCCGAGAGCATGATCCCCCCCTTCACCGGCAATGGCATGAGCATGGCATTCCAAGCCGCCGAGTGCGCGCTCGCTCCCTTATCGGCATGGTCCGAAGGCGAAATTTCGTGGCAAGCAGCATGCAACATCGTCCGCAAAGCACTCCGCCGTCGCTTCCAACGCAGGCTCGCGATGGCCGGGCTGATGCACCATTTCGTGCTAGAGCAGAGCGGCAGATCGTTGTTGCAAAGCATGGCCAGCGCCCATCTATTGCCCTTCCAGCCGATGCTTGCGCTGATCCGTTAGATTTCCCTTCTCGCCCCGATGTTTCTCAAATCGATCGCCACTGCCGTCCCGCCCACCTCATTCACCCAAGAACAATGTTGGCAAGAGATGCAGGCCAGCACTCTGCTGAAAGGTCTCAAGCCGCGCTCGGCATCGTTGTTAGAGAAAATTTTAACCAACAAATCCTCAGGCATCGAGCGGAGGAATTTAGCCCTGCCATCCATCGCCGCAGCCTTCACCCAAGACGCGGGGCAGTTAAATCAATCATTCGAACGCGAAGCACCGAAGCTCGCCAGCCAAGCGCTAAAACTTGCGCTGGAGAAATCCGGCCATCTTCCCGCTGAGGTGGATGCACTCTTCATTTGCACCTGCACCGGCTATCTCTGCCCCGGCGTGACCAGCCACGTCGCAGAGTTATTAAACCTGCGCGACGATGTCTATCTGCTCGATCTCGTGGGCCTCGGCTGCGGCGCGGCAATCCCCTTGATGCGGGCGGCTCACGGATTTCTCGCGGCGAATCCTAAAGCCGTGGTGGCCACCTTGGCAGTGGAAATTTGCTCTGCCGCATTCTTCGCCGATGACGATCCGGGCGTGCTCATCAGCCTCTGCCTCTTCGGCGATGGCGCGGCCGCCGCGATCTGGACCAGCGATGGCGAGGCCGGAACATGGCAAGCAGGAAACTTCACCACCACCCACCGCCCCGCCGAGCGGGAGAAGATCCGTTTTGTAAACTCCGATGGACGCCTGAAAAACCAACTCCACCGCGCCGTGCCAGCCCTCGCGGGTGAAGCCGTCGCAGATCTCTACGCAAGGCGCACCGCAGAGCCAGATCAAGTGCTCGCCCACTCTGGCGGCCGCGACGTGATCGAGTCATTGGAAAAAGTCCTGCCGTTTTCTCTCACTGAGACCCGTAAAATCCTGAATTCTCACGGTAATATGAGCAGCCCGGCAGTGTTATTTGCCTTGGAAGATCGTATTTCCAAAAACCTCACCACAGACAACCGCCTCTGGCTCACCGCCTTCGGCGCAGGCTTCGCCGCCCATGCCTGTGAAATGTGGCGATGAGATAGTGGCCACCGAAGCCAAAGAAATTCAGTGGTCTGAAGAAGCCTCGACAGGTGGAACTGCAGGTGGTTCAGGAGAGGTTATCTGTTCCTCAACAGGTGGCGAAGGAACCGGAGCGACTTCGATTAACTTCGCGATCTCCAAAGGTTTTTCGTGACTCATCAGGTTTCCCCAAGGAGCATCACCCATTTTCGCAACCACCAAGGCACGCGGCCAGTGGCTGCCGTCATAGGGAATCGTCAACCAGCCATCTCCAGCCTCGGAATTACAATTCCACTGGGCGTCAGAAATGAGGTGGAGAATTTTCCCATCCTTCAGCGTCGCTTCAAAATGCACGGCGAGTGCCGCAGGACCGCGATCATTGTGCGCCTCGACGCTGATGATATTTCCGCCATCCGGATTAAGTTTGGCCAGCACATCGTAGCGCCGCGCCTCGTTCCACCGGTTTAAAGTGCCGATTTCATGGCCATTGAAAATCAGGCGCTGCGAATCATCGCAAGCAATCGTGATGGATGCGCTTACGACGTCTTGTGGAAGCTGGAATTCACGCCGGAAAAACACTTTTTCATTCTCTGCGGGATTGGGATTACTCCAGATCCACGATGGTATGGGAGTTTCTTGGTTGCACTCTCCGCTTCGAACAATAGTGCCGAGAAGGAAAAACAAAGCGAAAACGGCGTAAAATCGATCCATGTTCTATCCGTTACGATCTCCTTTGAGCTGGCCTATCATCTAAATGAAAATTTCATGACCTCAGCCAAAAATAAAGTTCCGTTCGATTTCGATTTGCGACGCAGTCCAAAGTCCAAAGTCCAAAGTCCAAAGTCCAAAGTCCAAAGTCCAAAGTCCAAAGTCCATGGACTGCTGCAGCCTGCTGCCGCCTTCGCTTGGCAGCCTGCTGCCAGCGGACAACCCAACGATGAATCAGTCCCCCAGCGTGCCGATTTACGACAAAGTCCATGGACTGCTGCAGCCTGCTGCCGCTTTCGCTTGGCAGCCTGCTGCCAGCGGGCAACCCAACAATGAATCAGTCCCCCAGCGTGCCGATTCCGCCAAGCTCGCAGCAAGGCTGCATCGCCCAAAGCGACAGCAGGCTGTAGCAGTCCAAGGCTTAATCACTCAGCCTGCCGCGAGCAATTTCCGGAAATACTCGATCGTGCGATCCAGCCCCTGATCCAAGGTGACCGTCGGCTGCCATCCCAGCTCTTTCTGGGCGAGAGAAATATCTGGCCGGCGCTGCTTCGGATCGTCCCCAGGCAATGGCAAATGAGTAATCTGCGAGCTTCCCCCCACTTTTTTCAACACCAGCTCCGCCAGTTGGAGCATCGTAAACTCACCGGGATTACCAATATTCACTGGACCGGTAATGGAAGGATGATTCATCAACCGAACGAAGCCTTCAATCAGATCATCCACATAACAGAACGAGCGCGTCTGAGTGCCATCTCCATAGATCGTCAAATCCTTACCCTGCAAGGCTTGCACAATGAAATTAGAAACCACCCGGCCATCGTCAGGCAGCATTCTTGGGCCATAAGTATTAAAAATCCGGACGACCCGAATATCGACGTTATTTTGGCGATGGTAATCAAAAAACAAGGTCTCCGCGCAGCGTTTCCCCTCATCGTAACAAGAACGAATGCCGATGGGATTCACACTACCCCAATAGGATTCAGGCTGAGGATGGACGTTTGGATCACCGTAAACCTCGGAGGTCGATGCTTGGAACACCCGAGCGCCCGTGCGCTTGGCGAGACCGAGGCAGTGAATCGCTCCCATCACCGAGGTTTTCGTGGTTTTGATCGGATTGTGCTGATAGTGCGGCGGCGAAGCTGGACAGGCGAGATTGTAAATTTGATCCACCTCGAACTTGAAAGGCTCGATCACATCATGACGGACCAGCTCAAAATAGGGATTCTCCAGCAGATGAGCGATATTGCGTTTTCTTCCGGTGAAGAAGTTATCAAGGCAGATCACTTCATTTCCCTCTCTCAGCAGTCTTTCGCAGAGGTGAGACCCCAAAAAACCCGCGCCGCCAGTGATTAAAATTCGCATACGCAGACTCAATCAGATGCTCTCGGAACATCAAGACTCGATCTGTTCAAAAAAGTTTGAACAATTCGCATTCCCTGAATAATCTCACTTCCATGGCCGATCCAATCAGCGCCGCGCCATTTGAGATGGACCCTTTAGAACGCCAAGTGGTGGACGTTTTCGTCGATGGCGTACGGGTCCTTGGCCTACCAAAATCAATAGGGGAAATTTACCGATTGCTCTTTATTTCCAGAGAACCTCTGGCACTCGATGATTTGGTATTCCGTCTCCAAATCAGCAAAGGTTCGGCGAGTCAGGGATTGCGAACACTTAAAAATCTAGGTGCTGTGCGCGAAATTAGCGGCGAAAGACGGACCCACTACGAACCAGCCACCGAACTCAAAAAACTCGTTGGTGGATTCATCCGCGAGCAAGTCCGTCCCCATTTAAAGAGTGGAAAAGTGAAAATTAAACGTCTCGAGGAATCGACTCATGAAATTCCAGATGAAACGCATCGAGCATTTCTTAACGAGCGAATCCAGCGCCTCGAAGCATGGATGGATAGCAGTGGCAAAGTTCTTCCAATCCTGCAGAAACTTCTTGGGCAATGACGATTCACGATCCCACCAAGCCTGCATGGTTCGGCGTGCGCACCCAGACCAAACGCGAACACATTGCCGCAGAACATCTGCGGGCGATCGAGAACGTCGAGGTCTTTTGCCCGCGCATTCGCTACCGCAAAGCCACACGCCGAGGAAAAATCTGGTGGCTGGAACCACTTTTCCCAGGTTATGTGATGGCGAAATTCAACCTCGCAGAGATGGAGCGAGCCGTGACCTTTTGCCAGGGAGTGCGGGGCTTGGTGCGCTTTGGCAGCGGGATCCCCTCCATCCCTGAGAAATTTATTGAAAGCCTCAGACAAGAAGTCCAAGCCCGCCAAGCCTCCGACGATGGGGTTTTCACAGTTAGCCCAACTATCGAAATTGGCGATGAAGTGGAAATCGCCGTCGGTCCCTTCAGAGGGATGAAAGGCACCATCATCACCGTTCCTTCCGCAGTCGAAAGAATCAAAATTCTCATCGAGTTTCTAGGCCAACCGCAGGCCGTTGACATGGATCTTTTTTCCATTCTACTACCCCGGCGACCGACAATTTAGAACGCACCTGCATTACCATGAAAAAAATATTCATTTCAGGACATCGGGGCATGGTCGGCAGCGCATTGATGCGTGAAGCGCAAAAGCGTGAGGTTTACCAGACAATCACTGCCGACCGCGCGGAACTCGATTTATGCAATCAAGCCGCCGTTTTTGAATTTTTGGAAACGCGAAAACCTGAGATCGTCATCATCGCCGCCGCCAAAGTGGGAGGCATCTTTGCCAATGCCAGCTATCCAGCAGACTTCATCTATGAGAATCTCGCCATCGCGGGGAATCTTATCGAAGGTAGCCGCCGCGCAGGCATTTCCCGGGTTCTCTTCCTAGGTTCCTCCTGCATTTATCCGAAATTGGCCCCCCAGCCTATGCCCGAAGAATGCTTGCTATCCAGTCCCTTGGAATCGACCAACGAGGCCTACGCAATCGCAAAAATTGCGGGTCTCAAACTCTGCCAACATTACCGCGCCCAACACGGTCTTACCTACCATAGTGCCATGCCCACCAATCTTTATGGGCCGGGCGATAACTATCATCCTGAGAACTCTCATGTCATCCCGGCGCTGATTCGACGCTTCCATGAAGCCAAACAGCGCGGCGCCGACTCTGTCACCATCTGGGGTACCGGCACGCCCTGCCGTGAGTTCCTACATGTCGATGACCTCGCCGACGCGTGTTTTCATCTACTATCGCTGGAATCTCCACCCGATTGGGTAAACGTCGGCGTGGGTGAAGATCTAAGTATCCTTGAGCTTGCTTCTCTAATTGCACAGACCGTAGGCTTCACCGGAGCGATACTAACAGATCCCTCCAAGCCCGATGGCACACCGCGCAAATTACTTGATATTTCACTCATCAAAGCCACTGGATGGGCACCGCGAATCTCATTTAAACATGGCCTTGCCGCCGCCTACCAAGATTTCCTCGCCACTCTAAACACTGGTCAGGCTAGACTCTAACTCACCATCCACCCTATCCTATCAAATGAAGCGCGCACTCATCACCGGTATCACGGGCCAAGACGGATCTTATCTCGCGGAGTTACTGCTGGAAAAAGGCTACGAAGTCCACGGTATCAAACGCCGTGCTTCGTTATTCAATACTCAGCGAGTTGACCATATCTATGAAGATCCGCATGTGGAAAATTCACGATTCCGGCTGCATTATGGCGATCTAACAGACTCCTCCAACCTGATCCGCATCGTCAATGAAGTGAAACCGGATGAAGTTTACAATCTGGGAGCCCAATCCCACGTCGCCGTTTCATTCGAAGCTCCGGAATACACCGCAGATGTCGATGCACTTGGCACCTTGCGGCTGTTAGAAGCCATTCGTTTCGTCGGTTTGGAAAAATCCTGCCGTTTCTATCAGGCATCCACTTCTGAACTTTATGGCCTGGTTCGCGAAACTCCGCAGACCGAAACCACTCCTTTCCATCCGCGCTCACCTTATGCCGTCGCGAAGATGTATGCCTACTGGATCGCCGTAAATTATCGCGAAGCTTATGGCATGTATGCCTGCAATGGCATCCTCTTCAATCATGAATCCCCACGACGCGGTGAGACCTTCGTCACCCGGAAAATCACTCGCGGGATCGCCAACATCGCCCTAGGTCTGGATTCCTGCCTCTTCTTGGGAAATATCGATTCCCTTCGCGATTGGGGTCATGCCAAGGATTACGTCCGCATGCAGTGGCTCATGTTACAGCAAGAGACACCGGATGATTTTGTCATCGCCACAGGCAAGCAGATATCGGTGCGTGATTTCATCAAACTCTCTGCCAAGGAGGCCGGGATGGAGCTCGAGTTTACCGGCAAAGATGTGGAGGAAATCGGCACAGTGATCCATGTCGATCCATCCCTTGCACCGGCCGTAGAGGTCGGAGCAGTCATTATCAAAATCGATCCCCGTTACTTCCGGCCTGCCGAAGTCGAGACTCTTTTGGGTGATCCCACCAAGGCGAAAACCAAGCTCGGCTGGGTTCCCGAAATCACAGTGGAAGAAATGTGCGCGGAAATGGTCGCATCTGATTTAGAAATTGCTCGGCGCCACGCCATTCTTGAGTCGCATGGTCACCATGTTTCAGTTTCCAAAGAATAACTTATTAACTATGAAAAAAGTCTTCGTATCCGGTTGTTATGATATCCTTCACGCCGGCCATCTCCAGTTCTTCGAAGAGGCACGTGCCTTGGGAGATTACTTGATTGTCTCATTTGCATCGGCAGAAGTTTTATGGCATCATAAACGCCGTAAACCCTCGATCCCGGACGATCACAAACGAGTTCTACTTCAAGGTCTCCGCATGATCGATGAAGTGATCATCACCGAAGGCCACGAAGAAGGATTGGATTTCAAAGAAGATTTTTTACGGATCCGTCCGCAGTTCCTCATCGTCACAGATGATGATAAGTATGGCGAAACCAAACGAGCTCTGTGCAAAGAAGTGGGTGCCCAATACACCGTCCTACCCAAAACCCCACCCCGCTTCGAACCGGTCTCCACCAGTTCCATCGTCCGCTGGGTGCAAGCACCTACCGAAGCGCCCCTACGAGTGGACTTCGCCGGTGGTTGGCTCGATGTCCCGCGCTTTTCAAAGCCGGGCGAGTTCATCGTCAACTGCGCCATCTCTCCGCTCGTGTCCTTGCGAGAGTGGCCGTTTGAAAAGCAAGCCGGCCTTGGTGGCAGCGGCGCATGGGCGCTCTTGAATGGTAAAAATGGCGTCGATTCCGAAGTCGATCTCGGCGTGGGCTGGCAAGATCCCGCCGTCATCCACGAGACCGGTGTCTGCGTCTGGCGCTCTGGCAAGACACCCGTGCTCGATTTTAAACGAAATGGCGATTTCCTAAATGGTCACATGGCGATCTATTGGACGGGCAAGCCCCATGACACTCCGGGTGTGGTGAATAATGCTCGCGATTACGATCAAATCGCCCAGAGCGGTCGCGTTGCGCGCGAAGGCGTCCTTCACCAAGATCTCAATCTACTCGCCCAAGGTATAACGATTTATTATGAGACCCAGCTAAGTGAAGGCATGACGCCGCTGCCAGAAATCGCTGGCACCCTTGCTAAAAAATATTCAGGCGGTGGTCACGGCGGTTACGCACTTTATCTGTTTGAGACGCCCGCAGACCGTGAAACGGCCATCGCGAAGTTCTCAGAACTTCGGGCCATTGAGCCATTTTGTCGTTAATCGATTTTCATCGCCTTGAAAGTAATCCCCGTCATCGGACTTCTCACCAGTGCCACCACCTATGCCGGTGCAGTCACTTGGATTCTCGATCATGCGTCCCGCCGAGATCGCGCCTATGCGGTGGAAGCAGCGAACACCCACGTCGCGGCGCTCGCTCGCGTGGATCAAAAATTCGGTAACGCGATGAGGTCGTTTGATCTCATCTGCCCCGATGGCATGCCGCTTCTCTGGGCGCTCAATTCGAAACTGGAAAAACACGAACGGTTGCAGGATCGAGTCTATGGCCCCAACCTAATGTTAGAAACGCTCAAAGCCACTTCCAGCAGAGCAGCCGAGTTCAAACATTTTCTATTGGGCGGCAAACAATCAACCTTGGATAAACTGCAAAGTTCTTTTGCCGCAAAATACCCCGATGTTTGCATCGCGGCGAGTCACTCACCTCCATTTGGACCATGGCCGGATGATGAATTTTCACGAATCTGTGAAAAAATTAAAACCTCCGGGGCAAACCTCATCTGGGTGGGATTGGGCTGTCCCAAACAAGAACTCTGGATCGCCGAGCATAAGGATCGGCTTCCGCCAGGCGTTTACTTCGGCATCGGAGCCGCTTTCGCTTTTCATGCCGGTGAAGTCAGCCAAGCCCCCGCCCTGATCCAAAAATATGGCTTGGAATGGGCCTATCGGCTCGCAATGGAACCACGGAGACTATTCAAGCGGTACTTTACCTATAACTCGATTTTTGTATATCATTTAGTCAAAGATCGCCTAACCAACTCTTAATTTTTCATAAAATCATATAACATGCCCCAATCTATCAAAACCATTTGCTGCCTCGGCGCAGGCTACGTCGGCGGGCCGACGATGGCAATGATCGCCGCAAAGTGCCCTCACATCACTGTGACTGTATGCGATTTTAACGAAACCCGCATTGATGCATGGAATTCCGATCACCTCCCGGTTTACGAACCCGGACTTCAAGAAATCGTAGAAAGCGCAAGGGGCAAAAACCTACATTTCACCACCGATATCAAATCCGCCATCGCCGCCGCAGATTTGATCTTCGTCTGTGTTGGCACGCCGACGAAATCCTACGGCATCGGCGCGGGTCGCGCAGCGGACCTCCGTTACATTGAATCAGCAGCCCGCCTCATCGCCGAAGTCTCCGTCGGCAATAAAATCATCGTCGAAAAATCCACCATCCCGGTAAAAACCGCCACCGCCATTCAGTCAATCTTAGCGGCCAATTCCATCACCGGCGCCACCTTCCAAGTCCTCTCCAATCCAGAGTTTCTCGCGGAAGGTACTGCCGTGACGGATATGGACAATCCGGATCGCATCCTCATCGGCGGCGAAGATAATCCGGAAGGTCAAGCCGCTCTCGAAGCGCTTGTTTCCGTGTATGCCAACTGGGTTCCACGTGAAAAAATCATCACCACCAACCTCTGGTCGTCGGAACTCTCCAAGCTGGTTGCCAATGCCTTCCTGGCACAACGCATTTCCTCAATCAATTCGATCTCAGCCCTTTGCGAGGCGACTGGTGCCGATGTCGATGAAGTCGCCCGCGCCATCGGCAGCGATTCGCGAATCGGTCCAAAATTCCTCAAATCCTCGGTCGGCTTTGGCGGCTCTTGCTTTCAGAAAGACATCCTGAATCTCGTTTACCTCTGCGAGTCGTTCAATCTTCCAGAAGCCGCTGCTTACTGGCGCTCGGTCGTGACCATGAACGACTGGCAAAAATCCCGTTTTGTGGAAAAAATCGTTCGCTGCCTCTACAACACCGTAAATGGCAAACGCATCGCCATCCTTGGCTTCGCCTTTAAGAAGGACACCAACGATACCCGCGAATCCGCCGCCATTCATATCGTGCGGGACCTCGTCGCAGAAAACGCCCATGTGGTCATCTACGATCCCCGCGTTGACAAGGAAACCATTCATCGCGACCTCCTCGAAGTCGGAGTGCCACGTGACATCATCAATTTTAATATAGAAATCGCTCCTGATCCATACACCGCGGTAAAAGGCGCACATGCACTCGCCACACTCACCGAATGGGACGAATTCCGCACCCTCGATCTATCCCGCATCTATGATCTGATGTTAAAGCCCGCTTTTGTCTTCGATGGCCGCGCCGTTCTGCCCGTCGCCGCACTCAAAGCCCACGGTTTCGAAACATTCATCATCGGGAAAGGGAATTGAAGAGGTCGGAAGATCTAGAGGACTAAAAGTCTAAAGATCGGGAAATCGTCTAGTTATAATCTAGACTCAGGGTTGGGCATAGCGGAAAAATTTGACTTCCGCCGAAAGTGGAGAGCGTTATGATCGCCAAATGACCGTAGAAAGATTTGAAGACCTTCGGATCTGGCAAAATGCCAGAGCACAAGCCAACTCCATTTATGATCTATTCTCTTACGACTCCCCCTCTGGCCGCGATTTTGGCTTTCGCAACCAGATCCAGCGTTGCGCCGTTTCAGTAATGAACAACATAGCCGAAGGATTCGAGCGCAAAAGCGACCCCGACTTCGCAAGATTCTTGGACATTGCAAAAGGTTCCAACGGCGAACTTCGAAGTATGCTATACCTTGCAGAAGATAGAAGGTATCTTCCCTCCGATGCTGCCATCCAGATGAGAAACTCCAGCGAAGACATCAGTCGCGGTATCGAGTCCCTAGCCAAACACCTCCGCCGACCCATAAACCCAAAATAACGGCAAACCTCCCCCAACTCTTCCACTCTTCCACTCTTCCACTCTTCCACTCTTCCACTCTTCCACTCTTCCACTCTTCCACTCTTCCACTCTTCCACTCTTCCACTCTTCAGACCTTCAGACCTTCAGACCTTCAGACCTTCAGACCTTCAGACCTTCAGACCTTCAGACCTTCAGACCTTCAGACCTTCAGACCTTCAGACCTTCAGACCTTCAGACCTTCAG
>JBGSUW010000116.1:0-6789 GCA_041753275.1 Akkermansiaceae bacterium | reverse complement strand
CCGCCGCAGTGAAGGATGCGAATCTCATCATCCTCGCTGTGCCAGTGGGTGCCATGGCCTCGCTGGTCGCAAAAGCATTGGAAGCAGGAATCCCCAGCGACTGTCTGATCACTGATGTGGGCAGTGTCAAACGCAGCCCCCATCGCTCCATTCCGCCACTGCTAGTAGAAAGTGGAAATCACTTCATAGGTAGCCACCCGATGGCTGGCTCCGAACGTAATGGACTCTCTGCAGTGAGCGCAAGACTGTTTCAAAACGCCGCCTGCCTCCTCACCAATGATCATCGCGCACCTGTTGATCAAGCTGCGGCACTTGAACGTTTTTGGAAATCCATCGGCTGTCGCACCGCATGGATGAGTGCTGCCATCCACGATGAACTCGTTGCACGCATCAGCCATCTTCCTCACCTCATCGCTGCCAGCGCCGCCCGAGTCTGTTTGAAAGACCATACCGAAGGCCGTTTCGGTGGTGGTGGCCTCAAGGATACCACCCGCGTCGCTGCGGGAAATCCCTCAATGTGGGCGGAAATTGTCACCGAGAATCGCGAAGCTCTGATCACCCCTCTGCAAGAAACCATCGCAGATCTGCAGCAGATGCTCACACACCTCACCAATGCGGATCAGGAGAAAATACACTCATGGTTGGTCACCGCCAAGCATCAGCGGAATCTCATCAACACCTTCAGCTAGACTCTACGTCGCACAATTTTAAATGTCGGAACTTCGAGTAAAATCAATCAATCGTCTCCACGCGGAATTTAGCGTCCCCGGTGACAAAAGCATGTCTCACCGTGCCGCCATCCTGGGTGGCCTCTCAAACGGAATTTGCACCATCCGTAATTTCCTTCCCAGTGAGGATTGCGTCAACACCCTCAACGCCATGAAAGCACTCGGCGCACCTCACCGTGTGCTTGATGAGCTCACTGGCTTCGGCCCCGTCAACCTGAGCATTCATGGTCAATCCATGAAACTCACGATTCCCGCCGCGCCAATTGATTGCGGGAACTCAGGCACCGGCATGCGGCTACTCGCTGGCCTGCTTGCCGGGCAAAGTTTCACTTCAGAACTTTTCGGCGATGCCTCGCTCTCCTCCCGTCCCATGGGCCGCATCACCGTGCCGCTTGGCCAAATGGGTGCGAAAATGGAAACGCTCGGCGAGAAAACCGGCTGTGCTCCCCTGCTCATCCACCCCGCCACCCTCAGTCCCATCACTTACGCAATGCCTGTGGCCAGCGCCCAAGTGAAAAGCGCCGTGCTGCTTGCCGGCCTCTTCACAGAAGGCACTACCACCGTCATCCAGCCAGCAGAAACCCGCGATCACACGGAGCGCATGCTTGCCTCATTCCGCGTCAGCACTCGCCAGGAAGGCAACGCCATCTCCATCTTCGGCGGCCAAATCCCCCAGTCTTGCGACTTCACCGTCCCGGGCGATATTTCAAGCGCTGCCTTCTGGCTCGTCGCCGCCGCTGCCCTTCCCGGCTCGCACCTTTTAATCAAAAACGTCGGCCTCAATCCCACCCGCACCGCCATCCTCAAGGTCCTCAGCCGGATGGGTGCCCACATGAAGGAAATCGTCCACAACTCTTCTGGCGAGCCCATCGGAAATATCGAAATTCAAGGTGCCTCACTCATCGCCACCACCATCCTCGAGGAGGAAGTTCCCAATCTGATCGATGAAATTCCAGTCATCGCCGTGGCCGCCGCCCTCGCCCAAGGCCGCACCATCATCCGCAATGCCAAGGAACTCCGAGTCAAGGAGACTGACCGCATTTCCACCGTCGTCCAAGGCCTCCGCGCCATGGGCGCCGACGTCGAGGAATACGACGACGGCATGGAAATCACCGGCGGCAAGCCACTCAAGGCAGCCACCATCGATAGCTGTGGTGATCACCGCATCGCCATGGCCTTCGCCATCGCGGGCCTTTTCGCGAAAGGTGAAACGATCATCAAAAACACCGAGTGCGTGAACACTTCCTACCCCGGCTTCGCCCATCACTTGCATGCCATCCGCCACGAGCAATCCGCCCCTGAGGAGTTCGCCCTCCCCACCCTCTCGCGCGAGTAAAAAACAGCAATGTCCCAACGCTTTGCCATCGCCATTGACGGGCCCGCCGCCTCCGGGAAAAGCACGATCGCCCGCGAACTTGCCAAGCACCTCGGTCTCGTCATGGTGAATTCCGGTGCCATGTATCGCGCCATCACCTGGAAGGCGCTTCAGGAACATATCGATCCCGCAGATGACGCCGCAGTCATCGCAATGCTCGAACGGATCCGGATCGATTGTGGCGAAATTGCCAACGAATCCGTCATCACCATCGATGGCATCGATCCCACTGATGAACTCCGCAGTGAAGACATCAATGCCAACGTCTCCGCTATTTCCGCCATTCCAGAAGTGCGGGAAAAGCTCGTCAATCTCCAGCGCGGCTACCTCGATCACACTAGCATTGTCATGGAAGGCCGGGACATCGGCTCGGTGGTATTTCCAGACACGCCCTACAAAATTTACATCGATGCAGATGAGCATGTCCGCGCCGCCCGCCGCAGTGACGGCGGTGAGATCGATTCCGTCGCCAAGCGCGACGCTGCCGATAGCGAACGCACTCACGCCCCGCTGATGATCGCAGAGGGTGCGGTCATTTTAGACAACTCCCATCTCACCATCGAAGCCGGAGTGCTCGCTGCCATTGAGATTTTAAAGCAACAAGGGCTGTCGATTTAGGTAAGAGCCAGCCCTCCAAACGAGGCCCATCTGTGCAAAAATTCGCCTTCGAGTGGCTTCGTCTTGCCACTGTGCAAATCGCCCGCCATTTTCCCGCGCATGTCACGCAGTCACCGCATCACCATCCTCGCCGGAGACGGCATCGGTCCAGAAGTCATGGCCGAGTCACTTCGTATTCTCGACGTTGTCGAAGCGAAATTCGGCTTCACCGTTGCCCGCTCCGAGCATCTCGTCGGCGGAGCTGCCATCGATGCCACCGGCCACCCGCTGCCACCCGCCACGATTGCTGCCAGCGAGGCTGCGGACGCCATTCTTTTCGGCTCGGTAGGCGGGCCGAAATGGGAAAACCTGCCGCCAGACATCCAGCCCGAGCGCGGCGCCCTGCTTCCTCTGCGCAAACATTTCGGCCTCTTTGCAAACCTCCGTCCCGGTGTCTGCCTGCCCGCGCTCACGCATGCCTCCCCGGTGAAACAAGAACTCATCGCAGATGGCTTCGATGTGCTCTGCGTCCGCGAACTCACCGGCGGCATCTATTTCGGCAAACCAAAAGGCCGTGAGGAGCGCGATGGCGAGCCAGTCGCCTTCGACACCATGGTTTATCAGAAGAGCGAAATCCAACGCATCGCCCGCGTCGCCTTCACCGCTGCAATGGGTCGCAAAAAACAACTGCTCTCCGTGGACAAGGCAAACGTGCTCGCCAGCTCGGTGCTGTGGCGCGAGACCGTAGTGGAAATTTCCAAAGAATTCCCTGAAGTTCAACTTTCCCACATGTATGTCGATAACGCCGCGATGCAGTTGATCAAGCGTCCCGGCTCATTCGATGTGCTCGTTACTGAAAATTTATTCGGCGATATTCTCTCGGACGAAATGGCGATGATCTCCGGCTCCCTCGGCATGCTGCCTTCCGCCTCACTCGGCCAGCAGCGCGAAGATGGCCTCTACTTCGGTCTTTACGAGCCATCAGGCGGCTCTGCTCCAGACATCGCCGGCCAGGGAATTGCCAACCCGATTGCCCAAATCCTCTCGCTTGCCATGTTGTTGCGCTTCTCTCTCGGTGAAATTCCAGCAGCAGATGCGATCGAAGCCGCCGTCGCGCAAACCATCGCTGATGGCTTCCGCACCGGAGACATCGCCACCACCCAGCCCGGCGAGACCAAGGTCGGCACCCGCGCGATGGGCGATGCGATTTTGGCTAGACTATAACAACTAATTTGGGAAAGTTTGGCATCGCAAATTTTCCGATAGCTTTTTCATCCACCAATCAGCTTTCGACCTTTCGGGCAAGGCTCTTGTAGAAGATTAGAAAAATCACAAAACAACCGGCAATCATCGCGGAAAGGATTCCCCAGAATTCCGCCCAGCCTTGGCCGTTATCGGTGACGTAGTGATTCTTCAATCCACTGCAAATGATGGCACCCAAGAGTGGCCCCACGCCACTGCCGGCCATCGAGAGAAGCCCCTGTGCCTGCCCCCGCATTCCCGGTTCCACTCGCCGATCGAGAAAAACTTGGGCAGTGATGAAGTAAAAAGTATAACAAACTCCATGAAGCGCGATGCCTCCCACATGCCATGAAATAGCGCCGCTAGCCCCCGCATAGCTACTCATTAGAAAGCGAATCACCGATAGACCCAGCGCCCATAACAGCACCGTCTTTACCCGGTAGCGTATCATCACCTGCCCCACCAGCAGCATCCCGATCACTTCGGAAATCTGCGCAACCGTCATCGTAGCTGTGGGTTTTTGATCGCCCAAAACCTTTAGTAATTCGGGTGCATACATATAGAATGCCGTGATTGGAATACTGAATAACGTGGTCACCCCGAAGAATACCGCATTGTCCTTTTGCTTCATCAACGCGAAGGCCCCTAGCCCCAGCCGGCCACGCCAGGAACTCACTTTTCCCAACGGCGGAGTGTGCGGCAGATACCATGCAATCCATGCTCCAAGGCAGCGCGCCGCCGCCGCTGCATAGCCCACTTTCGGGCTGCTATCGGCGCGCAGCAGGTAGCTCGTCATCAAGCCGCCGACGATCCAGCCAACGGTTGCGCCCAGACGCACCAACGGAAATTGTTTTTCCCCGTTGGGTAAATGCGCGAGTGTAATGGTCGCAAGTAATCCCCACGCCGGGCCGGAAACGAGTGAATAGGCACCCAGGAAAGCGAGGAACCACCATGGATTCATCCCATGATTGAGGCACCAGAATGCAGCGAATAATAGAGCCGCCCCCAGCCCGGAAGTGATAAAGTAGAGCCGATTTGCCGCCACTTTCTGGTCCGCCAATGCCCCACCGACGAGTGGCGAGATCAATGAGCACAAGGGTGGAATTAGAAAAACCAACGCCACCCAAGCGCTCAGACCCTGCGCTTTAAGGATGTTTGAAATGGCAGGTATCCAGAAACCTGGAGCCATCCCATGGAAAAAAAACACCACCCACGTGCTGATGAAGACTTTCTTTGCTCCTCCGCCATCCCCATCAAGTTGCACCCCGTAGGCTAGTGCGAACCGCTTGGGAAAAGCCAGTGCAATTCCTCGTCGCCACCCAAATCTACGGCCTTGGCACCATCACACAGCGGAATCCGATGTGGTTGGTGGGCGTCGATTTTTCGCCCTTGCCGCGGGTGCCGACCATGTAGCGAGAGCAGTATTGATTGGTGCAAAGATAAGATCCGCCACGCTGGACATGTTTTTTCTCACCCGGTTCTGCGGGATCGTAGGAACTTTCAGGACCTTGAGGATTGCGCGCTACTCCACCTGGCTCCTGCGAGCGGGTGTAGGCATCGGGCCGGTACCAATCACTCACCCATTCCCAAGCATTCCCGGCCACATCATGCAAGCCATAGCCATTGGGCGGAAATTGAGCGACCGGCGCGAGTCCGCCGAAGCCATCCTCAGCGCTGTCATTCACCGGAAACTCTCCCTGATAAATATTTGCCATCCACTTCCCCCCTTGCAGCAACTCATCGCCCCATGCGTAGGTTTTACCACTCAGGCCACCACGTGCGGCGAATTCCCACTCAGCTTCGGTGGGCAGACGCTTTCCAGCCCAGGTTGCATAAGCCATGGCGTCTGAGTAGCCCACGTGAACCACCGGAAAACTCCCGCGACCTTCCAAATTTGATTGCGGCCCCTCCGGGTGTCGCCAATCCGCCCCTCTTTCATAACGCCACCACTGGAAATGATTATCCAACTTCACCTTGTAAGGAGCCGGCGTGAAAACTGCCGAGCCTGCGACTAGATTTTCAGGTGGAGCGGTGGGGAATTCCTCTTGAGTCGGCGCGATTTCAGCGAGCGTCCGGTAGCCTGTGGCCGTGATGAATTTTTTAAACTGATCATTCGTCACCTCTGTGCGATCCATCCAAAAGCCATCGACATAGACCCGGTGGATGGGCTGCGAATCTTGAGTTACGCCTTTGATACTGCAGTGTCCTTCATCTGCCACATCACTGCCCATCGAGAACTCGCCGCCGGGAACCCAGACCATCCCTTCCGGCGCAGGAGACGGAGCAGGAGTCTTGTTTTCATTGGTCGGTTCGAATCCGGCAGCAAATGCGACCGCGCTGATGGCGATAGAACACGAAACGAAGACTATTGGAAAAATTCTCATGAAATAGCTATTTCTAGACCGCTGTTGTCCAACCCTACACGCATCCTCATCCGGCGACAGAATCTTTGAGGCGGACCCTGAAGTCCGACCACGGAGTGTCTAAACTAAACTATGGTGGCGAGATACGGGGCTGTGATAGGAGATCATGTTTTAAAGATCAAGTTTGAAGTGGCAAAGGACACAATATTGGGACGCGGGAGTGGAAGGCGCAGCAGCGGTCATGCGGCACTTAATCCAAGTTTCTGGCTGTAGCGCTGGAAGCCTTATAAAACTTGGGAATCGTCCCCAAAGGCACTACAAAATCACTCGCTTTTCGCCCAGATCTTCTGCACGGGGAAGGCCGCTTTCCAATCGATTCCGAGCCGTTGGTAAACCGTCGCCTGCTCTGCATCTGGAACGGTGGGCTTGCGGAGGTGCAGCACCCGCCCGTCTTCGAGCGCCAGGGACGTGGTGGCCAGCATGT
>JBGSUW010000115.1:0-12589 GCA_041753275.1 Akkermansiaceae bacterium | reverse complement strand
TTGCGCCAGAAAGAATGACACCCAGATGCAAACATTATCTGGGATCATGAGTCATACGAGCAAAGAAGAGTATCTGGAGAGTTGCCGCGAGCGTTATCCAAGCAGGAATCGGGCTGGGAGAAGTGCGATGATCGACGAGGTCAGCGACACTCTTGGTTGGGATCGCATACACACCATCAAGGCGCTCAACCGGCAAGTCACCCACGGCAAGAAAGCCAAGAAACGAGGATCGAAGCCCGGATATGGCCCGGCGGAGCAGTCCGTGATTGTGGCCATCTGGAAGCACAGCGAGCAGCCTTGCGGCACCCGTCTCAAGCAAACTCTGCCGCTCTGGATCGACAGCTATCAAGCCCGCCACGGCACCCTCGAAGCCACCATTCATGAGAAAATCCTCAGCTACAGTCCACGCAGCTTGGATCGCATCACCGCCCCTCTTCGCAGTGCGGTTGGCGGTCGCCTCGGACGCAAAACCGGCCGTGCCAGCAACCGAAACCGACTTCCATAGCGGCTGGACCGAGCTCGCGGCACTCTGGGGCAACAGCGGCGGCGAAGTGCGCGTAGGCCTTGAGCGGATTGAAAAACGCCTACCTGCTGCGGCGCAAGCGGAGCGTCGAATGGACCCGTTCACGAGCTTACAAAAAGAACGACCAAGCCCACGTAGAGCAGAAAAATTTCACCCACGTCCGGCAATTGTTAGGCTACGGGCGATTCGCGCGATCTTGAGCTACGGGAACAAGTCAACTAACTCTACGAAAAGGCCTGGCTGCCCCTTCGCAATCACTTCACCCCCGTGATGAAACTCATTGAAAAACAAAGGACAGGCAGCAAAGTTCACAAGAAATACGACACCCCCGCCACGCCCTGCGGCCGGCTGCTGGCCTGTGCCAAAGTCAGCGCTGAAACCAAAGCTCAGCTCCACGCCACCCGTGCCGCCCTCGACCCAATGGACCTAGCAGCCGACATCGAAGCGCGACTGGGAAAGATCTTCTCCATCGTTGAGCGCATCGAAGAAGACCGTCAGGAGGAAATGGAGCGAGCAGGAGAGACCCACCCCCAGCGGAAAACCTTGTCAAAACCACCCCAAAGAACCAAAACCAAACCAAGCACCGGGTGTCATGAATCCTGGCGCAACGACTTACACCCTCAGGTGTCATTTATCATTGGCGCAATACGCGACGGCGAATAGCTCAATGGCTTGGGCCTTGCACGCGGGGGTATATTGCTTGCGTGGTTTGCTGGTATTCATAGACAGATTCTGGTGCTTCACGGTCCAAGAATCTAGCGCACCACAGGTTAGAGCGAGAGGCTTCTTGCACTTTGCTTGGCACAGGGAGTGCTTTCAAGTGGTATTCTCAGAATGTTAAAACCTTACGAGGTATTCAGCCCGATCAGGGCTCCTGCCTTTTTTGCGCTGGTGTCAGGGCTTGTCGTTACCTCGCTGGTTACGTTTTTTTTCTGGAAAGCGGAGGAACGCTCAGCCAAAGAGGAGATTGAACGGTTGGCACAAGATCGAGCAGATCTAATCCGGGTACAGATTTTGAGATCGATGGAGGTTCTGCATGGGATGGCTGCATTTTTTGAGGCAAAACCCAACGCGAATCGCCAAGAATTTCGAACCTTCGTGCAGGGATCTCTGGCGCGACAGCCGGAAGTCCAGGCTCTTGCATGGGATCCGCGCGTGGCCGCAAATGAGCGAGAAATCTGGGAGGCACGGGCCCAGAGTGAGGGATTCCCCGAGTTTCATTTCACTCAGGAAAAATCAACGGGAGGGCTCGAACCAGCCGCATTGAGAGACGAGTATTACCCGGTCTATTTTCTCGAAAGTTTGGCAAAAAACGCGAATGCTTTTGGCTTTGACGTCGGCTCGGAACCACGCCGCCGCCTTGCTCTCGAGCGCGCGAGAGATACTGGTGAATCAACTGCCACATCTCCAATCCGTCTGGCACAAGAGGTTGATTCGCAGCTAGGTTTCGTAGTCTTTCGCCCCGTTTATCAGCAGATGGTAACGACGCTCAAAGAGCGGAGAATCCATCTAACAGGATTTGCAACGGCTGCATTTCGGATCGGAGATTTGATCGATCTATCACTGAGTCCAAGTGTGGATCATCCTATTGCGCTTTCGGTCTATGATCGGGAATCTCGCTCATTGCTTTATCGCCAAGGTGGAGAACGCCGCTGGGGATTTCCCTCGACGAAAATCACCATGGATGTCGCAGGACGCCTCTGGACACTCAGCTTTGAGCCGACCACCAAATATGAGGGAAAGCCGGTTTATTACCTCCCCCTGACCGCGATGGGGTCTGGTATCCTCATCTCCTGCCTGCTCGCCACCTATCTCTGGAAGGGTGCCCGCCAATCCGTGGAGATGCGCAGTGAAGTATTAGTCCGGAAGAATGCCGAGCAGGCTGCTGAAGCTGCCAATCATGCGAAATCAGAGTTTCTGGCGAATATGAGTCACGAAATTCGAACTCCCATGAATGCCATCCTCGGCTACTCCCAAATTCTCGCAAGGGACGAGGCGCTTCATCCATTCCATCGCGATGCTGTCGCGACGATCATCCGCAGCGGCGATCATCTACTCCATCTCATTGATGAGATTCTGGATCTCTCGAAAATCGATGCGGGACGCATGGAGGTCACGATGAGCGACTTTGATCTCCATACACTGGTCCGCGAAGTGTCAGGAATGTTTCAGTATCCTTGTGAAAAAAAGGGTCTGGGACTACGAATCGAAATGCCTGACGAGTTATCCACACTCGTGGTCCGTGGTGATGAGGGGAAATTGCGCCAAATTCTTATCAATCTTCTTGCAAATGCCGTGAAATTTACTGCCACAGGCCTTGTTTTAGTTCGCGTCAATAGGTCAGGTGATGTTTGGACGTTCATGATTCAAGACACCGGGATTGGAATCGAACCTCACTTATTGAAAAAGATTTTTGACCCATTTCAGCAGGGAGACTCCTCTAGCAATATCGGTGGAACCGGGCTTGGCCTTGCAATTGTCCAGCGCCAGGTAACAATCATAGGGGGCAAAATCTCGGTCAGTTCGGAAGTCGGGAAAGGTTCGTCGTTCACCTTGGATTTACCCTTGCCCACCTCGGATGCACAAGGACATCAGGCAATATTTCAAAAGCCACCAAAGGTGGTTGGACTTAAAAAAGGCATCACTCTAAAAGTTCTGGTTGTAGATGGTATTGCTGAAAATCGAGAAGTTCTGGCAGTCATGCTTTCTCAGATCGGATGCGAGGTGATTATTGCAGAAAATGGCCAGCAAGCACTTGAAGTGACCAAAGAATCACGACCTCAGATAGTGTTCATTGACCCCCGTCTTCCAGACTTCAATGGGCTGGAAGCGATTCATAGATTGGTCCACGAGTTTGGACATTCACGCCTCAAAATCATCGCCACTTCCGCGTCCGTTCTGATACGAAACCGAGAGGAATGTCTTAAGGCAGGTTGTGATGATTTTGTAGCAAAGCCCTTCCGCGCGGAGCGAATCTATGAATGTCTCAAACATGTTCCCTATCTCAGTTTTGAAATGGAGCATCCGATGGCCACCGCCTCATCTGATAGCTTTGATCTCACTGAAGTATCATTACCACACGAACTAGCCACTCGTCTTACTGTCGCTGCTGAGCTTCATAGCGCCACAGTCTTGAAAAACTGCCTTCTCGATGTTGAAGAACTTGGGCCTAGCGGCGAACGGTTGGCCCACCATCTGCGGGGCTTCCTTGCGAGCTATGATATGAAATCCATCCAGCGACTAATCGCGCAAGTTTCTACTGAATGAAACCATCCCGCATCCTAATTGCAGACGATACTCCAGCGAGTCTCTCGTTATTAAGCGATGTCTTGGAACCGCTAGGACACGAGATCATCACTGCATCCGACGGGCGCACTGCCATCCGGCTGGCCCACAGCGCAAAGCCAGACCTCGTTTTGCTCGATGTGATGATGCCGGGATGCGACGGATTTACCGTATGCCGAGCGCTCAAAGCTGACCCGGAGACCGAGGAAATCCCTGTAATCTTTATCACCAGTCGTCAAGAAACCGCCGACGTCGTCCGAGGGTTTCGCCTTGGAGCGGTTGACTATATCTCCAAGCCGTTTCAGTTGGAAGAAGTGGTCACTCGGGTAACGACCCACTTGAACCTAAGTCGCGCGACTCTTGAGCTTCGTTCGCGCAACGTAGAGCTGGAAAAGGAAATCTTGCTTCGCAAGGAGGCAGAACTGACTCGTGACCAAGCCAAAGCGAGGCTATCCCACATCGCACTAACCGAGTCAAAACGTTGGGGAGTTAGCGGATTTATTGGCAGCAGCCCGCACTTGAAGCAACTTCTGGCGGATATCGAGCGGCTCCATCAATTTGGTAAAACAAGTGTTCTCATCACCGGGGAAAGTGGCACCGGTAAGGAGCTAGTCGCACGCGCTATTCATCACCAAAGCCCCCGGGCAACAGGGCCGTTCATTCCAGTAAACTGTGTTGCCATCCCTAGTGAACTCGCGGAATCTCTCTTCTTCGGGCATGTCAAAGGAGCTTTCACCGGAGCAGTTTCAGATCGTAAAGGCTACCTTGAGCTGGCAGATGGTGGAACGCTCTTTCTCGATGAGATCGGCGACATGCCTGCGACGTTGCAGGGCAAGTTGCTCAGAGGACTCGAAGATGGGCACGTGATCCCCGTGGGTTCCAATAAATCTCAAACTGTTGATGTGAGAATCATAGCAGCAACGAACGCGAACTTACCTGAGAAAATGTCATCTGGAAGTTTCAGGCAGGATCTATACTTCCGACTTGCGAGGTTCACAGTAGAGACCGCCCCATTGCGAGACCGCCGGGAGGACCTTCCGTTACTTGCAAATCATTTTCTCCAACTCTTTGCTACGGAAATGGGGATGACTTCACCAGTGATTGATGCAGATGGAATGAAAGCGCTGAGCAGTTATTCCTTCCCTGGAAACATCCGTGAACTGAGGAACATCATGGAGCGGGCATTGATCCTGAGTGGTGGCCTACAGATCGGGCGTGCCCATCTACAGTTCTTCCAAAGCCTTTCCAATCCAGCCAACACGCAGCCCATAGATCCAAGACCATCGCTCCCTCTCAATGTGGAGGCGGCAGAACAAGAACTGATTCGGAGAGCGTTACACGAAACGGGCGGCAACGTTGCTGAAGCATCAAGGAGGTTGGGAATTAGCAGGAGCCGGATCTATCGGAGGATGCCACAAGATCAATCGTAGTGTTCGGCAATGTGTCGCACTCTGATACATCTGCGACACTATAGACTAGACCTGCTATAATATAACTACACGTTAACTGATTCATTTTCAATTGGTTATATTATGCAATTGCCGTTGGCACCGCCATTGCTAATCACATCAAGTCGATTGCTCGACTCAAACGAAATCAAACAATGAAAATGAAATCATTCCAACACTATCAAGTTATATTATCCATCGCATCTTTGGGGATTTTTCTAGCGAGCCAACCGCTCCAAGCCGGCACAGAGCCTGCAGCAACTCCCATCGAACCCGCCGCCTCCGAGCCGATAGCTCACTTTTTGCTCCAACTTGATTTCTCAGATCATTACATCACGCCTCGTGGTTTGAATGTCGAGAATCAAGGTCTTGTGTTCCAGCCCCTCCTACTTTCATTTTGGAGCCTCTATTCAAACAAGGACACGTTCGTCAATGATGTCTCGCTAACAGCAGGTATGTGGAGTTCCATCCATAGTCAGAAGTCTGGCCCTGATTCAGGGCACTGGAACGAGTGGGACCCGATTCTGGGCCTCACATTCGGCCTCGGTGAATATCTCAAATTCGAGACGAACTACACCGCCTTTAAAAGCCAAGTTGATGCCTACCCAACCTCTCACCATCTCGAACTAAAGCTCAAGCTTGATGATTCAAAATGGCTTGGGGATTTTGCCCTGAACCCCTATGTCGCTTACTGGCAAGAACTCGAAAACAAAGCAACCGTTGCCTTAGATCCTACCACGTCGGAGGAAAGCTACTATTTCACGCTCGGTATCAACCCTTCAATAACGCTAGGTGAGGTGAAAATCGAGATTCCCACTTATATTAATATTGTCGGAGATGATTTCTATCAACAGTTCGATGGCAGTGGTGGTGGCTCAGGACTTGCGGTTTTTGGAACCGGGATCAAAGCCAGCCTCCCACTCACGTTCGTTCCTAAAGAATACGGATTCTGGACCGCTTACGCCGGAGTGAAGTATTATCACCTCAGCAATGACGGGCTACTTGATGGAAACCAAGTCCTCGGGGCGGATGGAGCACGCGATGAAGATCTCCTCCAATTCCACTGCGGACTCTCTATATTCTTCTAATACCTCATTCTATGACTTCATCCCCGTCCGCAACCATTGATGCTGAACCATACACGTTCGAATTTATTGCATCGAAGTGTGCACTATTGATCATTGATATGCAGCGAGACTTCCTGGAGCCCGGCGGATTCGGTGAAATGCTCGGAAACGATGTTTCGCAGCTTCGGCGAACCATCAAACCGAACCAAAGACTGCTGTCAGCATGGCGTGCTGTAGGGCTGCAAGTGATTCACACTCGCGAAGGCCATCGCCCGGATCTGGCGGATTTACCTCCGGAGAAGAGGATTCGAGGAAAATCAGACAAATGCATTGGTGATCCTGGGCCGATGGGGCGGATCCTAGTCCGCGGTGAAGCCGGGCATGATATCATCCCTGAGCTCTACCCGGAGCCAGGAGAGCCAGTGATTGATAAACCTGGAAAAGGTGCGTTTTTTGCGACGGATCTTCATGCGATTCTCCAGAACCGCGGAATCACCCAGCTAGTTGTGACCGGTGTGACCACAGAAGTTTGTGTCAACACAACTGTCAGGGAAGCAAATGATCGAGGTTACAATTGCTTGGTTCCTTCGGACTGCGTGGGCTCCTATTTTCCAGACTTTCAGGAATGGGGCCTCAAGATGATCAAAGCCCAAGGGGGGATTTTCGGTTGGGTGACCGAGTCCGATAAAATATTACCCGTTCTCACTTAAACTGTTTTTAACATATTAGAATCATCAAAATGAACTCATTTACCAAACCAAAACTATGGGTTCCAGGTGACTGGAACGCATTTTTCGGATTCGGGACTAACATCCTAGTGAATCTACTCACACTCACCGGACTATTACTCTATGTTCTCAAGATGCCGCCGGATATAGTGTTCGGTCGCATTCTCCCTGCCACCGGATTGATGCTTGCTCTGAGCACTATCTACTATGCTTGGCTCGCCTACAAACTTGCTAGGGAAACGGGTAGGACGGATGTCTGTGCATTGCCATCAGGGACAAGTGTTCCACACATGTTTGTGGTTGTGTTTGTGATTATGCTGCCGATCACTCTTCAGACGGGTGATCCGATCAAAGGCTGGGAGGCTGGACTCACTTGGGTTTTCATACAGAGCTTCGTTTTGATGATCGGTGGATTCATCGGTCCATGGATTCGCCGCATCACGCCTCGTGCCGCGCTGCTAGGCACTCTGGCCGGGGTCTCTGTCACCTTCATTTCAATGAAGCCAGCGGTGGAAATGTTTCTGACACCTGTCATTGGGATCACTTGTTTTGCCATCATTCTCCTGAGCTGGTTCGGCGGGGTTAAATACAAGGGAATCCCGGCAGGCCTAGTCGCAATCGCGGTAGGGACTGTCATCGCCTGGGGGTCAAACGCATTTGGGCTCAGTTATGGCGGCATGACCACCGCTGCACTCGGCGAGTCGCTCAAAGGCTTCGGCTTCAGTGTTCCGCTTCCGGCATTTGATCACGTGTTCGGTGGTTTTGAATATCTGGGTATTCTACTGGTCACAGCAATTCCATTTGGGATCTATGATCTGGTGGAGGCACTCGACAATGTTGAAAGCGCAGAAGTCGCGGGTGACTCGTTTCCTACCACGCGTGTTCTTTGTGCGGATGGCGTGATCAGCTTGATCGGCTGCGTAATGGGAAATCCATTCATCAATGCGGTGTATATAGGCCACCCCGGCTGGAAGGCGATGGGTGGCAGAATCGGCTACTCGGCAGCCACGGGAATTGCTGTAATTTTCATGACATGGTTAGGGGTGGTCTCAGTGATGTTGGCGTTTATACCTACCATCGCCATTTTGCCTATCTTACTCTACATCGGAATGCTCATTGGAGCACAAGCATTCCAAGAGACACCTAAGCGCCATGCACCAGCGATTATCCTTTCGCTAACTCCCCATCTTGCACACTGGGTAGTAACTCTAATCGGTGGTGCGCTAGCAGCATCGGGCACAGTGCTCGCCACACTCACCCCAGAGGCGAAGGAAAAACTTTTTGCATCCATGGCAACTGAAGGTGTCATGTTCCATGGGCTGGAAGTACTCGGCGGCGGCTCGATATTGGGTGGTTTGATCCTAGGAGCTATTGGAGTTTTCATTATTGACCGAGATTTCATGAAAGCGAGCGGCTTCGCGGCGACAGGAGCATTATTGACCTTCTTTGGTTTCATGCATGGCGCACAACTTGGAATTGCGCAGAGTCCAACTGTGGCTGCGAGCTACCTCGTTGTGGCAGGGATTCTTTTGGCGGTTTCCAAGTTCGCAGCGGTTGAGCCTGTTACAAATGAGCCAAGTGAAGACCTACCGCACGGCCATGCTATATCTCCTGCGAAATCTTAATTTGTTTGTGATAGGTTGATTGCGATGCACTGCACGGCGGAGTGGCTATCCGCCGGGCACTATTTAAAAACTAATAAACAATTCTCATGACTTACATTAACTCAGACCCCTACCCTTGGCCCTGGAATGGTGACCTACGCCCCGAAAACACGGTCTTTCTCGTGATCGATATGCAAATCGATTTTTGTGGCCCTGGAGGCTACGTCGATCAAATGGGATACGATCTTTCGCTGACACGCTCTCCCATTGAGCCGATCAAGCGAGTCTTCGAAGTGGTCCGCGCACGGGGCTATCATGTCATGCACACGCGAGAAGGGCATCGTCAGGATCTCGCAGATCTTCCCGCGAACAAACTTTGGCGCAGCCAAAGAATCGGCGCGGGAATTGGTGACGCTGGACCATGTGGCCGGATTCTAACTCGTGGAGAACCTGGCTGGAATATCATCGACGAACTCACCCCTCTCGCAGGTGAAGCCATAATTGACAAGCCCGGCAAGGGTTCATTCTACGGCACGGATCTCGATATGCTTCTCCGCCAGAAAGGAATCCAAAACATCATTCTAGCAGGAATCACCACCGACGTTTGTGTCCATACAACCATGCGCGAAGCGAATGACCGGGGATTTGAGTGTTTGATCCTATCAGACTGCACTGCTGCAACGGATTACGGAAACCATCTTGCCGCACTCAAAATGGTGAAAATGCAAGGTGGCGTGTTCGGCGCAGTTGCAGAATCCGCAGAATTGATCAAGGCTCTCTCCATGTGATGTCACTTCCTATTCAAGATAACTCCTCAATTCCTCCATTCATTGAACTCAATCATCTTTTCAATTTCGAAACGCTACAGGATAAATATACTTGGGAATTCTTTCGTGAAAATGTGGATATCTTTCGATTATACGGTGATGGGATTTCTGGTCCATCGGCCGTGCTATTGCGTTATCGAGAAACCACGGTAATTCCGCCTCATGTGCATGAAGGTTACGAGCACGTCATTGTGTTATGCGGTTCACAAAATGATGAGTATGGAGTGATTGAAGCTGGTTCCATGCGTGTTCATGCGCCAGGTACAGAGCACCATGTGACAGGTTCGGGCGGCTGCATTGTCCTTGTGATTTATGAGAAGCCAGTTCGATTTCTATAGTCTGGATTTACAGTTCTCCTACATCGGCAAACAGAGTCCCGCCTCGCCGCATTGCGTAGGGAGATTACCCAGCCGTAAGTGGCGATTTGAAATGGGCATGATGTTCGGAGGGCGTCTTATTGGCGGTACCGTGGTAGGTGGGTTCGCAGGTGGTTTTTTGGCAGATCATTGAATCGGCGGGCGCGTCTCGCCGCTCTTCTTTCCATTGATTTCGAGCCCCCAATTAGAACGCTCCGTTTAATTTCCGCCCGATCCAAAAAATTCCCAGCAACGTGACCAAGGCAAGGATCGTGGCCCAATGCGAACCTAGTGAGACGCGGCTTTCCAAGGGACGCGGTGCTGGCAGGGCAGTGATTTCTTTGATGAGATCGGCGAGCTGTGATGGCTGGATGACGCGGCCTTTGGAGACTTTTGCCATTTCATCTAAAACTTCCGGCCGGGCGGGTTGGCCGATTTTTTCGATTTCGAGACCTTGCGCGAGGAGGGTGGTTTCTACGGGTTTATCCTCCGCTCCGGTGGCGGAGGCGCGGAGTTTCCAAGCACCGGGCAGGTCCACTTTGAAGCGACCATTGAAGGCTCCCCAGGCACTTTCGTTCTTCTGCAGCTCGATGCGCTGGGTGCGGCCACTGGGGGAAGTGATATCGACGGCGACACTGCCTTCCTTGAGCGGTGCACCATTCGGATCGAAGGCATTGGCATTGAGCGTGACAGTGGCTCCCGGCTCTGGCCGCTCCGGATTGAAGAACAGCCGCACACGCTGGCCGGCGGCCATATTCCGTTGGTAGGACATCCAGCGGGCAACCTGGCCCCAGAAGCGATAGTGGTAAAGATCTTCCACACCCCGGCGCCAGCGCCACGCGGAATCGATGCCCATGAATAGCACTTTGCCACTGCCAGCGGTCTTGGTGACGAGCAGCGGGATGGGGCCGAATTTCCCCCGGCGATTGCCATGCACCGCAAGCACTTCGGTGCCGCCCTTGGCCTTGATGACCGGGGCATGCCAGTAGAAACCGGGCAAACGCCGCCAAATCTCGGGATTCTCCTCCTCGTCATTTCCCAACATGGTGAGGAGTGAGGCGCGGCCCTCGGTGGTGAGATTGAGCGGTGAGGGAGTCGCTTCGCCGATGCCATTTTTCTGAGCATCATCGAGAATCACGGGCATGAGATCGGCCAAATCCGTATCCAGCAGAGTGAATTGATTTCCTTGAGATCCGGGGAGAAATACCACGCCAGAAGCTTGATTTTCCACCAAGCCGCGGATGAGTGTGCATTGTTCCTTGGTGAGCTGATCCGGGCCAACGCCAATATCGCCGAGAAAAATCACATCGTATTTCGCGAGATCCTCGATTTTTTCCGGAAATTCTTTGAGGTAGTCCTTGCCCTCGCCGGGGCCGAGTGTGGGCTGCATCAGGAGGCAGGAAAGCTCCACGCCAGGATCGCGCGAGAGGGCATTTCTGAGAAAGCGGAACTCCCAGCGTGGCAAGGTATCGATGACGAGGACGCGGATTTTCTCAGGCTTGCCGGAGATGTTGAATTTACGGGAATTGTTGGTGGCGACGAGTTCGCCGTCGGCCACCGGGATGGAGAGTTCGAGGGTGGACGAGCCTTCTTTTTCGAGCCGCCAGAGCATGGAATCGTAAGTCTCGGAATTGGGCGGGATGACGATGTCCTTGGTGCGCTCGCGGCCGGATTCATCCCGCAAACGGACGATGGTGCGGACTTGGCGGTCCAACGAGGAGCGGATGGTGAAAGGAATTTGCACGTTTTCCCCGACGATGCCGTAGGTGGGTGCCGAGACGGAAAGCACGTCCAAATCCGGCAAGCGGACGTTGCTGCCCACGGGGATGGCAAACAGCGGCACCCCACGCAGCCGCATCTTCTGCGCGGCGGCGACTGGGGGCTGGCCGAGATTGTAGTCGCCATCGCTGAGTAGAACCACGGCGCGGAGGTTGGTTTCCTTGTCGAGTAAATCGGCAAGCGGTGCCTCGAGATCGGTGCCGGCGAGGGTGTCTGCAGTAGCCTCGGAGGGCGTGGCAAAGGGGATGAAGAATACTTCATTGTCGCCACTGGCGGCGAGCGGGGCCCAGAGATCTGAAGCGAGCGCCATTTTCACCCACTCGGCACGGGAAACGATGGCGGCTTGCGGGGAAAGTGCCGGTGGGAGAGGCGCGTCAATCGTCGTCATCGACTTGGAATCATCCCACAAAATGGCGATTTTCGGTTTGGTATCCGGGTGAATGGTGGTGATCCATTCCGGCTGCCAAAGCAGGATCACGACGCTTAGCCCCGCCAGAAACCGCAGGCCCTCCAACAACGCGGTGCGGCGCGGGTGCGGGCTGCGCTTCCATGAAAGCAACGAAAGCCCAGCGATGACGATGAGGGCAATGATGCCAATCCAGAGCGTGAAGGGTGTGGGTGAAAGTTGAAGCACTAAATCTGATGGAAGAATTTCATGAGAAAGATGGAGACTCCGGCAATGTGCACTGCACGCAGAGAATTCACGTTATCTTGGGGCTTTGCGCAAACCTGCATTTCGGGTAAATTCCATCGCACCAATGGTCTCCGAGGGGAGCGGATCATCCAAGTCTTGCTCAATTTTGAACGAAGCCGTATTTCCCGCTGCATGAATCGCACTGAGGAACAAGCACCCGCCATCGGCATCATCGGCGGCAGCGGTCTTTATGAAATGGAGGGGTTTGAAAAAATGACGCCCCTCAGGATTTCCACGCCATTTGGTGAGCCCTCGGACGCCATCATCCAAGGCTGGCT
>JBGSUW010000114.1:0-1844 GCA_041753275.1 Akkermansiaceae bacterium | reverse complement strand
ATCGCCAGCGACCTTGTCCCCCATCGCCCGGAACGAGAGGAACCACGCGCGAAAAAACGCAGGCCTAAGAACTATCAACTCGTCACAAAACCACGCAACGAGATGAAAATCCCAGGCCACAGAAACCGTCCCAAATCCTCTCAAAGTTAGTGCCATTCAGGACTGACCCTGTTCAGCGTGAATGCACTAGACAGGTCGCCGCGATCCAACAACCGTCCTCTGGGATCATGGAACCCATTTTCGCAAGCCGCGCCTTCATTACGCCGTAGCGCTCTGCGTTCTCGTCGTCCAAATGCACGGTCTGCGCCAGCGGAAGGAAAGACCGGACGCGCTGGAGATGCTTTTTCCAGTGTTCCGTATGATAGGCCCCTTAGAAAAGCTCGCCCATGACCGTCACACGCAGATAGAGTCGGGTGTGGTCCTTGATCTGTGCCCCAACCTGCGCATCGCCACGCAGATGGGCGCTAACGATATTCGTATCCAAGGCGAATCCGTTCATGATTCGATCCGCTCGCAGCCTTCCTCAATGATTCTCTTGAAAGCTTCCGCCTCCACCGCCGGCATACATCCGAAGGAAGCATCGAACGCAGCTTGCCGGTCGGCTGCCGCCGTATCTCGCATCTGGTGAACGAAATCTGCCACCTTTTGGAGTGCCATCGCGGGGAGTGCCTCCAAATCCGCTAGGATGCCTTGTTGCGATGTCATACCGAGTCCATTGATCGATGACTGCATAAATGCAAGCACACAAGCAAATGCGGGAATCATGAGTTCGCCCCACGCTACTCACGTGCAACACTATGGCCTTCACCTGAGTCCTCCGCCTACGGTTTGAAAACTGGCTGGGTTGCAATGCATATTTCTCCTTGAAATCATTATCAAATTCGGCAACTTTCACCGTAAGTGATCGAAAACTTCACCTGCAAGGAAACTTCCAAAGTCTTCCATGGAGAATACTCCCGGAAATTCCCGGGCGATATTCAGCCACGGGCGCTCATGAGACTCCGTCAGCTTCACCGCATCATTGCCATCGACCAACTCCGCCAACCACCTTCCAACCGCCTCGAATCACTCTCTGGCAATCTCAAGGGATTCTGGAGCATCCGCATCAACCAACAATGGCGAATCGTCTTCCGCTGGAAAGACGGCACCGCCGCCGCCGTCCATATCACAGACTATCACTGAGCCACCGCCATGAAAAAGAAACCGCAACTCATCCCTCTAGTCAACTTCTTCGCCGAGACCCTCCGCGAAACGCTGGAGGAATCCAGCCTGTCCCAGGCCGAGATCGCCCGCCGCTGCGGCATTCCTGCGCCCCACCTCACCCAAATGAAACAAGGCAAACGCCGCTGCACCCCCGAATACGATCTGCGCATGAGCGCCTTCTGCGGCATTACCCCCGGCATGTGGATGAACCTCCAACTCGACTACGAATTCATGCGCGCCGACCGCGAAAAAGGCGAAGCCATCCGCAAGGAAGTGCAACCCTGCGTCGCGTGAAATACCAGAATTGTTGAAATGTGTAACCTGAGACTATCCACACGCAACCGGACTCAACCAATTTTCTTTTAGATAATAGCTAACAGCCAGTACCCATCAGTCCGACATAGTATGACACCATTCTTTTACACGCTGAGCTGCGATGAACTCAGACTTTCCGTGAACGGGGTCAGTCCTTGGATTTCAATATTTTGATTGACGGGGATTCGGGGATGGCGAGGCCACAGAAATTTTAGTATTCGGCTGCGGTTTATCACGTGATGGCGCGTGGCGATGGCGGGAAGCGGATTTTCATCGCTAGAGAGGATCATGAATCGTTCCAACACTGGCTCGAGGGAGTGTCCCCT
>JBGSUW010000113.1:0-3324 GCA_041753275.1 Akkermansiaceae bacterium | reverse complement strand
CTGGAGAATGCGGGCGATGTCCGCCTTGATCTTAGAGTAAGGAGCGGTGAATTCTTCGTTGCCGGCGCGGGCGGCGTTTTTGAAACGCGTGAGGAAGTCAGAAATTGGATCGGTGAGAACTGCCATAATAGTGGATTCCGTTTTTGATTGGTTCCGGGTGGTGATTAGTTGGCAGCAGCTGCTTCAGCTTCAACCTCGTTTGCTTTTTTCATATCGCGGAAGGGCATGCCAAGCTCCATGAGGAGGGCGCGGCCTTCAGCGTCGTTCGGGGCGGAGGTGACAAAAATCAGGTCAAAGCCGATTTGGCGTTTGATCTGATCGATCTCAACTTCCGGAAAAATGGATTGCTCGGTCACTCCGCAGGCGTAGTTTCCACGACCATCGAAGGACTTGGAGGAAATTCCGCGGAAGTCGCGGATGTTCGGTGCGGTGACGTTGATGAAGCGGTAGAGGAATTCCCACATGCGCGGGCCACGGAGTGTGACACGGGCACCGAGAGCTTCACCTTCGCGGAGCTTGAAATTGGCGACAGCCTTCTTGGAGAAGGTGATGGACGGCCGTTGGCCGGTGATCTTCTGGATCTCATTGACGGCATCGTCCACGGCGACCTTGCGGTCCGGGGCCTTGCCCATGCATGAGGTGACCACGATTTTTTCAAGTCGTGGGATCTGATGGAGGTTGGTGTAGCCGAGCTTGGTTTTAAGCGCGGGGACGACCTTGTCCTTGTAGTGTTGTTGGAGTGCTGGTGTGCTCATTATTTTTTGCGGGTCAGCGATTATTCGTTCATTCGCTTAAGCGCGGGCGGTGGGAAAAAAATCGGCAGAATGCCAATTTTTGCCGGCGAGGACGCCGGCGTTTCCCTCAGCCCACTTTCTTTACATTGGAGATATGGACGGAGCCATCGATGGTTTTGAGGCCACCGTTTGGTTCAGCTTCAGTGGCTTTGACAGCCTTGGTGATCGGGCGGCCACCTTCAACGGTGACTTTGCCCTTTGCGGCATTCACTAGCAGCACGGTACCGCGCTTGCCTTTGTGATTGCCTGCAATGATTTCGACTTGATCGCCCTTTTTGACGTGGGTCTTGATACGGCTCATGAGAATAGATGGATAAAATGGTGACTGGCGGAATGCCTTAGGCTCAAAGAACCTCGGGTGCAAGAGAAACAATCTTCATGAATTGACGTTCACGAAGTTCACGAGCAACGGGGCCAAAGATCCGGGTGCCGCGTGGGTTGTTGTCTTTATCGATGATCACGACGGCGTTGGTATCGAAACGGAGGACTGAACCATCTGCGCGGCGAATCGGGTAAGCGGTGCGCACGACGACGGCCTTGACGACGCTGCCTTTTTTGACGGCAGCGGTAGGGATCGAATCGCGAATGTGGCAGGTGATGATATCGCCGATGCGGGCGGTGCGGCTGCGCTTGCCGAGCACGCCGATCATTTTTGCGCTGCGTGCCCCGGTGTTATCCGCGACGACGAGCATGGTTTCCATCTGGATCATGACTTAGAAGAAAGTTGAGAGTTGAGAGTTGAAAGTTGAGACGCCCGATTCAATGGGAGATGACTTCGGCGAGGGTCCAGCACTTCAATTTCGAGAGTGGCCGGGTTTCGACGATTTTGACGCGGTCGCCGATTTTTGCCTGGCTCTCCTCGTCGTGAACGTAATATTTTTTGGAACGCTTAACGATCTTGTTAAACTTAGGGTGCGGCACGCGTGCCACGTGTTCCACAACGATGGTTTTTTCCATTTTATCGGAAATGACGACGCCGACGCGGGTCTTACGAAGTGGGATGTGAGTTTCCTGAGTGGTCTCGCTCATGGGTAGATATGGTTGCGTAGTAAACGTGGATTATGCGTTCTTCAGCGCAGTTTCTGCGGTGAGGATGCGAGCGGTTTCGCGGCGCACTGTGCGAATGCGAGCGGAGTTTTCCAGTGAGCCGGTGGCTTTTTGGAGACGGAGGTTGAGCGCTTCATGTTTGAGCTCGCGGAGGCGGAGAGTGATCTCAGCGGCGGTAAGCTTTACAGGCTCTTTTTTGGCTTTGGCTTTGGCCATGGTTCAGACGGATATTAGATGGGATCTGATCGGACGGATCAGGCGTGTTGGTTACGGGTAACGAGGCGGGTGCGGATGCCGAGCTTGTAGGATGCGAGGCGCATGGCTTCTTTAGCGGCAGATTCTGGAACACCACCGATTTCGAAGAGCATGTTACCAGGGCGGATCACTGCTACCCAACCTTCGACAGCACCTTTACCTTTACCCATCCGGGTTTCAGGAGGACGTGAGGTAATGGACTTGTGTGGGAAAATCCGGATCCAGACTTTTCCTTTCCGTTTGAGAGAGCGGTTAATCGCGATCCGGCAAGCTTCGATCTGGCGGTTGGTCATCCATCCGCGATCGAGGGTTTGCAGTCCGTAGTCACCGAAGGCGACAGTGGTTCCACGCTGGGCATTCCCGGCGCGGCTTCCGCGGTGGCTTTTGCGGAACTTGGTTCTTTTGGGCATCAAAGGCATGACTCGGTCCTCCTAGAAGTTAAATTAAGATTGTTGAAAAATTTGAATGATCAGTTGCGATTTTGTGGCGGGCGACGATCGCCTCCGCGATCTCCACCACCCCGGTTACCACGGTCGCCGCGGTCACCACCACGGTCGTTACGACCGCCTTGTTGGCGGCTGTTGTTTGCCATCGTCTTCCTTTTTGTTTACCCAGGCTTTGACACCGATGATGCCGTAGAGAGTGCGAGCTTCGGCAAAGCCGTAGTCGAGTGGAACACGGAGAGTCTGAAGTGGCACTTTGCCTTCGCGATAGCTTTCGGAACGGGCGATGTCCGCACCGCCAAGGCGGCCGGCACAACGGAGGCGGATGCCTTCTGCGCCGAATTCCATTGCGGTTTGCAAGGCACGCTTCATGGCGCGGCGGAAACTGATACGGCGCTCAAGTTGAACGGCGATTTGTTCTGCAACCAATTGGGCATCCAGCTCTGGCTTACGGATCTCGATGATGTCGATCTTGACTTGGGCACCTTTGCAGAGTGCGCCAATTTCCTTGGTCATCACTTCGATTTCCTTGCCTTGGCGACCTATGATGAGGCCGGGGCGTGAGGTGTGAAGAGTGACGCGGACGCTGTTCCAAGCGCGTTCGATGATCACGCGGGCGAGGCCTGCGTTGACGAGCTTGTTTTTGAGGTAGCCACGGATCGCGAGATCTTCGTGGAGCTTATCGGTGTAGTCTTTGCCTTTGGCGAACCACTTGGAACGCCAGTCTTTATTGACGGCGAGGCGGAATGCGATCGGATTTACTTTTTGGCCCATGGTCGGTGAGG
>JBGSUW010000112.1:0-64204 GCA_041753275.1 Akkermansiaceae bacterium | reverse complement strand
ACCCAGCTCCAGACCGAGGCCGAGCAGCAACAGCAAACCGGCTCCGCCGAGGCCGCCCGCCAGCTCACCGCCGCCGCAAAGGCTGTCCAAGCTGCTAAAAAACCGGCCGCCGACGGCAACGGGGAGGGGGACTCCGAGGGTGAAGGCAGTGGAAAATCCGCCTCTACTTCATTGGCCAAAACCCAAGCCTCGCTGACGCCACGCGATCAAGCACTGGCCCGCGCTGCCCGCCAGATTGCTCGCGGCAGTGGTAATAGTGGCGGGGATTCCACCGCTGGTTCACTTACCGAAATGGAGCTAGGAGCGCAACTTGCCTCCCAACTGCCGCTCGATTCCACCACGCGGGAACTTGCCCAAAAGCTGGTCGCGGCCCTCCGCCGGCACTCCGGTAACACCATCGTTGCCCCCGATCTCCGGGGTGCTGCCGAGCATCTCGTGGTCCTGCTTGAAGCTGCCCGCACCACTGGAGGTCGCGATGAACAAGTGCGCCGGTTTAATCCTGATGAACTTGATCCAAGCTACCGGGCAGCCGTTGAGACCTATTTTGAAAAACTCTCCCGCGACGCCCAAATTCGCCGCTAGCACTCCATCGCTCCAGTCACTTCCATGCCAGACACCGTCCACTCCTTCGCTTGGCGCTTCGGCGGCCCATTGGGCGATTTGCCGACCACTCTCGCGTGGGGATTGCTGGGCGCTGCCGGATTGCTGGGTGCCGCTTGGATTATTTTCAGCTATCGCCGCACCCTTGTCATCCTCGCGCCTCGGCCTCGTATCTTTTTAATCACGCTGCGCCTAATTCTCTGGCTGGGGTTGCTTTTTGCCCTCGCTGGACCCACTCGGATTCAGAGCACCTACGCTGCCAAATCCGTCCGCCAGCTCGCCGTCTTGGTGGATCAGTCCGCGAGCATGACCACCCCGGACAACCGCCGCCAGCGGCGATCCGATGACGCACTTCGCCGCTGGAATTCCCTTTCCTCCGCCGCCGCAGCCAGCTACGGCGTGCCGCAATTGTTTGCCTTCGCAGATACTCCGGAGCCGGTTAGCATCACCTCCACAGACGCCACGCCTGAGTTGCCCGCCACCCAGACGCAGCTTTTCAGCTCCATTGATAGCCTGCTCGCGGATGCTCCACCTGGAGGCTGGGGAGGAATTGCGGTGCTTACCGATGGTCTCGACACTTCTAGCGCCCCGCAACAGAACGCCCTCGCTGCCACCGCGAATAGCGCCCTCGCCGCCGCCACTCCACTCTACATAGTGCCAGGCCGGAACCGCTATGCCGGCGGGCCATTCCTTCAATTTCGCGAACTAACCCTGCCTGCCGCGGTTCCGCCGAATAGCTCATTTCAGCTTGAAATCACTCTTGATGGCTTTCAATCCGCCCCCCGCGAGGTCTCTCTGCGCCTCAAAGTCGGTGATGCCTGGCGGGCCCCGGAAACTCTTCAGCTCGCAGCAGGCCGCCGCGCACTGGTCTGGAGTGTGGAACTCGCCGCAGGTCCACCCGGCATCATCCCCATCGAGATCATCGCGGATACGGCACGCGCTCGCGCTGAGGTCCGCGTCGCCGCGCCGGAATCCACTCGCATCCTTTATTACCAAGGTGCGCTCGATTGGGGTTACCGTTTCCTCGCCGATATCCTCCACCGCGATCCGGCATTCACGCTCACGCCAATTTTTAATCTCACCCCCGCAGATTCTGCCCACCGTCGCTCCACCGCCCCAGGCACACTCGCCGCACTGCCGGAATCAGCGGCTGGTTACGATGCCTACGATGTGGTGGTTTTATCAAATATAGTCGTTCGCCAACTCTCAGCCACCCGCCAAGCAGCCCTTTCCGCATGGGTGCGGGGAGGAGGTGTGCTGCTTTTCCTAGCCCCGGACGATGCTGCCAGCCGCGGCTTCGCAGGATCAGAGTTGGAAAAAATGTTACCCGTGGTCTTCGCGCCTGCCGCAGAGACTCCCGGGGAAGATCCCGAGGTCACGGCTTTCCGTCAACGCTTGCGCGGCGTGGGTGGTGCGCACCAGGCAATGGAAGTTTCATTTGCCCGGCAAGCGCTGCGTGCCCCTCGGCCGCCACCGCTTTCAGTCTTTGCATGGGAGCCGCGTGCAGTGGGACTTTTCGGCGAGGAACTCACCGAGAGTGCCCCAAATTTTGTCAACTACGCCCGGGTGCTGCGGGCCAAGCCTGGTGCCGAGGTGCTTGCACGTCATCCAAAAGACCTCGGTCCCGAAAGCGATGAAAAGGCCATCCTCCTCGCGCTTCAACGCTACGGTCGTGGCCAAAGTGCCGTCATGACCAGCGATGCGCTCTGGCGGTGGAAACTTCACCAACCCAGCGATCAACGCGGCGTCGAAAAATTTTGGCAGAACCTCTTCGCATGGCTCGCCCGCGAGCGCGCGCATAGCTTGCGTTTCGAGCGCCCGCCGCTGCAAGTCGAAGTCGGCAGCGAGCAAATCATCCGCATCGCGGGGGCCGCCGGTCCCGTCTCGGTGACGGTCAGTAACGAGCTGGCTCCCCAGCAGCCAGCCACCCATCTCAGTCCCGCAGGTGACGATCAAGGCGCGCGCCTCTTCCGCTGGACGCCCACTGCCGCTGGCCCATGGCTCCTCAGTGCCAGCGTGGGCGAGGGTAAAGCCGTCCGCCATTGGCTGGATGCCGCAGTGACGCCCCGCGGTGAAGCCTCCGGCTTACCGCCAGACGAGGCACTCCTCCGCAGTTTGGCAGAGCGCACCGGCGGTGCCGTGCTTGGCGATCGTCCACCACCCGCATGGACGGGGAAAAGCGCCGAGCAACAACCGGTACTGCTCCGCGAAGCCAGCGTACCACTTTGGCATCAGAGCTGGATCTTTGCCGTGCTGCTGTTATGCTATTGCCTTGAATTGGTTCTCCGCCGTCGATTGCGATTACTATAACTCATCCACCATCTAACTTCTATGAATCGCAAAAATTTTATCCAGCTCATGGCTGCCGGTGGCGCGTCTTTCCTCGGGGGCAAAGTCATTGCGCAACCCTCCAGCTTACTCCAGTCATCGGATGGCTTGCCAACCCCAAAAACCGGTGGTGCGATTCCCTGGGGTCGCCTGCGGTTCCGTGGTCGCGATCTCAACCAAGGAATCGATGAGGATGACTGGGGTGTGCATCCCAATGGCGATCTAAATTTCATCGACCACCTCCAATTGCACACCACCGCCAACGTTTCCTCCAAATGGAATGTGGCCGACGTCGCGCAGCTTGACGAACTTCAAAACTACCCATTTCTTTTCATGCACGCCGAGGTTCCTCCCGACTTCAACGATGCCGAGCGCGCGAATCTCCGCGAATACCTGTTGCGCGGCGGCTTCTTGTATGCTGAAGACTGTGTAATTGGCAACGGAGCAATGGGCTACCATGGCAACAACGACCACCTCTTCCGGAAGATGGCGGAAACCGAGTTTGCCAAAATCCTGCCCGAAGCGAAACTCGAACGGCTGCCCTTCGATCACCCGGTGTTTCACAATCTCTATGATTTCAAACAAGGCATGCCCCACATGCAAGGCACACCGCACGGCCTTCATGGCCTGATTCTCAACGGTCGCGTGGTCGCCCTCCTGAGCCCCAGTGACCTCCATTGTGGCTGGACCAATGGCGATAACTGGTTCGGCCCTCAGAAGAATCAGCAAGCTCTCCAAATGGGCGCGAATATCTATACGTTTGCCATGACGCAGCCTTGATTGATATTTTTAAACAGCCGCGCATCAAGGCTCGCAGTTCTCGTAAAACTGGAAGTTAAGAGGCGATCCACGCAAAAAAACAAACCCCATGACCGACGCTTGCTTTGTTTGCACTTACCAGCGGCCCATGGCAGCAGAAAGAAGTAGAACGCTGTGCTCGCCGGGTTTCACCATTTTTTTACCTACGGCGGCGTCGGGGAAAATGGCTTCCAGACATGGAGTGTCGGCGAGTGTGGTGGCGAGGACGGGGCGAGTGGGTAGGCAAATCGAGCCACTTGAAATTTTCCCTCCCCATGGATCGATATAAGTGACAGGGAAAGAGGAAGAATTTCGCTCCAACTTGCTGGGTAATGAGCGGAGCGTCACGAAGTGTGCATCCAGCACGGTCCACTTGCCATCGCGTTGGACGTAGCGGCGGAGGCTGAGGATAGGTGGGAAGCCTTTGCGTAATGATGTATTTAACAGGCGCTGGACACGACTGAGGAGCTTTGCAGGAGTTTCTCCAGCTTCTAGGAATAGCACATGCTGGCTGAGCTGTGGCAGGAATTGACGATGGGTAAGCTCATTTCCTATATCGCAAAGGTCGGCGATACTGACGCCCTTGCGTGACCAACGGGAGCGATTCTTGAGATGCTTGGACGGGCGCATGCCATACTCTCGGATGATGGTATAGATTTGTGCTTTATCCGAATCGCCTTGGATGTTGGTGGAGGCGCGTTGCCAGTCCTTGTTTGCGAAGCGGAATGCATTGAGCAGGGCGGTGGGGCCGCAGGCATTACCGGAAACAACGAGTTGGTTGGCAGGCTTGGCGGCGAGATTGGGCGCTTCTCGCAGTGGCTGCGCTGCGAGATTTAAAAGTCCAAATCCTAATAGCAAACTACCTAATCGAAGGAACATAGGTAAATGAGATGCTGTTGTTGGAAGGTTTATAATCTTGTCTGCCTTGATTGAGAGATATTTGGGAACTATAGGTCAGTGGCCTACCATCCTGGCGGGGTGCCACGGTGATTGGCACGCGCACGACTTGCACGGCTTGTGGTATGAGTGAGTTGATATTATTGGTTACGATTCCTGCCGGAGTGGAAATGCTCACCCGTGCATTGGTTAAAGTTTCCGTGCCGCGATTCTGAACTGTTACTTCGATCTGGCCGTAGGGGAAGGCTGGGCTAGATGGAAGAACTCTCTGGGATGCAATGGCGGCATCATAGATTCCACGGGTTTTACTATTGAGCACCCGGCCGATGTCAGGCACTCCTGCGCCAGTCGCCCAATCGTATCCCGGCTCGCCTACATCGTTTGCATATTTATAAAATAATCGGATGGCTTCCTCTGCACTGACTCCCATGGCAGACATCACTCCAGCCACACTTGCGACAAAAATCGGAGTGCTGAATGAGGTGCCGCTGACACTGACATATTGGTTGTCTGTGTAGGCGGCATTGACTCCAAATCCAGGTGCGGAAAATGCCATTTGTTCGCCAGTATTGGAAAAATTCATGTGGGAACCATTCGCGTCCACGGATCCGATGGCATAGACACCTTGATTGGCCGCTGGGTTATTGACTTGATTGATTCCGTTATTTCCAGAGGCCGCAAAGATCAGCGCGCCTTTCGAGCGAGCGTATGCAATGGCATTTCGCATCAGCGCACTATCGCCGAAGCCTCCCATTGAAATATTGATCAACGTAGCACCGGCATCGACAGCGGCGATGATGCCTGAAGCGAGGTCGAAACTATTACCTTTACCATCATTATCGGCGATGCGGACTGATATAATTTCCGCTGCCGGAGCCACACCGGGTGCTAGGGGATTGATCCCATTGATCATCGAGGCTACTGCTGTTCCGTGGCCATTGGTAGAGAATACTGCTCCATCGCCTAACATGTTGATCCATGTGATTTTGCCGTTGGTACCAGTGTGTGCCATCACTCCGGTATCCAATACTGCGATTTTAATTCCTGCGCCCCATGTCGAGTTATCGCCGGTGATGCCGAGCCATTCGAGGAGACTTGAGCCTAGTGGAACGGCGTCGGCTTGGGCGGTGCCTTCCCCATTGCTCGGGATTTGGATGGGAAAGATCATGGACATTTCCTCACTGCCATCGAGCAAACCCGCGAGAACATCCGGATTGAGAAATGCGATCCGCAGGGCGTTGAGCGCATCGAGGCGGCCCATGACGGTGAGCTTGTTGCCGGCCTTTTTCAGGAAGTCTTCGAGTGCGGCTTGGTCTTTGAAAACAATAACACGCTGGTTTACTAGGGCTCCGGCAGCATCGGCTTCGGAATCGGCGAGGGAAACTTTTTCGCGGGTGGCTTTACGGAATTGTGGCGGCGGATCATCGACGACCACTGGTTGGACTTTGGCTTCCTGTTTTTGCTGAGACGATGGTGTCGCAAGAGGTTTTGGCACCGCAGATTTTGCCAGCCAGAATCCTAGGAAACCCATCGCGAGGACTCCTAGGAGGGTGATGAGCAGACGCTGCTTTGTCATGGGAAGAGTAAACGCTATTTCCTGGGGAATGGTAGGGAAAACGTGTGCCGACAGTGGTTTACGCGCCGATGGGGTGCCAAGTGGTCTTCAATTCAAGGAACTCGCGGATTTCGTAAAGCCCTTGAGACCCCTCGGAAAACCAGTCGGTGGAAACTTCGCTGGCGATGAGTTTGAGGCGTTTGACACTGTCTGCCGCGCCGGTTTGCAAGGTTTTGCGCTCATCGAGATTTGCTACTGCGGCAAGGCCGCGAAGGTGGGCGTGGCTGGCGAAGGTGGGGAGGAGATCTTCGCGTTTGCCAGTGAGGAGATTGACAACTCCGCCGGGGAGATCGCTGGTGGCGAGCATTTCACCTAACAAAATCGCCGGGTAGGGCTGGTGCGATGAGGCGAGGCAGACCACAGAATTGCCACTGGTGATGGCGGGTAGCACGAGTGAAAGCAAGGCTAAGAGGGGGGCATCATCTGGTGCAATGATGCCGATGATGCCCATCGGCTCGGTGACGGTGAAGTTGAAATGCGAGGATGCGACCGGGTTCACGCTACCGAGCAGGGCTTGGTATTTATCGGTCCAGCCGGCATAGTGGACGATGCGCTCGATGGCGGCATGGACCTCTCGCTCGGCTTGGGCGCGGCTGCCACCTCCAAGCAGGATCGCCTCTGCCATTTCCGCGTTGCGGGCTTCTAACATCTCTGCGAGACGGTAGAGAATTTGGCCACGATTGTAGGCATTTCTGGCTGCCCAGTTTTGGCCGACCTTGGCGGCTGCCTCCACGGCATTCCGCAGATCTTTACGGGTGCAGAGTGGGATGTTGGCGAAGAATTCTCCGGAGCTGCGAGTGATCGGATAGACTCGGCCACTTTCGGAGCGAATGAAGCCACCGCCGACGTAGCATTTGGGAGTTTTAGTAATCGGTAAACGGGACATGGATGGGGAAGATGATAGTTTATATTAATTGCGCGTAGTCCAGCAGCCCTTGTTTGCCACCTTCGCGGCCGAAGCCAGATTCCTTGAAGCCGCCGAAGGGCGATGTGGGATCAAATTTATTATAGGTATTTGCCCAGACCACGCCGGCTTTCAGTTCGGTGGACATTTGAAGAATGCGTGATCCTTTATCAGTCCAGACTCCGGCGCTCAGGCCATAGGGGGTGTTGTTTGCCTTCTCGATAGCCTCCTCGGGGGTGCGGAAGGTGAGGATGGAAAGCACCGGGCCGAAAATTTCCTCGCGGGCGATGCGGTGGCTTTGTGAGACGTTGGAAAACAGGGTAGGGGGGAAGTAGTAACCCTTGTCCGGGAGATTGCAGCTCGCTTGGTAGATTTCCGCACCTTCGGAAATGCCTGCGGCGACGAGGTCTTGAATGCGGGTGAGCTGGGCTTTGGAATTGATCGCCCCGACATCGGTATTTTTATCCAGCGGATCACCGGTGCGGAGAGTTTTGAGGCGAACTTTTAGCTTTGTGAGAATGGCTGTGGCGATGGATTCCTGCACCAGCAAGCGTGAGCCAGCGCAGCAGACGTGGCCCTGATTGAAGAAAATCCCATTGATGATGCCTTCCACGGCCTGATCGAGTGGCGCGTCTTCGAAGACGATATTGGCTGCCTTGCCACCGAGTTCGAGGGTGAGGCGCTTGCTGGTGCCAGCGAGGGCGCGCTGGATGGACTTGCCCACGGCGGTGGAGCCGGTGAATGCGATTTTCGCAGCAAGCGGATGATTGACAATCGCTGCACCGGTCTCGCCCGCACCGGTGACGATATTGACGACGCCGGGCGGCAGGCCTGCTTCCTGGAGCAGGGTGGCGAACTTCAGCGCGGTGATGGAGGTGGTTTCCGCAGGCTTGATGACTACGGTGTTTCCAGTAGCGAGCGCGGGCGCGATTTTCCAAGCAAGCATCAGCAAGGGGAAATTCCACGGGATTACTTGGCCCACGACTCCCAGTGGCGCGAGAGTTCTGCCGGGTGTGACGTAGTCTAATTTATCCGCCCAGCCTGCATGATAGAAAAAATGGGCGGCCGCCATCGGCACATCGAAGTCGCGGGATTCTTTGATCGGCTTCCCGCCATCGAGAGTTTCCGCCACGGCGAATTCGCGGGCACGATCTTGGAGCAGGCGGGCGATTCGGAAGAGAAACTTCGCCCGCTCCGCACCCGGGATTTTGCTCCATGTGGTGAAAGCAGCAGCGGCGGCTTGGTAGGCGGCATCGACATCCGAGGGGCCGGCGAGAGCGATTTCCGCGAGGATTTTTTCATCACGAGGGCTAATGGAATCGAAATATTTCTTAGTCTTGGGAGCTACGAATTTGCCATTGATGAAGAGGCCGTAGCGGTCAGCGATGTGGGCGTTGGCAGTTTCAGGAGCGGGATCGTATTCCCAAAGATTGCCGAAGAGGAGCTCGCGGGCGGGAGTGCGTTTGGCGGACATGAGTGAGAAAATTCGAAAAGGTGGATTAGTAAGCGCTGGAAGATTCTGAGAACGAATAAGGCGCCTGGTAGGCTCCGGTTTCTTCTTTGACAAGCTGCCGGACGAGATCATTGAGAAGGGCGGATGCGCCAAAACGATAGCGACTGTTATTCAGCCAGCCATCGCCGAGGGTTTCCTTCACCGCGACGAGGAAGTGCAGGGCCTGCTTCGCGGTGCGGATGCCTCCAGCGGGCTTCATCGCGATTTCGATGCCTGTGGCAAAATAGTGATCGCGGATGGCCTCTAGCATCACTTGGTTATTACCGAGCGTGGCGTTGAGATTGGTTTTTCCGGTGGAAGTTTTAATGAAATCCCCTGGGCGGAGGACTTGCATTGCAAGAAAAGAAGCGGCGCGAATATGATCGTAAGTTTCGAGTTCGCTAGTTTCTAAAATTACTTTGAGCGTGCTTTGGCCACAGGCATCCAATACCGCTGAAATTTCATCTTGGACGAGGGCCAACTCACCTGCGAGGAAGGCTCCACGATTGATCACCATATCGATTTCATCCGCGCCATCTGCCACGGCGGCGCGGACTTCGGCGAGGCGAGTTTTGAGCGGGGCTTGGCCAGAAGGAAAAGCGGTGGCGACGGAGGCGATTTTCACAGAGGTGCCTTTGACCCACTTCGCCGCATGCTTGACCATCGCTGGATAGACGCAGACGGCGGCGGTGGATGGGATGTCCGAGCCAGCATGTGGGTAGAGGGCTTTTTGGCAAAGGGAAGCAACTTTTCCCGGGGTGTCTTTGCCCTCAAGTGTGGTGAGATCCACCATGGTAGTAGCTAATTTAAGACCCAAAACCTTGGCGTTTTTCTTGATGCTGCGAGTGGTGAATTTTGCCACTCGCTCTTCGATGCCGATGTGATCGACGGTGCCGACATCTGCGATCAAGCGGCCGAGTGCAAGGGAGCTGTGTAATCTCATCGGCTGATAGTTTACGATTACCCCAAGCGCTGCCAAGTTATAATTCGGTGGAAGCGGTTTCAAGTTTTGGCACATTTCGCAGTCGATTCACTATCAATGAGATAGTAGATGGTCGTGTGCTTTTAAAATCTGCATGATTGTTTCCCCTTGACGGAGAATGGAGGGTTCGAGTTTATCAAGGAGTGAAACGGCAATTTATTCAAGTGCTGGCCCTCTGGTCGCTTCAGTCTCTCGCGGCGGTGGCGCAAGAGGGTGGTGAGAGTGTTGGATCGATTGTCTTTCATAAATTCCTACGATCACTGTGGTAATTCCGCAGCCAAGGACTATTCCTCAGCAGAGATCTGGTGATCGCTTGCCAATGTAATTCTTGGGATGCCAGGTGCGAAGTTATGGGCAGGAAATCACTTCCATGATCTCCATTTCAACGATCTATATTTTTGGGGTATCAGCGGCTTAGCATGACTGCTTGTAAATCTAACAATTGATGCAACACAGCCTCAGGCTTGAGATCGATCAGCTTGCCCGCGGGCGCTTGGATCGATTGCGTTCTGGGCGAATTAAGAGGCCACGGCCCAAAGCGCTCCGGTGAGGTGGGGCCGAAAATCGCCATCACCTTGTTTCCCACTGCTGCGGAAAGGTGCATCGGGCCGCTATCATTGCCGATGAAGATGGAAGGCTGGCGGACGAGTTCGATCATTTCTGGGAGCGGGCAGGCAGTTAGATTAAGGAAGCGCCCGGCGGGGGGGTGCGTGTTGGGTGCCATTTTCGAGCCTGCGCACCATGCGACTTTGCTGTGAGGAATCTTTTCCCAGATCAAGCGAGTGAGTTCATCGAAGCCGGGCCACTCTTTGCCGACGCCGCGGCTATCGGTGAAAATGACGAAATTTAAATTTGGATCTCCCTCGAAAAAATTGGCCCACGCGCTAGGTGGTCCTGGTTTCAAAATGAGCGGAAACGTGATTTCGGGATCAAGCCCGAGCGCTTGTGGAAATCCTTGGAGCACGGGGATCGCATGATGAGGCCCAGGCCCAGCAGGCAATGCCACCTTCCGATTGTAGAAAAGACTCGCGCCTTCGCGGCTATCGGCTCGACCCCACTTTTGCTTGGATTTGCTTGCGGCTGCCATTAGCCCGCTCCGCAAAAGACCCTGCATGTCCCAAACCATGTCGAATTCCCGGCTTCGCAACATTTTGATCACCTTCCAAAGCCCGCCCGCGCCTTCCTTGCGGAAAAATGGCAATGTTTCGTGGATAAACGGCGCAGCTTCCACCAGCGGCGCGAAGCGATCCCGAGCGATCCATGTCACCCGACAGTCCGGCAATTGCCGCGTCACGGATTGCAAAACTTGCAAGCCATGCACGATGTCTCCGAGTGATGATGGTTTGATAACCAGCAAGCTGCGAGGCGGGGAAATGGTAGTAGGGCTTGTCACTTGCGGAAAGCTTGCGTAGTGGGTGGCCCTCTGCAATCGTATTTCCCTTCGACGCGCTCAATGACATTTGATCCCTTAAAAATCGCCCAACTGCAAGTGGACCTCACCGCCACTTGGCATCAAATCGATCCCGCTGCTACTGACGAGGGATTTCTGCGGTTGGTGCAGGAAAATCATTTTTACAACTTCCAGCTCTGGCATGAAGAAGACATTGCTCGCCGCGATGATCTTGGCTTCGAAAGAATCTATCAGGCGAAACGTGCCATCGATGGCTACAACCAAAAGCGCAATAATTTCGCCGAGGAAATGGATAAAGCCCTCGTCGCCGCACTCAAGCCCGCCGAGTCCGGCTGCCCGAAAAACTCCGAAACCCCCGGCATGATGATTGATCGGATGTCGATCTTGGCCCTCAAAGAGTTCCACATGCGGGAGGAAACCCGGCGGCAAGACGTGGATGGGGAGCATCGCGCTAAATGTGCTGAAAAACTTGCGAGAATTCTACTTCAGCGCGCCGATTTGACTCAATGCCTGATTGAATTGATCGATGCGGTTCGCGCAAGGACTCGCACTTTCGCGGTTTATTATCAGTTTAAAATGTATAATGATCCATCGCTTAACCCACAGCTTTACGCAGCTACAAAGTGAGCAAATTGCCTTTATCTCTTCAGTGAATATGCTATCCAGTTCTGAAACCATACTTGTGACTGGCGGTGCTGGTTTCATCGCATCGCATCTATGTGAAGCGCTACTTGCAGAAGGGGCGAGGATCGTCGTCATTGATGATTTTAACGATTACTACGATCCTAAAACCAAGGCCAAAAACATCGCTGCTTTTCGGGAACAAATTACCCTCGTTGAAGGAGATATCCGAGATACGCTGCTGGTGGACTCCTTGTTCGTAGCACATCAGTTCACCAAGGTTTTCCATTTTGCAGCGAGGGCTGGTGTGCGTCCCTCGATCGCTGATCCCAAGCTCTACATTAGCACCAATATTGATGGCACGCTTAATCTATTAGAAGGTTGTCGGAAGACAGGAGTAAAACAGTTCATATTTGCTTCATCCTCATCTGTTTATGGAATCAATGAGAAAGTTCCATTTGCGGAGACCGATCTGATCCAGCGCACGATTTCCCCCTATGCCGCCAGTAAGCTTGCGGGGGAACAGCTCTGTTCGAATTATTCACACCTCTTTGGAATCCGCATCATCTGTCTGCGCCTTTTTACGGTCTATGGGCCACGCCAACGCCCTGATCTCGCAATCTCGAAGTTTACCCAAAAGATCATGGCTGGCGAAGCGATTGATCAATACGGCGATGGTAGCACAGCTCGCGATTATACTTACGTCGAAGACATTGTCAAAGGTGTGATGGCCGCGGGAAATTATACTGATACAAATTTTGAAATTATTAATCTCGGAGGATCTGCTGCAAACACACTTTCACAGCTTATCTCGGGAATTGAGAAGAATCTTGGTCAGAAAGCCGAAATCAATTATCTATCAGAGCAGCCCGGAGATGTACCACTTACATTTGCGGATGTTTCAAAAGCTTACAAGCTTTTAGGCTATATTCCTGCTACTCCGCTGGAATTAGGGCTTACTCGCTACATTGCTTGGATCAAAGGACTTTGAGTTCTAGACCGTTGGGAATTTTTTCGCAAGGGTATGTGAGTATAGTGAGTTATACTGTTCGACGATTGCCTGACGTCCATAATTTTGGTTCAAGCAAGTATTACCCTGGCTGGCCATTTTGTTACGATCAATCAAGGATGACTCCAGCATTTGCAGAATCACAGATGCCATTCCTTTAGGATCTCTACAATTGCATAGTAGGCCGGTCCGACCCTCCTCGATCAGCTCGGTAGCACCCTCATTACGGGTGCTGATCACTGGCACGAAGTGATTCCAAGCTTCGAGAATGACATTTCCAAGCGGCTCGTGGTTTGAGGGGCACACAAAAGCATCCGCCATCTGATAGAAGGCATCCGGGGGATTTTGCCAGCCGATCAGCCTGACACGCGGCTCGATTTTTAAATCTCGGATCTGGGCATTGAGTTCTTCATTCATCGGGCCATCACCCGCCAACAGAAGAACCACAGGACGCCCTGCAACTTCATTGGGGAGCAAGGAGATCGCTTCCAATAGCTCACTAAACCCCTTCTTGCGGACGAAGCGGCCGAGCGAGAAAATAACCCAAGCATCCTTGGGTATCTTGTAGCTACTGCGCAACGCTTCAAGCTTTTCAACTCCTACGGGCACCGGTTCTGGTACGAAATTGCCAATATGATGCACACGATCCGAAGGCATTCCGGATTTGATCAAATAATCGCAAATCGCCTTGGTATTGCCCACCCAAGCATCCGCGTGCCGGTAGTAGCCATCAATTTTATAAAATCCGCCCAAGCGCGCAATCAAAGCGGCATTCGTCCCTTTCGGGACACTCGTTAAACGGGTGGCTCGACCCATGTAAGACTGGACGACGCAAGGTGCTGTCTTACGAATTTGCTTACGAATCTGCCACCAACTCCAAGCGTCCCAGCGATTCGCCAACGGCAGATGCAACTGGTGGACAGGTCCTTTTGCCAGCGCGTCAGCCACGGGACTGCCTGGCCGGTTGATCGCGGTCACCGGAGAACCTGTTGCGTGCAAAGCACTCAATAGACGCACGTAGAATTGATCCGCGCCGCCAAATTCACGGCTACCAAGAATGTGTAATGAATGAACAGGAGCTGCCACGAACAGAAATGAAATTGACTGGAAAGCGTTGAAAGTAGGTAAAATTTAAGCACCTACTTGCTTTCGGATTCAATCTTTACCTTGAATGTTCTGCAAGGTCATTTTCAGCAAATCATATCTCTTTGCGAAGGCTGCCGGATGTGCAAACTTCGTGCAGCGACTTTAAAATCTGAATGGTTCAAAAAAACATCTTTTGTATGAAATGGGGGACCGCATATGGTCCTCGCGACGTCAACACCCTTTATGGAATGGTGTCTCGAAACATTACAGGCGATTTCAAAGTGGTATGCTTTACCGATGATTTTACCGGGATTCGTTCAGAAGTCACTTGCCTTCCTTTGCCTCCGCTTGGCTGCGAGATCCCGGCGGATGTGCCTGGTAAGTGGCCCAAGGTGGCGCTCTGGAGCAAAAATCTCGCTGGCTTGGAAGGAATCGCACTTTTCATCGATCTCGATTCAGTGATCGTTGGCAATATCGACTGTTATTTTGAATATGGTGATCCTAACGATGTCATTACGGCTCGTAATTGGCTGAATCGATTGAAGAGGAGTGGTCAAACATCCGTCTTTCGTTTCCCGATTGGTGGCCATTCTTACATGTTGGAAAACCTCCAAGCAGACTCAGCCACCGTCTCGCGAAAGTATCAATACGAGCAAAACTACGTCACTCACAATATCCGCGGAGGGATCAAGTTCTGGCCGGAAACATGGACGCGCCATTTCCGAGTTCACTGCATGGGGGCGTGGCCGTTGCGTTATCTACGCTCACCCATTATTCCAGCAGGCGCTAGAATTATCACATTCCCTGGGCTGCCTGGCCCTGCCGATGCAATGGAGGGCCGCTGGACCGAAAAGTCAGAAATTCGCACACCGCGAGAGCATTTAAAATTTGTTTGGAATCGGTTGCGTAGCGGGCAAAAATGGAGAGGCCAACTTTCCCGTTATGTCCGCCCGACCGAATGGATTGGTCAGCATTGGCGGGAGTAGCGCAGAACTTCAGTCTGCGGGACACTCAGCGAATCTTTCAAATTCGACGAAACAATGTGCTCCCAATTTAGTTTCCCACTCGTGCATCTGGTCGAGGCGCCAGCAGTCGGGCTGGTGAAAGATTGATTGATCCAAATTCAATGAACCTAACCAAAATTCAGGACATGCTGCGGTAGTCAACCCAGTCTCGTCCAAGCTGGCGGCGTAGCGATTGATGATCATTTCCGCTGATCTTCCCGGATGATGAACTCTTTCCAGCCAGCAATACCACTTTTGCTTGAGACAGAGGTTTGGCCAATCAACAAACTGAAAATGCATTAGTCCAAATTCACCTTCAAGTTGAATTGTTTTACCTTTCATCTTTGGGATTCTCGACGTGTGGATGAACTCCGAACGATAGACCGATTTACCATCGTCGCAGAAGATACAGCTTTTAAAGCGTCTGACTCCTTGTTTACCGTCTGTCCTATAGTGATTGAGGCTTCGCCAAAGATGGATCCAGCGCAGGGAAATGCGGTCTCCTCGTTTCAGCGACAGAATGTTAGCTCTCAGAAAATCATGCTGAAGAAAATTTGATGTAAGTGCTTCATCCGCATCGATCACAATGAAGTGAGTGCCGCCAATATCGCGTCCTGCTTGAAGCAAGCGGTTTCGATCTGCTGGTTCGTCCCGGACCCACTGCTCCTTAGTAAGAATACGTTCGATATTGCAATTTCTTCGGCACGCTTCAACGAGGAGCAAGGTATCATCAGTCGAGCAATCATCGAGATAGACAATTGCATCGGTATATTGGGCCAGCGATGCTAAAGCAAATTGAATTCTACTGCTTTCATTGCGGGCAGGCATCAAGCCAACAATCTTGCAGGAAGAATTTTGGCGTTTTGGCCACCACCTGAGCCGATTAATCAAGTGAGCCATATCCATCATCTATTGAATCAATGCTGTTGAAACGATTGGACGAAAGGTGGATCTTGCGAATTCCAAAGTGGCTTCCTGGCGCTTTTGGATGAGGCGCTCCAATGACTTTCTCCTGCGGTTCAGTGGTGTGCCAAAAAGCGATGGAATTCTGAGGAAAGTGGGGCGCTCTTTTGCAATCTGAATTTGGATCAATGCCTTCTCCAGCATGACATCAGGTGCGGCTTTAAGAAGCTCTAATAGATCAAATGGAATTCCACCGGTCTGCAATAGTAGTCTTGATTCAGATATCAACGTTGTCATTAACGCAGTCATCGCGCGTACCTTAGTCTCGCATCGCCTCTTGCGATGCGCACTCGGGTGATGAATCGTGAAGTAAGACCTCGTCGTTGGATCAATCACCCAACGTGCTGTGAGACTCATTTGCAGCGACCAAGCGCAGTCTCCCGCGTGGCCATATTGTGTGGGAAAAGGATTTTTCTGTAGAAAATCGGTCCGGTATAGATTTCCAGCGCTGCTGGAGAGGAGATTTCCTGGGAATAATCCCAAGGTAAGTGCCAACCACGCAGCGCTGGGAATTTCAGTTGGCCGAGTGATTTCGGTTGCTGCAATAAAATGGTGAATCGGCCATCGTTTGGGGGAGGACAGTTGGCGAGAGTCCAGTAACTGAGGGGCTGTAATTACCACATCAGCCGAGAATCGTTCCATAGAGGCGATCAAAGTTGGCAAGGAACTCGGCGGAAGTGGATCGCCGACGGTAGCAACCGTGCAGTAGTGTTGTGTCGCATGGGAGATTCCATCATTCCAAGATTCATAGAGACCAGGCGGATGATTGAGGAAAATTACATCGAGGTCGGCTAATTCCACTTCCAAGAAAGTCCGAGTCCCGTCAGTAGAATCACTATCCACAACGATGATCTCACTGACTGCTGCCGCCATCCTCCGGAGGTAGGCGGCGTGTGACGGCATTTCTCTGATGCAATTGCGGACAGGACTGATGATGCTGACGGGGAGCTTGTCCATTGTGGCAAGATTGTTCGAATGAACTTCTCGATTCATAAGAATTTGAGTCGAGAGGGTCAATCCGAAACGCGTCCTTCAGATTACAGGATGTCGGTAGATCATAATACTTCCCGTGATCTTCACCGCCGCGTAGAGTCGCGGTCGTTCTTGCTCTCGCCACAGAATTTGAAATATCGTATGGTTGCCAAAGATTGGTAGGAGCACTGAATACACCTAATTTTCGAATTCGACATGAAGCACCTCATATTGTTTGATCTGGATGGAGTCCTGCTGGATTCCCACGAGAACATGCGCCAAGCATGGGCAGTGGTTTTGGAGAAGACCGACCTTAACCTGCCATTTGAGGAATATTTCTCACGGATCGGGCGGCCATTCAAAGACATCATGAGTTGTCTCGGAGTGACCGACAACGTTGAGCGGATTGAAAAAATCTACATGACGGCATCGTTCGATTTTCTGTCCCAAGCTACGTTCTATCCGGGAGTAAGGGAATCTTTGGAGGAAATTCACCGACTCGGAGCTAAAATGGGAGTCGTGACATCCAAAGACGCGCCTCGGACCAAAGCCGTTTTGAAACAACTTGATATTTCGTTTGTAACGGTCCAATGTCCAAATCAAAAATTCCGGGGTAAACCCGCACCGGATCATTTGTTGGTGGCGATGGCAGAGGCGGGAGAAGATCCGGCGGACTGCTTATTTGTGGGAGATATGGAAACTGATTGGCAAGCCGCATGCCGCGCGGGAATTAACTATGTGCACGCCACTTGGGGATACGGACATCCACTTGTTAACGTCCCCGCGCTTGACTCCATCTCGGATCTCCCCACCTTCATTCAATGAAAACCGCTGCTGTTATTCCCTGTCGTTTCCAGTCGTCACGTTTTGAAGGCAAGCCTCTGGCGCTCATAGGTGACAAGCCAATGATGTGGCATGTTTACCAACAAGCAAGCAAGGCAGCTTCAATCGATGAGGTGTTCATCGCTACAGACAATCCACAAATAGGCTCCGTTTGCGATGAGTTGGGCATGAAGTGGTTGATGACTTCTGAACAACACCTCACCGGGACAGACCGGGTGGCTGAATGCGCGCGGATGCTCGATGCGGATGTGATCGTCAACGTGCAAGGGGACGAGCCATTTATTCTTCCGGAATCGATAGATGCGGTGACCAAGGCCCTCGTCGAAAGTTCAATTGACGGACTGGCAGCTGCAAATGGATATGGAGAGATCGACTCGGAAGAGGATGAAAACGATCAGGGCGTGGTGAAGGTGATCTTTTCAGTATCTGGTCTCGCCCTTGCCTATTCACGCCTGCCGATTCCACTAGCATTCCGGAAACCCGCGAAACGCTACCGGCAACTGGGACTCTATGCATTTCACCGCGATGCGCTCGAATTTTTTGCCGCCGCCCAGCAGGGCCCGCTAGAGGCGTCCGAGTCGGTCGAAATGTATCGATTTGTCGAACATGACCGTCCGGTGCTAATGGTGGGAGTGGAAGAATCCGGAATTGCGGTGGACACACCTGCGGATCTTTTCAAGGCGCGACAGCATTATAAAGAGCGGCATGATAAATAGATGATTACGCAGCCTTCCGTCGCGCTCGCCATTGTGGGTTCCAATATCACTGCCATTGCTGCGGAATTGGTGGCAGAAACTGCGGGCTACGATCGGGTGCTTGCCATCAGCCGAAGGGGCAGCCTCACTTCATTGGAAATTGTGATGAATGGGGATCCATGGGGCGCGCGGTTGAAGAAACTTGGCTGGATGAGAGCTCGCAAAGTGATCGATGAATTCTATGCTGAAATCAGCGTGATCGTGAAAGGTGAAGCCTATGACTGTTTTATTCACCATAGCACAGATCCATTCTCCCAGTTATTGTCCAGCCATCCGCTCTGCCGAAATTATCATTACATCGAAGAAGGTTTCACTGCTTTGATAGGCGGCAGATTTGGAAGGCCGAAGAAGTATCCGATGAAGGAATGGGTTTGGAAACAAAAGAGCCGCATTTTGTATGGTGGCCTGATTGATCGTTCACGCCCGTTTTTCGATATCAGATGTAGTAATTTCGGTTATGCCTATGCACTTTCCAAGGATGCATTCGGCGGATTCCCTCGGCGGGTTCAATTGCCTTTTGTCGAAATGGCAGCAAACTTGGCAGTTCCCGCTGATATCAATATTTTTCTCGATTCGCAATATTTGATCGGAAACTGCACTGCCGATGATTACATTCAGGCACTAATTGAATGTTTAACTGCACTTATTCAAACGCGCTCATCGGTTGCTATAAAATTTCATCCCAACGAGAAGAATTCAGATAGCAAAGCCAGAATGATCAAGTTGATCGAGTCATTGGACAATGTTTCTGAGGTGATTGAGTTGCCGCAATCATTCATCGGCGAGCGGATGTGCTTTGAGCCACATGCAAAAATCATCGTTGGCACTACTGCTCTCGGATTCTATTTGGGTGAGCGCAAATTTGAAACCTATAGCTTCGTTGGCCGACTTGTAGGTAAGTCACAAAGATTTGATCGGGTGATAGAAGAAATTCCGGAGGGGTTTTGGCGGGTCGTAAAGAAAGGATAACTGCAACTATCACCTTTTCTCTCCGACAAGGACGGATTGATAGATTGCTTCGAGTTGTTCGCATTGTTTGCGAATGTCGAAAATTTGGCGGACATGGACGATTCCATTTTTGGAAAACTGTTCCGATAGATTCCGGTCATTCAAGCAGCGCTGCAGTGCGAGCGCCAATGCTTCTGGATCCGCTTCCGGAACGAGGATTCCAGTCTGTTCGTGCAAGACGGCTTCGGGAATTGCGGTATGGAAAGTACTTACCACTGGGGTGCCCAGTGCCATTGCTTCGAGGTTGACCATCCCTAATCCTTCCGCGTCGCCGTTGGATCCTGTCACGCTTGGTGCACAAAAAACGGCCGCATGACCGACCATTTCACGCACAAACTCTGGAGATTGGCTGCCGTGAAAAGTTACCTGATCTCCAAGTGGCTGGGCGAGTTGCTGGAGTTCATTGCGCAAGCGACCGTTGCCAATAATGTGCAGATGTGGTCTCACTCCTTCTTTTGCTAAGCGGATCACCGCCTCAATCAGGTCCCTACATCCCTTTTTTTCGGTGAGTCGGCCGACAAATACGATGTCACTTCTTTGAAAGTCACCGGCGATCGGCTGAAATTTTTCTAGATCGATCCCGATGTAATGGCGGGTGATTTTGGTTCTGGGGCAGCCATGGCGCACCAGTTGCTCTAGGATGAAATCAGAAACTGCAATCACTCGCGATGCTTGCTTAAACAATTGATGTCGATTGATCTGATAGCGGCTTTTTGGTGCATCGATCATGATATCATATCCGTGAAATGTAACTATCAATGGGATATTGAGTGCCTTCGCAAGCGGCAGACCCATCGCCAGAGCATCGGGACCAAAATGAACATGAAGCAATGATGGGGCATGTTTGCGAAGTGCAGTGAGCCACGAGCGCGGAACGACGCCAAAGCGCTTGAATCCAGCAACCGTCAGTGCCCTACGCCAGCGCGGGACGTGTTGTTCCAAGACACAGATCACCGCGCCACGTAATAAATCTGCCCCGCTTCTTTCCAAGGTGGCACCGACATAGACCGGCTTCCACGTCGGGAGATTACTTCCTTGAGCAGCGATGAAAGTTTCCGAATATGGCAGGATCCGCTTACGGAAAATCAGCACACATTGTTTGTCTCGCTCAGGGTTGGGGAATTCGCTCATGCAACTGCAATCGGGCAAGCGCTCAATTTAGGGCGGGTTTGGAAAAATTGAAAATTTCGTCAGGCAATCGACAGGTGAGTGATAAATTGCTGATTGATATTCCGCGATTCTGCAATGCTTCACCCATGATTTCGAATGACGGTAAAATCACACGATCATAGTTTTCATGAAGTTTACTGGGTCTCGCATGATCATAGATGCTAGTGTCTCCACCTAGATCCATACCGATGATTTCGATATCCTTTGCTCCTAGCGCCACCAATACTTGCAATGCGACAAATGCGACTGTGGCAGATGGATAAAATCCTAAGTTGATATTGTCTGACCAACCAATCCGACCCAAGTCGTCAGGCTTGGGAGAAATCGTAAATGGCCGGCCTGAATTTTCGTTATAGTTGTGAAGAAGTTGTTTGGATAGTGCTGGGATGCAATACCAACTGTTGATTCGTTCGATGAATGTAACCGGGCGATCCTTTAGCGCATCAGGGAAGTGGGTATGCAAAGAAACAGCAGCGCGATACTCGATAATCAGAGGGATTCCTGCCGCATCTTGAATATGTTGGCCACCAGTGACGCAAAAATTCGGATCGGTTACGACGATTAGATCAGGAGTAATTCCTTGCTGTTTGAGGAATGTGGCTCCACCCGTCACGGCGATGACCATCCGCCCGGATGTGCGCAGGCTTTCCCAATCATGCTGTAGTGCAGATGGTCCGGAAGTCGCCAAAGACACGGGACGTTGGATAGGATTGAGTAATTCATGAATCGGCACTCCGCTGGAAATTTCACGTTGCAGATGATACATCTTGTTCAACCCCTGCTCATTTCTACTAAAGCGATAGTCATGATTAAAATGGCGCATGTGCTTTAGTCCGCCATCCCATGTGAGGTGGGAAATCAATCTTTTGAGAAACCCGGGTAAACTATTGGTAGCTCGCTGGAAGCGAACCTTTCGGTGGTAATCTTCTATCCCTGTGGTCTGCAAGTGATGCTGGAAAGTCAGGGCGGTCATGTAATATTAATTTTGAGAAGATAGATGATGGGTGTGGTGATCATCTCGGAACTCGGTATGCGTTGATGAGTAGAATTCTTTCGCGGTCTTTGTTTTCAAGTAGCAGTTGACTGAAGCGACCGGGTGCAAGGAAGTCATCATGGTATTGACGGACATTTTCCCGGAGAATCAGAATTTCTTCTTGGCTCATCATTTTGGCTTTTTTGATTGTAGTGCGCAGACTTTCTTCGTCGGTGAAGGTGAGGCAGTTGATTCCATCTTGGAGGGGGCAGGGTAGGTAGGCGGCGTATTGAAGAATGGGGATAGAACCTGCAGCGAGGGCTTCGATGAGGTTGTGACAAAGTGGCATGCCTACACCTGGGCAGGCGAGGAAGAAATCTGCTTTGGCGAGTGCGTCCAGCCACCGTTCTTGGGGGATTTTGCAATGTTGGGTCTCGCAGAGCAGGAATGGGTGAGCAGCTGTGGAATCGATCCATGAGGTGGATTGGGATGGGCGGTGGGGCGGAATAATGAGGGAGACTTGTTCTATCATCTCGCGGCGGGTGAGCATGCCGTATAATTCGCGCAGGACGTCTTGATCGTATTTTCGCTCCTCGGTATTGCCGCCGAAGAAGAGGCGAACGGGTCTGGTCGCGTTTGGATCGTAGGTGTAGGGTAAGTCAATGTGAGAAGTGAGCCATGGGTGCACAAACACGGGAAATTCCACCTCGTTTGCGTTTTGACTGCGGCGTCTTTCATAGCGGACTCTGACCACTTTTTGCGCATTCTCAGGAGCGGGAGAGTCACCATCTGTGATGAGTAAATAGGGCTGCTTCAGTTCATCTAACGACTGAACGACTCCCAACCTTTCCTTAAGCAGTGGCGACTTCATCGCACTGGTGCCGAAGGTGGATAGCGTGGCGCGCTGGGCGGTGAAGACGGGGAAGTAGCCGGCATCGATGAGATCGCGGACGAGGCTGAAGTAGTAGCGCCCGCCGACCGCATCGATGGCAGAGTTCGAGAAATCAAAACAAACCATTGGTTCGTTTGGTAGGCGTTCGTTGAGGCCGCGAGCACGCAAATCACGGAAGGCCCTTCGATTTGCCGGACTTAAATAGAGCCGGACCTTACGAGCAGCTGCTTCGAGAGATTTTCCAAAATTTGCCATCAAGGATTCGGACGTTTGAAGATTCCATTAGGGCACCAAGAGCTCCGAGAAGTGACGACTTCATCGCGGATGGTTTGGTTCTTCTTCATTGTTTCGGGCGTTTTGTAACCCCGTTTGTGATCGAGATGAAGAACAATGGCTTGGTAGCGGATCTGGAGGCCAGTGACGCCATAGTTGGCGAGGCGTTCACCGAGTTCACGGTCTGCGCCGCCATATTGCATGTCTTCGTTGAAGCCATTGACTGCGATGAGATCCTCTTTCCAACCAGATGCATTGCAGTTATTCCATGTCGCTTTCGTGGGAGTGATACTATCGATGACGGGGCCGAGGGAGATGGGTATTCCGAGTTTGAAGCGTGGGGATAATTCCCTCAGACCGCACTTGGCGAGGTAGGTGGTATCAAATGCGCGGCCACTAGAGATATCTTCTAGAGTGAGACGGTGGCTCAACTCCATTGGAAGTTTGCAGTAGCCTCCTGAAAGAAACTTCCCTTTGCGAGCGTGGCCCGTATGAATTGCGAGAAAATCAGAGCGTGGGATGCAATCACCATCCGTCATGATGATATAGTCATTCTCTGCGGCAAGGAGTGCCACGTTAAGGATGGTTTGGCGTTGGTAGCCTTTGTCTTCGTGCCAGATATGTTTGATAGGGAAGTTTGAAATGGATCTGAATTCTTCAATGATGGCTTTCGTTCGCTCATCGGAGCCATCGTCTGCGATGAGTATTTCAAAGTCTTTATGGGATTGTTTTAGGTAGCCATGAAGAACTTTTTTCAGCCATTCGTGTTGGTTATAAGTGCTGACGATTACAGAAAGATTCATGGAAGTGAAATGAACGGTATGTTTTCTCTGCGGGCTGCTTTTGCTAGGATGCTGGAGCCTTGTGGGGCCAGAATGAAGTCGATTGGAAAGATGCTGCCTACATCAAGGTCTGCAATACATTTTCGCAGGGTGGAAGAATTTTCCGGCGCTTGGATGCGGTGGATTTGTGTCGATTCCGGGAGCCAAGACGGGGGCATTTCTTCGGGCAGGAGGGTTGCTTCGTAGATCACATCGGCGTGCTGCCAAGTTGCGGGCACTTGCCAGTGGGCGGGGGCACCTGCGAGCCAGATGAGCGCGCGGTGGGGTTTTGAACCTTGGCGGTCATCGGTTCCTAACCAGTCTTGTATTGGTTTTGCTCTGCGAGCGAATATCTTCCAGCGTTCTTGCATCCAGAATACGTCCAATGGGCTCCGCCTCATGGCCTTTTCCATGGCTTCCATGCAATTTTTGGTGGAATAGGGTAGAGCCACTTCTTGTAGGTGGATGATCCATTTCCCCGGTGCTTCGGTAGTGAGCGATAGGGCGATGACTTTGCTTTTCACCCGCCTTGCAAGTAAGCTGGGAAGGGGACTGGCGCGGGTGAGCCTGCCGAAAAATGTCATTAAATCGCCCTGAATTCCCACCCGTTGATCCGCGAGGATGCCGACCATTCCGCCTTCTCTTAGAAATCCGGTGGCTTGGTGAAATGAATCCTTTTTTGAAAACATGCGGCTGCCATCTGCTTGACGGCGCGCGAGGATTTTCTTGTCCAACAATGGGTTATTCAGCGGTCGGTAGAATCCGCCGATTTTGAGTCCTTTGGGGAAAAAATAAACAAGCCGGCTGAGCGCTTCCCAGTTCCCCATGTGGGCGAGAAGGAGGACGACGCCCTTGCCCTCGGTGTGAGCTTGCTCCATGAGATGGAGATTCTCGACACGGATGCTTTTGACGAGTTTTTCAGGCGAAAGATGGGCGGTGTGAGCGGCAGACAGCATGTTGGCCCCTGTGCGGCGGAAATTTGCCCGCACCATCGCTTCGATCTCTGCGGCCGACTTCTGATCGCCGAATGCGATTCGTAAATTCCTTGAAACCATCTTCCGTCGCTGACCCAGCAGACGCCACGCGAGATCTCCGAGGCTCTCGCCGATCCGAAATACCCACGGTCCGGGTAGCCGAGCGATGGAATTTTCGATCAACCAGTGAACGAGACACTCCAAGCGCCATTGAATCGGCTTCTGTGGCTTTTTCTTTTTCTTCAATTGGATGGGTTCTGGGAAAGTGCCATTGTTTGCAAGATTTGGCAGGGAACGGTATTGGCGAACTTTGTAAAGTGAGATATTTGGGCGAATATTGTGCAGATTAAAGAAATTGAGGCAAAAAACCTACGAATTTCCCGCCTCAAGGTTTGCATGGATCTGCAAAATGTTTCTAAGCTCTTGCGATGGTGGTTGAGAGAACATTATGCGCGGCTGTTGGATGGCTTGAACTAGGCTTGGCAGATGAAGCACTATTTGAACTGGAAACGTTGCCGCATAAGCACCAAACGGAGCGCGCAACTTTGGAGGTCAAGCTCGCTGCGCAAATGACGCATTGTGTATGGAACGCGGCCTCTGAGACGGCGCGAATGCTGTGCTTGCAAGCGGCGGATGAGCCGGAATTTTTCCTTAGAGCGGCTTTCTGCCTGCATGAGACAGGGGACACGCTGGCAGCTCGCAATCAGCTCTTGCAAGGGCCCAAGACGCTATTCGAAATGCCGGTATTTCACTACAATCTCGCGTGTTATCTCTGGACTCTGGGCGAGGCGAAGCGTGCGAGGAATCATCTGAAGCAAGCGATCGCCATGGATGAATCTTTCATCGAGGCGGCCAAGGAGGATCGGGACTTGATAGGTATTTGGGAAACTCTTTAGTCGCTCGTTACTCGACGTTTTGGACCTGCTCGCGGATTTTTTCCAGCTCGGTTTTCGCCTCTACAATCGTCTGCGCGATGGAGGCGTCATTGGCCTTTGAGCCGATGGTGTTGAATTCCCGGAATAATTCCTGGCAGAGGAAATCCAAGGCCCGGCCCGGTGGCTCGCTGGCTTCAAGGTAGTCGCGAAATTTCGTGAAATGTGAATCGAGCCGAGTGAGTTCTTCGCTCACGTCGCAGCGATCCGCGAAGAGGGCGATCTCTTTGGCAACGCGTTCATCGCTGGGATCGAGCTCGAGCCCGGCATCGCGAAGGCGCTTGGAGAGGAGTTCGCGTTGGCGGCCCATCCGGCCCGGGGCCTCAGTGGCGATTCTGTGAGTGAAGGAAATCAAAGTTGCCAGCCTAGCGATGAAGTCCGTTTTCAGGTGCAAGCCTTCGGCCTCCCGCATGGCCGCAAGCTGGTTGAGGGCGGCCTGTAGCGCAGGCGTGACGGCGAGCCAAGCGGCCTCCGCATCGATCTCTCCATTGCCAGTGGTGATGATTCCCGGTTGGCGCAGGTAATCGCTGGCAGTTGGTAAAATTTCGTGGCCCACAGATTTCCCAAGCTCTTGGAAGGCACTCGCGAAGGCTTGGGCGAGCGCTGCATCCACCTGGATTCTAGCGTCGAGCCCAGAGCTGCGTTCAAGATTGATGGAAATTTGGATCCGGCCGCGTGAGATTACTGAGAGCACCGTTTTGCGGATGCGGGCGTCTAACTCGGCAAGTTCGCGCGGCGCTTGGATGACGACATCTGCCTGCTTGCGGTTCACTGAGCTGATCTCCACCGTGGCGAGCCAAGGTTCCACCGCCGCCGTGCCACGGCCAAATCCTGTCATCGAGTGCATGGGCGGAGCGTCACGAGCGGGAGCAGATTGGTCAATCGGGAAGCGAGAAAACAGTTTTCAGTTTGGATTTTCCAGCCGACGCTATGGCCATGGCGAAGGTATTGGTGGGGCTCTCCGGTGGAGTCGATAGCGCGGTGGCGGCAGCATTGCTGGTAGAGCAGGGCCACGAGGTGGTGGCGGGATACATGAAAAATTGGATCAACGACGAGGGCATCCCCGGCGATTGCCCATGGGAGCAGGACATCGAGGATGCGCACGCGGTGGCGAAATCCTTGGGAATCGAGCTACGGGTGATCGATCTGATCGACTCGTATCGTGACCGGATCGTGGACTATTTGATCGAGGGTTACCGCTCGGGCATCACGCCGAATCCGGATGTCTGGTGCAATCGGGAGATGAAATTCGGGGTATTTCTCGATTACGCGCTAGCCCAAGGATTCGAGAAAGTAGGGACCGGCCATTATGCCCGCCGCCACGATCTCGCAGACGGTAGCGCGGCGATCCTGCGCGGTGCGGATCCAAATAAAGACCAGAGTTATTTCCTCTCACTCATGACTCAGACGCAGGCCGCGAGGGCACTTTTCCCCACTGGCGAGATGCTGAAGCCAGAAGTCCGGGGCGTGGCGAGACGCTTCAATTTGCCTGTTTCAGAAAAAAAGGACAGCCAAGGAATTTGCTTTCTCGGACAGGTGAAAATGGCGGATTTCCTGCGCCATTACTTGCCGGATACTCCGGGAAAAATCGTGGATCCAACGGGAAAAGTGCTTGGTGAGCATCACGGCCTGCACCTTTATACTCTCGGCCAACGCAAAGGCCACGGCGTCGCATCACCGCGAGCTGGAATGGCCTATGTGGTGGTGGGGAAAAATCCTGAGAAGAACCAATTAGTCGTGGGCTGGGATACTCCGGAGTCTGAGGGATTGTACGTGCAGAATTGCGTGGTCGGCACGCTTTCCGCGCTCAATGAACCATTTGACCGGAAGCGCCTGATCGATGCCCAGCCGCGTTACCGAGCAAAAGCGGAGCCTGCGATGTTAGAACCACTGGCAGATGGGAAAGTGGCATTGAAATTTATCCGCTCTCAGCGTGCCGTGGCAGCAGGGCAAATCTGCGCATTCTACGAGGGCGGCCGCTTGCTGGGTGGTGGAGTTTTTGAAATGGTGGAGGGTTAGGGGAGTGGCGAAAGCGAGGTCGCAAAGTGGATGAGATGACTATTGGATTAGCGTCCCATCCAGCCGCCATCGACCACGAGAATCTCGCCGTGGACGTAGCGTGAAGCATCGCTGGCCAGGAAAACGACGGGGCCTTTGAAATCGTCTGGATCGCCCCAGCGGCCGGCGGGGATGCGGGAGAGAATTTGCTGACTTCTCACCGGATCCTCGCGCAGGGCCTCGGTGTTGTCGGTGGAAATGTAGCCGGGTGCGATTGCATTGACGTTGACTCCCTTGCCGGCCCATTCGTTCGCGAGCGCCTTGGTTAATTGGCCGATAGCGCCTTTGGACGCTGCATAGCCGGGGACGGTGACGCCGCCTTGAAATGTGAGCAGCGAGGCGGTAAAAATGATTTTTCCACTTCCCCGCTCGATCATCTTCGCGCCGATGTCCCGGCTGAGCAGGAACTGGGCATTGAGATTGACGTCGATGACCTCGAACCAGAAATCGTCTGAATGCTCAGCGGCAGGCTGGCGTTTGATGGTGCCCGCATTGTTGACGAGAATGTCCGGCACACCTTGCTCGGCCAAGACACGGGTGGCGAAGGATTTCACCGCCTCACGGTCGGAAAAATCGCACTGATAGGCAGTAAATTTCCGACCGAGCGTGGTGATCGCTTTTTCAATGGCGCTGCCTGAAAGTTCCAGGCTGGCGCTGACGCCGATGATATCCGCACCCGCCTCGGCGAGGCCTTGGGCCATCGCGAAGCCGATGCCGCGCTTGCAACCGGTAACAAGCGCGGATTTTCCGGGGAGATCGAAGGGAGTCATGGAATCAGACTTGTTTTAAACTTTGCTCACCGCAGATCCGCGATTTCGATGCGGTCCATGTCCGTGAAAGCTTGGTTTTCACCGCCCATCGCCCAACAAAAACGGTAGCTGGCGGTGCCACAACCGGAGTGAATGGACCATGGCGGGGAGAGCACGACTTGGCGATCGGCGACCCAGAGCGGGCGAGTTTCCTGCGGCTGTCCCATCATGTGGAGGACGCGGTGGGCAGCGGGAACCTCGAAGTAACAATAGACCTCCCTGCGACGATCGTGAGTGTGGCAGGGCATGGTGTTCCAAATGCTGCCGGGCTGGAATTCAGTGAAGCCGAGGACGAGTTGGCAACTTCTGATACCGTTTTCATGGATGTATTGGAAAATGGTGCGCTCGTTGCATTCCTCCTTGGAGCCAAGTTCCACGCGGTTCGCATCGGCGCGGGTGGCCTTGGTGGTGGGATGGGTGGCGTGGGCGAGGTAGCTGATGAGGTAGAAAACGGCAGGCTCGCTTGCGGAGGCACTCTCGAAGGAGACATCCTTACTACCACGGCCTACGTAGAGGCAATCGTGGGCTGCCATTTCGTAAGCGGTCCCATCGACGGTGACGGTTCCTGCGCTGCCAAGATTGAGGATGCCGAGTTCGCGGCGTTGAAGGAAGAATTCGGCTTTGAGTGCTTCGTCATTGCTGAGGTCAAGCGCATCGGTGGTCGGGACGGCGCTGCCGACGACGGCGCGATCAAGATCGGTGTAAACGAGATCGAGTTCCCCGATTGTAAATAATCTATCGAGGAGGAAAGATGCGCGGAGTTCCGCAGTATCCAAAACGGCAGTTTCGCGAGCTGAAGGCATAAGTCGAGTTTCCATGATAAATTTGAGGTGTGGCGTTTTGTTGAAAGAAATTTCTGATGGTCCGCATTTCCCGTTGTTATTAGGGAAAAAATAGGCCATTCCCTATGTTTGTTTGGCCTTTATTCTTCACCCGACTTGAGCCATGGCAATCGCAAACTCGTTCTTATAACAAGCACCGATGATCAAGTTCGGGAGATTTAGGAAAAGCGCAGCATCCGCCCGAGATAATGTATTGGCTGGAGAACTCCACGGGAAGTATTCTCATACCCCGCCGCTGTCGTTGCACTACCAGGTTGCCATCGCCCGTAATCCGGACACGTGGCAAATTGAAAAGCGATAGAGACTACAGTCTCGACGAATACGCAATGATCGAACCCCACTGAAGTTCAAGTGTAACCGAGGTGTATTACACCAGCACCAGCTGCTTCTTCTGCATAATTTCCAAGTGGGATTTTCTTCCGCGGATCCTTCTGAATTTGGTTAGGATCTCCTTCTTATCGGTGGTCCGCATTTCTCGCGTTAGATACGCCAATGCGAATGCGTCGTCATCAGAGGTAGTTTCATTGATGGTCCAGCTGACCCCTCCTTTGACAGGGCAGTCAGGCCATCTGGCAATCCACTTCCAATATTCGTATTTTTTTCCGTTGGGTTTGATTCGAGTTGTTTTAGCAATATAGATACCAACCACGCCGGAACGGTTGTTACTTGTCATCCTTCCTTCCTCGTTCATCCTCGAAGGTGGCAGGATCTTCTTTTGTTTTCTAATCCACTTGCGTCCTTCCTTCTCAGCTGCCTCCCAAGTCTCATATTGGCTCAAGAAAAAACTTTTCTGATACATGATTGCATCGCGCATGATACGCGCCATTACACATCTGGTGACTTCATTTCTGGTAATATGCATTTTACTTGAAGGATGGTTATAGTGGTAACTGACCTAGTAATAGGAAAGAACACTGGGACGTAAGTTGTTTGATTGATACGGGCAATGTTACTGCCCTCTGGGCAACTAAAGATCCGATCGTTTGATCTTGCAAGCACCATTTACTTCACAGTCTCTGCGCAGAACAGAGTGTTATTTCATTTTGAAAGGTGAAAATCAATGCCGCAGTAGCGACCACCTCGTTGAAGAGCGGCACAACAATCGCACAGGGGCTATTTCGCAAGTTGCTGATTTTTAAATCAACACTCAGATGAGAATGGAGCCGCTGGTCGGAATTGAACCGATGACCTATTCATTACGAATTCTGTGCTTACCACTTCTCTTGGTCGCGTCAAAGTTGCTGTCGGCGGGAACATGGAGGTGATGGCGAAGTAGTTTATTTGGCGGCCAGTTGCCTGACAGAGTCGAGCATTGCTCCCGAAACTGCTTGAATTCGGAAGTCGATTGGAACCAAAGCACCTTCTTCGGTCCTAATTAAATTGCCTCGGTGCGTGTCTGAAACAACGACTGAAAGGGCAGGTTCAAACCAAGCTGTTTCTCCAAATGCCTTGATCTTTTGCCACCCGTTTTCATTGAAAAATTCCTCAATCTGGTCCAGTGACGCATCCACGCCCTCTATGGAAGTTTGAGAGATAACCGTCCTGAGCCCTTCCAATGTCCGGAGAACCCCTAAAATTTCAACGTCGTCGCCGAATATTTCGTTGTGTAGCACCCACCTTTCAAAATATTCACAGGGAGAGCACTTTTGATCCTCATCGGGACGATAAATCACCCTTAGGCCGAAAAAGTTGGGATGGGTCAGCTTGATGACTTTATCGCCCAGTTGCCACACCTCATGTTCGGAGCCGATTGCGAAGGGTTCCGTAGATAGGTCCAGAGGCATATCGATCCACAGTCCGAATTGTTCACAATAGTCGTGGAAGTCTTTAAGGGTCTCTTGAAAGGTGGGGATACCTTCTGTATGGCGGCAAATTGAATCCGCGCGCGTTCTAAGTCTCTTAGCGTGTGACGCGAGCGAGCATCTCGGATTGATTGGGCGGTCCACATGGCAGGCTGTTCTTGGGGTATCAATACCCAACAACGCGTCGCTATTCAAACGAATATTGCGCAGATTTGCGTATGATTTGGAGTGTTGGAACTGATTCGAATAATTATTCTACGTCCAAACCCGAGCATTTGTCTTCCAACTAGTCGATTTACGTAACTTTTTGAAAATCATGGAGCCGCTGGTCGGAATTGAACCGACGACCTATTCATTACGAATGAATTGCTCTACCCCTGAGCTACAGCGGCAACTTGCCTCGCGTAGAATGACAAAGCGGGGACCATTTCGCAAGTGAGAAATGGGAAGATTTCTGTCGGAACTTCTCGTCGTGAGATTTTATAGAATCGAGCCGGGGGTGTAGGCGGCGGCTTGAGGACTGGAGGTCTCGAGTTTTCTAACAGCGTCGGCGAAGGCTTGGATCTGCGTTTTGGCAGCTCCGCTTTCCTGATCGCCGCGGGCGAGGATCGCATCGAGGGTGGGGCGAGTGAGACCGAGTCGCTCGTCTCCGGCGAGGCGCTCGATGAGGTTGTTCCGATCAATTTTACCTTGGCGGAGATCACTGACGGTGGCGAGGGCGTGCTCTTTGATGGCCTTGTGCGCGGTCTCGCGGCCGATGCCGGATTTCACGGCTTCCATCATGATGGTGGTGGTCATGAGAAATGGTAAGTAATGCGCGGTTTCCGCATCGATTACGGCATCGTAAGCATCCATTTGATCGAGGACGGTGAGGAAGGTTTCGAACAGGCCATCGATGGCGTAGAAAGAATCTGGCAACATGATGCGGCGGACGACAGAGCAAGAGACATCGCCCTCGTTCCATTGATCGCCTGCGAGGCCGGCGGCCATGGTGAGGTAGCCTTTGAGGATAACGTGGAAGCCATTCACTCGTTCGCAGGAGCGTGAATTCATCTTGTGTGGCATGGCGCTGGAGCCAGTCTGGCCAGGGGCGAAGCCTTCGCTGGCAGTCTCATGGCCAGCCATCAGACGAAGGGTTTTGCAGAATGAGGAGGGGCCTGATGCAAGGTCCGTGAGAGCAGCGACGACGCGGAAGTCCAGCGAGCGCGGATAGACTTGGCCGACGTTCGTCCACACGGCGGGCATGCCAAGATGGGAAACAATGCGCTTCTCGAGATCGGCGACTTTTGCGGCATTTCCTTCAAAAAGTGATAGCTGGTCCATCTGGGTGCCGACCGCGCCCTTGAGGCCGCGGACGGGGTAGTGGGCGATGATGGAATCGAGGGCTGTTAGAGAGCTGAGTAGTTCTTCCCCAAACATCGCGATCCGCTTGCCAAGGGTGGTCGGCTGGGCGGCGACATTGTGGGTGCGGGCGGTGAGGATGAGCTCGCTCCATTGCTCAGAGCGCTGGCGGAAGCGGCGAAGTGTGGCCACTGATTTATCGCGGATAAGGAGTAATGAGCGATAAACCTGGAGTTGCTCGACATTCTCAGTGAGGTCGCGCGAGGTCATGCCCTTGTGGACTTGTTCGTGGCCTGCAAGATCATTGAATTCCTCGATGCGGGCTTTCACATCGTGACGAGTGATTTTTTCCCGCGCCATGATGGAGGCGGGATCCACGGTATTTTTTGCGGCCTCGTAGGCATCGATGGCGGCGGTAGGCACATCGAGTCCTAGATCGCGCTGGGCTTTCATCACGGCGATCCAGAACTCGCGCTCAAGAATGATGCGGCCCTCGGCGGACCAGATGGACTGAAGGGCGGGCGAGGCGTAGCGTTCTGCAAGGACGTTGGGAATCACCCGCACAGCTTGGCGGGCGAGATTCCAACATTCAAGTGGCAGTTACTGAAATTTTCCCGGAATGAATTCAGATGTCGATTTCGCCTTCAAAAACGAAGTCCGCAGGGCCGGTGAGAGTGACATTCTTGAATGACTGGTCGGCGGTTTTCTCGAAGCCGATTTCCAAAGTATCGCCGCCCTCTACATCGACTTTAATGGGAGATGGGGCACCTGTCAGAAGGCTGTGAATGAGTGCGGCGGCGACCATGCCGGTGCCGCAGGCAAGGGTCTCGTCTTCCACGCCACGTTCGAAGGTGCGGATGGAAATGTGATCTGGAGCAAGCACTGCGGCGAAGTTTGCATTGGTTCCGGCAGGGGAAAACGCCGAGTGGTGGCGTATGGCAGCGCCGTGGTTGAAGACATCGAATTCATCTAGAGCCTCTGGACTTGGAAGGAACGCCACGACGTGGGGGACACCGGTGTTGACGAAGTGGAGGGTGGCCTCCAGTCCTGCGACGGTGGCTCCACTTTCGAGTTTGATGTCTTTGGGGTCCGACATTGCAATCCGGACATCGTCTCCGATCATTTCTGCGCCGAGGGTGCCAACGATCGTTTCAAAGGTGACTTTTTTGAGGACAATTTCACCGAGGTGGGCAGTGAAGCGGCCGAAGCAACGGGCACCATTGCCGCACATTTCAGCTTCGCCACCATCGGCATTGTAGTAGCGGAAACGGAAATCCGCGCCTTTCTGGGCTGGTTCTACGGCGAGCAGGCCATCGGCACCGATGCCGCGGTGGCGATCACAGAGTGCGGCGATGGTGTCCGCATCGAGTGCGGCGGATAGGGCAAGATCGCGATTATCAACGATGATGAAATCGTTGCCGGCACCGTTCATTTTAAAGAAGTTAAGTAACATTGGAGAGCGTGTGTGAGGCAGAAGATGGATGGCGTGTGGGGATTTCTCAAACTTTTATTGAAGCGCTAAGACTTTGGGCGGGCTGGCATTGCCGAAGCGGTCGAAGGCAGTCACTGCGATGGCTTCGGCACGGGGGAGTGTGACGGATTTGGCCCACACTGGAGCGATTTTCCAAGTGCGCCATTTGCCATCGATGCGGGCTTGGATGGCCACTTTTGAGACATTTCCGCCAGCCTGCCAGTTCACGCGGGTATTGCCGCCGTTCACTGTGGCGCTCACGCCGGGGGCTGGTGGGGTTTTCTTGCTGAGCCATGGCATGGGTGGGACGGCGGAGGGCTGGGTGTAGCTGTTGGCGAGTCTGGTGGCGATGCCGCCTTGGTTTTTCATGAGGCTTTTCACACTCCAGTGAATGTGGCCATTCCAATTATTGCCAATTTTCCGACTTTGATCGATCTGGTTTGTGATCTCTGAAGCGGGCCGGCCGGGATCTTCAGAAGAGGCCACGCGGGAGGTGGCGATGCCAGGCCAGACAGGACGCGAACCTTGCTGTCGCCACCAGCTCAGCAGAGTGGTGTAGCTTTGTTTTTTCGGGGAAATCCGCCAATAGAGCTGCGGCGCGAGATAATCTACCCAACCGTTTTTGAGCCATTTACGTGAGTCTCCGGCGAGTTGTTCGTAGCTATCGATACCGGCTTCGATGCCGGCCGGCACGCCGGGACGCCAAATGCCGAAGGGGCTGATGCCGACGCGGACCCAAGGTTTTTGGCGCTTCACGGCAGAGTAGAGATTGCTCACGAAGCCATCGACGTAGGCGCGCCTCTGGGCGGGAGATTTGCCATCTGGAAAACGCAGACCGGCAGCGGGGTAGGGGTAAAAATAGTCGTCGAGGTGCACGCCATCTACATCGTAACGGCGAACGACGTCGAGAATGACATTGAGGGCCCGGGCGCGGGTGTCTGGCTCGGCGGGGTCGCACCATGTCATGCTGCCGAAGCGTTTGGTGATCTGCGGAGCGACTTTGGTAACGTGATTTCTAGCAACTTGCTGGGAGTTATTTGAAAGCGCTCGAAATGGATTGAACCATGCATGGACTTCGATGCCGCGGGCGTGTGCTTCTTTGATGCAAAAGGCGAGGGGATCGTAGCCGGGGGAGGCTCCCATGGTGCCGGTAAGTGAGGCGCTCCATGGCTCGATGGAGGATTGATAGACGGCATCGCATTGCGGGCGGACTTGGAACACCACGGCGTTCATTTTCAAGGCTACCAACTTATCGAGAATCGCACGGAGTTGGCTTTGCTGAGTCGCGGCGCTGAGGCCGGGGGAGCTTGGCCAGTCGATATTATAAATGGTAGCGACCCATGCGCCCCGGAACTCGCGAGCGATCGCGGGCGGGCGTTCGCCACTGGGGACGTAGGACTGGGCTGAGGCGATGGCGCTCAGTGCAAACAAGGTGAGAAAAAGAATCCGGCGGCACATGGAAGTGATACTGACGTTGACGGCCTGGATCCGCAAGCCTGTGAATGGAAAGCCAGTTTATGGCTGAGGCTCGGCCACGGGAATGGCACGAGGGGATTCATTTTTCCCGGGTGCTTGATACTTTTCCTGGATCGCCTCAATGAGTGATTTGCCCGTGTCTTGCTGGTAGCGCACGGCCAAACCTGCAAAAAACGCGAAGGCAGTTAGAATCAGGAACAATACGACGGCCCCAAAGGTCAGACCGCCGGATTTGTGCACCGGATAGCTGATGGGCTGGGTAATCGCTCTAGCGGGTGGCTGGGAAAATTCGTGAGACGGATCAGTCATCGCTTGAGGCAACTCAGCGGCAAGGGCTGCCCGTTCATCATCGGCAAGCAAGAAGTCGAATTTCACATCGCCAATGCTGATTTCTCCGCCAGTGCCTAGTGGAATCACTGCATATTTCATTCCATCCAGCTTGATTCCATTGGTGGAATCCAGATCCACAAGCTCATAACCACCTTGTATTCTCCGCATCTCTGCGTGGCAGACCGAAACGGAGCCGGAATCAATCTCGATATCATTCTCATCCCCACGCCCGAATGTCACGGACTGCCTGTCCAACTGGAAGCGATAGGGCTGGGCGTTTTTCTCGGGAACGGTGATGGTGACGCGTGGCATGGTTTGGAAACGAGTAGGCTGGGCTGTTTCTAGCACCAGAAATAGAATCCTTGCACGTTATTTTTCCCACAAAAGATTCCAGAATTATTCGCGCTGATCATTGATTCGCTCGACAGTCCGAGGTCATTACGGCTATTTCGGAATGCAATGAATGATCGAAATGAAGTCCAGCCTCCTCTGCCTCAAGGACCACCAATGATCCCGGTCGAGATGGTAGCAGATCCTCCTTTGGTGAAAGTTTTTGGGATATTGCACTTGGTCTTCGCTGCGCTCGGTATCTGCAGTAGCGCTTGGGCATTGTTTAATGTGTTTGCAGGAAATGCTTTCGTGAAAATGATCTCCGCGCCCGAGCAGCTTGACGCGCAGTTGAAAATGCAGCAACAGGTTTTGCCAATGACGCTGACAAGCGGAATTCTAGGTTTGATCGTCGCGATCCCGATGATCATCGCCGGAATCCAGATGTTGAGGAAGAAGCGGAATGGGCTGAAGTGGTCGAACGGCTATGCTTATGCTTCACTATTAGAAAAATTGATTAGGTTGATATTTACACTAACGACGATCCTTCCAGCGATGGAGGCAATGACCGCAGGCATGATGCCGAAGGGTTCTTCTGCTCAGGGTGCGGAAGTGTATATGTCGATGATTATGGCGGTGGGGGCCATCGGCGGAGTATTCTTTTCCAGCATTTACCCGACTCTCACTCTCGTAATGCTCAATCGCCCGAAGACGAAAGAATGGTTTGCCAGGCTACCTGATTAAGTAACATTCATCGAAAATCAGAGGACGCAAGTAGATGAAATGGGTATTATTCGATGATTACTCCGAACTTTATCCCATATTGACCACAACCTCTTTCTATTATATTTCTATACATTATGGGTAACGAAACCGTAGAGCAAACGATTGGAAAATCCATCCGCAACTGCCGGATGCAACAGAGCATCACGATTGAGCAATTATCCCAAATGGTGAGTCTCACCAAGGGGCAGATTTCAAAAATTGAGAATGGCCTGGTGTCATCGCCCGTAGGAACTTTGACGCGGATTGCTCAAGCTCTGGGGACGGAACCGAGCGCGTTTTTCAGAACCAGCCACGATCGCAAATCCGCCCAGCTTGTACACAGTCACGAGCGCAAACCCGTTGTCGGGCGCGCTTCCAAGATGGGGCACTATTATCATTCTTTAGCATTCGATCTGCCGTTCCAGAAATCTTTCGAGCCTTATTTAATGGTGATCGAGGAGAAGAAACTCGATCCTAAGAAAAATTCTTTTCAGCACTCCGGTCATGAGATGATTTTTATGCTCAAAGGCCAGATGACCTATCGCCATGATGGGACGATGTATGAGCTGGATGTGGGAGACACGCTTTACTTCGATGCGAGTAAAGAACACGGGCCGGAAAAAATCAAAACTCCGCCCGTGCATTTCCTAAGTATTATTAGTAACCATCACTCACCTAGTTCCTGAAGAACTGCTTTGATAAACCGAACCCCGCCTTGAAGCTGCTCCAAGGGGAATGACTCATTAGGTGCATGTGCTTGGCAATCAGGCATTCCCAAGCCTGCCAAGATGACTGGTATCTTAAGCTGCTTTTGTAAAAGTGCGGCAACTGGGATACTCAAGCCCTCCCGCGTCCATGCCGGTGCGCGCCCGAATGCTTGAGTCAAAGCGCGACTCACCAGATCCATCTTAGGATGTTCAGGAGCTGTGAAAAACGGATCCCCGCCGTGATCGTAGATGCACTTGCCAGTAACATTTTCACGCTCAAGCTCCTGCTCAAACCAGACTTTCACGAGCTCGGCAATACGGTCAGGTTGTTGCCCAGGCACCAGGCGAAAGCTGACTTTCGCCGAAGCACGGGCGGGGACGATAGTCTTACTTCCGCTACCTTGATAGCCGCTTGAAAGTCCGTTGATCTCTGCAGTAGGCCGAGACCAAACTTTTTCCAAGACCGAGTAATTTTGTTCTCCAGCCAATGGTTTAATTCCTGTAGCTTCTTCAAACCATGCTTCATTCCAAGGAAGCTCGCGCCAACTTTTGAGTTCGGCGGGACTCACCTCGATTAGCCCATCGTAAAAATCTGGAATTGTGATTTCACCCAATCGGCCGTGCAGCCGTGCCAAAATAGCTGCGAGAGCTGCGGCAGGATTCGGTGTGGGGCCGCCGAACATTCCTGAATGCAGATCACTGCGTGGCCCTTGGATCTCAAAGTCGAAACAAGCGATTCCGCGTAAGCCGGTGGTGATCGCCGGCCAGCCAGGTTCGATCATGCTGGTATCGCAAATTAAAGCAGCGTCACAGCCTAATACATCACGGTTCTTCTCTACCCAAGCTGCCAGATGCGGGCTACCGACTTCCTCTTCTCCCTCCAGCATGACCGTGACATTCGCGGGCAGTGCTCCTTCCACCAACATCGCGTGAAGTCCTAAGAGCAGTGAGAAAGTCTGGCCTTTATTATCAGTGGCACCACGGGCGTAAATTTTACCTTCACGCAGTTCAGGGTTGAATGGAGCGGACTTCCAGAGATCAAGCGGCTCGGCAGGTTGCACATCGTAGTGACCATAGATAAGTAATGTTTCCGAAGCAGTGCTCTTTGCTGGAAATTTTGCCAACACGATAGGCGGGCCACCTGTTTCTTCAATACTAACGCAAGCTCCCCAGCTCTGCATCAGTTCGAGTAACCACTCAGCACAAACCCTCATATCATTCGCATGTTCCGGCCGCGCGCTGACCGTCGGGAAGCGGAGATACTCGAAGAATAAATCTAGCTCTTGTTGGTTTGATAGAGATTTCACTTAGATATAAAACGATTGATGCGAAACGGAGTTAAATCCACTTTGGGCTTATTATTAAGAACTAAATCGCAAGCGATCTCACCTACAGCGCTGGCATACTTATATCCATGACCACTAAATCCACCCAAAACCCAACAACCCGGTTCTCCAGGCACCTGGTCTAGAATGGGAGACCGATCCGCCGTATTCTCAAAAAAACAAGTTTCCATCGAGAGTAGGCTTCCGTTGGCATCTGGATAACATTGGGCAAGAAACTCCCTCATTTCCAATTCGTCAATTCGATCAGGATATTTTCTCTCCAAGTCCGGATCAACCGCATCGGAAGGGATTTCTTTCAATCTACCCAATTTAAAGCCTGGCATTCCGTGAATAGGGAAGCCGTAGAAGTGTCCCGTTTGCTCAGAATCGATAATCCACACAGGAAGTTGGCCCTTTGAAAGTCGGGCCGCATTTCGCAATGGTGCAAACCATCCCAACACGCACCGCTCTGCCGTGACAGGGACTTTTTCCTGGCCAAAAAGTTTTCCTAACCAAGCACCTGCTGTCACGACAAGTTGTGCAGCTTCGTAATGTCCACGGTCGGTTTCAATTCGGAAAACGTCGCCCCGTTTTTCCCAGCTCAAGGTTTTTTTATGGCCATGGATTTCAGCCCCGGCGGCTAGCGCGAGATTCACATGAGTGCAAATTGCTAACTCAGGCAATACAAAGCCAGAGTCATGTTGATAGACGGCCATCATCGAGTCAGTAGGATGAATCGCGGGAAAACGGCGCCGGATCTCATCCGCATCAAGAACCTCATGAGAGATATCGCAAGTCTCGCACGCATCACGCGATCCCCAGAAGATCCGGCTATGGGGTTCCGCCACATCGATACTACCGACGGCGTGGAAAAGTTTTTCGCCGGATTGTTGTTCAGCATCACGCCATAATTCGACCGCCCGCATCACCATGGGAACGTATTTTTCGCTCTCATGAAGTCCTAACCGCAGGATACGTGTAGCACCATGGGAGCTTCCCCTAGTATTAGGAATGGAAAACTGTTCTATACCTAATACACTTAGACCGGCTTGTGCCATCCGGAAACATGCGGCGCTACCCATTCCACCCACGCCGATGACGGCGACATCGTAAACTTTGCTCATCTCGTTTGTCTTCGTGATATTAGAAGAATGTCAAATACTGCTCTGTTTCCCATTTTGAAACAAAGCGGTGATAATCATTCCATTCCTGCCATTTGAGTTTGAGGAACTCGTTTTGAATTGGCCCCAATGAATCTAACACGACGTTGTCTTGCTCTAGCTCGGCTAACGCTTCCCGCAAGGATTGTGGTAGTGTGGTCAAGCCCTTGCGGTAGATCTCCTGCTTCGTCATTAGGTAAAGATTGCCGTGGTTCGGCTCCGGACAGGGTAGTTCTTTCTCAATGCCATCCATGCCAGCTGCGAGGTAGGCAGCTAAGGCAAGATAAGGATTCACAGCGGCAGAAATCGTGCGGTCCTCGATGTGCCCAGGTCCGCAAATCCGTAGCATCTGGGTGCGGTTATTACCGCCATAACTGATGAAGGCGGGTGTCCATGTAAATCCCGAGCGCGAGCTTTGAAGCCCTGGGCCCATGAGCAAACGTTTATAACAATTGATCGTCGGCGATGTGACCGCGCACAGTGCGGGAGCGTGCTTGATGATGCCAGCCAAGAAATGATAGGATAGTTTTGATTGACCGAAGCCTTGGGGATCCTCCATGTCGGTGAAGAGGTTTGCACCTGTGGTTTTATCTGCTAGATGATAGTGAATGTGCGCACCGCTCCCTGTGCGATTTGAAAAGGGCTTGGCCATGTGAGTGGCAATCGCCCCATACTTCGCGGCCACCTGACTGGCCATCATTTTAAAGAATGTCATTCGGTCTGCTGTCGTCATCGCATCCGAGTAGTCGAAATTGATCTCATATTGACCATTTCCATCCTCATGATCCGCTTGATAGACTCCCCATCCAAGTTCATTGCAATAATCCATGATGTCTTGTAGATATTCCATGGCCGGAGCAATGCCCTTGTAGTCGTAACAAGGCTTCGTAAGATTATCAATTTTGCCGGGGTCCCAAGGTTGAATTTCTCCGTGCTCATCTTTGGTGACAAGAAAATGTTCCGGTTCGATGCCGACATTGAACACTGCCCCAAGTCGCTCATCTACCTTGTTAAGCATCCGCCGGAGGTTCGTGCGAGAGCAATAGGGATGCGGCTTATCATCCACAAATATGTCAGTGGCGAAGCGCGCTACTCCAGGACTCCAACCGAGTGGCGAATACGTATCGAGATCGATTCGGGCCATCATATCATGAGAGTTAGGCCCTTGCCCCAGTCCCCAAACAGCGGCTCCAGCGAAGCCTGCACCGTCAGAGTGTAACTTATCCAGGAATGATACCGGACACATCTTCACTTTCGCAGAGCCATGGATATCCACGAATTGGGCCAGCACGTATTGAATATTATCCTGAGCGAGTTGCTGCTTAATTTCTGCAAGCGTTTTAGTCATAAAGTATTTCGGTTTGATTGACTCCGGAGATTCCCATCTTCATAAGCCGGAGTCAAATTAAAATGAAAATAAAGTTGCATCCTAAGAAACTCGGCGTTAAGCATCGCTCGTCATGTGCGGAATTGCAGCCTTCTATACTAAGAGCCCTACCTACGAAAGTCGGCTGGGGGAATTGTTTGTCCCGATGCTAAGTTGCTTGACAGGGCGTGGTCCTGACAGTGCGGGGTTTGCGATCTATCGCGATCCTGCGGCAGCAGGTAGCACCAAGATTGTGGCTCATCACTCAGCTTTGGACTATGATTGGAAATCTTACTTCAACAAAGTGGGGAAGGTGGAGAATATGAAAATCCTTTCCACTCATGCGTTGGCGCATCTCAGTGGTGAGCCGGAAACATTACGCGCTGCGGCGGAGGCCGCTGATTCTTCTGTTACTTTAATGAGTGTAGGATCGATGATCGAGATCTATAAGGAAATGGGGCTGCCTTGTAAGGTAATGGAGCAATTTAATCTAAGCTCCGCACAAGGAAGCCACGCCATCGGGCATACCCGGATGGCGACTGAGAGTGCTGTGACCACCGCAGGCTCTCATCCGTTTTCTACAGGAATGGATCTCTGCTTGGTTCACAATGGATCTCTCAGCAATCATAACCGCTTGCGCCGCAGTCTGGAGCGGGAAGGGATCTCTTTCCGCACTGATAACGATTCCGAAGTGGCGGCCGGTTATCTGGCGTGGCGATTGCGGCAAGGAGACACCCTCGAAGCATCTTTGAAGGGAGCCTTGCGTGATCTGGACGGATTTTTCACCTTTGCCATCGGCACTAAAGACGGATTCGCCGTCTTGCGCGATCCGATCGCTTGCAAGCCTGCGATCCTTGCCGAGACCGACGACTACGTCGCAATGGCCTCGGAATATCGCGCACTCGTCCATTTGCCTGACATCGAGAATGCCCGAATCTGGGAACCCGAACCCGCTCGCATCTACACTTGGAGCAAGTCTGAATCCAACCTCGAACTGAAAATCGCTCAATGAACTTTGATCTAAGTCAACTAACCTTGCGTGAGGTCAATCAGGCCTTACACGATCTATCCGAAGATGGTCCGATAGAAACGATTTATATACAAAATCCGCGTGGGGCCCATGCGGTAGCTTGTGGACTCCGCGTAGCCGCAAAAATAGAAACACAAGGACACGTAGGCTACTACTGCGCGGGCATGAATCAGAAGGCGGAGATTACTATCCACGGTAGTGCTGGCACAGGAGTGGCGGAGAACATGATGTCGGGCCTGGTGCGGGTGAAGGGAAATGCCAGCCAGTCAGCAGGTGCCACCGCTCATGGCGGTCTCCTCGTCATCGAAGGTGATGCCTCGGCGCGCTGCGGGATTTCACTGAAAGGTGCAGATATAGTGGTACAAGGGTCCGTAGGGCACATGAGTGCTTTTATGGCACAAGCAGGCCGAATGGTGATCTGCGGTGACGCGGGTGAAGCTCTGGGAGATTCCATCTACGAAGCACGGCTCTATGTGCGTGGCAGCGTTGCTAGCTTGGGAGCTGATTGCATCGAGAAGGAAATGCGGGATGAGCATAAGGCGGAGTTAGCGGAATTATTAGCTAAATCTTTGTTGGCCGTCCAGATCGATGGATTCCGTCGCTACGGCAGTGCTCGCAATTTGTATAGTTTTAAAGTAGATAATGCTTCAAGTTACTAATTATTATGAACAATCCTTCTCTTCGTGAATCTGCCACCTATGACCGTCGTGTAATCCACGAAATCCAGCGTGCGGCGGAAACTGGCATCTATGATATCCGTGGTTGGGGCGCCAAGCGCGCGCTACCAAATTTCGACGATCTGGTGTTTCTTGGCGCGAGTATGTCGCGCTATCCACTAGAAGGATATCGGGAAAAATGCGCCACGGATGTGGTCTTGGGCACACGCTTCGCCAAAAAACCATTGCATTTAAAAATCCCCATCACCATCGCGGGGATGAGTTTCGGGGCATTGTCCGCTACAGCTAAGGAATCTCTCGGACGAGGAGCCACCGCTGTTGGCACATCCACTACTACTGGCGACGGCGGCATGACTTCGGAAGAACGGATTCACTCGGAGCATCTGGTGTATCAATATCTTCCTTCCCGTTATGGGATGAATCCCGATGACTTACGCAGGGCAGATGCGATAGAGATCGTCCTCGGCCAGGGCGCCAAGCCGGGTGGGGGAGGTATGCTACTCGGCCAAAAGATCAGTGATCGCGTGGCACAGATGCGCACACTACCAAAGGGAATTGATCAACGTAGTGCCTGCCGTCACCCAGATTGGACCGGACCGGACGATTTGGAAATCAAGATTCAAGAATTGCGAGAAATTACTGACTGGGAAAAGCCGATCTATATCAAAGTAGGTGCATCCAGGACATACTATGATGTGATGCTCGCGGTTAAAGCCGGTGCGGATGTCGTCGTTCTTGATGGCATGCAAGGTGGCACCGGAGCGACACAAGATGTATTTATCGAGAATGTCGGCATCCCTACTTTACCAGCGTTGCGTCAAGCCGTGGAGGCATTGAATGAACTTGGAATGCACCGGAAAGTGCAACTCATCGTAAGTGGTGGAATTCGCTCGGGCGCGGACGTCGCCAAAGCGATCGCAATGGGAGCCGATGCCGTCGCGATTGGGACGGCTGCATTGATTGCGTTGGGTTGTAATTCACCGAAGTGGCAATCTGAATATGAAAAGCAAGGGAGCTCAGCCGGATTCTATGATGATTATCAGGATGGGAAGGATCCTGCAGGGATTACCACACAAGACCCCGAACTTCAAAAACGATTGGATCCAGAAGTGGGTGGCCGCCGCCTGGCGAATTATTTGAATGTATTAACGATGGAGGCACAAATTATTGCGCGTGCTTGTGGTAAATCACATTTACATAATTTGGAACCTGAAGATATGGCTGCACTAACCCTGGAGAGTGCTGCCATGGCAAAGATTCCACTCGCTGGCACGAATTGGTACCCTGGCCAAACCGGGGGTTTCTAAACTCGCTGGCGAGTGTGCGATTGATCAAAAATAGAGCGGAAGTCAGTGAACGATGGGAGTGTGAGTTTAGATGAAGGCAGTGTTTTCAGCGGCCTTCTTTGATTCTCTCGGCTAGCATTTCGGGGAGGCCTGCGGCGATGATCTTTTTTTGAGTCGTTGCAATGTCATATTCGACACGGCGGAAGGTGATGAGATTGGTTTCCAAATCAAAAACCACGTAGCAGGCGCGCCAGTCGCCATCGCGAGGTTGGCCTACGGATCCGATGTTTACGAAATATTTGACGCCGTCTTCGATTGCGATGGACTCGGCCGGCACTTCATTGACACGGTCCGATTTGGCATAGACACGCGGCACATGGGTGTGGCCGTGAAAGCAAACCTGGGTAAATTGATAGGAAAAATTTGCCCCCGCATCGAAGCGATTGGTGACATAGTTCCAATTCGCCGGTTGATCGAGAGTGCTATGGACAATGGTGAAATCAAAGACCTGGCGGACCATCCGTAGCCGGTTGAGCCAACGCCGCTGCTCCTCATTGAGTTGGAGCCGGGTCCACTCCAGAGCAGTGGCTGCCACCGGATTCATGGTCTCTAGTGAGTGACTGCCGGCGGCATCATTGTCATGATTACCTTTTACGGTTGGGCAATTCATCTCCTGAATCATTTCCAAACATGCAGATGGATCTGCGTTGTAGCCGACGATGTCTCCAAGGCAGACGTAATCCGTGATACCTTGGTTAGCGGCATCTGCGAGGACAGCCTCTAGGGCTTCCAGGTTGGCATGAATATCACCGAAGAGAGCAATCCGCATGAAAAAGTCAAAAGATGGTCAAAGGGTTCTCAGTGTTTAAAGCGATTCTGTCGAGGGCAAAGCTACCGGCTATTTGGCGAACCAATCGTCGGGGCCGGTGATGGGCTGAAGTGACTGCTTGAAAATGCTTTCTTCGGGAGCAATCTTGAGAGTTTTTTCGAGAGGTTCCAATGTTGCTGCCACACCATAGACTGGATATCGTTCACGGGTCCGCAGCCAAAAGGCGCTCAACGTTTCATAGGCCATTTCAGGGGTTTCGAAAATTTCGATAGCCCGCTTGACGAGATCCATGTCTGGATTTTCATGGGCTTCCAGTACGAACAGTAACGATTTAACCGTGGGAGTATGGTTTCTTCGGACCTTGTAGAGTGAGCGAGCCAAGGCGAGTGCTTCCGCTTCTTTTCCCTTCACTCTTGCAAGGCTGTAAAGTCGTGCTCGCTCTACAAAAGGCAAGGCGTTGCCTGTTTCCGCTGCGTTTTTGTAAGCATTCGCAGCAGCGGAGAAGGTCTCGTTGATATCAGGGAAGGCTGGGAATTTATTCACATCGGACAGCATGAATCCCAAGTAGGAGTGCATATTCCAGTCACCAGGGTTATTGCGGATGCCGCGCTCGAGGAATGCCCGGCCACGGATGATCGATGCCCGCCACGCCTCTCTGCGGCGCAGTGGAGCGAGTTTCTCATCATTAAAGTATGAAGAAGCGGCATTGTATGCGGAGTGCCATGCTCCGGTTTCCCAATAATACCGGGTGCGAGGCGCGAGATCCACCATGGTTCCAAAAGTTTCCGCCACCTCGTCCCAACGTTTCTCTTGAAAGAAGGAAAATGCCCGCAGGTTCAAAAAAGTAGCCACCAAGGTGCGTAGCCCACCAAGGACAACGGCTGAACTTGTTTGATCGATCTTATCCCGGGTATCGATTTCCAATGGTGGCGGCGTCAATCCCGCTGCTCTGAGATCGCTGCTCAAGCGTGCTTCAAATGGCATCCTCACTGCCCCGAAGGCCAGCACCGCAACGGCCAAGATGCCCAATTTGATCGGATGTTTCACGGTGCTAAAATTCCTTCTCAGAAAAGATGAACCACGATGCGAGTGTGAAAAACAGAGCGTAGAAAAGTCCGACCAAGGTCAGTTTTCCTAACATCATTAGCGGTAGAGATTGGCCTTGAATCACCGCATCGATCACATTGAAAAGCTGGAAATCAGGTAGCACCAATGAAATCAACAGTGAGATCAGACGCGCGAAAACTCCTTGCCCAGCCTCGCCAGACTGGAGGTAAACATCCCGCGCATCCGCTTGGAAGTGGCCGATGAAGTAGATCAAAAAACTAATAATCGTCGTAAATAGCGTACTCGTCGAAAAAGTCGAAATTAACAATGCCAACGAGGCCATGATCGATGCCCGTAAAAACACGGCAAATACAGCGCCTTGCAGCGACCAACTTGGACCTTGCTGGAGCGTCTCTGCTTTCATCGCATCGATGGTAGGTTGCGGCCACCCCAAATTTTCCGCCATCTGCATTTGCTCTTTGAGCACCATTCCAGTGCGCAAGTGGAGGGCGGCGGTCATCAAAAGATTCATCAGCATCAAGGATACAAAAACCAGTAGTAGCACCCCGAGCAGTTTGCCCGCTAGATAGTCCAGCCGCGGCACGGGCTTCGCTAGAATTGTGTAAAGCGTGCGATCTTCCACGTCTTTCGGCAGCAATAGCGCGGTCGCAACGATCGCCAAGACCACTGAGAATAGAGTCATCGTCCCGAGAGACCAGCTCTTGATCGAGCGCAGCACATTGAGCCCCATTGCTTCCGGGCCATCATGCTGGGGGAGATCGAAAAAGTTACTCGCGATCATGATGATGCCGAATACCACCAAGAAGTAGAAGACCTTCATCCTTACCAGTTGGGTGAAGGCGTGTAGCGCGATTACCGAAATACGGCTCACGTGCGAGCCTAGGGAATGGGTGGAACTGCTCATCGTTTCTGATCTTTAACCGTCTCACGCAGGAACAGCCGCTCGAGTGTGGTCCGTGGTTTACCAATGCGCACGAGAGTGCCGCTGTGCGATGTTTCGATTAGTGAATGAATATTGGAAATCAGCTCAGGGCTGGCATCTTGCAAGATGATCTCCGTCTGGTCTTCAATCGCGATCAATTCCTCAAGCGGCCCTTCTTTGACCATTTTACCTTGGAAAATGATCCCGACGTGGTCGCAGACTTCCTGCACTTGCTCAAGTAGATGTGAGCATAGGAAGACCGTTTTACCACGCTCGCGAAGTTTGAAAATAAGATCTCGGATTTGGCGTGAGCCCACGGGGTCCACACCTGCTGTCGGCTCATCGAGAATTAGCAAACGAGGATCCTGCACGAGTGCTTGCGCCAGACCGATGCGCTGTAGCATTCCCTTGGAATAACCACCCAACCTGCGGTCACGAGCTCCCTCCAGATCAACTAACTCCAAAAGCTCACTCACCCGCTCATCTAGCAGCTTGCCTTTCAGACCGCAGAGTTTGCCGTAGAATCGTAGTGTTTCCGCTCCGCTCAAGTGCTTGTAAAAATACGGATTCTCTGGTAGAAATCCCACATCGTTGCGGGAGTCCACCCGCAGAGAATCCTTGCCGAAAATCGCGCATTGACCCGATGTAGGAACTACGAGTCCGAGCAGGGCCTTCATGGTCGTCGATTTTCCCGAGCCATTCGGACCAATCAAGCCGTAAACCTCGCCTGGCATGATCCTGATCGAGACTCCATCGACGGCCCGCAGCAATTGCCGACGAAACGACGTTTTGAAGTCCTTCACCAGATCTCGGATTTCTACAGCGGGTGGTAACTGATCCATTAGCGGAGAAAGTAGTAAAATGGGGCGGAGGGAAAGGCAAAGGGCATTTTTCTATTTCTCAAGCTTCCGTGTGAAATGACAGGCAGTCGTTTTTTATTTGCATTTCTTAATGAAATCATTCATTCAGTGGTGCCGTCTGACGGATCATTAAACCACTACCACCAACTACCACAATATGGGAATTCTTACTTGGATCGTCCTCGGCCTCGTCGCCGGTGCACTTGCTAAATTCATCATGCCTGGCAGAGATCCCGGCGGGATCCTTGTCACCATTATTATCGGAATTTTAGGAGCTGTCGTTGGCGGCTACATTGGAACCCTCTTGGGTATCGGCAGAGTCAATTCATTCGACCTCGCTGGAATCGCAATCGCCACAGGTGGTGCCATTCTTTTGTTGTTCATTTTCCGAATCGCAAGACGGAAGTAATTGATAGTATTCTGCTTTCAGGCTAATTTTGGAACCCGCCATGTCATGGCGGGTTCTTTTTGTGTAAAGTGGAGCACACCCCGAAATTCGAGCCAGAGGCTAAGTGGACGACACGAGAAGACGTTCTCGAAGGGGCCAGAAGCATGGTGTGAGGCACGAAACACGATGCCGTAGGCTGGGCGCGGAGCTTTTTTGCGGTGGGCGGTGGGCGCCTCCCAGCTCGCCGTGTGGGGTGGGGTGGTCGGAAAATGCGAGTGATAGCGAGCCTGACATGCAGCTGGCGTGACAGTCGCCAGCGGGATGTCTCGCGGTGCGGAGCGACGATATTTTGGGTGAGTTGAGTGAAGTTTTAAAGCCTACTCACTTTCGCTTTTTTCAAAAAGAACCAGAGCAGCCCAATCCCTGCCACGATCAAAACAACGATGATGCTCCACGATGTTGATGATGTTGCCTCATCGCTTGGGGTTGGTGACGGCTTTGCATTGGGTGCTTGCTTCAGTGCCGGTGGTTGCACCACTGGCGGCGGCTTCGGTGGACGTGTGGTTTGCGGTGTAGTTGCGGTGCTTGTGGTCAAGCCGCTGACTGCTGTAGTGCGAGTTAGTTGCCCAACCTGCTTCAATCTTTCTTGCTCGTCGGCCCGCTGCTGTTGGTTCCTCAGATTGAACTGCCCGGTGGTATCTACTACGCGCCATGCCGCCTCCGGCTGCCTCAGGTATTCAGCAAGCGAGATCATTTCCAAGACAGGATTTCCGCTACTCGCGTAGGGTGCAATAGCGGTCTGCAACCGTTGCTCAAAGTCTGCTGCGAATGCCTCTTTTTGTTTAGCAGAGACGAACACGGCTCCTTCCGGTGCCTCAAGGAAGAACGGCACATAAGTTTTTGCATCTTTGAGCATATCTAAAGAGTGGCCGCCCGTCTGTACGATGGCATCCACAAGCAACTGCTCATCTCTCTGCACTTGTTCAGCCAGCCACTGATTCAATGTCTCAGCGGTGGCGCTTCCCAACATCGCCGCAATAAAGAAGATGCAAAGTTTCATGGCTGGGCCTCCTCGATTTCGTTACACACTTCCTGGACGTAGTTGTTTTGGCCGTAGTTGAACTGCCATTCGTGAACGGTAGGCCCACGCCAAGAACACCAGTGAGAGGATGCACCGTTGTATGCTTTAATCGCTACTGCGTCTTCTGGCCGCTTGTTGTTTAATGCGTCTCCGAATGTGACGAGGCCTTGCACCCTGCTTGGAACCGCTACGTTGTTCCCTGTGTGGAACATGGTTTGAGGGCGCTGGCCGTTTGGCATCGAACCCGGACCGCTACGAGGAGTCGGATCGTTCATGAAGGTCTTAGCGATTTGTATTCTCGCTGCCATTATTACCAAAAAGGCATCTACGTTTTTTTGCCAGTTCCAAAAAATCTCGCGTGGCGCAGAAACGGTTTTGTTTCCGCCAGCTCCAGTTACTTGAGTAAGCCCAGTTCCTCCGACACCTGTTTCTCCTGCCGAGCGAACTATCAGAGCATCGCCCCTCGTGAAAGTATAGTTCACGCCATTGTTGATCGGGCTACTGTCGCCATGACGTTCCCAAAATTTGTTATAGTAACCGGGGTTATAAGCCTCACTTTCGTGCTTTTCGATAGCATATGAATTCCACGGAGAAGCTGGTCGCCCTTGGGTGTATGTTTTGCAACGCAAGTCATCCGGGTTCCGACCATCTATCGCAATTTTGATCGTCTGTTCGGCACCTCCGTTGATCTTGTATGTAAGCGTCGCGTCTCCTCCAAAAAATGGCAGATTTGCGTATTGATTAAAGATTTCCCAACGACCGTTAGCCACACTCTGGAATGAACCATCCTCAGAGGTTTTTACCGTGTCATCAGCTTGTTTGCCTGCGTAAGGGCGCGCATATACAACGAGCAACTTTGCGTCCAAAGTGACGTTTTGTGGAAGACCTGGAATGTTTAACACGAGCTGCGGCATTCTCGGTGCTGCGTCTGTGACTGACTTGTGCGGCTCGATCCATGCGATGTTGGCGTCAGTCGGATTGGGCTGTGTGGCATTGTCCCAAGGGGTAATTGTTACGTCGTCACCAGTGTTAGTAGAATCCTTCATATCCCTTACCTCCACCGGGAGGAGGTCCATCTTCACAGTACGTGTTGTCAGATCCGCTGGATCAATCTCGTCCGAATTGTCAATTTTTAGGACTTCAACGGGCTGGCCCCCAATGATTGGAAAGCCGCTGATGGATTGACCAGCGGGCATTTCAATTTTCGTACTCTCAACTTTATAGGATTCATTAATCAGGTGAGAATTACTCCAACCGGGTGCTCCGTACCTCTCTTCAGAATCTGTAACTTCGTAATCTTTCACCGTCACGACTTTTAGGAAATTGTGAGTAACATCGTGATCATGAACAAAATTTGTGACGAGTTTGAGTTGAGATTGAGTTTCTCTAAATCCGCCATATAGATGCTAATAGGATATCCGCGATCCAGACCAAGAAGCAGGCTGAGTAGATGGAGCATCTGGAATATTCCTAATCTAGGAGCTCCATAAGATCGACATTCGTGGGTAATCTAAGAAACGGAAGGCTCGACCATGAAGATTCAAATGATAATTGTGATGGAACATCGATACCACTTGTGTAGATGTTTGCTTTATAGACAGTGTTCGTCGTCGAAGCCGGTGTTGTTTCCCTGTTTTTCGCGGGTGGTGAATCGGGAATGCGAGGCATTTCGCATGTTCATTCGAATGTATTAGAATTTTTCGGGCCGCCGAGTGATGTCGTATTGTGTGATGTCCAATCATAGTCACTTATTGCTGGAAGTATGGCCGTTTGATGGGATTTACGATGGGCAGGATGCATAGAAGATCAGAATTTATGGATGCCGCATTCGCATTTGGAGCTTTTCCCTCACTCGTCCGCGCGATAACTTCCGGCACTGTGAATATTGTGGATGAGATCATTCTGCGAGCATCCGCCGAGCGTCCCGCCTTGGTGGTGGGCGATTTGACGTTGAGTTACGAGGAGTTGTTCACTCGGGTTTCGAAGGTTTCCAGATGGCTGGAGCGTTGCCCGGGATTTCGAAACGGCAGCGTTCCTAGAGTGGGGCTAGGCTGTGAAAATGGAGTGGACTATATTATTCTCGCATTGGGAATTCTCAAAGCAGGCGGCTGCTTGGTGCCGCTAGCGGATGAACTCACTGCGGCAGAACGGGCTGAAGTCATCGTGCGAACGGGACTTTGTGGCTGTGTTTTGGGAAAAAATCAGACGGACTGGAGCGCTTCTGTAAATCACTGCGAGTTTCAGACTGGAGCTTGTTGGCAGCAGTTAGAATGGGTGGAACTAACGTGTGAGAAGAGTTTTGCAAATTTAGAACCGGCGTTCATCCGGTTCAGCTCCGGCACGACTGGCCAGAGCAAAGGGGTGGTCCTGAGCCATCGCAAGCTGCGGGAGCGAATCGAAGCTGCGAATGCTGGCTTGGCGATCGGGCCAAAGGACCGGGTGCTATGGATGCTGCCGATGGCCCACCATTTTGCGGTGTCCATTATTCTGTATCTTTATCATGGCGCGTGCACGGTGGTCGGTACTTCCCATCTGGCCGTTGAGATTTTACGCGTCGCTAAGGAAACTCGTGCCACCGTCATTTATGGCGCGCCGTTTCATCACTCGCTTCTCGCAGCAGATAGGGGTGATTATGGCTGGCCGGACTTGCGCTTGGCGGTGAGCACGGCCGCGCCGCTCACGGAGACGGTCGCCCAAGGATTCTTTGAACGATTTGCCACACCATTGGTGCAAGGAATGGGAATCATCGAAGTTGGCATGCCATTGCTCAATACCGGCGGGGCAGGGGACTCGCCGATGGCTGTTGGTAGGCCGCTACCCGCCTACGATGTAGAATTGCGCGATGATGAAGGCATGCCGGTGATGATCGGACGCACGGGTGAGCTCTGGATCAAGGGGCCTGGAATGTTTGATGCGTATTTATCGCCTTGGCAAACTTGTGAGGAAGTTTGCGTCGATGGATGGTTTGCCACCGGAGACATCGCCGCCACGGATTCCTCCGGACGGATTTTTCTGAAAGGACGCAAAAAAAGTGTGCTGAACATTGGAGGCATGAAAGTGTTCCCGGAAGAGGTGGAACTTGTTTTGAGTCGCCACGTTGCGGTGAAGTCTTGCCGTGTTTTCGGCGTGGCCCATGGCGTGATGGGAACCCTGCCAGTGGCCGAAGTCATCTTGAAGGATGAAGCAAACGTCACTCCACGTGAGTTAATTCAATGGTGCAGGAATATTCTATCCATCTACAAGGTGCCTGTGCGCATGCAATTTGTGGAATCCCTGCCAATTACGGCGAGCGGTAAAATCCGTAGAGTGTAATTGCTGTAAAATTTCTTTGAATAATTTCACGGCAAGTCCGTTAATAAGAGTATGAATCCACAACACTTGAAGGTTCGCATCGTCGCTTGGTCATCCATCGTCGCCCTCGCAGTATCCAGTATCAGCTGCATGACCACTTATGATACGACTGGGCGGCCAGTCCAAAGTGTCGATCCTGCGGTGGCCGTTGCCGGAGTGGCGGCTGCAGGTTTGATAGGTTACGCTGCTACAAAAAACAACCGCCGCGATTATCGCCGAGGTAACAGCCACCATCACCGCCCAAGATATTATGATGGATACGGTTATGGTCATCGCCGTGGCTACAACTATTGAGCGCTGCATTAGAAGTGGCTTTTTAGGAAGAAAGACGCTGGTATGAGTTCATGCCAGCGACTGCCACTCGATTATCAGGTTTTTCAGAATCCGTCATCCGTGGCACCACCCGGATGGCGCTTCACTATGGAGCGATCAACCTTTCCCAGGGATTCCCTGATTTCGATCCACCAGAAGAAATCCTGTTGGCATTGGAACGGGCGACGCGTGGGCCGCACCATCAGTATGCGGTAACATGGGGTGCGCCGCGGTTCCGAGAAGCACTTGCTGCGAAGATTCAAAACTTCACAGGGCTTGCCATTGATCCAGAGCAACATCTTGTGGTGACCTGCGGCAGCACAGAGGCAATGATGGTTGCAATGATGACGGCCTGCAATCCGGGAGATAAGGTGATTATTTTTTCTCCGTTTTACGAAAATTATTCGGCAGACGCGATTCTCTCAGGTGCCCAGCCAATCTATGTTCCACTGCATCCCCCAGGATTCGGCTTTGATTTAGATGATCTGAAGCGCGCTTTTGCGCAAAAGCCAAAAGCGATTGTGGTGTGCAATCCTTCCAATCCCACAGGAAAAGTTTTCTCGCGAGAAGAATTGATGGAGATCCTCCGTTTGGCAGAGGAACACGATGCCTTCGTTATCACAGATGAGCCCTACGAACATATTGTTTATGCGCCGCATGAACATATCTATTTCGCCGCACTGCCTGGTGCTTTTGAGCGGACGATTACCTGTAATTCCCTATCAAAAACCTATTCCATCACCGGTTGGAGATTAGGTTATGTGCAAGCAGCGCCTGCCGTGATCGCACAAGCACGCAAAGTTCACGATTTCCTAACGGTGGGTGCTGCCGCACCGCTGCAAGAAGCTGCGATTGCTGGATTGGAACTGCCAATGAGCTATTATCAAGGGCTACAAGACTTATACACCGAGAAGCGTGATTTATTTTTGGGTTTATTGCGTAAAACGGGTTTGCCGTTTACCGAGCCGCAGGGAGCTTATTATGTAATGATGGACATTTCTGTGTTGGGATTTGCTTCTGATACCGCTGCTTCCGAGTGGTTAATTCGAGATATCGGTGTAGCGGGTGTCGCAGGATCGAGTTTTTTCAAAGAACCGATCAATCACTTCATCAGATTTCATTTTGCGAAAAATGCTGCAACACTCCAAGAAGCTGGCGAACGTCTGCTCCGGATCTGTTAGGGTCTTGTGACTTGGATCTTCAAAAAACAATGTTTAATCTCAGATTTTGGAATCGTGACTTCTCGAGTTTCGATGTTGTTTGAAGTTGTAATAGACCTGTCAGAAAATCCTTCTGGTGCTCCTTCTTGGCCTAGGCTCTTCCATGAGACAAGATCTTCGCAGACTTGAGCGATCAATACGATGTCGGTAAGAGCCTTGTCGCGCTTATATCGGAAAACATAGTCAGTTGGATTTTCTACAGGGGCAGGCATTCGGCTTGATGGAGGTTCCGAACTGATAGGTGAAGTACCGAAAGCGTATTCGATCAAGGTAGGAATTCCATCAAGATCTGGATCACCATTCGGATTGAGTGCTAGAGTTCCCGCAGGAAGTTCTCCAGAAAACTCGAGTAATGTGGCCCATGAGGTGAAGGTCGGTGGGGGTGGCAGAGCCGTAACTTGAAGAATCCGGGATGTAGCCGGAAACAATTTTCCTTCAACTTGTGGTGCGGCCAACAGTAATAAATTTCCTTGAGTCATAGGAGTGAAGACGGCTGAGGTGCCATCTATTGTTTGAGTCGCCTGATTGCTGATCGAAGATATGTTGTTGAAGGCGATCGAATCAATCATCCAACCTTTGTTTGATTCCGTTCCGGGGTAATATCCAGCAGGCGGATTGGTGGTAACATAACTCAATAAAAATCGTAGTTTGAACGCTTTTCCAGCAAGTGAAGGCAAGCTAACCGTGCGAAGAGAAAAAGTTGATTCTGTGGATCCTCCCGATTGGGTGTAACAATCCTGCCAAACTGCCGATCCGCGTTCCTGAAATTGCACTCGATGCAGATTTCCAGCGGTGGTAGTACCTAAACGACTACGGAAGTTGAATGAAGGATTGTTGCCACCGAAATAGGTTCTATTGAGCATGATAAACTGGCTGTTCGGACTGCCCGCACTGGTAAGCTGAAATGCTGCCGCCCCTTCGTATTTGAAAGTTGTATTCAGTCCTGTATAACCCGCATTCAATGACATGGTTACACCTGCTAAGCTATTACAATTTTCCTGAGGAGCTGATGCGATTGTCCAACGAGTAAATTCATAATTCGAAATCCCCGGCACGCCGCTGAAATAGAAAGGGTAGGGGACATTCACGCCCGCTGTGGTCGCGCTGGTAATGAGCGGTGGTGCATAGGAAAGTTTGAGATCGGCTTTGATATTCTGATCTCCAGGAGCTGTGAGATTGATGTCTTCATTCAAGTTCGAGCCACTAAATGTAATCGTGTAATCGACCGTTCCAGATGAAGCGGAGATGGGTATGGACCAGCCGCCACCCTCTGCCGTGATACAGTAGTAATTCGATCCACTCACCTTGACTGTTAGCCCGCCAAGCCCTTCACCAATATCATAGAAATTATTTGAATTGAAATCGAAGTAGGCGACTCCTGTGGCAAAGTAGCCACTCATCTTTCGAGTTCCAATATTTTGAGTGACAAGCTGTGGGCCAATTAAATTATTGGTGGGATGGATGCCATTTGCCACCCCCACGCCTATTTCGCGATAGGCAGGATTGTGAATATTTGTGCGGTGGCCGCGCCCTGCTTGCATTCCTCCTGTGCCTCCAGGCCCCCAATCCGTTTCAAATGAGGCGTGTCCATAGAAAACATCTTTGGAGTAGGCGCTTATATTTTCGCTGATTAGTGCCAAATCGAATCCAGCAGCTATGACACGACCGCTGATGGTGCTGCTAGGATTGGTTTGAGTATGGAGTTGGACGCCTCTTGCAAGCATCCACTGAGAATGTCCACGTGAGGCGGTGGTGAGACTCGCATTAGGCGCGAGTGGCGGACACTGTGGTAAGGCACTCATCTCAGCCTTCATCAATGTGCGATTTAAACCGAAATAGGTGTATGCCGCAACGACTTCAGAATCGGTGGTGTTTGCAAGACGGATGCCTTCCGCTGCTGGATTGCTCCGAGCGCGATTAATATATTCAATGTAAAGTTGTTCTTCCGCGGTTGGGTTGCCGAATTCATATCGTGTGTGGGCGGGACACAATTTTGATGGCAAGATCAAGCTTGCAAGCAGAAGGCAGGTTCTCTGAAGGAAATTAGGATGATTTGAAAGAATTGGGCGAGTCATTCAGCACTTAGGGTTACACAAGAGATTGATACTGACGGATTTGAAAATTTCGACAGTTATTTTCAATCATTCAAAGAGATCCGATTTTGAAGATTTTGAGCAACATCCAGCGACTCGCCAAAGTTGAAAAATGATTCCAATTAATCGAAAGTTGGGGCTTTTGCGTAGAATGAGGTAGTTAAAATTACCCACAAAAAAAGCGGCCCGATCGACAATCCCCGGGAAAAACCCAAAACCCAAAGGGATGCTCAATCGGACCGCCTAATAATTGTCGCGACACGCGGAGTAAAGTGCGCCAAGCATGTTGGGTCAAGTTTTTTTGCATTTTTCTTAATTTTCGTTCTGGTCTTTACCGAAAGAAGTTTCGAGCCTATTTCCCTGCTGCGATGCATGGATTTTCTTACAAAAACGGTTCACTTTTCTGTGAAGATGTCAGTCTTCAGGCGCTTGCGAATGAGCATGGAACACCCCTCTACGTCTATTCTGGCGCGACGATCGTAGATCACTACACTCGCCTCAATGCAGCGCTTGATGGAGTGGAGCATGAGGTGGCTTACGCGGTGAAGGCGAATTCCAATCTCTCCGTGCTGCGTCTCTTGGCGACTCAGGGAGCGGGATTTGACATTGTTTCCGGAGGCGAACTTTTCCGGGTGATCAAGGCAGGCGGTGATCCCGCTCACTGCACTTTCGCAGGCGTGGGTAAGACTCGGGACGAAATTGTGTATGCTTTGGAAAAAGGCATCTACTCATTCAACGTGGAGAGTGAAGAGGAGTTACGTTACCTCAATGAAGTGGCAGGGGAGCTAGGCTTGATCGCTCCGGCGGCGGTGAGGGTGAATCCGAACGTGGATGCGCAGACGCACAAATACATCTCCACGGGCAAATCTGAGAATAAATTTGGTGTCGATTTCGAGGCGATTGCAGATGTTTACGAGCGGGCTGCCAGAGAGCTGCCAAACATTAAGCTGCGCGGGCTGCAAATGCACATCGGCTCGCAGCTTACTTCTATTGCTCCATTCATTGAGGCTGTCGAAAAAGTTATCCCGTTGGTCACCGCGTTGAAAGAACGCCATGGAATCGAATTCTGGTCCATTGGTGGAGGCATCGGCATCATTTATAAGCAATCGCTGGAGTCAGGGAATTCTGCTTGGTGGGAAGATCAAGCCGAGGATGCCCGGCCGCTAACGATTGAAAAATACGGCAAAGAACTCGTGCCACGATTGCGGGATCTGGGGCTGAAAATTCTGCTTGAGCCCGGCCGCTACATCGTCGGAAACGCAGGCGTGTTGCTGACGAAGTGCCTGTATGAAAAGAAAGGCGCTGCAAAAACTTTCAAAATCGTGGATGCGGGAATGAACGACCTCATTCGCCCAGCGCTCTATGAGGGTCACCACGAAATTGTTCCACTGACGGAGCCGCAAAGTGACGAACTAATCAAAGTGGACGTAGTCGGGCCGATTTGCGAGAGCGGTGATTTTTTCTGTCAAGATCGGCCGCTGCCTGACTTTAATCCGGGTGACCATGTCGCATTGATGTCGGCAGGGGCTTATGGATTTGTGATGGCCTCAAACTATAACTCGCGGCCATTGCCTGCTGAAATTCTAGTCGAGGGGATTACTGCCACCGTCGTGCGCAAGCGTCAGACGTTGGATGATCTCATCGAGGGAGAGTTATAGTTTCCGCGCGGTGGTTAAGTTAGTTTCCTGCGACCAGAGGCGTTGCAAAATCCGCAATCACCATCCGATGATCGCTGTTCCGGGTGGTATAGGCCCGGCAGCGGACAGGGGTGAAATGAAGAGTCGCGTAGAGATGATCGATCCTTAATATAGGAAACCGACGTTGGTAGGTATTTCCCAATCCTCTACCCGCTGCGACAAATGCATCCACGAAGTCCCGCGCCAGCTGGCGATGGACGATGTCGGTAGCGCTGGCGTTGAAGTCGCCACCGAAGAGCGTGGGAGTATTGGGGAAATCGGTAGTTTGTTCCAAGACCTGCTGGGTGAGAAAAAGTTCCCGCACGCGAAGAGTGCGATTCGCACGGTGATCATGCCAAGCGGATGCATTCCATAACCGCAAATCCGTGGCAGCAGTGCGGAGGTGCACGTTCACCACTTCAAAGGTGTTCCCACTCGGAGTAAGAATTGTCACTTGGTGGTCGCGCTGGGCGGGATTACGAATCTCCCGTTGAATTTTCCAGCGGCAGACGATGCCGTTGGTTTGATGGGCACGATAGTCGCCGTGGCCACCATAAAGAACGTCTGCCACTTCACGGACTTGATGGGCAGCGATGTCTTGCAGCAAGACGACGTCCGGTTGCCATTTCGCAAGGTCAGCGGCTGGATTCCCATAGGTGAAGAACGCACAGTTCAACGTGATCACCCGTAGAACGGGCTTACCTTGATAGACCACTGCAGGACCGGGCAGGGGCGGGGATTTTCCGAAATTTGCAAGCACTCGCGCCTCGTCGGATCCCACCAGCAATGTGACAGCCCACACGGCGGCCATCACCATCGAGAGAGGTGCTCGCAGAAAAACGAACGCTACCACGGTCATCATCAAACCGATGCTTCCCCAAAGCCAGATCGGCATTACCGTAAACGCTGCAAAGCGATCCGGCTGCTGGGCGAAACAATAGACCGTGAATAGATGTAGAAGCAATGAAGCTCCCACTAAAATCCATCCTAAACGGCGGCAAATCATCGTAGTGAAAGCATCAAATATTGAATGGTAAATCCTAAACAAAAGGCCATGAATTTCTCTTTCCCTTCGGGTTAGAATATCATGCCTAATATTTAGTGCTTATAGTCCGGGTATTCCCAGGCCGCCTGTTAATTTCTGCATCTCGGCGGCGGATTTTTCTTTGCCCTTGGTGATGGCTTCTTGCACGCCCTTGAGCACCAGCTCTTCGAGGAATTCGGCATCGGCTGGATCGATTACCGATGGATCGATCTTGATGGAAAGCACATCGCCTGCACAGGTGGCGAGGACTTTTACTTTGCCACCACCGACGGAGGCATCCACGGTTTGAATTGCGAGTTCTTCTTGTTTTGCGGCGAGGCCAGCTTGCATTTGCTGGGCTTGTTTCATTAGTTTCTGGATGTTCATAAAATAGTAGTTAGATAATTTTAATTGAGAACTTTTCCTTCAAATTTCACGAGGGCCGCCTGAATTAGCGGATCGCTGTGAAAACCATCCTCGGCGACGGGTGGAGGTGTGGGTGGTTTCGATTCCTCAACGGTTTTTTCATCCTTCCAAGGGGCTGGTTCAGGCGCTGGGATTTCGCTGACCTCAGGTGCATCGGCAATGAGAGAGTCGAAAGCAGACATGCCTGTAGGGCGGGGCACAGGCTTTTCAACTGGCTGGGCAGGAACCGGCGTAGGAGTCGCGACTGGCTTGGGGGCTGGGCTTGGTGCTTGAATCTCGCCGCCGCTGGCAGGTGGGAGGAAATCGGCTCCGCGAGTGAGAACTTTGATGACATCGGTGATGCGCACTTCTCCGAGCGATTGGATGGCCTTAATGACTCCAAGCTCGAAGTGCAGGCGCTTATTGGTGGCCCATTTCATCCGGCCCTCGGTTTCTGCGAAGACATCGATGGCAGAGAGAATGCGGTCAGGTGGATATGCATCGGCTGCCGTTAGCAACTCGTTCCATAAATGGGCGGGGATGCCTTCGCCATCAGCGGAGGGATCAAGCTTGGCGACCAACAAAGCACGCAGACAGCCGATGAGTTCACCCAGTAGTTGGGAGAGTTCGCGTCCACTTTCGGCTTCTTTCTGGATGAGAGACAGCGCGGCAGGATTATCCCGGGCCAGCAATGTCTGGGTGAGGGCGGCGACTTTTTCCCGTGAGGTGAAGCCGAAGACGTCGAGCACATTGGCCTCGTTGATGGAATCGCCACAGAAGGAAACGAGCTGATCGAGCATCGATTGGGCGTCGCGCATACCGCCGTCCGCACCTTTGGCAATGGCCCATGCGGCGGTGTCTGCGAGTGTGATCCCCTCAAGCGATGCGATGTGCAGGAGGTGCTCAGCAATGATTTCCGTGGGAATAGGCCGTAAATCGAAGCGTTGGCAGCGGGAAAGGATGGTGGGCAGGATTTTATTCGCCTCGGTGGTGGCGAAGATGAATTTCACATGTGGTGGTGGTTCTTCGAGAGTCTTGAGCAGCGCATTAAAGGCCGCGTTGGACAGCATGTGCACCTCATCGATATAGAAGATTTTGAATTGGCCACGGGCAGGGGCGAAGCGGACGGACTCGCGTAGATCGCGCACTTGCTCGACGCCGTTGTTAGATGCCCCGTCGATTTCCAAGACATCGAGCGAGCGACCTTCCGCAATCTCGATGCAAACATCTTCCTCGGGATCGAAATCCGCGTTCGGACCGTCGGTGCAATTGAGGGCCTTGGCGAGGATGCGGGCCGTGGAAGTTTTGCCAGTGCCACGCGGGCCTACGAAAAGATACGCATGCGCCAAGCGCTTTTGGGCGATGGCATTGCGGAGGGTGCGGACAACGTGATCCTGCCCGAGGACGTCGTCGAAGGATTTGGGCCGATATTTGCGTGCGAAGACCTGATAGCTCACGGCGCGAGTGTAGGGATGCTGGCGGGTTTGTCATCGCTGAGTTTTGCCGAAATTGAAAAAGGTGGGAATTGTGGTTTAGAAAACTTTGCAGGTGAGGGATTGAAGGGGGGGAATCTTCTGATACGCTGGCCGGAGTATGGATTTGGAAAAACCAAAGAAACAGAAGCATTCAAAAGGATTCCCGTGGTTTGGCGCGGGGCTGTTCATCGTCGTGTTGGCAGGAATGGGACTTTTTTTCACCTCGATCCCCGGTAAGGTAAAGCGCGGGCTGAGAGAAATTTACGGCCCTGCAGCGATCACATCTTCAGTGGATGAGAAGGATATTTACCGCCAAGCTGAGGCGCAAATTCGGATCGAGATGGAGGGCAAACAGGAGGAATTGCTCGAAGAACTCGCAAGCCTGAAAAAGACCATGGAGGAAAATTCGAAAAAAGAATCCGCACCTGAGCCTAGGCCCACTTCCGCGAGCGCTGGCGAACTTGGGACGGTGAGAGACGTGCGGAAACTGCGCTCCGGCATACCATTTAAAACCGAGGTGACAGTGGCCAAGGGCGGAATCGCTTCGTCTGAGAGGTTGGATGAAGCGAGTTTCACAGCGAGCTATCAGCTACAGTTGCGCCTTCCGCAACCTGCCAAAACTCTCGCGGAATTGGAAAAATCTAACAAAAACTTAAGTAAGATTCTCCCTGGCCTACCTTCCATGGTCGAAAAAGCGGAGGTGTCCCCATGGTTTGAAAAAATTTACCAAGAAAAAGTCACCCGGATCCGCCGTGATGCTAATTTACTCAATGAAATTCTATCCAAGCATAACCTCTACGATTGCGAGACGATTCTCAATCTGCGTGCTCCCAATAATCAACGAGTGTTCTTTCTACAGGCAGAAATGGACGTCGTTTCAGACGGTTCCGACGGAGATCGATTGCCGACAATGCCTGACGAAATTGTCAATTCCACCCACTATCAACCGTTCACCAGCTATGGCTGGAAGAAGCAGGGCGACGTAGTAAACCCGATGATTGCAGGCTGGCAGGGACGCATCAAGTCGGCTGAAAAGGAACTCGCTGCGGCAGCCACCACTGCGGGACGCAAAAAATGGCTTCGCGACCGGATCGCCTACCTGAAGCGAGGCATTGCGGATTTACAAGCCAGAAGCTTCCTGATCGCAGAGTATGATCCATTCATCGTAATTCCGGTCAACATCCTCACCGCTAAGGACCCGACGGCCCCAAATGTGGGGGATTACGCGGTGGTGGTTTATGGAGACAAAGTGTATCCAGCAATCGTCGGTGATGGTGGACCGTCCTTCAAAGTCGGAGAAGCCTCGCTGCGGATGGCGCAGGAATTGAACCCGAAATCGTCGTCATACAGTCGTCCGGTTTCTGATTTGAAAGTCACCTACCTTGTCTTCACTGGCAGCCGCGAGAGCGTGAAAGGGCCGCCAGACTATGAAAAATGGCGTCAAAAATGTCACGAACTCCTCCAAGGAATGGGTGGCCTGGGTGAAGGTTACCAATTGCATCAGTGGGAAGACCGGCTGCCCAAGCCCCCGCCACCACCGGCTACTCCAGAGCCTGTCATCGCGGTTCCTCCAACATCCGTCTCACCCGCTCCTGGTGCAACACCCGAATCACCCGGATCACCATAAGTAGGCAAATCATCGCCACGCCGATTTCAAAAACCGGCATGCTGCCACGGGTGCGGTCACCTCCAATGTAATCGAAAAATCCCGGAAGATTTCCCGCCCCGCGGGCCGCACCCAAGAGTCCTAGGACAGCGGCACCAATCAAGCCGTGCCATTTCATTTTAAGGGAAAACAGTCCGCAAATAATCATGCCACCGCCCAAAGTCAGCGCGCCTTGGAGAAATCCAAGCGACTGACCCTCCACCAACATTTTAGGTGCTGCCAGACCCATCGCCATGATTGTAGCTCCGCAAATAAAAATATAAGTTCGCATGAGGAGAACTTCAGCCATTCCCCATCAGCACGCAAGAGTTTACAAGCTGGCCACGAAATCCAAGATTCCCCACCCACGATGCAAATTTGGTGCAATGAGCAATGGTTTGATTTGAATAATGCCCCCTTGTCGGCATTGGACCGAGGATCGATTCTTGGCTTGGGCTTGTTTGAAACTCTGCTTGCAAACGACGGTAGGCCGGTCTTTTTAGAGCGCCATCTTGCCCGGCTGCAGCGTGCCTGTGCTCGCTTAAATTGGAAATTTTCCTTCCCGAATTTTTCTGAAATTATTCCTGAGCTATTAGTGCACAATCATCTGGCGCTCGGGCCCGCTCGAATTCGTATCACCGTGACCGCAGGCAATGGGTCTCTGGACGATATCAAGCTCGGAAGTGGTTGGAAAATCTGGATGACCGCTCAGCCTTTAAACGCAATTCCAGCCAGCGTGGCGGCCATGCTATCGCCCTGGCCGCGCAACGAGCATTCTGCGCTAGTGGGCTTAAAATGCGCCTCCTATGCGGAGAATCTCGTAGCCCTTGACCACGCCCGCCGCCTTGGATTTGCGGAAACCCTTTTTCTCAATACCGCAGGCCACCTTTGTGAAGCCGCCACGGCTAATTTGTTTTTGGTGAAAAACGGCGTCTTACTCACTCCCTCTCTCGCATCAGGTTGCCTGCCCGGCATCGCCCGAGAGGTGATTCTGGAAATCGCAAATGACAAACGCATTGCAGCTCGAGAATGCATCCTCACGCGGGACGATTTGGCAAATGCGGACGAAGTTTTTACCACCTCGTCAATCCGCGGCGTCCAAACCATTTCAAAAGTCGCCGAACAAGATTTTCCTACTGACATCATCACATCGCGGCTTAGGGACTATTGGAAAATCGAAATTTCACAATAGTTTGGTTCTTTTCTCGTTGATGAGCATCAGCAGTTCCGCAGTCGCCTCCGCATCGCAAAGCGCGCGACGGTGAGAGGCAAGCGGGATATCAAAATACGCCGCTAAATTGGCCAAGCCATAGGATGGCAGACCGGGAAAATATCTCCGAGTGGCCACGACGGTGCAGAGAGTCGGGTGACGGAAACTTTGTCCAAGAGGTTTAACCCAAGTTTCTTTTCGTCCTCCTGATTTCGGCGGTTTTTAGCGGAAAAGTCGATTTTTTGGCCAATTATGATGATACTTATTTTCATAACTCATTTATAATCAGTAAAACTGTTTTTCAAATTCGTTTTGTAGTGCCTAATAATGCATTTATTTCTTGACTCCGGATTCCTCACGCGCGATTTTGCCCGGCGTGTATTTCCGTACCAAAACCGTCAAGGGCACTCCCGTCGTCCAACTCGTCGAATCGTTCCGCAACCCGGAAGGGCAACCGCGCCAGCGCATCCTCGCATCTTTGGGGGATGCCCGCCTGCCCGATGCCGAAAAAACCGCAAGCGCACGGGCCGTCGAGCCGCCAAGTGGCTGT
>JBGSUW010000111.1:0-205913 GCA_041753275.1 Akkermansiaceae bacterium | reverse complement strand
GGTCGTCAGCCCTTCACCTTGAATCCTGGCGCAACGACTTACACCCTCCGGTGTCATTTATCATTGGCGCAATACGCGGAGGTGGCGATGCGCTCGGCCACGGGAACAAAGCCTGCAGCATGGACCGGTGTGGAAAAGTTCATGATTTCTGAATCCTCCAGCCCGATTGCTGCCCCAAGATGATACTGGTCGCGGTAATGAACCGCTTCGTTGAGAGGGGCCGGATAAATTCATCGCACCGGAGTTTTTGCAAATTTACAGTCTCTTTACGGACGCGCTTTAAGCGGTGGGGTAAAACCCTCTTGCTATGAAAACTAAATTCCTCGTCCTCATCGGACTCTTTACCGCCGCCCAGCTTCACGCCCAATCCGTCCCGCCTGTCGATCCCGCGCCGCCGCAGAATCGCGTGCAGATCGCCTTGCTCCTCGATACTTCCAGCAGCATGGACGGCCTCATTGACCAAGCTCGCACCCAGCTTTGGAAAGTGGTGAATACATTCGTCGATGCCCGCCGCGACGGCACCGCACCGTTCGTAGAGGTTGCGCTTTATGAATACGGGAACAATGCGCTTCACGTTTCTAACAACTATGTTCGCCTGGTCCAACCTCTCACCCGCGACCTTGATGAACTCAGTCGCCAACTGTTCGCCTTGAAAACGAACGGAGGTGAAGAATATTGCGGCGCGGTGATTCAGCGCGCACTCGCGGACCTGACGTGGGATCCCTCTGAAAAAATTTACAAAGCCATCTTCATCGCCGGAAATGAACCTTTCACTCAAGGCTCGGTGGATGCCCGTCAGGCATGTAAAGAGGCACTCGCGAAACATGTCATCGTCAATACTATTCACTGCGGTCCGCGTGATGCCGGAATCTCCGGATCCTGGCACGACGGCGCGGCACTGGCTGAGGGGAAATTTATGATCATCGATCAGGACCGGGCCGTCGCGCACATCGATGCACCGCAGGATCAGGCGATTTCCGATCTCAGCGAAAAGTTGAATAAAACCTACCTTGGCTATGGGAAGAATGGGAGTGTCTCGTCTGAAAATCAGCTCCGCGCCGATAAAGACGCTGCAGCAAATGCCGTAGAGGGAGCGCAGGTCGAACGTGCCGTGACGAAGGCGAGCTCGAATTATTCCAACGAATCTTGGGACCTCGTCGATGCTGTCAGAGCGCGGAAGATCGACCCAGCAAAGGTTCCGGCTGCCGACCTTCCCGCTGAGATGCGCCAACTCAAGCCTGACGAACGCGCCGCTTTCATCGATAAATTCGCCAAGGAACGGACCGAAATCCAACTCCAGATCAAGGAGCTCAACGAAAAGCGCGAAGCCTACGTCGCCGCCGAGAGGAAGAAACAAACCACCACCGGCCCACAAACCCTCGACGAAGTCCTCATCGAAACCACCCGCGAACAAGCTTCCCAAAACGGCTACGTTTTCGGAAAGTAACACCCGTATGCCGGAAATCACCATTCTTGTCATCGAAGACGACCCCGCCGTCCGCCGCGGGGTCGTCGATGTTTTGGAATACACCGGCTACCGGACCTTGGAGGCCGCAGACGGCCACGTGGGCATGGAGCTCGCGCTGAAGGCAAATTACCGGCTTCTACTACTGGATCTTGTCATGCCCGGCCCTTCGGGATTTGAAATTCTCCAAGCTCTCAAACGCAAGCGCCCTGGCCAAGCCGTGATCATCCTGTCCGCCCGGGGCGAGGAGAATGATCGCGTCCGTGGGCTGACGCTTGGTGCGGATGACTACGTGGTGAAGCCATTTAGCATGAAAGAACTCCTCGCCCGCGTGGACGCTGTGCTCCGCCGGACTTGTGAGCGAAGCGCCCCCGCAGACCAGCGTGAGATCCCCGGTGGGACGGTGGACTTCAAAGAACGTGTGCTCGATTTCAACAACGGTCAGCGGCAGGAACTGTCTGAGCGGGAAAGTGATTTGCTCAAATATCTACTCGATTCACAGGGGCGAATCGTCAGCCGCGAGGAAATTCTCCGCAATCTCTGGGGCCTCGATCCCGACCGCACCGAGACTCGCACGATCGACAAGCACATCATGCATCTCCGCGCAAAACTCGGTGACAAAGACCAATCTCTCCTCGCCACCGTGCGCGGCAAGGGCTACCGCTGGACCTCATGAAATTCTCTCGCAGTGTCAGGGTTTGGGCCGTCCTCGTCCTCTGCGGAATGATCGTGTTAGCGGCGATGGCTTGGCTCACCCGCGACGTGATCGCTTCTGAACAACGTCGCGCAATGGCCGAGGCGCGCGCGGATCTTGAAGAGCGCACCCGCCTCGCCCTTTGGCGGATGGACACCGTGGGCGCGGCGATTTTGTTAGGCGAAAACCAACGCGCGCCTTCCGAATTTGCCCAACCGATCTCGACCCCAGCCGACACCTTCGTGACCCTGCGTTTTCAGGTAAAAAATGGAAAACTGGACTCTCCCGGGCTCGACACTTCCGCAGCAAAGTTGCAATCGCTCCGCGCAATTCTTACACAAGATGGAGATATCGATTCCCTGATCAACCGAGCCACCGCCGCCAGCGAGAAAGCGTGGCAGTCGATCCCGAAAGACGTGCCGGAACTGCGATCAAAACTCGCCGCTTCCAATGCCGGGAATTCGCTATCGAAACGCTCCGATCAATCTTATCAGCTCGATTCGAATCAAATCGAAAAAGTGCAGCGAGCCCGGGCCGTGGAACGCCAGGAAAGTTCATCCGCAGAGATGAAACAGAGTCTCGCTCGTTCTGCGGCACCGCTTGCAGAAGCCGTAGCAGATATAAAAGCGGATGAGGGCATGTCCTTGCCCAGCGAGGGAGAGATTTTGCAAATCAGCAGCATGCGGCCTGTTTGGATCGAGGCCGAGTTGTTCCTGATCCGCAAGGTCACCGTGCAGTCCGCCGGCGGGGCCCCGCCAATCATTCAAGGCGTTTGGTTAGACGCCGCGAAAGTGAAGGCATATTTACTGAAAGAGACCACCGATCTCCTGCCAGGTGCGAGTCTTGAGAAACTCGCCACCAGCGCCAATGACCCACTTGCCTTGGTCTCATTTCCGTTCCGCCTGCAGCAGAATGTGACGGCAGCTTTCCGAGTAGTGCCTCTGAGCAAACCATTGATCGTCGGCTGGATCGCGGTTTTCGTTGCGCTTCTAACCATCTCTCTTCTGGTGCATGGGGTGATGGTTCTCAGCGAGCGAAGAGCGTCCTTTGTATCGGCGGTCACTCACGAACTCCGCACGCCTCTCACCACGTTTCGTCTTTACTCGGACATGCTGGAAAGCGGCGCGGTGAAGGAGGAAAAGCGGAGTGACTACCTTCGTGTCTTATCCCGCGAGGCCGACCGACTTTCCCATCTCGTCGAGAACGTTCTTTCGTTTTCAAAGATTGAACGCGGCAGCGCGCGCTCGGTCGTGCGTGAGGTCAGTCTGATCGATTTGTTAGAACCGCTGCGGGAGCGCCTGGAATCCCGCCTCGCCACCGCAGGCCTGACCTTAACTATGAATCTGGACCAGCCTTTCGCTGAAACTGTCGTCAGGGTGGATATCGCCGCCATAGAACACATCCTCTTTAATCTCATCGATAACGCCGCCAAATACGCCGCCGTGGGTGAACCGCCGCAGGTCGAAATCGGGTTCGATACAATTCCAAACGGAGTCAAAATATCCGTCAGTGATCACGGCCCGGGAATCCCAGTGTCAGAGAGAAGGCGTATTTTCCGCAGTTTCCACAAATCTGCCCGCGAAGCTGCGGAAAGTCGGCCCGGCGTGGGCCTCGGTCTCGCGTTGTCTCGCCGCCTCGCTAAATCGCTCGGCGGCGGCCTCGACTGCGTGGACTCGCCCAATGGCGCGCGGTTCGTTCTCCGCCTGCCAGTTGCGTGATTCTTGGAAACCCGGTTGGATCTGCGCGAGGAACTTTGGTCAACAGACGGGGACGAACTTTCCCGATTAGGCAAGCGAATGAATGACCCCACCGTGAGAAAAGGGGTGTCGCCAAGCGTGCCTCACTGGCGCTGAGTTAGCCGTCGCGTATGAAAGAATTGTAAAATTAGCAGCGTCTGAATGCGATAGACACACCGCCGAGATGCTCATAAATTCTAACGCGCTTGGGCATGATCTCAAGTAACCCAACAATTTGGATATCTATCAGTATTCCTAACCAACCCTAACTGATCTCCATGACTCTTTGTTTTTTAAAGAAATTCTTATTCCCTTTGGCACTGGCAGGCCTCGTTTCATTTGCGAACGTCCTAGCAGCGGAAGCTCCAATGAGCCCGACCGCAGCCGGACCCGTGGAAGAAACTTCAGCGGTGCGTGGTCGGATCAATTTAAACGGCTTGTGGAAGTTTCAGCCCGCCCATGATACGTCATTGAAGAGTCCCTCGCCGAATGATTGGGGAACAAAATGGGTCCCCGGAACATGGGGCAGGAGCAGTGGAAATCTTGGAACGATTCAATCCAAGGGAACGAGCGAAAATTGGAAAATCCCGGGCGAAGAGCTCAAGGCGGGCTGGTATGAGCGGTCGATCCCCATTCCGGAAACATGGAGTGGTCGGGAGATTGTATTGGATCTGCGCCGCGTAAGCACGGATGCCCAAGTCTGGGTCAATGGCCAGGATTGCGGGAAAATCGAGTGGCCTCACGGTCAGGTCGTGATCACGAAAGCAGTCAAACCCGGGCAGGATGCGGAACTGCGGGTGATGGTCATCGCTACCCCAGATGAGGGTGAAAAGGTGAATTTCATGGGTTACGCGGAAGAGACCAAATCAAAGGCACAACTCTCTAGCGCCGGGATCATTGGTGAAGTCTTTTTGGAAAGCCGACCTCTGGGCGCTTACGTCAGTGATATTTTTGTAAAAACTTCCACTCGGAAGGGCGAAATCACGCTTGAGACCGAGTTGAGCGGCCTCGCCAAAGCTGGCGAAGTTTCATTCACCGCCATCATTCGGGACAGCGAGGGTGCCGAAGTTAAAAAGTTCACCCAATCTCTGGCGGCTAATGCGGAGAAGACTCAAGTCCTTACGATGACATGGCCATGGGCAGACGCGAAGCGATGGGATCTGGATCAACCCAATCTCTATACAGTCCATCTGTCTGCGACAGGAGCAGGCTTGGAAGATGAGAGAACGCAACGGTTTGGTTTTCGTGAGTTCTGGATTGATGGACGTGATTTCATTTTAAACGGCGTCCCTCTCCGGCTGCGTCCTGCACTGCTGTCCAGTGATCGAGCACAAATCGCTACCATCGATCCCATTCTCACGGGTATGCGCACTCGGGGATTCAATATTTGTCAGATCTGGCCTGATAGCACCTTTGAAAGGGGTAAGTGGAATTTCCACGAACTATGGGCTGAGCGTGCCGACGAAAAAGGCGTGCCGATGATCCACGTTGCGGAACCTGCGAATCGTTTTCTCTATGATACGGAAAGGAGACCGATCTGGGCGAAAAACCGTGAAAGGTATCAACGAATCATGGAGTCGGAAATGCGGCGGGTGCGCAACCATCCGTCCATTCTGATGTGGGGAACCATGGGAAATCTTGTGAATCATCCAAGTGATCAAAATCCACGCTATTTAGGACAAAAGGCGAAGCTTCTCGCGGTGACACCCATCCAAGACGGTGTGACTGAGGCTATAAAGATGATCAAAGAGGCAGACCCCACACGGCCTATGTTTGTTCATGCCGGTAACCGTGCGGGTGATCTTTTCACCGCGAACCACTATCTGAATTTCATCCCGCTTCAAGAGCGCGAAGAGTGGATGAGCGAATATGTGAAAACTGGAGATGTGCCTTACATCGGCATCGAGTTCGGAATTCCGCTCAATATATCATGGCAGCGTGGACGCGCGGGCTATGGCCCCACACTCGCGTCTGAGCCCTTGGCCACAGAATTCGCCGCAATTTATGGCGGCTCGGACGTCTATAAGAATGAACCGGATTTCTATCGCGAAGCTTTAGTCAATAAAAAGACTGAGAAAGGCTGGGGCGGAGATGGCTGGGAACGGATTCTGAATGAGCCCGCAGCCGTGCAGGATTTACAAAGTCTTCTGATTCGTAACACCTGGCGTAGCTGGCGCACAGCAGGTCTCACCGGTGGTATGGTTCCTTGGAACATGAACAATCAAGTTTGGTATCAAGACGGACCCCGCGTAGAGGTCCCACAGGCGGAATTTAAGCCGGGATTCCGAGGCGTCTGGAAACCCACTCTGCGCAAGTCGGATCTCGGCTACCTTGATTCCAATTTTGGTTGGAAAGCCTACCCTTCGGCGGACACTCTTACGGAGGTCAATCATGAGACGCTCGCGTGGATCGCAGGGCCACCCGACTCTTTCACCAAGAAGAATAAATCCTTCCGTCTTGGCGAAGAAGTGGTGAAACAAGCCGTCCTCATCAATGATCGGCGCACCGTAGAAAGGTATGATGCCACTTGGACCGCTTTTCTAAATGGGAAAGAAATCGCGAAAGGAGCCAGCGAGGGGGAAATCAAACCCGCGCAGAATTTGTTCATTCCGATCAGTTTTAAAATTCCCACCGAATTGGCCTCCGCCAAGGAGGATGGTGAAATCAAGCTCAGTGCAAGCATCGCCGGAAGAAAGCACGAAGATACGCTGAGTTATCGTGCGTTCTCAAAAACTGAATCCAGCCCTATCGAGGTGCTCGTTTTTGATCCAGTCGGAAAGACCACGGCGATGCTGAACGACCTCGGTGTGAAGACAAAGCCTTGGGACGGTCAGCCATCGTCCAGTCTGCTGGTAATCGGACGCGAGGTGCTATCGAGCATGGTAGCTCTGCCTGGCGATCTTCAGGCTTACACCCAAGCGGGTGGCCGTCTGCTCATCATGACGCAGAAGCCTGAGTGGCTGCGCACGTCAATGGGTTTGAGAGTCTCCCGCAACGCATCACGGTATGTTTACCCGGTCGATCCAAAGCATCCGGTTCTAACGAATTTGGACGCAATGGACCTGCGTAATTGGAACGGCAACACAACCCTAACAGAACCTAAACCCGAGGAACCTAATTTAAATGCCATGCCGCTTTACGGTTGGAAATGGGGTAACCAAGGAGTGGTGGCGAGTGCGGCGATTGAGAAGCCCCATCGCAGTGGCTGGCGTCCAATTTTGGAAACTGAGTTCGATTTGGCTTACTCACCGCTCATGGAGTTAGATTTTGGTAAAGGGCGCGTCACTCTTTCTACTCTCGATTTAGAGGATCAGTATAAAGCGGACCCAGTGGCAGAAAAACTGACACTGCAATTGCTTAATTACGCAGTCTCCGCACCCATCCGTCCTCGCCTGAGTAAGACAGTTTATATCGGTGGCAAAGAATCCGCAGATATGCTTACGGGACTCGCCTTGATTTACGATAAGGCTACGGCTCTCGATCCAAATGCACTCAATATCCTAGGCTCCGCCTCGGAAATTAGCGCCTCGGCCATCGCGAGCTTTGTCAGCGCAGGCGGTCGCATCATCGAACTTGCTCGTTCGAAAGAGGGTGAAAGTCGTGGGCTTGAGTTCAAGATGGATCCAGATTATCACGGCTCGATTCAAGTGCCGGGTGGCCCTCTCTTTGCAGGATTGAGCGCCTCAGACTTACGGATGAGGACGGAAGGCAGCTATTGTGTGATTGCAGGTGGCAACAATGCAGCCATATCGGCAGATGGATTATTCGCATTGCGAGGTTCGGACACCAAAGGGTTTGCGCTTTCCACGCAGCTCGATCCAAGCCGCTTGGATGTTGAAAAGAATCCTGCCTTGCGCTTTACCCGCTGGAGACAAACTCGTGCTCTCAGTCAGATTCTCGCCAATTGCGGTGCGATCTTTTCACCGGATCAACGCATTTTCAAACCGCGTGTTCTGACGTTCCCACTGGCACTGCCGACATGGAAGGCGCAGATGACAATCACAAAACCGCCTGTGCCCACCGAGGGGGATGTTCGGTTTCCTGATCCAGGGGTAAGTCCTGAAGCGCTCAAGCTCGTCGCCACTGACGTATATGAATCTGGCATGGAGACCCTGACCCTCCCGGCAGGTTACGCAGGTTTCGATGAAGCTACAGGAGAAGCCGTATTCCGCCTGACTCTCGATCTGCCCGAAAAGTGGGCAGGCCAAATTCTTTCCTTGGAGCTGGGACCCATCGCAGATTTCGACAGCACCTATTTCAACGGGGTGAAGGTCGGCGGGCTGGATGATAAAACGAAGGATTTCAACAAAGTCGAGCGCAAGTATCGGGTGCCAGGAAATCTCGTAAAAGCAGGGCGTAATGTGATCGCCGTGCGCGTTTGGGACAGTGCTTATGGCCCAGGCATCTACGGTCGCGCAAATACCATGCGGCTCCGTTTACTGAGCGGTGAAGCTCCACCGCCAAACTTCTACCATTCAGATTACGTGGATACCTTCGATTTCGGAGACGAGCCTTACCGCTATTATCGCTGGTAGAAGTATCTGACCAATATCTGTGATACTATATCTTTAAAAGTTATGAAAATGATATTAACAAGCCGCTCAGCACTCGCTGTCATTACGAGTCTCACTCTATTTTCTGCCCAACAATCGCTTAAGGCACAGGAGAAAAGCAATCTCTTCCCTGAAGGTGCATTTGAGATGGAAGCCGTTCAAGGTATGCCTGAGGGCTGGGGTGTCCCTGATAAGAACGACCGACCGTGGAAGGGTGGGGCAATTGTTTCCGTAGAAACAGAGGAGGGTGGTCACTACGCCCGTATGACTACCGTGGCTGAGTTTCCTTACTTCTACGCGCTCAGCGCCGCGATCCCGGTGCCTGAAGGTAAGACATCGCTTAACGTTTCAGCACGCATGCGGACGACCATGGAGATAGTTCCAAGTGATTGGAATGGCTTCAAGTTCAACATTGGCTTTGCGAAAGTCGCTGGCACAGGGCCGGGCACCAAGGGCTACGATATCACAGACGATAAGACCGTATTTAGCCTTCAAGAAAATTCCCCAGAATGGAAGACGCTTACAGGAACTGTCGCTATTCCTGATGGAGCGAAATTCATCTGCATCAAGGTATTCGTGGGTTCCATGGTTGGAACCTTCGACATCGATGATGTCACAATCACGACGGACTGATTGGATTGAGGTGGGTCCCGAAGTCCGACCAGCACGATCATAGTTTAGCCTCTGGTCCGGTTTTCGGGGTCCGCTATAGTTCGAATCTTCTAGAGATCTTGCTCGATGGCTTTGAGTGTGAGGAAGAGTTCTTGCCAGCGCTTGAGGCGGGGCTCGACGGCTACTTTCTCGCGAACTAGGTGGGAGCGGACCGGGCCGAGTGAGGTGAGGTAGTCTTGGAAGACGATGCGGAGGGCATCCTCGTAATCGGTGCGGAGGGTGCTGGCGAAGCTTCCGCAAGTATCCAAGAGGCGTTTTCTGAATTCCTGAGTGATGGTTTTGCGGGTGAAAAACGCGGCAAAAACTCCGCCGGCGAGGAATAGCAAGGCGAGGCCACAGAGTATGAAAGGGATCCATGGAAGGCCGAGGCCGCCGCAGGTGGCTCCTGCGGTGAGCAGCGCAAGAGTCATGACGGTGAAGGACTTGAGGGCGACATTGCGGCGGCGAAGTTCTTTGTCGAGCTGATTGCGGACTTTGAGATTACCGATGCCTTGGCGGGCGGCGCGGCCAAGGCGCTGGACGAAGCGTTGTTTAGCGGCAGCGAGAGTTTCGTCCAACGGAACGGGCCCTCCCATGTCCACAGAAGTGGTTTCCTTGACGCGGAGGGTGAGCTCATCCCAGTGGGCGCGGCAGAAATGCACGACCTCGTTTCCATCCTTCTCCGCGACTGCCTCGACGGCAGCTTGGAGACGACCGATGAAGATGGATTCCATTTCGTGGCCGGTGCGATCGCCGACGAAGAGTCGGAAAAACGAGGGCAGCGCTCCTAGTTTGGATGAGAGTTTTTTAGAAACCCAGATTGCTTCGGTCTCGAAGACTTCTGCGACTCCGGCGAGATGGCTGGGGAGGCGGGTGACGAAGCGCTCGCGGATTTCATCGATTTCGCGTTCGACGGATTCGAGGAAGCGATTTTGGAGATTGAGTTCGCGGGTTTGATCCTCGATGCGGTCTTCGACAGCGCGGAGGGCGGAGGCGGCTTGATTGCGCCATGTGTCCAAGGTTTGCTTGCGGGAGGGGGATTCGCAGACGCTTTTCGAGATGAAATTTTCCAAGGCGAGGAAGCCGCTTTTTTTCAGGAGATCTCCTGAGAATGGGTTGGCGCGTTTTGCCTCGTAGGCGAGCTTTCCAGAAACGGCGAAGATGGGTGGGACTCTGCCGATGCGCTTCATCGAGAGGTCTGCCATGTGGCCGAGAATCACTTGGATATCGATGGGCTCACGTTGGTCCGCTTGTTGGATGATGAAGACCACGCGGCTCATGCACTCGGCTGGCAGGCGCGAAATGAGATCCCAGGTGGCGGCTCCCCATGGATTGGTGACGGGGAAGACGAAGAGGATGAGATCTGCGGTGGGGAGAAATTTTTCGGTGATGTCCTGGTGGCCTCTGACGATGGAATTGGTGCCAGGTGTATCGATGAGGTTGAAGTCTTTGAGGAAATCGATGGGCCGATAGCGTTCCTCTAACATCGGTGTGATTTCTACGTCTTTGGAAACTTTTGCGTAGCGATACCAGAGCACGCGGGCAGTCTCCGGGAGGATATTGACGCGGCATAGGTCACGACCGAAGAGGCCGTTGATAAGCGAGGATTTACCTGCATTCACCTCGCCGCAGACGACGAAGAGAAAGGGTGTGCCGAGGCCCTTTTCCATCTCTTCGAATGGCAGGCGATCTGCCAACTCCGTCTGGGTGGTCTTCGCGAGTTCAGCGATGCCATGCATGACTTCCGAGAGACGTCCACGCGTCGCGAAGTAACGCTCGCCGAACTTGATTTCGCTCACGGTGGTTTATTGAAAAATGCTGACCGATCAGGGATTAGCGGATGCTTGGGCAGCAGTGCTCTCGATTTTCATGGCAAGCAATTGAGAGACGGTCACGAATTTGAATCCGCGGCGGAGCAGGCCGTCGAGAGTGGCGGGCATGGCATCCACGGTTTGCGAATGAAGATCGTGAGCGAGGACGATGCCACCTGCCGCGGTTCCCGCGAGAATCCGTGAGGTGACCACGCTGGGGCCCGGGCGTTTCCAGTCCAGCGGATCCACGGACCAGAGAATGGTAGGGTAGCCGAACTCGGAGTGGACGAGCTCGCGCTGGCGCTGGAGCAGGCCGCCGTAGGGCGGGCGCATGGTGCGGGGCTGGACTCCGGATGCGCGCGCCACGGCATCTCTACACCGACTCAGCTCGGAGCGGACCTCGGTATCGCTGAGTTTGGTCATCAGACGGTGGGTGTGGGTATGATTGCCAATTTCATGGCCTTCCGCCACGGTGCGTCGGACGATTTGCGGGTAGAGATCCACACTGCGACCGATGACGTAGAAGGTGGCCTTGATATTGCGGGCACGCAGCATATCGAGCAGGCGAGGGGTATTTTGCGGATGCGGTCCATCGTCGTAAGTGATGGCGATGAATTTGCCCGCGACTGGCACGCGGGTGAAGGTGATGCCTGCGTTTTTGGAGAAATTTGAACTAAGCGCTTGATCGGGATTGCGCGGCCTTGGTCCTTGGACGGAGGGTGTGCGGTAGTTTTGATTTGCCGTTGTTTTGATGGCAGCCGCAGCGGCAGGGGTGGCGGGCCTCGGCTTGAGTGGCTCGGCAGCGGCGCAGCTGGTCAAGGTGGTGGCAGCAAGGAGAAAGCCCCGGCGGGAAAGCTTGGAAATTCCATCGCGGTCTGGATTCTCCTCGGCGAGCGAGGCGTTGAGGATTTTATAGCCGAGGGAATTGACGGGATGATCCATAAAGGTGTGAAGATGTAAGGTGGAGACGAGGTGGCGCGAAGAGATTAGCCGCTGAATGGCAAGTGTCACGCCTCGTTTTTACTTAGCGAGGTGCCTTGATTCAGGGCATGGACCGGAATTTTCCCGGCAGGGGGAAATTGATAGGATTGATGGAGAGTCTCGCCGAGGTAGTTTTTAGCGATCGCGACTGCAATGGGTAGGGAATTTCCAAGGGCAAGCGCTGCGGTGATGGCGGCGGAGAGGGTGCAGCCGGTGCCATGGGAGCCGGGGAGGGGGATGCGTGGTGCGGAGAAGCGATGGATTTCCCCGGCATCGCAAAGAAGGTCCAAGCAGTCGTCGCCCTTCAAGTGTCCGCCTTTGAGTAAAACTGCGGTGCCGAAGCGCGCGGAGAGTCGGCGTGCGGCGGCTTCCAATGCGGCTTCGTCCGGGATGGATTCGCCCAAGAGAACCTCGGCCTCAGGTAAATTTGGCGTGATCAAGCGGGCAAGCGGAAGAAGATGCGATTGATAAAGTGCGACTGCCTCAGGCTCCAATAGCGAGGCTCCAGTGGAGGCGATCATCACTGGATCGATCACCAGCGGAATGCCCCGGGCTTGTGTGAGAAGAGTGGCCACTGCCCTCACATGAGCGGCGGAGAAGAGCATTCCAGTTTTGATCGCGACGATGGGAAATGACTCTAACATCAGTGAAATTTGATCTTCTAGAACTTCGATCGGGATGGGGTGGACGGCTCTTACGATGTTTGCCGTTTCTGAAACGACACAAGTCACCGCAGTGAGACCGTGGACACCGAAATGTTGAAACGTTTTCAAATCCGCCTGAATGCCCGCCCCTGACGAACAATCAGAACCCGCGATGGTGAAGGCGACCGGTGGGGCGTGTTGCATCGCCAATAGCTAGTTCTTCTCTCTGCCGATTGCCAATCGAAATTTCCTCGTAGGTTGTGAACGTTGCCTTGCGGAAATGGCAAATTGCTGACATCCTTCCGCATCATGCAGTCGGTCACAGAAAAATTGCGAAATTTCCTCCAATATGTGGCTCTCAAATTAATTGATGACCCCACCCAGGCGCAACTCAAGGTGGCGGAGCTTGGTCCCAAGCGGGTGCGTTTCAAGCTCGTGCTAGGCAAGCAAGATGTGGCAATGCTGATCGGCCGAAATGGTTTCACGGCCTCGGCGATACGCAGTGTGCTCAAGGCGGCGGCTGATAGAGAAGGCGTGCAGGTGACCTTGCAGATTCACTCTCACGAAGAGGAAGCGGAACTATTAGCAAGGGGCGAGGGACACTGATTTCCGCGTGGCCAGGCATCCGGGGCAATTTTGCACGAAGTGGCCGGGCTCGATTTCATCAAGTGGCGGCTGATTATCGGTGATACAAAGTTCGGATTTTCCTATCTCATTGCGCTCACGGAATGAGCAGCCCGCTGGCAGCCGACTGAGATTCGGCGGTAAGCCGGAGATTGTGTAGAGCGGCTCACCCTTGGCATGGCTCGCTGGAATGGACTTGAGCAATGAGCGGGTGTAAGCGTGAAGCGGATTGCGAAAAAGTTCCTGTTTGGAGGCGCTTTCGATGATTCTTCCGGCATACATTACATTCACCTGATCGCAGACTTCCGAGACTACGGAGAGATCATGAGTGATGAGAATTACCGCGGTGCCGAGTTGTTTTTGCCGGTCCCGGATCAGATCGAGCACTTGCTTTTGCACCGTCACGTCAAGGGCTGTGGTAGGCTCATCACAGATCAATAATTCGGGCCGGGTGATCAGTGCCATCGCGATCATCACCCGCTGCCGCATGCCTCCGGAGAACTCGTGGGGAAACGAGTGAATCCGCTTCTCTGCATCGGGGATGCCAACTTCGGCAAGTGCATCGATCGCGAGGTTGAGGGCCTTTTTTCCGTGGCAATTTTCATGAATCGCGAGAGGCTCGGTGATTTGCGCACTCACTCTCATGAATGGATTGAGCGAAGTCATCGGGTCTTGGAAAATCATTGAGACTCGCTTGCCACGAATTTTGCGCAGTTCTTTTGGCGAGGTTTTGAGCAGATCGAATCCGCCAAACAACGCTTGGCCATGATGAATTCGGCCGGGTGGCTGCGGGATCAGGCCTAGTAAAGAATAACAAGTTACCGATTTCCCGGAGCCGGATTCCCCCACAATTCCCAAGGTTTCCCCTGCTTCGATTTTGAAAGAAACATCCTCCACCGCATGCACCACTCCATTGCGAGTGTGGAAGCGGGTGGTGAGGTGGCGGACGTCAAGAAGCGGCATAGGAACTCAGAGAGATTGGTCAAAAAAAGCGAATGTGCAAGCCGCGAGAAGACTGAGGGGAAAGGAGGCCTTCCTTCGCCCTAACTGCGTTTACTCCCTCCCGCCACCCAAGCGCGTGGATCATCCGGCCACGGGTGGCGTGGGTAGCGACCGGCGACTTCTTTTTTCATCTGGGCATAGCCAGAGGCCCAGAAGCCTTTGAGATCTTTGGTCATCTGCCATGGTTTTTGACCGGGTGTTAGAATATGGATGAGCAGAGGAATTCTCCCATTTGCGATCATGGGTGTTTCCCAAATTCCGAATAGGTGGGAGACGCGTAGGGAGATAAATGGATCCCGATCAAATGAATACGTGATTTTCGCCGATTGGCCGTTAGGCAGTTGCACCCGCTCTGGAGTGAAAGAATCGAGCGCTGCCGCTTGGCTGGAATTGAGCCACTCACGCAGCACACGCCAGACATTTACCTCCTTGATTTCCTTATAACTCACCGCGCCATGGCAGATTTGTGCGATCGCATCCGCGCGATTTTCTTCAGACCAGCCCGGCATTTCCAGCTCGGGCATCCATTTGCCTAACAGGGCCAGCCGCGCCGTCCATTGAGTCACGGAATCATCCCAATTTTTTAAAATCAATTCACCCGTGAGCACTCGCTCCGCTAGGATTTCCGCAGCTTGATCGAGATTCACACCTTGGTCAGTTTCCTTCGCCTCCAGCACTAGATCACGGAATCGTGTTTCCTTGCGCGCCACCACCCTGCGGCGAGTCTCATCGTAGCTCGCACCATCGGAATGATGGAGATCTTCAGGAAATAAATCACCTAGCCATGCAGGATCGATGGCCGTGGCACGGCGCAAATGCACTACGATTTCCCGTGCCTCCACCTCGGTGATTTCTGCTGCCACGAAGGCGGCTGAATTTCGAACACATGAATCTTCATCCAGCTTGCCCTTGCGGTTTCCCACCAGTTTGCAGGCGAGTGTGCCTTGGCTCATCCGCATCGCGAGCTGATCGCTGAAGGCGGCTAACATCGCTCTTCCTACCGCTTCTCCATGAGATTTAAAATCCACTTCCCCGCACTCCCAGCCGAAGCGTTTTCCCAACGACAATAGCCGATCAAACCCCTGTGCTGTTTCTCGTGCACTGCGAGCCATGATGCCCAACGCATCACAGCGTCTCGGATCGTAGCCCATCGCCGCAGCAGATTCGAAGGCCCGCCACTCGCCGGCAAAGTCACACTCATCATCCGCGAAGATGAAATCCTTGCGCCCCGTGGCCCCGCGCTTGTTGGTGAATATTCCTTCGCCCTGCACGGCTGCTGCGATGAAGGCCGTCTCCGCAACGCAGCCTTGCTCGTGCCCCGCCAGCATCAACCGAGAAAATCGCGGTTCCAAAGGTAGCGCCGCCATTTTCCACCCTTCTTCAGTGAGTGATGTTGATAAATCGAGCGCTCCTAAATCATGCAACAAGCGCTCGGCACGGCTGAGCGAATCCTCCGTCGGCGCATCGAACCAGCGGAAGTCCCGGATCTCGGAAATGCCCGCCGCTTTCAGCAGCAAGACTGCCTCAGCCAGATCCACCCGCCGCACTTCCGGAGTTTCAAACTCAGCCCGCCTGCCATGCTCCGTCTCGCTCCAAAGCCGGAATGCCCGGCCCGCTGCCGTCCGCCCGGCGCGTCCTGCGCGTTGTTCAGCCGCAGCCCGCGAGATTTTCCGAATCAGCAGCGTATTGATCCCACGCTTCGGATCATACGATGCCGCCCGCGCAATCCCGGAATCGATCACCGTCCGCACGCCATCGATGGTCAAAGACGTCTCCGCGACGTTGGTGGAAACAATGATTTTAGCACGTTTTCCCGGAGCGATCGCCGCTTCTTGTGCGGCAGGAGGGAGGGCGCTGAAGAGCGGGAAAATATCCCAATCTTTGGCAAATGGGCTATTTTCTAACAGCTCGATGGTCCGCCGGATTTCATGGGTGCCCGGCAGGAACATCAGGATATTTCCCGCATCTGGCAGTGCCATCGCCTCGCGGCACACCGCCACCATCTTTTCCCAAATCGGCGTCTCCCGTGGTGGTCCGCCACGCCGATCATTCGCCGGAGGTCGGTCCGCCCGATAGAAAATTTCCACCGGATAAGTTCGCCCGCCCGCCTCCAGGGTCACGGCAGGCGCGAGATAATCCGCAAGGCCCGCCGTTTCCAAAGTGGCAGACATCACCACCACCCTCAGCTCCGGGCGGCTATTTTCCTGAAGTTCCAAACAACGCGCTAATGCGATATCCACTGCCAGCCGCCGCTCATGGAATTCATCAAAAACCACCGCGCCCACGCCCGCTAAAGATGGATCATCCTGCAGCCAACGTTGGAAAACTCCGTCTGTTAGATAAATGATCCGGGTATCTGCCCGGTATTTGGTATCATATCGCACCGCATAACCCACTTCGTTTCCCACTGCGGAGTTCCGCTGCTTCGCCACCCATCCCGCGAGCAAGCGAGCGGCCATCCGCCGTGGCTCGATCACCAGGATTCTTCCGGAAATTCCACCATCCGCGAGGATTCCCGGCACCGAGGTGGATTTCCCCGAGCCCGTGGGAGCCTTGAGCAATACGCGGGCACAACTTTCATTCGCCATTGCGGCTCGCAACTCATCGGCAATTTCAAAAATAGGCAAGGGCACGCCCAAAAGCTAGGCGCATGATCTGAAGCTTGGCGATCTTGGAATGAGGTGGATGGTGAAAGTTGTTTTGGCTCCGGGGAACTCGCTTTTCATCGTTCAAGCTGCTGCCTGCCAATTACATTCAACGCGTGGTTAATCGCAACGTGAATTTACCCAAGCCCGGCGTGGCTAGTGGGAATGCTCACTCAACGATTTAACTGATCCTTTTCAGGAAAATCAAGGGCTCCGAGCGCGGTCCCATTTGAACTCTGGATCGACGCGATGGTTTTACCGCCGAAGGAGAAAACGACCACGTAAGTGGGGTAGGTCTTCCCTTCCATGTTTCCATCCAGTGCAAAATAAACCTCGTGCCAATCATCGTTCGCAATGCGGGGGCGCTCGACATACTTGCCTGTTCCCTTGATTTCAGCGCTCGATGGGCCCGTGCGCGAAGCTTCAAGTTTGCCAGTTTTGTCGAAGGCGTAGAGCTTAACAGTCGCCTCTCCCGGAATGATCTCACCGGTAGCGCGAATTTCCGCTCCTAAATATGGCTTACGTGACTGGTATTTGCCATTAAAGTTTAGTGCTCCTTTTGAGACACTCTCGCGAACCCGGCGTATTTCAAGCGTGGCATCGGTCTTGGTCGGCGTGGCCTTGGAGTTGCTCACCGCGTCAGGTTTCCAATTAGGAAAAACATGTTTTTTCTCGTCGAAGTCGAGGTGTTCATAGCTGGTGGCAGGCATTGTATCGACCGAGTAGTCACTACCTTCACCAAATGCTACAAGGACGGTTGCCCATTTCAGTTCTTGGAGAAAATCGGTAAGCGGATAGTAGGCTTCGACGGACTCATTTTTCTCAAAAGTGTCCAAGGCATTCACATAGACTCTATCTTTGTTCTCCCGTCTGGGTGGCTTCGCAATCTTCTCGATGAGCTTATTGTCCCGATCGTAGAAATAGGCCACAACGTTGCCGGAGGCGGATTCTTTGTCGCCTTTATATTGCAATCTTGCTTCGATGCTTTTTATCTGGTATTCCCACCCTGATTTCACGGCGATGAATCCCGGAGCGGTTTCACGCTTCAAACTGCGGATGACATAGTTGGGAGAGTTTTTGGGGTTTTCCCAATCGATCATTGCCTTCGCGGGCTGCTTTCCGAAGGCATCCTGTGCAAATGCTTTGTCCTCGGGGCCGAGTTTCTCAATGGGAAAGGGGACTAAGCGTCCGTCTTTCAATTTGAGGATCAGATTGTGCTCATCCTGAAATCCATTGAGCGAGGCTTCAATCTTGCGGCCGGTAGCGTCCGTCCATGTGCGCATGGAATCGGAGGCCACTTGGGGCTCTGCTGCAAGATTCATTGCAATGATTGGAATGATAAGTAGCAGATAGATAAGTTTCATTTGGATTTTTGCGTTTTGCTCAGAGCGATTGTTTCAAATAGTCATGAAATACAGCGACGTCGGCGGGTAGCAGCGTGGCTACTTTTTCACATTGGGAGAGGATGGCGAGACGCTCGGGAATTTCAACGGAATTTGGCCCGAGCTCGGCATCCATCACATCCGGAAACTTTGCGGGGTGGGCAGTCTCGAGCGTGATGGTGGCACTGCCGGGGTGGCTGGCCCGCCATTCCTGTGCGGCCAGCCAGCCGATCGCGCCGTGGGGATCAATCTGGTAGCCATGGAGCGCCTTGACGGTGCGAATGGCGGCGCGGGTATGGTCGTCGGAAAAATGCATACCGGTGATATGGGATTTCATGGCATCCCATGAGCCGCCGAAGATCGCATGCATCCGGACGAAATTCGAGGGCGAGCCGACATCCATCGCGTTCGAAAGTGTGGCGATGCTGGGACGCGGTGTATAGGTGCCGAGGCGGAGGTATTCAGGAACCACATCGTTCCGATTGGTGGCGGCGACCATGTGATCCACCCGCAACCCGAGCTGAATGGCGAGTAGGCCAGCGGTGAGATTTCCAAAATTCCCCGAAGGAATGACGAAGGTGGGAGTGACGCCTTCCGGTAGCTGGCGTGCGGCGTGGATGTAGTAGAAACTCTGCGGCACGAGGCGTGCGAGATTGATCGAGTTCGCAGAGGTGAGATTGAGTCGCTCGGAGAGATCGCGATCGAGGAAGGCGGATTTTACTAAATTTTGGCAATCATCGAAGGTGCCATCGATTTCCAGAGCGGTGATATTGCCACCGAGGGCGGTGAGTTGTTTTTCCTGCAGGCCGGAAACCTTGCCCTTGGGATAGAGGATGATTACGCGGGTGCCGGGGACGTCGAGAAAGGCTGAGGCCACGGCTCCGCCGGTATCTCCGGAGGTGGCGACGAGGACGGTGAGCATGCGTCCATCCTCGCGGGTGAGCCATGCCATCAGCCGGGCCATGAAGCGCGCGCCGAAGTCTTTGAAAGCCAGAGTGGGACCATGAAATAGCTCTAAAATATGATCTCCCGGGCCGAGGGTGATGAGCGGAGCATCGAAGGCGATGGTGCCTTCCACAATTTCGCGCAGAGCAGCAGGTGGCACGTCTTCGCCGAAGAATGCTTCTGCCACTGCGTATCCAATTTCCTGGAAACTAAGGTGCCGCCAAATTTCCCAAAACTCAGGGCTGAGCACAGGCAATTGGTCTGGCATGTAGAGACCGTTGTCCGGCGGTAGCGAGCGGAGGATGGCTTCCTTGAGGCCCACGCGATGGGCGGAATGATTGGTCGAGTGGTAAAGCATGGTGGACGAGCGCGAATTTTCAGAAATGGAATTTAGACCGATGAGCGGCGACGGGTGAGAGTCTTGAATGAACAATGGGCAGAGTCAATCGCTCCGCAGTTTTGTCACTTGAGGTAGAGCGAATCTGAAGAAGTGGGATTGATCTGGACAGTGAGGTTTGAGGGAAAATAGCCTACTGCCGCCAAGTGTTTTTGTAAGATGAAATTTCTCTGTCCCAGTTGCCAAGCAAGTTTATCGAAACCCAAATCCGCACTGGGAACGCGGGTGGATTGCCCTGGTTGCCAATATCGATTTTATTTGACGGAGGCTTGGCGTGATTCTCATTCGTTTGTGATTTATGACTTGGAGACGACCGGGCTGGATCCTGAAACTGACGAGTTTATTCAAATTGCAGCGATGCGATTTACTGCGGGCTGTCTGCGGCCTGAGGAGACTTTCGCGCGCTTTGCCAAGCCCCGGCGTGCGATCTCATCATTCATCGAGAGTTACACGGGAGTGGGGAATCGGCAGGTGGCGGATGCTGCGAGGCCGGAGGAAGTCTTGGTGGAATTTTCAAAATGGGCGGGTGATAGCACCTTGATCGCGCATAATGGGCTGCGCTTCGATTGTAAGTTTCTCGCGGCGACCTGCCGCCGCCACGGCTTGCCCGGGCGGCAGATTGAGGGGATCGACTCGATTCACATGTCCAAGATGCTCTTCGGCAAAGTCCGTGGCACGGGACACTCACTGGATCATCTGGTTTCCCGACTGCGGATCGATTCGCGAAACATCCGGCGCCACGATGCGCGTGGGGATGTGGAAATCCTCGGTCTCGCAGTGGCGGCAATGTGGCAAAAGCTAGAGCTGGATCACGCCTTCAATGGGGTGCAGAGGCATCCCACTTGGGTGCCGGCGTGATCAGGCGGCGTCTTCATCGGCGCGCTTACGGCGGATGATGGGCTGCTTTTCTCCGAGCACGACTTGGCGGTTGATCGTGACGGTATCAATGTCCTCGCGGGAGGGGATATCGAACATGACATCGAGCATCATTTTCTCAAAGATAGAGCGCAGTGCTCTTGCGCCAGTGCCGCGGCGGACGGCTTCTTCCGCCAGGGCGCGTAGGGCATCGCGGCCGACGCGGAGCTTCACTCCGTTCATTGCGAGCTGCTTGCCGTATTGCTTGACCAAGGCATTTTTCGGCTCGGTGAGGATGGACATGAGCTCGTCCTCGGTGAGTTTGCGGAGTGATGAAATGACGGGAATCCGCCCGATGAATTCGGGGATGAGTCCGAAGTGAAGTAGGTCTTCCGGTTGGACTTTTTCGAGGACATTGACGTTCGGATCGTCGAGGTCTGAGGAAGTGGAATCCGAGTGGAATCCCAAAGTGTTTTTACCGAGGCGGCGTTTCACCATGTCCTCCAATCCGACGAAGGCACCGCCGACGATGAAGAGGATTTTCTCGGTATTGACTTGGATGTATTCTTGTTGGGGGTGCTTGCGGCCACCTTGCGGTGGGACGTTGCAAACGGTGCCTTCGAGGATTTTTAGCAGTGCCTGTTGGACGCCTTCGCCGGAGACATCGCGGGTGATGGAAACATTCTCGGTTTTGCGCCCGATTTTATCGATTTCATCCACATAGATGATCCCGCGCTCAGCTTTTGCGACATCGAATTCTGACGCTTGGAGCAAGCGCAAAATGATGTTTTCCACATCCTCCCCGACGTAGCCGGCTTCCGTGAGGGTGGTGGCATCGACGATGCAAAACGGAACATCCAGCACCCGGGCGAGGGTGCGGGCAAGTAGCGTTTTCCCGGACCCGGTCGGGCCAAGCAGCATGATGTTTGATTTTTCAATCTCTACATTTTTGAACTCATCACTGACCTTGGCTTGGTCCTGCCGGAGCCTCTGGTAATGGTTGTAAACCGCCACTGAGAGCACCTTTTTGGCATTTTCCTGACCGATGACGTGCTCGTTGAGCTTGGCAAGGATGGCGGCGGGTGCGGGGATTTTAAATCCTAATTTATCGGCGGGGGTCTTCCCTTTGGATGAAGAAGATGCCCCAAGTTCTTTTTCTAAAATGTTTGCGCAAACATCGACGCATTCATTGCAAATATAGACGCCGGGGCCAGCGATGAGCTTTTTGACTTCTGAGTGGCTTTTGCCGCAGAAGGAACACATCGTCAAATTAGAAGCACGTGCCATAGACTAAAGGATGGAGAGAAGAAGTGGAGAATGGAAGCCGTAAATTGATCAGGCTTTCGGTTCCTCGATTGCGGCGGCGACGACGTCGGGAAGCTGTTTGCGGCTTTCGAGAACTTTGTCCACCAGGCCGTATGCCACGGCCACTTCGGCTGGCATGTAATTGTCACGGTCTGAGTCGCGTTCGATTTCCTCGATGTCCTTGCCGGTGTGGTGGGCAAGGATTCCGTTGAGGCGCTTTTTCAAGTTAAACATGAAACCGATGGTGCGCTCGACGTCCGAGGCTGTGCCTTGGGCACCGCCGGAAACCTGGTGAATCATCACGTGGGAATTCGGCAGGCAATAGCGCTTTCCTTTGGTGCCTGCGGTGAGCAAGACCGATCCCATGGAAGCTGCAATCCCGATGCAATAGGTATTCACATCGCAGGTGAGAAACTGCATGGTATCATAAATCGCAAGTCCGGCGGTGACGGAGCCGCCTGGGGAATTGATGTAAATATGGATGTCCTTTTTGGGATCTTGCATTTGCAAGAAGAGCAACTGGGCGATCACGGAATTCGCGACGTAGTCATCGATGCCGGTGCCGATGAAAATGATGCGGTCCTTGAGCAAGCGCGAGTAGATGTCGAATGAGCGCTCACCGCGGCCGTCTTGCTCGACGACCATCGGGACATAGTAGGAATTGCTAGGGGTAGGGGAGCTCATGTTCTGAGATTGGAAATTAATCATTCTGTTTGGTTTCTTGAATCTCCGTTACGTTCGCGTGCTCGATGAGGAAGTCAATGGTCTTACCGATGGCCATGGAGCTGCGAATATTTGGAATCCTGCCAGAACGTTGCATTTCCTTGAAAAATTTCTTGGGTGCCATTTTGCGTGATTCTGCAATTTGCATCAAGTGGCTGACGAGCTCGTTATCAGTGATCGTGATGTCTTCCACGCGAGCGATTTGTTGAAGAATAAAGTTCGTCCGCAGTTGGGTGATAGCTTGCTCACCTGCTTGTGCGAAGATCTCGCTTTGTTGGGACTCGATTTCGGCTTCGCTCATGCCTGATTGCACGCCGCGTTTCACCATGGCGTCCGCTTGGCTTTGGGTTTCTTGAGCCACAAGCTCATCGGGGAGATCAAACTCCACCAAAGAATTCAGGTGAACGACGATTTGATTGACCTTTTCATCGTTGATTTTGCGGGCGCGCTCTTCCTGCATGTTTTCGCGGATGATTGCCTTGATCTCATCGATGGTTTTGCCAGGGGCGAGGCGGTTGGCCAGTTCATCATCCAAAGCGGGAAGCACGGCTGTTTTCAGCTCCTTCATCGTGGTTTGGAAGGTGAGTTCCTTCCCGCGGAGATCCTCGACAGGGAAGTCATCAGGCAGTGTGACGGTAATTTCGCGAGAGTCCCCGGAGTTCATTCCCACAAGCTGGACGGTGAATCCGGGGAGGAATGCTTTCTCATCGAGGCGCACCCAGAAGCCTTCACGGCCAGTGAGATAGCCTGCGGGCTTGCCGAGAAATTCTTCGGTAGGCTTGCCCTCGACGGTGGATGTGTAGTCGATCACGGCAAAGTCGCCCATTTCCGCAGCACGGCCTTCGATGGCTGTGAATTCGGCAAAGCGCTCCTGGAGAGCAGTGAGTTGTGCTTCGATTTCTTCCTCTGGCACGGCCATCGGTGCAACTGTGACATCGATTCCTTTATAGTCTGCGATGACCACTTCCGGGGCGAGAGTGAGCTTGGTGACGAAAGTTAAATTTCCATTCGGCAGGGTGGATACGTCACTTGGCGCTCCGATATCGAGCACCGAGAGTGACTCTTGCTTGATCGCGGTGTCATAGGCTTCGCCGAAAAGTGCTTCGTTAAGTTCCTCGCGGATTTCCTTTTCAAAGCGCTTCTCAATGATCGCGCGAGGCGCTTTGCCAGGGCGGAAACCTTGGACACGGGCCTTGGTGGCGTAGCTTTTGACGATCTGATCGCGTTGGCCATGGACTTTTTCCGCTGGAATTTCAACACGCAGGGTGGCGACGCACTTGGGCTCCTTCTCGACAACAATGTTCATAGTAAATGGGACGGCTTCACTGCCGGGACGGGGAAGCTAGTGTGAACGGGCCTTGCTTGTCAAATGGGGTATTTGAAAATGGAAAAGGCTGCATCCGGAAGGATTCCACGGCTAATCCCTGCCAGCGCATCTTGTTTACGATGATTCGGAAGATGACGCTTGCGCACCGTGGTCTTGAGCGGAAGCCTCTGTCTGTGATTTCACCTATCGCCGTCTTGGAATCGGTTCTTCCGGTTTACCTTCTCCTGATTGCAGGGGCGGTGCTGCGCAGAACCGGGATCCTGCGGCGAGAGGCTGACGATGGGATTATGCGGCTGTTTTACTCCGTCATGTTGCCAGCGTTCATGCTGGATAAAATTTTGGGGAGCGCGATTTTAAAAAGTGGATCAATCGTGGTCTGGGCAATTCTGCTGGGCTTCGGATTTATCATGCTGGGAATCATCATCGGCACGGTGGTGGGCCGCTTGATGGGGTTGGAGCGCGGCAATGGGATGCGGACTTTTGCGTTGTCGTCGGGTTGTCAGAATTTTGGATTCGCTGCGGCGCCCGTTGTAGAAACTTTGTGGGGTGGTGCTGCTTTAGCCCTGCTATTCATCCATAACATCGGTGTGGAAATCGCCATGTGGAGCGTGGGTGTGATCATGATGAGTGGGGAAAATCGCATCAACTGGAAGAAGCTGCTTAACGGTCCGATTATCGCGGTGGCTCTTGGTCTGATTCTCGTGATGCTGCGATTGGATGATCACTTCACCGGCCCGGCGCGGAGGGCGATGTCGATGATTGGTGCGGGTGCTTTTCCCATCGCGATTCTGATCACAGGCTGCACGATGGCGGACCTGGTGGGAGTAGAGCGGCCGACGTGGAAGATTGCATTCGGGTCCACATTGGTGCGTCTGGTGCTCACCCCTTTTGCGATTCTCAGCGCGGCCAAATTTCTGCCTATTCCCGACGAACTGCGGCAGGTGCTCATCGTCCAAGCTGCGATGCCGGCCGGGATGACGGCCATCTTGCTTGCGAGGATCTACAATGGTCGCCCAGCCATAGCGGTGCAGGTGGTGATCACCACCACGGTGCTGAGTTTTATCACGCTGCCGTGGATCATCACATGGGGCTGCCAATGGATCGGGCTAAAACCCTTGTTGCCATAGCTCGTAGGGCTGGGTTTGAATCGGCCCATGAAAGCCATCGGCGCGCGCCAGTTTCTGCCAATTACCCATCGTGACTGTCTTGTGGAATTCGAGACGGAAATTCCCTCACCGGGGCCAAATGATCTATTGGTGAAAATCATGGCGGTTTCCATCAATCCGGTAGATACGAAAGTTCGCAAACTCTTGGGAGATACCGTTCTATCGATACCGCGGATTTTGGGTTTTGATGCGGCTGGGATCGTCGTTAGCACGGGCAGCGACGTGAGTGGGTTTTCTGAGGGAGACGAAATTTTTTATGCGGGTGATGTCAGCCGCAGTGGTAGCAATGCCGAGTATCAAATCGTGGATGCGCGGTTGGTGGCGAAGAAGCCGGTGAGCTGGAGCTTTGCAGAAGCTGCCGCTATTCCATTGGTGGCTCTCACTGCGTGGGAATTACTATTCGAGAGAATGTGTATCGATCAGCAAGGTGGCGATCAGGGCAAACCATTACTCGTGATTAACGGAGGGGGTGGCGTAGGTTCTGCCGTGATTCCACTGGCGCGAGAGGCAGGCCTTGAAGTGATCGCCACCGCCTCCCGTTCCGCAAGCTGCGAGTGGTGTGAGGCATTGGGAGTTAAATATATCATCGATCATCACGCACCGCTCCGCCCGCAGGCTGAGGCAATTGGATTTTCTGAATTTCCATATATCGCTAATCTTTATAACACGGAAACATACTGGGACACCACTGCGGATTTGTTAGCGCCGCTGGGCACTTTAGGCTTAATCGTGGAGACAATCAATCCGGTGCATATCGGTAATCCTTTGCGTTTAAAAAGCCCCCGGATCGTCTGGGAATACATGGCGACACGATCGCGATTCCAAACGCCGGACATGCACCGGCAGGGGGAAATTCTCGCAGAAATCGCCAACCGTTGTAATGCGGGAAATTTCCCGATGCTTCACACCCGCGTTATTAAAGGAATCAATGCGCCCAATTTAATCGAGGCTCATGGCGCGATGGAAGCCTCAAGTGTTCACGGCAAATGGGTGTTGGAAGTATAAACATGATCATCTATTTCCATGGCAAGCTATAGTGAACAATTTTCCGTAAAGACTCGCGGCAAGGGCACGATTGAAATCACCCGAGAGGTGGCGGAGATCGTCTCGCGGGCGAAAATCCAGTCAGGCATCGTCACTATATTCGTTCAGCATACCAGCGCCAGCTTGGTGATCATGGAGAATGCGGACCCCAGCGCGAGGCGGGATCTTGAAATGTTTTTTGAAAAACTCGTTCCTGAAAATACACCATGGTTCATTCATACCCAAGAGGGCCCGGATGATATGCCTAGCCATATTCGGATGGCACTTACCCGCACCAGCGAGGTGATTCCAGTCATCTCTGGGAGAATGGCACTTGGCACTTGGCAGGGAATATTTCTCTTTGAGCACCGCCGTGTTCCTCATACCCGCAGGATTGCTGTCAGCGTGGTAGGGGAATAACTATGCAGGAACTTCGAGGACGATCCGTGGGAAGACCGGCTTAGGCTGGCCGATGGTGTGGCCATCCGGCAGTAATCCCCAGTGAAGTTGTGCCAACTTAATCGATGTCAAAGCGGGTAGATTGAGTTGCTCTGCAAGCTTGGCGGTCACATTCGGGAGCACGGGAGAAATCATCACAGCGATGTGGGCGACGCTTTCTGCAAAGTGATAGAGAATGGTGGCGACGCGTGCTTTATTTGCAGGATCTTTATTGAGTTCCCAAGGCTTCATCCGCTCGGCATAGCCATTGCAGAAAGAGACGTGGCGATTGAGGGCTTCAAGCGCTTTGGAAATCTCATGTTCATCCATCGCTTGTTGATAGGAGCTCAGCGTCTCAGCCAGTGAAGTTTGCACGGCGAGATCTTCTTCTAACAAAGGTCCGGTGTTTGATAGAATGCCGCCGGTGAAACGCTGGCTCATATTGAGAGCGCGGTTGCATAGATTTCCGAATTCGTTGGCAAGCTCGGTATTATAGAGCATGACGAGACGATCCATATCATAGTTTGCATCTTTGCCGGTGGCGATGTCCCGCATTAGATAGAAGCGGACGGCCTCGACGCCAAATTTGTCGGCGAGTTCGTTTGGGTCAACAATGTTACCGAGGGATTTAGACATTTTTTCACCGCCAAGACCGTTCCAAAAGCCGTGGACGAGAAGTTGTGGCATTTCTGGATCGGTGAATCCCATGGCGTGAAGCATGCACAACCAATAAATTCCGTGAGCGGGAATAAGTATATCTTTGCCAATGAGATTGATGCGACGGCCGGACCAAATTTTATCAAAGTCAGGCAATCCAGAATCCGGTGCGGCGCGGTAGCCAGCGAAGGAGATATAGTTGATCAGTGCATCGAACCAGACGTAGGTAACGTAATTTTCATCGAAGGGCAGTTCGATTCCCCAGCGCAGGCGTTCTTTGGGGCGGGAGATGCAGAGATCGGTGCCGATGTTTTTTTCAAGAGCGTTGAGCAATTCTGATTTCCGAAAGACCGGGAGGATCGCATTGTCCGTGGTTTCCAAGTAGTTTTTGAGCCATTCCGTGTGTTGGCTGAGTGTGAAATACCAATTTTCCTCCTCGATCACGATCACCTCGCCCCACTCAGCGCCGAAATTTCCGGATTCGTCACGGTCACGTTCGCCGAGGAATTGTTCTTGGCGGACGGAGTAGTGGCCGTTGTGGGATTTTTTGTAAAGTTGGCCTTTTTCACGGAGATCGCTGAGGATTGCACAGACGCAGGATTTATGGCGCTCGTCGATGGTCTCGGCCCAGCCATCGTATTTCACATCAAGTTTTTCCCAGAGTTCGGAAAATTTGAGAGCGGTGTTTTTGACAAATTCCTCCGGAGAGACTCCTTGCTTTTCGGCAGTTTGTTGGACTTTTTGGCCATGTTGATCCACGCCTGTAAGGAAATAAACGTCTTCGCCCCGCAGGCGTTGGTAGCGGGTGATCACATCGGCGAGGACTTTTTCATAAGCGTGGCCGAAGTGGGGCGAGCCGTTTGTGTAATCGATAGCGGTGGTGAGGAAGAACATAAAGGAGAGGCAAATGAATGGCCTGCCGGGAGAGAAACACACAGTCTTTGCTACGGCAAGAACTGGTGGATTTTAGGCAGGTCGCGCTACAGGCCTGAAATAACTGGGTGGAAGAGCTTTCCGAAACGACTCAGGCTCAAACTTTCTTGAAGCGCATTTCGTATTCTTGATGAAGAAGGCTGTAATGCTTTTCCAATTCAGCCAGGGAGAGATTTTCGAGGGATAGTGGATCGCTGGTTTTCCGACCTAGAAACTCCTGAACCGTCAAAATTTTCCCAATCCAGAGGCCTTTTGATATACCTCTGGCTTCACCCTTGGCTTCGCCTTTTGCGATTAATTTTTCAGCGACGGACATCGTTCGTTTCCCGAGTTCTGGATTGCTTGATAGACTACTGAAAATTTGTCCAACGTCAAGGTCGCTGTCCGAATGGAGCGCGTAAATGAGCACTTTTCGAAGCAGGGCATCGGAAATCTGGCGCGAGAATGTTGAGGCAAGCCATTTGAAAAATTCAAGAATTTGCTGCTCGCGGGCAAGTTTCATCAATTGAAGAATGATTTTCAGCTGAGCGTCCTGTTCTTGGGAGGCAGGTTGATAGCGGCTCAAATCCAAGAGGGCGTATTGGAATTTAGGTAAAAACGGTAACAACTGAGCACTAGAGTCTGGCGGTAGTGCGAAAAGATCTTCGAAGGCAGTTGAAATGTTCCACGCGTCCGGCCCTTGGTGAAATACAAATGGCAGAACCGGAGGCAGTGGGAGGCTGTGAGCTTTGTGATGCTGGCTAAGAATTTCTCCAATGTAGCCAAACAAGCGCAGAGGCATGGCGGGATCGACCGTGCTTTGATGCTCGAAAAGCAGGTAGAGCAATGTCAGATGGCCCTCAATGGTTACGGAAAATAGCAGGTCAGAATGAATCTGTCGCAGACCGGATTGGACAAAGCTGGTGGGAATTACAGCGAGGGAAGGCCAATCGATCCGTTTTGCAATGTCGCTGGGAAGGTGGTTTTTGAAAAATGCGATGGCGTGCTGCGGATCTGAGAAGATGGTTTTGAAAAACGCATCGTTAGGATGGGCGGAAAGATCAAGATCGGGAGGTGTATCAGCCACGACCAATCTGGTAGCGTAACGGAGGAATTTGAGCAAGAATTCCTGGATTCACGGAGGTCGTGAGTCCAAATTTCCACTCACTTCACGATCCTACCACCCAGCGAGAGAATTCTGGCGTTGCCCTTAGCGGCCTCCGCTTCGGGGATATTTCCATCGCGCACATACATCTGTGAGAGGCCCGTCCAGGCAAGTAGATCGTTGGGCTGGAGGGTGACTGCTTGAAGACCGCAACCAATCGCCTCTTTTGTTTTCCCTGTTTTCAGGAGAGCCATTCCCAGCGCATGCCAGCCATCGAAAAATGTTGGATCGAGAGCGACGCAACTGCGGTAAAGCGAGATGGCCTCATCGAATTCCCCCACGGCAAGGTGGCCGTTGGCATCGTCGAATTGTTCTTGTAGATCCGCCAAGGTTTTTAGCGTTTGTTGTAGAGTTGCTCGACCTTCGCCGCATCGACGCGGGCATTCATCCAGGCGCTGAAGGCAAAGGTTTCGTTCTCCTCGATCCTGCTTTTCAGCTCGGCATCAAGTCGGGTAGCGGCGTTGGTGTCTTTCACCACCTCACGCTTTGCGACGTGGATGATGAAGGCTCGGTCCGATTCGATAATCGGCTCGGCGACAGATCCGGGATCGATGTTACGAGTTGCGTCGAAGAGATTCTGTGGCTCGGTAGCTCCATCCGGGCGGTAGGTGCTGATGATGGCGGAGAAAGCAGATGTTTCAGTAATTCCTGCTTCTTTGGCAGCTTCTGCGAAGCTTTTACCGCCGGCGATGGCAGCTCTGATTTTCGTCACTGCTTCGTTTGCGGCAGCTTTTAGCGCTTCCACAGCCTTTTCCGAAATGTATTGGGCGCGAGCATCTGCCCGGGCCTCCTCGAAGGTTTTGGTGCGGGATTTTTCTTCGCCGTCCAAGCGGGCGACGAGCCATTGATTTTCCCCGATGGCAATGGCTTCGGAGATTTTTGAAAATGGATCGGTAGTTTCTTGAATTTTGAAAAGCTCTGCCGCCGCTTTATCTCCGCTACTTGAGGCGCGCAGGTTGACATCCAGTTCCTTCGGTGGATTCGCCTTGGTGAAGAATTCCGTTGTTTTCACATCCCAGCCATTCGCTTTTGCGAGTTCTTCGAAATCAGCGCCTTTCTTTTCTCCGAGTTGATCGAAAAATGATGAAACTTGAGAATCTGTCTCCAATTGCTTTTTGCGGCGTTCATCGGCAAATGTTGCGGCGCGTTTCGCTTTTTCCTCTTCCTTTTTCTGATCCGCAGCGGCTTTGGCTTCCGGGCTGGCGGTGGCGTCAGCGATGGAAGGCGCCTCTTCTGCTTCGGCTTCTTGCTCGGCGGGGAGCACCGGGCTGATGATCACGTAAGTGAATTTCCTTTGAGGCTCGGTGGTAAAGGCATCCTTGATTACTTCCCAGTAGGCTTTGATTTCCTCTTCGGTAGGTTGGATCTTTTCCTCATAAGGAGCAAGTGCAAGGCGGCCGATCTCGCCGGTGATTTGCTGATTATTGAGAGCGAGATTTTCCGCCAGAGTGCTGCGATCCAAAGTAAGGCCAGAGCCGACGAGGGAATTAATTTTCTGCGAAGCTAAGACGTCGGACGCGAGCTCGCGCACATCCTTTTCGGTAAGGCCAAAGCGGCCGATGCCTTTTTCGATGAAATTACGATAGATCTCGACGTCGAATTTGCCGTCAGCTCCGGCAAAGGCACGCAGCGACTTGATGTATTCTGAAATCTCCTCGTCACCTGGATAGATCCCGAATTCCTGCTTAGCTTGACGAAGGATCATCCGGCCGACGAAGAATTTCTCAGCTCCTTCTTCCTTGCTGGTGGCACCCGTGGACATGGTCATTAGGAATTGGTAAAGATCGAAGCTGCCTGCTTGTGCGAGGCCCATGGTGAGTTCAAAAGAACCTGCGCCGAGCGATTGGAATTCCTTGTCGCTATAAGTGCGGCCATCGATTTTGAGCATGTCGCGGCCACCCATGCCACGCATCGAACTGGAATCGAGGAAAAGGAAGCTGATGAATAGGATCACGAGGATCACCATGGTCAGGCCGGTGTATTTACGGATGTTCTCAATCATGAAATTTTAGGATGCTAGCGCTGGGTTGGCGGCAGTTAAGAGGCTGGTTGCAATGGCTTCAATGGAAATCCTTAGCCAGACTGAGGAAATAGCGACTGACAAGGGCCAGAAGGGATTATTTTTCAGCGAAAATTGAGGTTTTTGTGGGAGAATTCACCCTTCGTCCCATTCAATTTGGTGCAGTAGAAAAAATTTCGTTGAACAATCTAGCTTGCCCCGCTGTGCAAATCCGCGTTCTTTGGCTACTTTATGAATTTTCGCTGGTTAAACGCGCTGTTGTGGGGGAACTCGGTAGCCTTGTCGTGGATGTGGGGCCTGGGGCTGTTTTTCAGCGTGCAGATGACCTTCATGTTTGGTCTTCAAGGCCTGCTGATGTTTGCAGTTCCCAATGCCATCGGGCTGATGCTGTTTGGTTTACTCACCCAGATCGTGGCAAAGCGGCATGGCGGTGGGCAGGAATCGTTGGCAATTTTCTTTGATAAATTTTCCAAACCCTTCCGGCTGATCCTCTACCTTTACCAAATCGTGGCGCTGACTCTCACGGTTTTCGCTCTCACGAAATATTTGCTAATTCCACTGCTCGGCGTCACGGGGCCTTTGTTTTGGATCTATGTGTGCTTGATCATTTTTGTAATTTTAGCGGCTGGATGCTTGTTCGGTGAGGAATTCGGGATTGGTAAAATCAAGCTGAGCCATGGATTGCTAGGCGGCCTGTTGGTTGCGAGCGTTGCGATGATTTTATTCGGGTTGCAGCCGTTGATGCCTGAAATGGTGGCATGGACAGCGCCCAACCCTGAGCAATGGACAGGCCCGAGCTTCTTCGGCTACGCAATTCCGCTAGTGATCGGTCTGCTGGTAGGGCCGTGGCTGGATCTGCAACATTGGCAACGGGCGATTCAAATTCACCGTGAAAAAACCTCTATCCGCTCCAGCTACTTTTTCGGCGGATCGATCTTTTTTCTGATGCTGCTATTCCACGGTTGCCTCGCCTACTGGGTGATGGCGAAAATTGGAAAACCTTTGGAATTCGGCGCGAGTCTCGATGATTTTAATTATGCGCATGAGTTGATCACGAAGTATGTGAGCAATCCAAATTCAGATGTCGCAAACTGGGTGCCTGCTGCTTATTTCACTTTCCTATCAATCTGCGCCCTCACGACACTTGATAGCGGCTACGTTGCGCTTAAATGGTTCCTCGAGAAGAATGTTGAAAAGAGCGAAAACATGCTCGTTTCTCTAATCCCGAAACAAATTCTAGGTTCGCCGATTCCGACTTTCATGGTCGTCGCGGTGATCACACTGGCAGGTATCATTCTCAAGTTGGAGCTGGAATATTTCATGATCTTCTACGCTTCTTTCTTTGTGGGTTATGCGGCCCTTGCGATTGCCCGTTGTTATGTGCCGAATTCGCAGCAGCCACTGCCGCAAATCAGGATGTTTTCGATGGCAAGCATGTCCTTGGTGATCTTTGCATTTGGATACCTCAATAGCGTGACGCCGCTACTGATTCTGGGATCGATCCTGCCGCTCATCTACGTGATGTGGCTCGTTTTCAACGCGGATCTACTGCGAGTCGTCACCGAGCGTGCGGGTGAAGTGATGGAAGCGGCATCAGAGATTCCAGCAATCAAGGCGATCACCAAAACGGTCAATGTTGCCACAGGCTCGGCAGTGGTGGCCCCACAGGATCACCAGGCGCTGGGTGGGCATTTTGAAGGGAAATGGTTCGTGTATTCCCTGATCGCCACCTACCAAGATACTAACTCGGTGGGAAATGTTTACTTCGGAATGTATGGAATGTTCGTGGGGAAAACCCGCGAACTCTTCTTCAATGTGGCGATGCCGGACTTTGATCTGAAGACTACGAAATTCTTCATTCTCACTCGATCGTTCGAGCACAAATTCGTCCGCGAGGCGCGTGAGTTTGATACCATCACGGTGAAAATCAAGGTTGCGGACTTCAACCGGAAATTCTGTACTTTGGAACATCAGATCTTCGGCTCGGAGAATGAGCTCCTCGGTAAAGGTAAACAAAGTCTGCTGTTTGTCTCATCGAAGGATTATAGTCTGCTGGATATACCTTCTGAGGTTTACACCGCTTTCATGAAATATACCTAATGGGCGGCATTAAATTTTAGTACCGCGCAATTCATAGATTTTATGAATCGTTTGCTCTATCAGGTTGTTAGGGCATGAAGCGCCGGCTGTAATGCCGATGGTGACGGGGCGATCGTGGGCGAAAATTTCTGAATAGTTCGAGGTTTTTTCCTCTTTATGATGAAGGTCGTAGTGGACGATCTCCTCAAGCGACTTGATGCATGATGCATCCCGGATAAAGAATGTGGGCAAAAGCGGTTCTGCGATTTCCACCAAGTGCGCAGTGTTCGAGCTATTATAGCCACCCACAACGAGGAGCAGATCCATCGGCTTCTTGAGCATTTCAAATAGGGCATCCTGCCTTTCTTGCGTCGCTCCGCAGATGGTATCAAAAACTTGAAATGAAACATCATTTCCATCCCGATCTGTGATGGCTTTGCGAAGCCTCCGTTGGATTTCCTCTGTCTCGCTTTGGAGCATGGTCGTTTGATTGGCCAAGCCGATCCGCTGGAGATGGATCTCCGGATCAAATCCCTCCGAGTAATGATCAAAGTAATAAGCTAGGAATTCCTGCTTATCACCACCGTTCCGAATATAGTTACAAAGATAATCCACATCCGTCACCGTCAGAACCACTAGATAATGGCCATCGCCTTTTTCTCCGAGAGCCCTGGATGAAGTGGCTAGCGTTTCTTCATGATTGGATTTCCCATGAATAATAGAAGTGATTCCGTCCTTGGCGTAGCTGCGCACCCGACGCCAGACTTTCATCACATCCCCACACGTCGTATCCACCAAATAGCAGCCACGTTCCGTGATCTTATCCATGAATTCGGTGGGTGCTCCGAAGGCGGGCACGATGATCACATCTTCGGGAGTGAGTTCGTCGTAGGACTTATCAATTTGGCGCCATGGTAGCGAGCGGATGCCCATTTCTTGGAGTTGGCGATTCACTTCGGGGTTATGAATAATTTCACCGATGAGAAAGATTCGATTTTCTGGAAAAACTTTGCGTGAGGCGTAAGCCAGATCAATCGCGCGCTCCACTCCGTAACAAAAGCCGAATTGCTCAGCGAGAAGGAGCGTGGTATTGCCTACGATCATTTTGCCGCCTTGATCCCGCAGTTTTTCCACCGTGGTGGAGTGATAATGCACGGCCACCTCTGCGGCCACCCGCTCCATCACATCGGGGCGGCGGACATTGATGCGGGGCTTTTTCACTTGGCTTGGAATCTCAGGCATTGCACAAGGGGTATAACGGGATCTCGGTAGGTGACCAACTCATTTTTGAGATGGTTTTCCCTACTGACGGGGCGCTTGTGATGCCGGGCACTCGATTCTCAAATTTATTCGAGAAGTGCTTGAAGTTCCCAAGTGTGCTTCTCCTTCGGGGTGCCGGGGCCGTTGTAGCCGAGCAGGCGGTAGCCGGTGGAGGTGAGCTTACGCTGCGTGAGGGCCGCTTCGAGTGCATCCCGGGCTTTGGTGATGGCTTCTTTGTTATCTCTCCCTTGCCAAGTGTAGCTGAGGACCTTGGCGCTTGGAACATCGCGGACTTCGATTTCACTGCCAGCCGCACCCAAGTTGCCCACGGTTTGGTCTTGGTAAAGGAATGCCATCTCGGCTTTTGCGAGACCTGATTGCGACTCATCCATCGCCATTTCGACAGGAGCGGTCATCGGGATGTCTTGCGCTTTGATGTGCTTGAAAAGTTTCCAAAAAGCGAAGGTCTGCATCCCCTTTACGGCAAACGCAGCGCGATATGCGGGATAGGTCTTTGCGCTTACTTGATCATAGGGGCCGGGTTTCGGCCATCCTTTTGGCAGCGGTGCCTCATCGACGTAGGCTTTGGTGGCAGTGACCTGCGGTTGCTGGGCGGTGCATGAAGCGAGAGTAAAAACGAGAAGCAGTGCGAAAGTTTTCATCGACCACATGATCGCGGTGTTTGAAAATTTTGCAACCGGTCATGGTTCTGCAACCGGCTCATCAATGATCTCATCCTCGCCGACAGGAAGGGCTCGAATCACGGGCGGCGTCAGTGAATCTTCACTCACATCTGTGGGAACATCGTCAGTGGTTACCTCTTCCTCCTCCATTGCACCATCAAGGCTTTCAGCGCCGTCTGCACCTTCCGTAAATTCGCCTTCGGAATTTTCCAAGGGAAGTGCTTTGAGGGCGCCGGGGGCTGCTGTTTCTGTTTGCTCCAGATCGGGCACCACATCTGGGAAAGCGGCATCTTCCTCTGTGGATTCTTGTTCTTCTTCAATCCCATCAGCAGTAATTTTTGGCACATCATCCGGCTCCTCGATCACCACGAGGGCCTTTTTCGGGGGGGCGATGGATTCTTTGATATCGCCTTTGATGCCTTCGAAAAATCTCCTGACCATGGGTGCTGCCATTTTACCCCCGGAAACAGTCTCGCCCGGGCGGCCTTCGTAAAGAACTGCAAAGGCGTAGCGTGGATTGTCCCTTGGTAGAAAGCCGGCGAACCATGCGAGGCGCTGTGACTTGGCCTTGGGACCCCATTGCGCGGTGCCGGTTTTTCCGCAAAGTGTGGTGTAGCTGAGGCCGGCGCTTTTTCCTGTTCCGCCGCTGGAATTCACCACGTCACCCATGCCTTTTTGGACAATTTTCACCGCTTTCATGTCCACACCCAGAGAGTTTCTGCGTTCAGGAATGGCCGCTTGAGTGACGCGGCCGCGGGTATCTTGGACTTGGCGGATGAGTTGCAGCTTGGGCAATGCGCCACCGTTGGCGATGCCAGCCATGGCCTGTGCTACTTGGAGTGGGGAGGCGAGCAAGCTTCCTTGGCCGATCGACAAGTTCGCAGTGTCGCCATTGAGGATGCGGCGATTTTCGTTTTTTAGCATCCAATCATCGCTGGGGACGAGGCCGGGTGTCTCGCCCATAAGCGGCAGGCCCGAGCGCTCGCCGAAGCCAAGGCGGCGGGACAAATCGAGAAATGCATGGGGGCCGATCTCGATTCCGACTTTGTAGAACCACGTATTGGTAGAGCGGGCGAGGGCTCGTCTGACGTTGATGGAACCTTCGGGGATTTTCGACCAGTTCTTAAATACGGTGCGGCCGATGGTCATGGCGGCTGGGCAGTAGATGGTGGAATACTCTGTGACGGCTCCACTATTGAGGGCAGCGAGGGCCACCACTGGCTTGAAGGCAGAGGCTGGCGGGTATGCAGACTGGAAAGAGCGGCCGAAGAGTGGCTGGGAAGGATCGTTTTTCAACTCCTCAAAATCCTTCTCGCTGATGCCTGGGACAAAGTTATTCAGATCAAATGATGGTCTGGAGGCCATTACGAGAACTTCGCCCGTGATGACATCGATGACCACAAACGCCCCCCTGCGGCAACCTCTTTTTAGCGTGGATTCCGCGAGTTTTTGCCATTTGAGATCGAGCGTGGTGACCACGGTGCCTCCAGCGCGAGGGCGCTGGACTTGCTCTTCCAATAACTTATTACCGTTCTCATCGAAGAGAAGCCGCTTCATCCCAGGCTCGCCGGTGAGCTGGGTATCGAAGAGTTTTTCCAATCCCGCACGGCCTTCACTCTCCTCCCACATCGGCTCGTTGAAATTGATGGGACCTGTGGGCATTTTGCCGACGCTGCCGGCGTAGCCAATGATGTGTGCGGCGCAATCGTCTTCAGGGTAAACGCGGCGATAGATCGGATGAAGGAGCAGGCCTGAGCTGAGCTTAGGCTGGATGGCGGTGGCCTCGGAGGCACCGATCTGACCACTCACCAGAAGCGGCAGCCAGCGGCGGTGGCGGTAGTGATCGTATAGTTCATCGTCGGTCTTAGTGGTGGCATTTTTCACCAATGTCTGGAGGGAATCCAGCCGAGTGCGGGCCCAATTGACGACGAAGTCGCGGTCATCATTTTCAAATTGGCGGAATTGCAGTGCCAACTGGTAGGCCACCCGGTTCTGGGCAAATGGCTCACCTTCGCGATCAACGATCTGGCCACGTGGGGCGGGGATTTTTAAAGTAATCGTGCGGGCATCCTTCCGCGTCATGATATTGCCATCGGTAGCGCTGCCGATGCCAGCCGGTGGGGTGGGGGGATCTACTTTGGCGACTGCATTCGTCGGAATCTCTTGGGCGGTGAGCGAAAAGACTGAAGCGAGGAACGTGACGGAAATCCGGCTGAATGACGACGAGAACACCATAAGGTTTCGGCAGGTTAAGCGCGATTCCCAGCCAAGGCAACGCTCAATCCCAACCCTGATCTGCCCAATCTGCGGTGCTTTTTCCAAAGCTTTTCACGATTTCCGTAGGGATGAAGATGAATTCGTCTTGACGCGTCTGCGATGGATTCATGCGGAAGCGGACAATTTTCCGTTCTGATCTAAACCCGGTGACGATGCTGAGGTCCGCCGTCACATCGAGGGCGCCGTCTGTCTTGGGCTTCACTTGGAGGAGGCCGGGAATGGGATAAATTGCGCGGCTGGTTTGTGACTCGCCTGCTGGTGTTAGAAATTCGTAACGCTTGCCGAGGCGAGCGGCTGGATACCATTCCTCGCGCTTGCTAATGGAGGTGCGGGTGCGAATGCGGTGGACGATGAGCGAGCTGTGTTTGCCTGATTTTCCAAGTGCTTCAAGCCGCCAACTGAACGGCCCGTCCAGCGTTGCGACGGCGGCGGAGACGATCATGGCGCTCACGGCGTAGCTTCCCGCGCCAGTGCCTTGTGGCTTCACTTGCATGCGAATTTCCGCTCCATTGACCCGCACGGGTGGCGAGGAGCTGTAAGAGTTCTTCTTCGCAAGAATGCTGACGCAGGAATTTAGAGAAATGAACGCCATCCCGATGAGGCTGGCTCTTGCCGCGAGGTGGATGCCGTGCATGATAGCCGCAATGAGCGAGTGGAACTTCATAACGGTGATTATTTTGGTAGGGCTTTCGCTGATTTGGAAGCTGGAATTTGCGGCGACGCTGCTCAATCTAAAGGCGTTTCCTGCGTCGATTCCCAAGGCCTTCGCTGGGATGATGGATGAGGACAAATTTGACAAAGCCCGCCGCTATCTCAATGCGAATGGAAAATTTGGCATCATTCATTCGATCGCGTCTTTGGGGTTATTGGTGATTTTCTGGGCCTTGGGCGGCTTTGGCTGGTTGGATGAATGGACGCGCTCACTTAGTTACGGCGAGGTGGCGACCGGGTTGATTTTCCTAGGCGCTCTGATGTTGGGGCAAAGTTTATTCGGGTTGCCATTTTCGATTTATGACACTTTTGTGATCGAAGAAAGATTCGGCTTTAATCGTGCGACGGTGAAAACGTTCATGATGGATCGCGTGAAAGGAATGCTGTTAGGTGTGGTGATCGGCCTGCCGATCGGTGCGGCGGTGTTATGGATTTTTGGCAATGTGGATCACGCATGGTTGTGGGCTTGGCTAGTGGTTACGGCGTTTCAACTCATCCTCACTTATCTGGCACCCACGTGGATCATGCCGCTTTTCAATAAATTCACACCGATGCCTGAGGGCGAGCTGAAGCAGGACATTGAGGCCTTGGGAGTGAAGTGCGGCTTCCCGCTTACCGGCGTGTTTGTGATGGATGGCTCAAAGCGCTCTACCAAGGCGAATGCTTTTTTCACAGGCTTGGGAAAACAGAAGAAAATCGCGTTGTTTGATACATTGGTGGATAAGAGCAGCAAGGCGGAATTGATCGGTGTGCTGGCTCATGAGATCGGCCATTTCCGCTGCGGGCATATCAAGCAACGGCTGGTGGTGGGAGTATTGCAAATGGCGGTGATTTTTTTCCTGCTTGGTCTTGCCACGGATCCTGACGGTAAATTTTCCAGGCTGCTCTTCGATGCTTTTGGAGTGAAGCAAATTTCAGCCCATGCCGGGTTGGTATTTTTCAGCATCTTGTTAGATCCAGTGAGTAAGCTTCTTACCGTGTTGGCGAATGCATGGTCGCGGAAACATGAATTCGAAGCAGACGCCTACGCAGCCAAGGTCACCGGTGACTCGGAAGCGCTGGGTGAGGCTCTCAAAAAGCTCTCGGTGGATCACCTTTCCCACCCATCACCTGCGGCTCTGAGAGTGTGGCTGGACTACTCGCATCCACCATTGCTTGAGCGATTGGAAGCATTGCGGGCAATAAAGTAAATTAACGCGCCTCCCAACGTTCTTCGTGGTGCTCGGCGGACTTCGGCTCCAAGTGGGAAATTACACGTCCCACGGGATGGAATAGTGCGGCGATGCGCGCCTCGATTTCAGTGGCTTCGTGATGTGCGGCACCGACTGTTAGAGAATCATCGAACACGAGATGAAATTCCACCCAATGGATGTGCCCGGAGTGACGGTGCCGTAAATTATGATAGGAAAGGTTGCGGGCCTTCACTTCGGCATCCAGAAGATCACAAATCTGTTTTTGCGATTCCGAGTTACTTTCATCCAGCAATCCCGCGAGGCTTTCCCGGATCAGGCGGAAGCCCGTCCGCATGATATTGATTGCGGCGAGGATTGCGGCAAGCGGATCCCAATAGCTCCAGCCAGTCGAATGATAGAGACCAAGCGCCACAAGCACCGCCACGCTAGACCACACATCGGTCAAGACATGCTGGCCATTTGCGCGCAGCAAGGGTGAGCCATTGCGTTTGGCGACAGAGAGCAGAGAGAGACCGAGCGCTAGATTAATGCATGCGGCGGCGGCGGTGATGATCATTCCAAACCCGAGATTCTCGATGGTCACTCCGAAGATGATCTGGCGGATGGCCTCGTAAAAAATTAAGAGCGCGGCCGCAGAAATCATCGCCCCTTCAAAGCCAGCGGAGACGAATGAAACTTTATCATGCCCGAAGTGATGGGTCTCATCGGCGGGCTTATGAGACAAGCGCAAGGCCCATGCGGCAAAAATCACCGCCAGCAGATGCACCACGGACTCCACGGCATCCGAATAAATTGCCGAAGAACCAGTGGCAATCGCTGCCGCTACCTTGGCCACTAGTAGGACGAAAGCCACGCCAAGCGACCAATTCATCACCGTTTTTTGCTGTTGGTAGCCGCTCACGCCTTAACCCTGTAATGAGCGAGGATCGATGGCAATCCCGCGATTTCCAGACGGGCATGTTCATAATCTTTTAAATGCGTGCTTGTTTTCTTCCAAAAAACAGCCATAGCCTCGCCGCCCGGCAAGCCAGATGATCTGCAAGTCCGGAATACTTGAATCATATTTGCCCATGGACACGCCTCCTTTTTCTGAACTCGGACTTCCCGATACTCTACTCGCCGCCATCGAAATTCTCGGTTACGAGCGCCCATCTCCCATCCAATTCATGAGTATCCCGCCCGCATTGCTGGGCAAGGACCTCGTTGGACTCTCTGCTACTGGCTCGGGGAAAACCGCGGCTTTCACTCTGCCTGCCCTCGCCAAACTCGATGTGAAACTCGCCTATCCGCAAGTTCTCATCCTTTGTCCTACCCGTGAGCTCGCCGTCCAAGTCTGCGAAGAAGTCCACCGCCTCGGCGCGAAGATGCACGGCTTGCACGCCACTCCTGTTTACGGGGGTGCCCCGATCGACCGCCAATTACGCGCCCTCCGTGGTGGTGCCCAACTCGTCGTCGGCACTCCAGGCCGTTTGCTAGATCACCTCCGCCGCGGCAGCTTCGATGCCTCACGCATCAAAATGGCCATCCTCGATGAGGCAGACCGGATGCTGGACATGGGCTTCAAGGATGAGATGGACGAGTTGCTAGCCGCACTTCCAGCAGACCGCCAAACCTTGTTTTTCTCCGCCACGATGAATCCAGGTGTCTCACGCTTGATTCAAAAATTCGGCAACAGCCCGCAGATTGTAGAGATCGAACAAAAAGCCCGCACTGTCTCCACTGTCGAGCAATCCTACTTCGAAGTCCGCCAACGTTCCAAAGTGGAGGTGCTTTCCCGCATCCTCGATATGAATCCACCCCGGCTGGGCATTATTTTCTGTAATACTAAGCGCTCCGTAGATGAATGCACCGAAGATCTTGTGAACCGTGGCTACGCTGCGGACCGCCTTCATGGAGACATCACCCAGCAAATGCGTGAGCGGGTGCTCAAGCGCTTCCGCGATGGTGCAGTGGAAATTCTTGTCGCCACCGACGTCGCCGCCCGTGGTTTGGATATCGATGAAATTGACATTGTTTTCAATTACGATCTCCCTACCGATCCAGAAGACTACGTTCACCGCATCGGCCGGACAGGCCGCGCGGGCCGCTCAGGCCGGGCTGTAAGCTTCGTTTATGGCCGAGAAATTTACCGGATGCAGGCCATCGAGCGCTACACCCGCTCGATCGTGAAGCGCGAGAAAATCCCGTCCGTAGAGCAAGTCGAAGGACGCCGCGCGGACATCGTTTTCGACGATCTCAAGGAGCGTCTTGAGTCAGGAAAATTTGATGCCTATCAGGAAAATATCGACCGCTTGTTAGAGCAAGGTCACACCCCTACCGATATCGCTGGCGCCCTCGTCACCATGATCCGCGAGGCCAGTGGCCGCGAAGGCTCAGCCATCGAGGAAGATCGCGAGCCCATGCGCCACGAGCGCCGGGAAGCACCGCGCCGCGATGATCGCCCGCAGAGAGACGATCGTGGGCCACGCCCGGACCGCCCACCAGGTGGCCAACGTGACATCATCCCCACTGAGTCTGGCATGACTCGGTTGTTCCTTTCACTCGGCAAGACCCACGGTGTGATGGCCAAGGAAATCGTCGGAATGATGTATCGGGAAGCCGGTTTACCCGATGGCTGTTTAGGCCGCATCACTCTGTTTCCAAAGCACTCACTCGTCGATGTGCCGGAGAAATTTGTAGGCCAAGTGATTGATCGCACCAAGTCCGCCCGCCTGCGTGGCCGCCCCTTCCGGATGGATGTGGATCGTGGTCCTCAGTAAAGAATATGGAATAAGGAGTCGGGACCTTATTGTCCCGATCTTTGGCGCTGGATGAAGAGGGGGACAATAAGGTCCCCCCCTCCTTATTTTATGAGGTGGGTTTCTTCGGCCAATCGATGATCCCTCGGTAGCGCCATGGCGCGTAGCCTTTTGCTTTGAGCTTTTTAGCTGGAAGATTCACAGCGCTGACTTTCCAAACAGGAAATGGCCCAGCTTCATACGCATCGAAGCTCTTGCCGAAGCGGGTCCATTTCACAAAAAGAACGACGTGTTTATCATTTAAAAGTATATCTCCGGGAAGTAAGTCATTCCATGAGGGTAAGCGATCACAGATTTGGTATAACTCTCGCGTAGAGTAGGGGCGGCTGAGGCCCCAGCAGCGGGAAACAAAACCTGAACAATCGATTCCGGCAGATTCCGCGCTCGTGCCAGCATCGCCCAGCAGGCGCTTTGCGGCATCACCCACATCGCCTGCTTTTTTACCAGCGGCGATTTTCTCCAGAAAAGATTCCGGTGTATCAAATCCACCCCATTGATAGGGCATGCTTTTGGCGGGAACGCCCGGTCGCCACCATCCCCGGCTACCACCATGCTTGGTGATCGAGACATCCGGCGTATGGACGATGATTCCCTGTGAATCCGGGCCGTGACGGACGTTTTTTTCTTCAGGCAGCCATTCCACTTGGGTGTAGCGATGAGCGGTCAGCACTGCTTGGTCGCGAGTGACTTGGTGCATGCAACTCGTTAGCGAAGTGGCCAGAATTGCGAGTAGAACTAATAACTTCATAACCAGGATCGATTTCAAAACATTTCAGCGCCGGGATTTTTTCCAAACGCGGATCATTTCGAGAAATGGCTCGGCGTAGCGTTGGATTTTCGCCACTCCGATTCCCGGGATGTGGAGTGCCTCCTCCGTATTGATCGGCTGATAGCGGGCCATGGCTTCGAGAGTTTTATTGTTGAAAATAACGTAGGGCGGCACGTCTTCACGCTTGGCGATGCGGGCTCGATGGTCTCGCAGCATCGAGTAGAGTTGCGCATCCAAACCATGATCTTTGAGTGCGATTTCTTTTTTATCCGAATCTGGATCCGGCCAGATGAGTTGATACTTCGCCTCGCCACGCATCACTCGATCACCCAACGGCGTGAGAGTGATCAGGGGAAATTCTCCCGTTACTGTTTGAATGAGGCCCCCGTCCAAGAGCGAGCGCATCAAGCCATTGAGATAGCCCGGACCCTTCTCCTTGAGGATGCCATAGGTGCTCAGTGAATCGAGCCGGGCGCTGATGATTTCCTGCGAACGACTGCCGGCCAGCATCTGCACGATTCTTCCCCGGCCAAATTTTGCGTCCCATCCATGGGCGGTGCGGCGGGACATCCGGGCCACTCCGCTGAGCGTCTTCTTCACAGTGATCTCCTCTTCCGAGGTGGGCGGCCGCGAGATTCCAGCGCCTTGATCCCGGCAGAAATCACAAGTGCCACAGACACCGGCATCTTCCTCTCCGAAGTATTTGAGAATCCATTGCTGGCGGCAAGAGCGCGAGTAACACATCTCCACCATGGATCTGAGCTTCTCTCGATCCCGCCGGTCTTTTTCTTCGATGGCAGCTTCATCGAGCTTGAGTTGGCTGGTGAGCACATCCGGCTTGAGCAGGCGCGTGCCCTTCATCCGCGTGCGCGGCAGATCAAAGCGCTGCACGTAACCGCTGCGGGCAAGGATGGCCATGGCGCTGCCTACTGACATGGAGTTTTTCACATCGGCACCCTCGGCAATCTCGTCTAACGTGCGATGCACCTCGAATTCGCGGTCCGCATCATTGAGTAAATATTGATAGATCGAGCGGATGACCGTGGCATTCGGGTTCGCCCCATCGATGAAGAATTCCTGAGTGCGGGTATCTGCATAGTTAAACAAAAGTTCACAAAACGCAGCCTCGCCATCCCGCCCCGCGCGACCGGCTTCTTGATAGTATGCCTCCACGCTGCCGGGGATCTCATAGTGAATGACGAATCGCACATCCGAGCGATCAATCCCCATACCGAAGGCGTTGGTGGCCACGGCGACATCTACTTTGCGATTGATGAAAATTTCCTGAGCGCGCTCTCGTTCCTGATCGGACATGCCGCCATGATAGGCCACGCACTTGAGGCCCCAGCTTGCGAGAGTTTCAGAAACCGAGTCCACCTTCTTGCGAGTGGCGCAATAGACAATCCCGGTCTTATGAGCGGCGATGACCGCCTTCATCCGCTCGTCCTTTTGAGCGGCCTTGTCGATCGCGGAAATGGTGAGAGAAAGATTCGGCCGGGAAAATCCACTGACCTGTTCGAAGGGGTCCCGCAGCGCCAGCACTTTGGTAATATCGTCCCGCACGATGGGCGTGGCCGTGGCGGTCAAAGCGACGCACTGGGGACGGCCGATTTTTTCCAAACTCTTGCCCAGTCTCAAATAGTCCGGTCTGAAATCATGGCCCCATTGGCTTAGACAATGGGCCTCATCCACCGCGAACAGCGAGATCTCAATCCCGGAGAGAGCATTGAGAAAACTCTCCGCACGGAATCGCTCGGGCGCCACATAGACCAGCTTGAATTTGCCGGCCCGCATGCCATCCAGCCGCTCTTTCTGCTCCGGCCATGAGAGTGTGGAATTGATCAACGTGGCAGCGATGCCGCGCGCCACCAGCGCATCGACCTGATCCTTCATCAGCGCGATGAGCGGGGAAATCACCAGCGTCACCCCACCGAAGCACAGGGCAGGAATTTGAAAACACAATGATTTACCGCCGCCAGTAGGCATCACCACCAGGCCATCCTTGCCGGAAGTAATTTCACGGATCACTTCTTCCTGGCCTTCTAAAAACCCACTGAAGCCGAAGTATTGCTTGAGCGCCGCATGCGGCGTCATGACAAGCGGCTTGGAGTTGGCAGGTGGAATGGACATCGGCGCGGGCCAATCAACATTGGACGAGGTTACAGGTCAACCCGCTAGCAGCTAGCACGCTCACTTCAAGGACCGGACGAGTTCCGCCCTTCCTTGGTCAAATCGCCTTCGGCAACCTGTTTGATCATTGAATTACGTTTAACTAACAGATTCCTCATATAGCGTGCGAGAAATAGAAAGTCGGCAATTTTCCCAAGAATTCCGAGCGGTGATTGGTAGTCAAACACATCTTCCATCTTGGTAACTCCAGATTCCTCACTGAAAAAATGGTCGTGATCAAATCGCTTGAATGCCCCTGCAACCATCGAATCTCGGAAATGGTCGGGAGGGTTGAAGGCTGTGATACGTGAGGTAAGTCTTTGTCGAATTTTGAAATGAGTCGCTTCCCAAGTGACCTCCTCGTTGGCTCCTATGAGTCCTGATGTCCTGCCAGCAACTGCCTTTTCATTAGTATGAGATGTTGATTTTTCGTGGAGATCGATGCTTCGAGATAGATCGAAAGCGACTTCCTTCTGGCACTTGATGAAGGTAACTAGCCGAATGATTGGCATTTAGCGGGCTAAAGTTTAAGCGTTTAGCTTAGCGAGAGACTTGGGGATGAAGATGCCGTCTTTGCGGATGAGCTTGCCGTCGAACCAGACTTCGCCGCCGCCGTAGTCTTTTCTTTGGATATTCACCATGTCCCAGTGGACTTGGGAGCGGTTGCCATTGTCGGCTTCGTCGTAGGCTTGGCCGGGGGTGAAGTGGAAGGATCCGGCGATTTTCTCGTCGAAGAGAATGTCACGCATTGGCTCGCGGATGGCGGGGTGGAAGCCGAGGGCAAACTCGCCGATGTAGCGGGCCCCGGGATCGCTATCAAGGATGCGGTTAAGGTGTTTAGTCTTTGCTCCAGCTTCGGCTTTGGTGATTTTTCCCTCGGAGAATTCCAGGCGGATTCCATCGAATGGGATGCCTTGGTAGATGGTGGGAGTGTTATAACTGATGTGGCCTTCTACGGAGGTCTTTACGGGGGCTGTGAAGACCTCGCCATCTGGGATGTTATAGTTTCCACCACAGACGACGGCACCGATGTTTTTGATCGAGAATTTCAGGTGGGTATCCGGGCCGATGAGTTCCACGCGGTCGGTCTTATCCATGAGTTTTTTGAGGGCATTCATGGAAGGGACGAGGGCTTTGTAGTTAAGCAGGCAGACGTCGAAATAGAATTTCTCGAAGGCCTCGGTGCTCATGCCGGCTTGTTGGGCCATGGAGGGGCTGGGCCAGCGGAGGACACACCATTTGGTTTTTTTCACCCGATGATCTAGCACCGGGCGCATGTGTTTCATGGCGAGCTTCATCCGGGCGGCGGGGACGTCCGAAGTTTCTGCGATGTTATGGCCACCGCGGATGGCGATGTAGGCATCCATGTCCTTCATTTCGGCGAGGAGCTGCTTGGCGAGGATTTGATATTGGGCATCCTCGGCGCCGGATAACATTTCGCGGGTGAGGCGGGCTTGATGGATTTTTAAAAAGGGCAATGCGCCTTTGGCCCGGACCTCGCGAATGAGGGCGAGGCCGATGGAATCCGGGACATCGTGGAGATCGATGAGGACTTTTTCGCCTTTTTTGAGCGAGGTGGAATAACCGACCAGTTGGCGGGCGAGGGCATCGATACGGGCGTCATGCATGGGCTGTTTGATAGCGGAAGAATCACAAATTTCCAAGTGCCAAAGCGGCAAAAAGGAAACTTGGGGCTTGGCAGGACGCTGGAGAGGCGGCACTCAAGGGCATGGTTCTAGGTATTCTGGGTTCTGGTTCGGGTTCAAACATGCAGGCGATTCTTGATGCGATTGATGGAGGAACGCTTGATGCGCGGATCGCACTGGTGCTTTCTGACAATGCAGAAGCTTATATTCTGGATCGGGCGCGTAAGCGGGGAATCGAGGTGGGAGTGATCGATTGCGGTGGGTTTAAGACGAAATTTCCCGTGGAAGCCCAGTTGGAAACGGCGATGCGATTGAAGGCGGCAGGGGTGGAGCTGGTCTGCTTGGCGGGATTTCTCAGGTTGGTGAAGCGGCCTTTGTTAGATACTTTTCCGTCCCAGATTTTAAATATCCATCCATCGCTTCTGCCGGCATTTCCGGGGTTAGAATCTTGGAAACAGGCACTGGCGGCGGGGGCAAGGGAGGCGGGGTGCACGGTGCATTACGTGGATGAGGGGATGGATACGGGTGAGATCATTTTGCAAGAAAGTCTGCCAATTCTTGAGGGGGATACAGCGGAGTCCTTGCATGCGAGGATTCAGATGATTGAGCATCGACTCTATCCGGCGGCGATTCGCAAACTGGCGGGGCTGTAAATCAGCGGGCGCGGTGGAGTTTTTGAACAATCGCCTGCATTTCTGCTTCTTGGGTCTCGATGGATTCCACCAGCTTGAGCTGGGTGCGGCAGCGATCTAAATTTTGGCAGGGCCGGTGGATGCGGAAATAAACATCGCCCGCGAGGTGGTCTGTGAGGAAACGGATTCCAACTTCGAGAGCGAGCAGCTTGCCGGAGTGCACGAGGTGGGCAATTTCCATGTCATTTAGGAAACTTTTGGCAGCATCAAGGTAGCCTGCGACGAGGGCCTCGAACATGGGGAGGCGCATGGCGACTTTGCTGAGGTCCGTTTCATCCTCGGCGGTAGGGTTAGTGGCGCTGCGCACGAGATCGCCAAAATCGTAAAGCGCGAGGCCGGGCATGACTGTATCCAGATCGATGACGCAGACGGCTTGGTCACTGGCGGCATCGATCATGACGTTGTTGATTTTGGTATCGTTATGAGTGATGCGGATGGGGATCTCGCCGCTGGCGGCGAGATCGAGCAGGATGCCAGTTAGGTTTTCACGAGCGAGGATGAAATCATACTCAGCGCGGACGCTAGCAAGGCGGGAGAGCGGATCTTGTGCGGCGATTTCCCGCAGTTTTTCCAAACGTTTTCGTGTATTGTGAAAATCAGGGATGGTCTCTGTGATGGTGGCAGGATTCAAATCACTGACGAGGTCTTGAAAGGCACCAAACGCATGGGCGGCTTGGTAGGCTTGGCGGGTGGTCTCGACAATGTCATAGGTGACGCAGCCTTCGATGTAATTATAACACCGCCAGAAACTACCAGTTTCATCTTCGATCCATAAGCCACCAGTGCGGGTAGGGAATAGTTGTAATGTCTGGCCGCCGAGCTTGTTTTGTTGGTGAAGGACGCGTGAATTGATATGCCCGGTGATGGAAACCACATTGCGCATCACGGCGGCGGGATCCGTAAAGACTTGCTTGTTAATCGCTTGGAGAATGTAGCGGCGGAGCGTGCCGTCTAGTTCTTGATAGGTGACGCGATAGGTGGAATTGATGAGGCCGTTTGGAATTTCCTCCGCGGCATGGAAGCTACCTTCGATGGAGAATTGAGCGCCGATGGCCGCGACTCGGGCCTGCATTTCACGATCGATGGCTTCAGTCATAATTCGAGCATGGCAGCACCGAGCGGGGCTGCCATGTAATGATTTAAAATGCCGTAACCGGCGCGATTACTTATCGTTCGAGCGACCGGTGTAGGAGTTATCCTCGGTCTTGACGGTGATGCGCTCACCCACATTGATGAACAGTGGAACTTGCACAATCAGGCCCGTTTCCATCACGGCGGGTTTGTAAACATTGTTTGCAGAATCACCTTTCACGCCTTCGGAAGATTCAGCCACCGTCATGACCATGGAGAGCGGAAGATCCACGGCGACGACGACACCATCGGCGACCATCAAGTTATAGATTTGGCCTTCGATGAGATAGTTTTTCACCCCTTCGATGAGGTCTTCATAAACGACGGCATCTTCGTAGGTATTAGGATCGAGGAAGTGGTAACCGCTGCTGTCTTTATAGGAATACTCGTGGGGAGTGCGCTCGAGAATCACGCCTTCTACAGAGTCGTTAGAAGTCATGCGCAGGTTGAATACTTTCTTGGTGGCCACGCTGCGGATGGACATTTGGACATAAGAGGCCATGCGTGGCGGAGTCTTGAGCTCGTGATCGATGACGAGGCAGACTTCGTTATTGTGGCGGACGGCGTGTCCTTTGCGGAGGTTGATGATGGGAGTGCTGGCCATGTGGTTTGTGCAGTGGGGATAGGGAAAGGGCGGAAGCGAGGCAAGCGCGGAGTTTCAGGATTGTTGCTGGAGTTTCACCCAAGCGGCGAGTTTTCCGAGGTCTTGATCGCTGGCCCAGACGTGGCGGAGGAAATCGGCGGGTGGGATATCGCCATTGGTAGTCAGGAATTTGCGGTCGCCGCCGCAGCCGAACATCAGGTCTGGGTCTAGCTCACCACGGAGCTTGGCTTGGGCCTTGGCGTGGATGCGGGGGAGATAGGCGATGCCTTCAAATTCCTCACCGAATGATGGAATGTCGTCCCGAGTGAGTTTACGCTCGCTGGGGGTGCGATTTTGGACGGTGTAGAAATAGTCCCGGCGGGCACTGGCGATGAGTAGGGCGGTGGACGCGCTGGGGACGCCTTCCTCGCAGAAATCTTCGACAAAATCAAAGAATTCACGGGTTTGGCAGCCGATGCTGGCGAGAAAGGTGAGATCTGCGGCGGTGTAATAGGTTTCGAAGTCGTGATTGTCGCTTTGATAGGTGGCGGTGCAGCGTTCGAAGAGGGCGAGAAATTGATCGTTCCAGGTCATGGTAGGTGTGGGGGGGGGAATTATTTTTTGGTGAGTGGGGAAATTGCATCGATGGCGGCAAGAAGGGCGGCATCGGGCATGGGTGAGTGGAGTGCGGCGAGTGAATCATCCAGCTGTGCGACGGTGCGGGCACCGATGAGGGAAGTGGTGATGGCTGGGGAGCGGAGCGTCCATTGGAGGGCGAGGTGATTGAGCGGTGTGCCGTGGGCTGCGGCGAGATCGCCGAGGGCGCGGATTTTTTCCTGCTGGGCAGCTACTTCGGAGGCTTGCAAAAAGCCCTCGGGGCGGGCGGCGCGCGAGCCTTCCGGGATGCCGCTGAGATATTTGGGAGTGAGCAGGCCTTGGGCCAGTGGGCTGAAGCCGATGCAGCCGATGCCTTCTTTTTGGAGGTAATCGAGGATGCCTTCTGCTTCAACATCGCGGTTGAGAATCGAGTAGGGCGGCTGGTAAATGAGGCAGCGTGTGCCCATTTCCTTAAGAATTTTCACGGCTTTCTTGAGGCGCTTGAGCGGGTATTTGGAGAGGCCGACGTAGAGTGCCTTGCCACTTTGCACGGCGGTGTGGAGGGCGGACATGGTTTCCTCCAAGCGGGTGTCGGGATCGGGGCAGTGAGAGTAGAAGATATCGACGTAATTGAGGCGGAGGCGCTTGAGCGATTGATCGAGCGAGGCGAGGAGGTGCTTGCGCGAGCCATTTTTGCCATAGGGACCGTGCCACATATCGTGGCCGGCTTTGGTGGAGATGATCAATTCATCGCGGTGGCTGGCGAAGTCTTCGATGAGGATGCGGCCGACATTTTCCTCGGCAGAGCCGGGAGGTGGGCCGTAGTTATTGGCGTGATCGAAATGGGTGATGCCACGGTCGAAGGCACGGTGCATGATGCGGCGGGCTTCTTCAAAGTCATCGACGTGGCCGAAGTTATGCCAGAATCCGAGGGAAATTGCGGGAAGGAGGATGCCGGAGTCGCCACAACGGCGGTAAGGCATGCGGCCATCGTAGCGGGCTGAATCGAACATGCGGGAAGATTGGCGCGGGGTTGGCGACTTGCCAAAGCATTTTCTACAAAATGGGATTTTCTGGGATAGAGGAAGATGGACGGGTTCTACTGTGCGATGGGTTATGGGTTTAGTTCTGAGGCCATTTGGGTGAGGAAATCTTTTAGGAATTGTGTGCGCTGGGCGGCTTCCTTTTTGCCGGCGGGAGTCTGCATGGTGGATTCCAGGGTGAGCAATTTGGAGTAGAGGTGATCCAAGGTGTAGGTGGAATCGTCAGCGGGGCGGGATTGGCAGAATGGATCCTCTGGCTGATAGAATGAGCGCTTCATTTCCGCACCAAGCATCAGGGTGCGGGCGAGGCCGACGGCGCCGAGTGCATCGAGGCGGTCTGCGTCTTGTAGGACTTGGGCATCGAGGGTGAGTGGCTTGATCCCGGCGGAAAAACTATGTGCCTCGATGCAGTGGGCGATTTGCTGAAGATTGTCGTATGGCCAAGCTACTTCGGTGAGCCATTGGGTGGCGAGAGTGGCGGCGAGTTGTGAGGCACGAGCGCGGTCTGGCGAGGATTTCGGGACGATCAGGCAATCGTGCAGCCACGCGGCGGGCATGACGATTTCCCAATCCGCACCACTGGCAGTGCAGAGCCGCCGGGCATTGGTGGCGACGCGGCAGATGTGCTCGAGATCATGGGCGGCATCGGGTGTGGTGTGGGTGGATAGCAACTCGATGAAGATCGGGCGCCATTTGAGAGTTAGAGCATCTGACATGGTTTTTAGAAGAGGGCGGTGAGGTCTGACCAGGAATTGAAACTGTAGTCCGGTGTGCATTGGCCAGCGCGGTGTGATTGCGGGTGGCCGGTGAAGAGTGCGGTTCTGAAACCGGCGGTGGCTGCGGGGAGAATGTCTTGGAGTGGATCGTTACCGATGTAGAGAGTCTCGCCAGGGGAAATTTTTCGGGCGGCCAGACGATCTGTTAGAGTTTGGAAAAGCGCGGGTGAGGGTTTGGCGATGCCGTGTTGGTAAGATAGTATAGTAAGCTCCGGTGCGAAGATATCGGCGATCTGGCCGAGCGAGCCGAGGGTATTGCATTGGGCATTGGATAGTAGTCCAAGCGCGATTCCCGAGTGGTGGAGTTTTTGAATGGCTTGGGCGGCACCAGGCATGGGGTGGGTGGGATGCCAGCGCTCTTCCAGCGCATGGATGAGGGGGAAAATTGCGTCAGACTCGGCGAGGCCGAGCACTTGTTGCCAAAGTTTGCAGAGATCGACTTCCGGGTAGGGGACTCCGGCGGTGGCATGGTGGTGGCGCATTGCTTGGTATAACTCGCCACTGGGTGAGGGTGGTGGTGAGTGGCCGAACTTGCGAAGAATGTCTGCGAGAATTGGATCGATGGCCGGATCTGGCTTGATGCCGCCGGACGGGGCAATCAGAAGGGTGCCGTAGATATCGAAAATGGCAGCGCGAAACTTGAGTGGTGCAGAGCGTAGAAAATGGAACTGCGCGGGCTGGAGATATGCATTGAGAATTTTTTCCGGTGGCAAATGGCGGATGGGTGCGGGGGTGGAAGTGGCTAGACGATGATAGATTGATGTAATGGCGAGTTGATATTCTGTTAGAGAATAGGGTGTCAGTGACTCGATGCTTGCTGCGGGATGGCGTAGGGAGAGGACGCTTTCGAGCCATTGGGGGAGGGGAAAAATATGGTTGCCGATGTGGACTTTCGGGGGATCCGGATAGGGTGGAGTTATTAGTTTCTCGATGATGGATTGTTGAAGAAATTCGGGAAGGTTTCCAAAATCGACGTGGTCATTCTCGATAATAGTTGAGAGAATACGGGAGATATAGTTTGCGGGAAGCGGGCTTTGATATAGATTGTGATTTCTCTCAAGGGTGGTGAGCAGGTGGGTTTTTAAGATTGTTCGATTGATCCAACTGAGGGGGATGAGGATTTTCTGGTAGAGCGAGGGATTGAAGATTCCATGGCGGGCGTGATCTGCGGTGAGGTGGGGGAGATCTCTGCCGAAGAGTGGCTTGGCGTGGGCGATGGATTCGAGGAATGGCAGGCCGAAGCCCTCGGCCACGGAGGTGCTGACGAAGTGGGTGCAGCGGTCCACCCAGGATTGGAAATCGGAGTTTACAACGGCGAACTGGACGGGGAGTTGGTGTTTTGTGGCGAAGTTGCGCCAATTTTCATAGATGGGTAGGGCGTCCGGATTGAGAGGGGCGCGGCTGATGGCGAAGCGGGTGCCGGCGGGGGCGAGGGCGGCGAGGAGGATGAGCTCGCCGATGTTTTTACGGCGGATCGCGCGGATGGGGGCGAAGACGAGGGCGGAGTCTGAAGGACTGGCGGTGGATGGGCGAGGGGGGATGGGAATGGGATTGATGAGGAGGGAGGATTGCTCGGAAGGGAGGCCTGCGTGGGTGAAGATTTCCCGATCACGTGAGTTGATAAAACAGTAGTGGATGGTGGGACCGGAGGGATAAAGCTGGGGACAAGCGGCAATGAAGTGGTAATTTTCCGATCTGCCGTCTTCCGCGAGATCGTGAATCTGGAGGACGAGGCGCTGGCCGATTTCCGCGAGGTGGGCGATGGCGAGGCCGATGAATTTATTTTTCCCGAGTGAATGATTGTGAAAATGCCAGATGTCCGGTGGCGCACCTAGGGCGTCGGAGGCTGCTTGGCGGAGGCTCGCGATGAAGGAATCGAGCGGGGGGAGCGCTGCTGAATCGAGGTAGCCGAGGACCGGGAACTGGACGGCAAGCGGGCGTAGTGCAGGGTCTAAATTTTCAGGCGGACTGCTGCTCAGGATGACATGGCGGATGCCAGCGGCGGTGAGTGCAAGTGAGGCAGACTCGATCACCCGGGTGACGCCGCCGGGCGCGAGGTGGTAGTGAACGAGGGCGATGCGCATGGCCCGGGGACTACTCGGTGGGCTTGATGGAGATGAGTAGCGCGTTTTCTGCGGAGAGGTATTTTTTGGCGAGGCTGTTGATTTCCGGGAGGGTGATGGAGCGGTAGTCGGCATCGCGGCCGCGGGCGAGATCGAGGCGGGCGGGGTCTTGCTGGGATTGGCTCATGACGGTGGTGAGCCAGTAGGCGTTATCGCGGCTGGATTTTTCCAACTGGCCGATGAGTGGCTTGAGCGCGCGGTCGAGTTCATCGGCGGTGGCACCTTCTACTGCGAATTTATCGGCGAGATCGCGCATGGTATTGAGGAGTAGCTGGAGGTCACCCGGCTTGCCGATGCTTTGGCCGATGATGTAGCCGACGTTCTCTAAGGCATCCGAGCCGGAAGCGCCGGCATTGGGGCTGTAGGAGGCACCAAGTTTCTCGCGGATTTCCTCGCGGAGGCGGTCGCCAAAGATTTCGCCGACGAGATTGAGGCGGCGGAATTCCTTCTGATTGCCGCGGATGCCTGATGTTTTCCAGATGGTGAAAGCGATGCCTTGGGGAACCTTGGAGGAGTAGGTGAAGGTCTGGACGGCGGGGGCGTTTGGCAGTTGGATTTGGCGGGCGGCTGGGAGTTTTGCGGCTTCCGAGGCGCGGGGAGGCAGGGCTCCGAAGGTGGAGAGGAGTTGGGGGAGGATGGTTTCGATTTCAAAATCACCGACGATGCTGAGTTCGAGATAGCCTCTATTGAGCTCTGGGAGCAGCCAGTTTTTCGCATCTTCCAGGGTGTAGGAGGAAAGCTTAGGCATGGGGGCGAGGGTGAAGCGCGAGTCGCCACCGTAGAGCCATGCTTGCATTTCCTGCTGGGGGCCGGCGGGGGTGTGCTTGAGCTGCTGGAACATCACGGGGATGGATTTTTGAAACTGCCAGAGGCCTTCCGGGCGGAATCCAGGATCGGTGAGAGTGGCGCACATTAGCTGGGTTTGCAGGGCGAAGTCAGCGGGGGTGGTGGTGCCTGCAAGGGCGAATGAATCTTCGCCGATGCTGAGTGCCGAGCCGATGTTTTTCCCGGCGAAGATTTCTTTGAGATCCTCGTTGGAGTGCTTACCGAGGCCGCCGCCATTGAAGACTGCTTCAGAAAAATTATCGAGCATGGGCATGTCTTTGGGTTGGGTGAGCTTGCCGGAGCCGATGCGGGCGAGGAGGTGGATTTTCCCGACCTCGAAGGTGGTGGGCTTGAGGTTGACTTTGATACCGTTCGATAGACTTAGCTGGGTGATCCCGAGATCAGCCACTTCGGTGCGGGTGGTGACGGTGCCGGGTTTACCGAATGATGCGTAGTCGAAAACCTGCACGGCGCGGGCGGCGGGCGGGGTGACGGGGGTGCCACGGGACTCTTCAAAGATCGCAGCGAGGTCTTGCTCGGCGCCTTCCGGCTTTTCCTTGGTGGTGAGGATGAGGTGGAATCCGGCAGCGTCCCAGAAGTTCTTAAAGGCTGCGCTGCAACTGGTAGCGGTGATTTCTGCGAGGGCTTTTTGGGCGATTTCCAGGTCGGTGGTGGGATCGGAAAAAACCACCTGATCGTTGACGGATGAGGCGAGCACGGAGGCGATGCCCTCGGACTTGCGGGTGGATTTTTGTTTTACCTGCTGCTCATAAGCATTGAGGAGATTGGATTTGGCTTCGGCGAGTTCTGCATCGGTGAAGCCGAATTCCAAGGCGCGGCGGAATTCTTGTTCGAGGATTGGCACGGCTTCTTGCCAGCGGTCTCCGGCGGCGGTGATCTCGATGGAGCCGAGTTCCACGCTGTTGAAAAGTGCGTAGCGCGATGCCGAGCCCGAGGCCACGGCGGTGCCCTCGATCTTCGAGAGGCGGTCGAAGCGGCGGCTGAGAATGGAGTGGGCAATTTCTAATTGAAGCCGCTCGGTGCGGTTGGCGCGGTTGTCGATTTTAAAAACGAAGGGGCGGATGATGGTGAGTGAAACATCGGTGGAGGCGACTTCTTTGTCGCTGAAGACAGCGGTTTCGAGGCCTTCGGGTTGTTTGAGTTTTCCGAGATCGGGATCGGCACCGGGCGAGGCGGGATTTGCCATGGTGCTGAAGGTTTTCTCGATGGTGGACTTCATCACTTGCGGATCGATGTCGCCGACGACGATGAAAGTCATTCTTTCCGGGGTGTAGAAGCGGGTGTAGAGATCGACGAAACTCTCGCGGGGAGCGGTCATGATCACGGATTCTTCGCCGATGGGAAAGCGGCGGGTGATGAGCGAGTCTGGCAGGATTTCTGAAAACTGTTGCTGCATGATCCGGTAGTTTACGGAATCGCGACTGATTTTTTCCGAAAGGATCACGCCGCGTTCCTTGTCGATTTCCTTGATATCGAGCAGGGCACCATCGGCGAAGTCGCGCATGACGGTGAAGCCGAGATTGAGGGTATCTGCGGAGAGGTCCGGGAGATCGAGCATGTAAACCGTCTCATCGAACGAGGTGTAGGCATTGATGTGAGCCCCGAAGGAGATGCCGAGGCGCTGCATGCGGGGGACGAGATCGTCAGGGCTGTAGTTTTTAGTGCCGTTGAAGACCATGTGCTCGAGGAAATGGGCGAGTCCGCGTTGTTCCTCGGACTCCATCAGCGAGCCTGCGGCGATGTGCATCCGCAGCGAGACTCGGTTAGGAGGCTCGGCATTCGGGTAGATGATGTAGCGCATGCCATTGGGCAGGGTGCCGAAGGTGGCGGTGGAGTCTGGAGCGATGTCCGAGGCGTCCTGGGGCCACGGGCGCGGTTCTGATTTCGCGACGGTGGTGTCTGTTTTGGTGGTGGGGGGAGGTGCGACGACCTCGGAGATGGCGGGGACTTTGAGCGGCCGTGGATCGACCTTCGCGCGGAGCGAAAAAACGACAGCGGAGACCGCCAGTAAGAGAACGAGGATAAGCGGAGTTGCCTTCTGCATGGCGGCAGAGTGGTGGAGGGTGGGGCTAGTTGGCAACGGTGAAAACGATGGCGAGTGAGGCGGTGAGCAGAGTAGATGAAAACTTTCCGAAAACAGAGTTGCCTTTTGAAGCCAGGCGTGGTGTTTTCCTCATCTTCCTGCCAGGGAAATAGGTGTTTTGCGCGCGTGGCGGAATTGGTAGACGCGCTAGATTCAGGTTCTAGTGGGGGCAACCCTGTTCAGGTTCGAGTCCTGTCGCGCGCACCCTAATTTTTCCAGTAGCGGGAAACGAGGGGTTCTGATTATTTGCCATCTTAATTTATGATTCTAAACGCTCGTTGTAATATCGCTTATGACATTAAAGAAGATGTGGCGGCTATTTTCATGCTCCGCCCACGCAGTGGATCTGCGCAAACGGTGATTTCGGAGGAATTTCTATTTCAGCCACCGGTGCCGATGGTGGAGTTCACAGACGGTTATGGGAATTTGTGCCAGCGGACGATCATGCCGGCAGGTAAATTTGAAGTCTCGGTGAAATATGAAGTGGAGGTGGACGATCGGGTGGCTGCAGATCTCAATGCGCCATTGACCCCGGTGCAGGATTTGCCGCCTGATGTGGTGCAATTTTTGTTGCCTAGCAGGTATTGTCAGTCGGACCAATTGGCCGAGAAGGCGCAAGAAATTGTGGCAGATGTGGCTCCGTGTTATTTGCAGGCGCAGACGATCCGGGACTGGGTGCATCGGGAAATCAGCTATGTGTCTGACTCGAGCAATGCTTCTACGGCGGCGCTTGATACATTGGAATCGCGCGAGGGAGTTTGCCGAGATTTCTCTCATTTAGGAATCGCACTTTGCAGGGCTATGAGCATTCCTGCACGGATGGCGGTGGGATTTTTGCATGAGTTAGAGCCGATGGATTTACATGCGTGGTTCGAGGCATACATTGGTGGCCGCTGGTGGACATTTGATGCGACGCAGGCGGAGACCAAGGGGAATCGGATTGTGATCGCGTTTGGCCGGGATGCGGCGGATGTGGCGCTGGCAACGATTTTTGGCGGATTTGTGATGGACTCTATGTCTGTGGCAGTGGAGGCAGCGGCATCGCAAGAAAGTTGAATTTTTTCAAGCGAGAAGGCTAAAAGGATGGCGGCGTGGAGGATGATGCCCGCGCAAAATTTTCATTGGCGTGGTTTTTAGAATGGGTTCCGGCGTTTCCTGCCGAACTCTGCGCATGGGTTTGCGAGCCTTTGACTTCTTAAATCCAAAAGCGCTATGTGGAGGTATGGAAAACACCACATGGCAGCATCCGCGCGAGGAATTGGTAGCGACAATGGATCGCATTTACCGCTATCACATGACGACGACATCTGGGGGAAATCTCTCGATCCTCGATCCTGATGGGAGTATCTGGATCACACCATCACGCGTGGATAAGGGATCGTTGCGTCCAAGTGACATTGTGCGGATCATGGCAGATGGCACCCATGAGGGGCTGCATCCAGCGTCCTCTGAGTTTCCCTTCCATTGTGAAATTTATCGTAGCCGCCCTGATATTAAAGCCATTGTTCACGCGCATCCAGGGGCGTTGGTGGCATTTAGTATCGTGCGCCGTCTGCCGGAAACTCGGGTGCAAACTCATGCTTACAACTTGTGCGGCAAGGTCGCGTATGCGGCTTACGCCTGCCCGGGTAGCCAAGAACTGGGTGATAAGATTGCGCAGGCCTTCGCGGAGGGTGCGGATTGTGTGATGTTAGAAAATCACGGGGTGGTGATCGGTGGGCGTGATTTGGCGGAGGCGTTTCAGCGGTTTGAGACGTTAGAATTTGTGGCGCAGACGGTGATTCGAGCGTCGGCGTTGGGTCAATTAAAGACGCTTCCGGCTGATCAACTCACGGGGTTGGAAGTGCCAGCCTCGAAGAGATTGCCCGAGAAGATTCCGACGAATTTTGAGAAGGAACTGCGGACCGATGTCAGCGCGTTCACTCGCCGAGCGTATCGGCAGCGGTTGATGATCAGCACGGCAGGATCGATTTCCGCAAGGATTGATGAGAATGAATTTGTGATTACGCCGCGCCGCCGAGATCGGTTGGATCTACATCCGGCGAACTTGGTAAGAGCAACGACTGACGGTTGTGAGGCGGGTAAACGGGCCAGCCGCACGAGCCGATTGCACGGCTTGATTTATGCCGCCAACTCAGAGGTAGGAGCGATCATTAATGCGCAGCCGATGTGTGCGAGCGCGTTTTGTATGACAGATGCGGAATTCTCCACGCGCACGATCCCTGAAAGCTACCTGGTTTTGGGCGAGGCGCCGAAGGTGCCTTTTGCCTGTGTGGTCAATGATGCCGAGGCGCTTGCGGCGAAGATGTCGTTGAAAAAATGCCCGGTGTTGATGATTGAGAATGAGGGCACGTTAATTGTCGGACGGACCTTGTTGGAGGCATTTGATCGGTTGGAAGTGTTAGAGGCGACTGCCGAGGCGTTGCAACTGAGTATGCCACTAGGACCTCTGGTGCCGATGCCGGAAAGTGCGTTGGAAGAGTTGCGCAAAGCCTTCGGGATGGAATAGGGTCTGGGGTGTAGAAAAAGTGCCTCGGATCACGCTTTTTTCTAATTGCGGAAATCAAATTCGCGCTGCGTGGCTGGTATGCAGACTTTAGAATGCTCAGAACGTTGGCGCTGCGATGGTCGCATTTTCCCGTTCTTCGATGCGGCGGCGGAGGATGCGATCGGCCGTCTCGGTGATCATCTCGGCGAGGAGCAACCAAAGATGGGAACCCTCGCGATAGTCAGCCGGGGCGATGTGTTTCACGCGGCCGGCATGGGTGGAAAGTTGGAAACATTTCCTGAACGAGCGCCCGGACTTATCCTCGGGATTGTAAACCGCGATGCCTTGGCCGCCATTGCGGGTCATCACGGTGAAGCACGGCACATCGGTAGGGCCATCACCCACATAGACCATATTTTCAAAAGGAATCGGTCGTTGCTCGGCGGGCATGTGGTCGTTCACATCCTGGTCGTAGCCAAGCATGCCTTTATTGATGCGGAAGAGATATTGAGTCTTGGTGGTGTGGGAAATGACGCGTTTTGGGAAACTGATGCGCCCCTCAGCATCTTCGCCGAATTCGCAGCCGAACATTGCCTTCACATAGGGCTTCAATCGTGAGCCTTCGAGGAGCGCCTTAAGACCTGAGGAAATGATGTAATGCTCGATTTTAATTCCTGCAAGATCATGTTCCGGACGCAGCGCTGCTTTGGGAAGGGCCTCAAATAACTCCGGCAGTCCGGGGAAAAAACTTAGCCCTGCGCCCAGCTCCGTGAGGCGGGTATTGGTCACATTGTCCATCCCCAGATAGTCGAGCAGGCACTTCATGTAGGCGAGTTCACCGTCCCATTTTTGATCGTGGACGAGAGAATTGCATTTTTTCCAAAACTGCGCGGGATCGATCCCAAATTGTGGGAAAACCACATCATCCTGCATGTAGCGGGGGCTGAGTGTCTGGTCATAATCATAGACCAAGGCGATGATGTTCTGAGGAGCGGCCATGCACGCACAGGCAAGCAATCGCCGAGCCAAGCGGCAAGGTGGAATTCTCAGGCAGCAAGGGTGGGGGATAAATCGCGCTTGCCGTCTGTGGCTGGGAAGGGGAGTCTTCCCGCCGTTCAGAATGCGTTATTTTCCTTATTATAAGTATCTTCGGCGGGTGAAGTGGCAGTTCGCCGGAGGGGTGATCGCAGGAATTATCTATGCCATCGCCAGTGGCGCCGGCATCCCTCTGATGGTGGATACGGTTTTTCCGATTCTTTTCAACGAGGCGGGTGGCGGAAAAACCGAGTGGTATAAGGTTTGGATCGAGAACATGTTGGGCACAGTTTCCCAAGAGACGTTGCTGCTGGTCTCGTGTCTTTGGATTCCTGCGATATTTTTGTTACGTTCGCTTGCCTCATATTCGAATTCCTATCTGATCCAATATGTAGGCCAAAGAGTGTTGGAAGATATCCGTGTCGATCTCTTCAAGAAACTCCAGACACTACCTTTGGCGTTTTTCAAAAATAACACATCCGGCGATTTACTATCGAGACTGATGGGCGATACAGCGATTCTGCGCCAGATTGTGGCGAATGTATCGAGTGATCTGATCAAGCAGCCCGTGACCTTAGTCGCGGCGCTAGGCTACCTTATTTACAAATCCTTCACCGAGCAAAGTTTCTTCATCGCCACGATCGCCTTGGCCACTGTCCCCATTTGCGTCCTCGTGATCCGTGCGGCTGGAAATAAATTGGCTGCCCGTGCTAGAAGCCTTCAAGCGAAGGGTGGCAGCATGACCGCTTCACTTTCCGAGGCCCTGCAAGCTCCGCTGGAGATACGCGCTTACAATCTTGAGAAAAAACAGATCTCTAGTTTTAAAAAGCGCACGAGTGAGATTCTCAAACTGACGATGAAGGTCGTGAAATATCGGTCGATGATTTCCCCTTCGATTGAATTCGTGGCGGCGGTCGGATTCGCCTTTGCATTATATCTAGGAGTGCGATCTGGAATGGGGCAATCTCAGTTCCTAGCACTTGGAGCAGCCTTGTTCATGGCCTATGAGCCGATTAAGAAACTTGGAACGATTCATTCTCAATTCAAGCAGGCGGATGCGTCTGTGGACCGCATCGAGTATATTTCCAGCCAAGTCGATGTTCTCACGGAGCCTGAAAACCCGCGTGCGATCCAGCCCCCCGCGATTGCGATTTCGTTTGAAAATCTTTCCTTCGCCTACGTCGATGTTCCGGTGCTCAAAGATGTAAACTTGAGCATCCCAATCGGCCAAGTGGTGGCATTGGTGGGCCCAAGCGGCGCTGGGAAATCCACTTTCGCGCACTTGATTCCCAGATTCTACGATCCTCAATCCGGACGGATTGCCTTCGATGGCGTGGACATCCGCGAGTTCTCGAAAAGCGATCTGCGAGATTGCATCGCCGTGGTTCCGCAAATGCCTTCACTCTTCATCGGCACCATTGCTGAAAACATCCGAGTGGGTAATATGGATGCAAGCGATGAGGAAGTCATTGCTGCCGCCCGGAAGGCCAATGCGGACGACTTTATCCGCAATCTACCGCTTGGCTATCAGACACAAGTGGGTGAACGCGGCGAGTCTCTTTCCGGCGGCCAACGCCAGCGCATCGCCATTTCAAGAGCCTTTCTCAAAGATGCGCCGATCCTTATTCTAGATGAGGCCACCAGCGCGCTTGATTCGGAAAGTGAAACGATGGTTCAGCAGGCATTAGCCGCCTTGGTGAAAGGGCGCACCACCTTTATCATTGCCCATCGCTTCAGCACGATCACCATCGCAGACCGCATTCTTGTATTCCAAGACGGTGAAATCATGGCTGATGGAAATCATCAGAGCCTGCGGGAAACCAACGCTGTCTATCAGGCGATGATCCGTAGCCAGATGATGGGCGCACCCGAAATTATTTGAGTGAATCGAACGTATCGCGGCACTTCTCGATGAAGGGTTGCATACTTTCCGGGACTTTCAAATATTTTGGAATTTCCTTTGTCCAGCTATGATTACCTACTTGGTAGGTGAGCCACGCAGCGCCTGCCAAAGGAATAATCAAAAGCAAGCCCACCCATGTCCATTTACGTAATATCATCATTACAATCAACAGCAGGATGAAAACACCGGCTCCGATGAGGATTGTTGCGCTTTTCTTGTTCTCTTCTTTTACTAACTGCGCCTGCTGTGCTGCGATGCCCTCCTGCTTTTCAATATAGAGTTTTTCATACTCTCCCCGGGCCATCCACTTGCCATCATAGAAAACTTTTCCTTCATCGAAGCCTTTGATGATTGCTTCCATTCGTTGCAACCGTTCCGTTAGGAGTGGTGTTGCCTTCGGATATTGGTTCGAGAACGCCAAGAGTTCCTGATAACTTCGTTTGAGTGAGTTATACTCTGCTTCTTCGGTGAACTTCACCATCGCGGTATTGAGGAAATCAATGTTACGATAGAATTGGCTTTCATTGAAAGACTTCGCCTGACCGTTAATATAAAATTGTGTGACTGGGCCGAGAAGCTTTGATCTGGAATAGATGGCCGCAGTGGCTGTGGAGTCTCGATGAAAAGATTGCTCCTTCCAGATTACAATTCCAGATTGGGCGTGCCCGCTGATGATCGCCGCGAGCATAATTGCTAACAGGCAAAAACATAACTTGAGACGATGATGAACATGCCTGGCTGGGGGGGAAATCAAATTAGGTAGATTCATTACAGTCGGGACTCTATCGGAATTTTCTCCGCAGATTCAATCTCTAAGTTCCGAATCTTCGCGAGAAGGCGCTAGCACAGGTTTGCCAGACTCTGGTGCCAAAAACGATTTTCTGCATAATTCGGCATATTTCCCGCCTTCTTCAAGCAGCTTGGCATGAGTTCCTTGCTCGATCACGCGGCCTTTTTCCAACACATAGATACAGTCCGCATTTTGAATGGTAGAGAGCCGGTGGGCGATGACGATGGCCGTGCGGTTTTCCATCAAGCGGTCCAGCGCGTCTTGGATCTGCCGCTCTGTCTCTGAGTCCACCGATGCAGTGGCCTCGTCTAACAACAAGATTGGAGCGTTCTTCAGCAGCGCGCGGGCGATGGAGAGCCGTTGTTTCTCCCCGCCAGAAAGTTTCACACCACGCTCGCCGACATTGGTTTCCAAACCCTTCGGCAGACGGCGGACGAATTCTGCGGCAAAGGCAGCTTCCAGGGCTTCCCATAGCGAGTGATCCGCCGCGTCTCTTTTAGCAAGCAGCAGATTCTCCCGGACGGTGCCATTGAAGAGAAATGGCTCCTGTGTGACATAGGCGAGCTGCTCCCGCAATGACGGCTTAGCGAGTTGGGAGATATCTTCGTCATCCACAGTGATGGTGCCCGAGGTGGCTTCGTAGAAACGTGCCAACAGCGATAGCACCGTCGTCTTCCCAGCGCCCGTCGAGCCTACCAGTGCGATCGTCTGACCGGGCAGGACTTCCAGATTGATACGGTCCAACGTTGGCCGATCTTGGTAGGCAAATGAAACATCGCGGAACTGCACATGGCCGGCGCTTCTCGTTGGTAAAATTTTCCCCTGCGTCGCATTCAGTTCTTCTTTGGAGTCCAGAATATCGAACACCCGGTCTGCCGCCGCACGTCCGGAGAGAAGCATCTGATTGAGCGAGTTGAGCCGATCAATCGGTTCATAGAATAGTGAGAGAAACAGCAGGAACTTCGTGAAATCTCCCATCGTCATCGTTCCACCCATCACCGCTTTGCCACCGAAGCCTAAGACGAGCACATAGCCAGTCATCCTCAAAAATGACATCCCCGGAGAATACAGGGCCCACCACTTCATCATCCGTAAGTTTGCCGCCCGCAGTTGTTCTGAGAAACGATTAAAGCGTCCATGCTCGGCTGCCTCTGCTGCGTAGGCTTTGATTTGGCGCACTCCTGAAATGTTATCATGCAGTAACGCATTTAAGTCGGACGAGGCTTCGCGTTGATTCCGATAGCGGTCCCGCCCGCGAGTCGAATAGATCCACGCTCCGATCACGAGGAATGGCACTGGCAAAGTTGCCCATGCTGCTACTGTGGGATTCAGATAGAAGAGAAAGAACCCGATTCCCAAGACCTGCAGAGCGGCCACCAACCCTTGCTCCACCCCATCAATGAGCACCCGCTCCATATTTGTCACATCCTCCACCACCCGCGTCATGATATCGCCCGTCCTCCGGCTATCGAACCAATTGAGTGGCAAGCGTTGGATCCGCTCATAAATATCCGAGCGAATATCAAAAATAACTTTCTGCTCAAAAATGTTGTTAATGAAAATTCTCAGGGAATTCAGCCCGTCTTTGAGCAAGAATCCACCCAATGCCATCAGCACCCAAAAAGTAAATTCCCCGTGCCGAGCGGGCTTTGGGATCACCTCATCAATCAGATAGCCTGTCACGTTTGGGAATACAAAAACTGCCATCGTCATCCCGCAAGCACACGCAAGTTGAGCAATTGCAAGGCCTGGGTAGTGCTTGAGGTAGGAAAAAACACGGAGGATGGACTTCATAAACGCGGCTGCTCGATGACCCTCGGCGGGCGATTTGTAAAGGCAAGCCCTAGCAAAGTTTCCAACTCGGCAAAATTTGGGTTGCCGTTGACCTGAGAGGCTCCCTAAAGTCTGCCCACACACAATTTACCAAGCTCTTACGAATCAAACCCATGTCAAAAGTCTTCGGAATACTCGCAATCGTCGTTCTCGCCCTCTCTGGATTTGTAGCTTTCAAGAACAAGGCTGCCTATGATAAGGAGGTCACCGACATCGCCGCGCAGAAAGAATCCCTCTCAAAACAGCAAGCAAAGCTCGTTGAGGTCAATGCCAAGGTAGCAGGTTTAGGTAGCGAACGCGCCGAAGCTGAAGCCGAAGGCGGAAATTTGGTAGAAACTGAAGCTGCACTTACCAAAGAAGCTGAAACTCTCAAAGCAGAGTCAGAAGCAAAGGCTGCCAAGCTTGCTGATAACACTGCCAAACTTGAAGAAATTCGCGCAAAAACTGCCAAGCTCGGAAATATCAAGGAGCTTGCTTCCAAAATGGCTGAGACCAACCAAGAGCTGGAGGCCCTCAATCAAGAAATCACTAGCGCAGAGGCAACTCTTGCGAACTATGCCGCACAAAGCGCCCAAGCTACCAAGTCCGTCGAGTTTTCCAAAAAAGCCTTGGAAGACTACAGCACCGGCCAATCTCTCGCCACTCTCAATACCCGCATCCGGACAATTTATCCAAACTGGGGATTCGTCACACTCGCTGGTGGCAATAATGCTGGTGTCGTCGGAAATTCGACTTTGGATGTCGTCCGTGGTGGTCAGATCATCGCTAAGCTGCTTGTCACATCAGTTGAGCGCAATACTGCCGCCGCAAGTGTGATTCCAGGCACCCTCGCTCCTGACAATTCTCTCCGCGTGGGGGACAAAGTGGTGCGGGGCGAAAAAGTTAGTGCCAAGCCAGCCGCAGCCACTACCGGTTCCGGAAACTGAAATTAGAATCCCTCAAAAAAACCTCTATCTGGATTTAATATGAAACTCGTTCTCTTTATACTTCTCATCCTCATCTCTGGCGTTGCTGCCTTCTTCTCCTTCACCCAATCGGCAAAATTCAAGGAGGTGCAGAATGAGCGCTTGGAAATTCTTGAAAACGAAAAAGGTGTCGCCGCTGAGATCGCCGTCATCGAGAAAAACCTTAAAGATGAGCGCGCTCTCATTGCCAGCAAACAGGGGATTCAAGAAACCACGATTTCTAATGTCTCCAATTTAAGAGCGTCCAACACAGCTCTAAAAAATGAAGTTGCCAAGCTGGACAAAGAGATCGCGGCTCAAGCTTCGGACTTCACCGAGCTGGAAAAAGCAATGGAAGAAGTAAATTCCGTGACCGCTTCCATTGGCGGAGATGTCTCACTTGATAACCTGGCGGAAAAGATCGAGGAAATCGGGCAAACGAAAGTCGATAAGGCAGCCCGTCTTGAAGAGTTAAAAACGCTCGCCGCTGGCGCACAAAAATCACTTGCCACAAGCCGCGAGGATGCCGAACGCGTAAGCAAGCGCGCTGCCGAGCGCACCGCACGCATTGCTCGTAATTCCATGCAAGCCGTAGTTTCGGCCGTTGATCAAGAGTGGGGCTTTGTCGTCATCGGTGCTGGCTCGAACTCTGGTTTCACACCACAGACCGAACTCGTCATCGAGCGGGACGGACGCAGGATCGCCCGAGTCACACCATCTTCCGTAGAAGCCAACCAGACGATCGCAGAGATTGATCTTAAAAGCATGTCGGCCGGTGTCCGCATCCAGCCAGGCGATCGGGTGATCCTTGCCTCGCCTGCTACCAATTAATTTGTCTATTTTCCAATCAAGGCTCCGCAGGCTTGCATGCCTGCGGGGCCTGATTAATGTATAGACCATGCTTAAGAAACTCAGCTTCATCCCGCTCGTTCTCACTGTCGCATTTTCCTGTGCCTCCTGCGCCACCGAAAAGGCCGAGAAGAAACCCGTCGGCCCGGTCAGTGAGACTAGCCAAATTCCATGGAACAGCCCGGTTGCCGGCCAAGGCCAGGGTCAATTTGGAATGATGCCCCAGAATCAATATCGCCGTTGAACTAGCGTGGGCTAACGACCACTGCGTATTTGTCGTAACGAACTTTGGCACCGGCCTGCTCGGACATAAACTTGATGACGCCCTTTGTTGGGATGTTCTTAAGATTTAAAGTTATTCTACGATCGGCAAAACGTTCGCCGGGATCCTGGATGACGAAGTTTGGTGCTCCCTCTTCAGACTCTTTATCTAAAATCAGAGCAAGAGCCTCGAATGCTTCACGGACTGTCACGGCATCCAGCTGAATGATGGGAATCATGATCGCTCCGAGTTTCTCCTCACGACCCTTGGCTGCAATCGCAGCTCCGTTGAGGTTGAGCTGGCCCAAGCTGAAGCGAGCGTTGGCATGATTGGGGTCCACAGCTACAGCGTTTGCATAATGGGTTCGCGCGGTCTCCACATCTCCCGCTTTTTCTGCGGCGATGCCTTTGGTGTAGGCAGTCTCTGCCTTCTGCCCTGCGGTCTCCGCACAGAGATTGGAGATTATCATACCTGATAGAAGAATGGTGGTGAGCTTTTTCATAAGAATGATTTTTATTAAATCATCAGAGAGATACCACCACATTGGTCTCCCATCAAGCGGGAATCTCAATTCATCACGCTCGCAATTGGCCGCTCCCTCGCACCCGGTATTGGTAGCTAGTTAGCTCTCTCAGTCCCATCGGTCCGCGCGCGTGAAGTTTGTCGGTAGAAATTCCTATTTCCGCACCAAAGCCAAATTCACCGCCATCTGCGAAACGGGTCGAAACATTATGAAAAACGCATGCGGAATCAGTCTCACGCAAGAATCGCTCGGCAGTCGGTTCATTTTCCGTCACGATCACATCGGTATGATGGGAGCCATAGTGATTGATATGTGAGATCGCGGCTTCCATCGATTCTACGATCTTGATTGAGAGAATTAAATCCAGATACTCCGTGCTCCAGTCCTCGGGTGTGGCTGCGCCGATATCGCTGAGAATTGCACAAGTCGCCTCACAACCCCGCAGCTCGACATTTTTCGCACTCAGAGCCTTCGCTAGATTTGGTAAAAATTTTGCAGCGATGTTCCTGTGCACAAGCAACGTTTCCAAAGCATTGCATACACCACATTTCTGAGTCTTAGAGTTCACAGTCAGCTCGAGTGCCATTTGCAAATCGGCATCTTCATCGGCGTAAAGATGGCAAATACCATCGTAATGTTTGATCACCGGCATCCGCGCCTGCGAGACTACCGTCTCGATGAGACTCTTTCCTCCACGGGGGATGATCAGGTCCAGCCAGCGGTCCATCCCGGCTAAAACAGAGACGCTTTCCCGGTCTGTAAAAGGGATTAATTGGATCGAATGCGGCGGTGCTCCCGCATCGGCCAAGGCCGCAGCGATCGCACGATTGGAATGAATGGCCTCGCTACCGCCGCGTAGAATCGTTGCATTGCCTGTTTTAAAACAGAGCACCGCAGCGTCTGCCGTCACATTTGGCCTGCTTTCGTAAATAATCCCGATCGTGCCGATTGGCACACGGATTTGTTGGATCTTCATGCCATTCGGCCGCTCCCATTCTTCAAGAATCTGCCCCACAGGATCCGGCAAAGTCGCTACCTGCTCGACCGCAGCCGCCATCACTTCGATTCGCTCTTCATTGAGAAGCAGCCGATCCAACATCGCTTTGGATAGCCCCCGCGCCTCACCGGCAGCGATGTCCTTGGCGTTGGCCTCAAGTAGCTCAGGCACTCGCAGCCGAATCGCGGCGGCCATGCCGCGGAGGATCGTATTTTTCTCCTCACAAGAGAGCTTCGCAAGCTGATGAGCCGCCTCACGGGCCTGCTCGCCCATTCGATAGATCGTTTCCTTGAGGGTGGACATGGTGATAGATTAGAACACTTCACCATCCGGACGAATCGAAAATAAGCCGCTGGAGGCGGAGGAGGGAATCGAACCCTCGAATGACGGTTTTGCAAACCATTGCCTTACCACTTGGCTACTCCGCCAATCGAATGGCGCGGGCCAAGTGGGTAAGTTGGATGCGCCGAGGTGTCAACCCCTGAATCTTCAAGAAACGGTGAAATACATTCGCAGTGACGATCTAATGTTGGAGAGAAAAATCTTCAGCCGGCCGATTTAATGATCATCAATGTTTCCTAGAAAGTGAGACTCTATGCTGCGGAAATGTGTTCGACATTACGAGATCAGACAGCTACCACTTCGTCACCATGAGTAAGGTTCTAATCGTCGTCATCGCAGTTCTCGGAATTTTCGCGTTTGCGGGTATTGCCTCATATAACGGCCTCGTCGGTAAGCAACAAGGGGTGGATGCTGCGTGGGCCCAGGTTTCCAATCAATATCAAAGGCGCGCCGATCTGGTTCCGAATTTGGTGAAAACCGTACAAGGGTCAGCCGATTTTGAGAAATCCACGCTAGAGAGTGTGACCAACGCCCGTGCCTCCGTGGGCCGGATGACAGTGGATGCCAGTAAGGCCCCGGAAACCGCGGCGCAACTAGAAGAATTTCAAAAAGCTCAGGGCGCTTTTGGCAGTGCCCTGCAACGCTTGTTAGTCGTCGCGGAGCGATATCCGGATCTGAAGGCCAGCGCTGGCTTTCGGGATTTGCAGGCCCAACTCGAAGGCACTGAGAACCGTATCGCGGTGGAGCGAGGTCGCTTCAATGAGGTTGCCAAAGAATATAACACCAGCATCCGCAAAGTGCCGGCGGTTTTTTTTGCAGGGCTGCTTGGCTTCAATCCTAAGCCCTATTTTCAAGCTGAGACTGGATCAGATAAAGCACCCGAGGTAAACTTCGACTTTGGTGGGAATTCCAATGAAGGGAAATGAACCTCGCGAGATCTATTCAGCAGTTGCTCGTTTGCTGGAGCTTGCTTTTTAGCGCCACTGCCTTTTCCGCGCTGTTGCCAGCCAGCCCGGCACCCAGTTATATCCTGGATCAAGCGGGGTGGCTCAGCCCGTCTGCCATTGCCTCACTGAATTCCCAGCTCCAAGCCTACGAGCAGGAAACGTCGTCCCAGTTGGTCGTCGCGATTTTTTCAAAAGTCCCGGATGACGAGGAAATGGTGGATTTCTCCCAACAAATCTTCGAGTTATGGAAACCCGGGCTCGCCGCCAAGGACAACGGGGCCATTCTATTCATCTTCGCCGCAGATCGTAAACTTCGCATCCACACGGGCTACGGGCTTGAGGGCGTCTTGCCGGATGCCCGCTGTAAGCAGATTATCGATGGCACGATCACCCCCTTGCTCCGCAGTGGGCAGCGCGAACAAGCAGTCATCGCAGGCGCCCACGCGATCATCGCCGCCACCAAGGGCGAATATGTCGGCACGGGTAGCACTCAAGGAAACGCGGAAGACACTTCGATTCCGTTTCCGTTGATCATCTTTGTCCTGATCATTGTCTTCTTCATAGTTCCCAAACTCCGCTCGGGCACTGACCTCGTCATTACCGGCGGCGGCACCCATCACAATCCTTGGGGCGGGGGAAGTAGCCGTCGGAGCGGCGGGGGCGGTCGGAGCGGGGGCGGTGGCGGCTTTTCAGGCGGCGGTGGCAGAAGCGGCGGCGGGGGCGCAAGTGGTAGTTGGTAAATTCAGCTTCTCAATCAATTCATGAAGACCCTTCTCACCGAACTAGAGGAACAGGCGATTGTTGTAGAAATTCACGCCCACGAGATTCGCACCACTGGTGAAATCCGGATCGTGATCACCTCCAAGTGGATACTCCGGCCTCAGCGTTACGCAGTGAAATTGTTCGACCGATTGGGCATCGCTCTAACGGCTGACCGGAATGCCGCCCTAATTGTTCTTTTCATCCGCCGCCGCCGCTTTGTCATCATCGGAGACGACGCGCTCGCCGCCGCTGTTTCTGGAGACTACTGGAAAACTCTCTCCAACTCACTGACACAAAATCTCCGTGATGGGCAGCCGCTACTCGCGCTCACAACGGCGATTCACACCCTCGGCCAGACTCAAGCAAGCCGCTGGCCGGCAGATTCATGTAACCCGGACGAACTTCCAAACGATATCATTCACGACTGATTCTAACAATTTCCCGCAGATTCCATGTCTCCCATTACCATTGCCGCCATTAAAGAACAATCGGGAGAAATTCCCATTCATGCTGCCATTCATGCCCAGCTTCAATCGCGCGCCACCCGCACCACCAAGGGCGGCAAGCCGTATTTCGAACTCATCTTCGCCGATGCCACTGGGAATTTTCCCCTCAAAATCTGGTCCGATTCGCCACTCCACCAAGCCGCTGCGGATCTTCCCACCAACACCGTCGTCCGCCTGGAAGCCGAGTGGACACAGAACACCTACGGAGTGAATCCGAGTCATCTCACTTGGCATTTCCTCGATGAAGTCGCCACTGCGGACTTTCTCGCCGGAGATCCCGAAACTCGCGAAAAACAAGACCGAGATTTCGCCGAGATTCGCCGTCTGTGTGACTCCATCCAAGACCCGCGGCTCCACGGACTTTGCGAAATTTTCCTCACTCAGATGGGGCCACGTTTCCGCCGCACCGCCGCCGCTCGCAAGAATCACCACGCCCGGCGCGGTGGCCTCGTCGAGCACGTCGCCCAAATGATGCGTGCCGCCGAAGCGCTCTGTCCCGTCTATCTGCACCTGAATCGCGATCTCCTGCTCACTGGCATACTCTTCCACGACTGTGGTAAACTTTGGGAGAACTCTTACCCCGAGGATGGATTTTCCCAGATTCACAGCATCTATGGAGAAATGTTAGGCCATATCCCGCTCGGCATCGAGCTAGTCAATAAACTTTGGGTCGATCTGTTGGAAATCGAAGAAACTGATTCATGGAAATCGCTCAAGCCCACCACCGAGATTACCCGGTTGCACCTGCTCCATCTCATTGGCAGCCACCACGGGCAATTCGAATTTGGCTCACCCGTATTGCCCCGCACACCCGAGGCCTTCGCCCTCCATCACATTGATAATCTTGATGCGAAACTCGAAATGGTCCGCGACGCATACTCGCAGGCCAACGAAATCGCTCCTGGAATTTATGACCGAATATTCCCGCTTCCAAATAATTTGGTGAAACCTTTACCCATCTATTCTCCCGCCATTGCGCCAGAGACTGATGAGGTGTAGATGGCAGTAATTTCACAGTTTCTTAGTGGCTATCATCAATTGAATTTTCCACACTGATCTATTTGAGTTGAACTTTAAAGAATTGCTCGCGCCTAACGGCTGCTGCTGTATCAAATCCGTTTGGTGTGTTAACTTGCACCCCAACCTTATCTTTTCGCAACAATCATGTCACTAACCATCAAGCCCAAGTCCGCCTGCACATTCGATCAAATTTCGTTAGGCGAAGTGATGCTCCGCCTCGATCCAGGTGAAGGTAGAATTCGCACCACTCGCCAATTTTCCGCATGGGAGGGCGGCGGTGAATATAACACGTCGCGCGGATTGCGGAAATGCTTCGGCTATAAAACTGCGGTCGTCACTGCATTCGTGGATAATGAGGTGGGTCACCTCATCGAAGATTTTATCATGCAAGGCGGCGTCGCCACGGACTTTATCCAGTGGCGCGAGGACGATGGAATCGGTCGGAAGGTCAGAAACGGCTTGAATTTCACAGAGCGCGGTTTTGGCGTGCGCGGAGCTGTGGGTAATCCTGATCGTGGAAACACCGCAGCTTCCCAACTAAAGCCGGGCGACATCGACTGGGATCACATTTTTGGCACTCTCGGCGTTCGTTGGTTCCACACCGGCGGAATTTACGCGGCCCTTTCGGAAACAACCGCAGCCCTCACGGTGGAGGCTGTGAAAGCTGCTAATAAACACGGCACCATCGTTTCTTACGATCTGAACTACCGCCCCTCACTTTGGAAAACCATCGGTGGCCTCGCTAAAGCGCAGGAAGTGAACCGCGAGATTGCGAAATACGTCGATGTCATGATCGGCAATGAGGAGGATTTTACCGCCTCGCTCGGATTCGAGGTTGAGGGCGTGGATCACAACATTTCCACCATCGAGCTAGGTGCATTTAAAACGATGATCGAGACTGCGGTGAAAGAATTTCCGAACTTTAAAGTCGCCGCCACTACCCTGCGCGGCGTCATTTCAGCAACGGTTAACGACTGGTCAGCAATCCTCTGGCATGATGGAAATTTCCACGAAAGCCGGAAATACCCTGGCCTCGAAATACTCGACCGCGTCGGCGGCGGCGATAGCTTCGCCTCAGGATTACAGTTTGGATTTCTCGAATTCAACGACGCGCAAAAAGCGGTTGAGTATGGTGCGGCCCACGGTGCGCTGGCCTCCACCACTCCCGGAGACACCTCCATGGCGACGCGCAAGGAAGTTGAAAAGCAAATCGGCGGCGGCGGCGCACGAGTCATCCGCTAACTGCGAAAAGCTAATTTCAAGAAGCTTGCAAATTTTCACCGGAATCCCCTTGCCCTCACGCGCACATTCTGGCGCAACGGCCTCTCTCCCGCGTCTAGGAGCGACCAAGTGGGGTTCCGCGTGGCCAGTGTCCCTGAACCAAGCGGCCTAGTCCTGACGATGTTGGCCAGCGGGATGATGTTGGCCCGCCGGAAGCGTTAGTTCTCTCCTTTGTCCATTTTCTTTGGGGAGCGCCGCCATCTTGGCGGCAAGATTTGGCATCTTGCCGAATCTTTCTTGGAAGTAGGCATTGATTTTAGCTAGGCAAGGGCATTCTTCCGAAGAGTCTCCGGCAGGATGCCGGAGACAGCCGCCGGGACGGCGGCGCTCCCCTGCGCCGCAGGCGGACGGATTTTTTCCTGGAAAAATGCAACAACCTGCCAATGACGCACCCCTCGATCTCATAAAGTCGTATGGCTACGATATGTGGATTCTGGAGCGCGTGGAAAGCTTCCCGAAGAGGTAGCGCTTCATCCTCGGCCAACGACTCTCAATCCACGTCATGGATGTGTTGGAGACACTGGTAAAAGTAGGCGATGCCAAGGGCAAAACCACGCTCCTCATCCATGCGAACGGAGACATCGAAATAACCCGCTGGGTGGTCCGCATGGCGAATGACCGAAAACTTCTGGCCCCGAAACAGTTCGAGTTCAGCGTGCTCCAGCTCAACGAATGCGGCCGGATGGTCGGGGGCTGGCTCAAAAGCCGTGGCGGCGATCACCGCTCGCCAAGCCCATCCTCGACAAACCTATCTTCTTGAATCAACTTCTCCCCATGCGCTATCCCGTCATGCTCGAACGGATTCCAGACGAAGAAGGAATGCCCGGTTGCTATTATGCCCACGTCCCATCCCTCGGTCTCACCACGCACGGCCAAGGGATGGAGGGCGCGCTAGATGCCGCCCGCGATTTGGTGGCATTGTGGAACGAAGAAAAACGCTCCAATGGCGAATCGGTGACCGCCGGCTCCGAGGCGATCCTCGCAACTGTGGAAGTCGCCTGAAATGCCCCACAAGGCGAAAGAGGTGTTACGAAAGCTGAAACGTGCCGGTTTTGAAGAACGCCGCCAGAGCGGTTCTCATTTGGTGTTGCGCCATCAAGACGGTCGGCAAACCTATCTGCCGATGCACTCTGGCGATGTGCCGAGCGGCACTTTCCGATCCATCCTCAAGCAGGCAGGTCTGACCGAAGAGGAATTCCGCGATTTGTAAAGCAGTGGCGCGTTCATCCAAAAACCTCCACCCGCAGGTCTGCTCGCTGGAAAACGTGATGGCTGCCGCCCGCAGGATTCCCTGACAGCGACGCGAGTGGCGGACAGGAATGTCCACCCTCCTTATTTTGGATGCATGAGATCCACTCATGCTTTGGAGTGGCTCGGCTGTGGTGAGCACGGCGCATGAAGGACATGCCTTTGGCGACGGGCGAGGACATGATCGTGGAAAAATTTAGCAGGATGCGCCGGGACCGCAGCACGGCGATTTTCCTCCGATGGCGGGCAGGCGACGTAGTGTGGGTAGGCCGCAGAGTTCCGGGGCGAGGCACTCGGTGTGCTTGTGGGCAAGCTCGAGAATCACGGCTTCAGCCGTCACGGAGTGGCCCGCGATGGTGTATTGGGAAATCACGCCGTCCTCGTATTCGACTTCCACGGGGAGGGCATCCTCAGGCATAAGCGCTGTTGCTTTTTCGAGGATAGCGGCCATTTTTCCTGTCTCGATTCGATGGTCGTAATCCTGGCCGACCCAGATTTGGAGTTGGCAGGTGATGATTTCACGCAACTTGCCACCGCAATCGATGAAGTTTTTTTGCAGGCGACCGACCTCGGTGACGTGGAAGGAAACCGGCACGGCATCGCCGCCAGGAAGGGCGATGCGGAAGTGCAGGGAGGAATGCTGGTTGAGGAGTGATTTGAGTTCGGAGAGTATCATCGGGTGCTAAGTTTTCTAACAGATAGAGTTTTAGGGCCTGGGCAGCAGCTCGTGGCACGCTTGGCGAGGCGCTTGAGTGAGCGTGCGGCATCGGTCTGCAGAATCGGCTCGTCGGAATCGGGAAAAAAATGAGTGAGTGAATTGATGAGCTTCCTCGACTCGCGTTGGATTTGGAAATAGGTCCACTTTTCGCATTTTTCGCTCTCCAGTAGCCCGGCTTTCCGGATGATTTGAACATGGCTGGAAACGGAAGATTGTGGCATCTCGAGGATATCGGCAAGTTCGCAAACGCAGAGTGCGTCTTGCATGACGAGTTTTACGATTCGCCAGCGAGTGGGATCCGCCAGTGCGCGGAAGCAGGTAACGGCTTTATTCATGACGAATAATATCGTTATGTGAAATTTCGTTTTTAGCAATTAAAAGTTTCAGGAATGAAATGTCATGTTTAAGAGTTCTTGATTTTTCACTTCCCTAAAACAAATTGGACGCCTATGAGAAGCGGATGAAATTTCTGATTGTGATCTTCGCCGCCTTGGCACTGAACTCTTGTAACACGAGCATCGGAATTTTCCGCGATACCAAGCAGGGTTTTATCTGGGCACGTGATAAGATTCAAAATTCCGGCGGCGGGGGTGGTGGTGGGCAGAGCGATGATTATTCCGGTGCGCCAGTCTATTGATTCTTAGCGGGTGTCGAAAATTCAAGTTTATCCGAGGAGATCACTCTGATAGAGTCCAAGGATGACGTTCGCTAGCAAAATCACGATCGGGCGGATTTGTCTGGTGCCAGTCTATGCGGTGTTTGCGATTTTGTATGGTCAGACTGTTAGAAACGGTAGCCCCGACGAATCGCTACGCTGGTGGGCGCTCGGGGTCTTTGTGACGGCTGCCGCGACCGATGGGGTTGATGGCTGGATCGCGCGGCGTTTTAATCAGATTTCGAAATTTGGCGCATTTATTGATCCGATTGCAGATAAGGCGTTGCTTCTAACAGGTGTGATTATCTTGAGCCTCGTCGATTGGGGCAAAGAGGGTTGGGGGCTGCCGTTATGGTTCGCAGCGGTGGTCATTTTGCGCGATTGTGTGATTCTCGGCGGCATTAAGATTCTTTGGAAAAACCACCGTGATGTGAAATTTTCTCCGCATTGGTCCGGCAAAATTTGCACGGTGAGCCAGATGGTGGCGATCGGTTGGGTGATGCTCAAGGTGGTGCCATTATCGCCAGTGTATCCATGCCTGATTGCCGCGGTGTTCACGATCTGGTCGATGCTCGCTTACCTTGGCCAAGGTTGGAAAATTCTGCATGGCCGGAACGTCTAATTCGGAAGAATTTCCCGCTCGCCCAAGTGCTTCGGGCGGGTCTCGAGAATATGGACGTCCAGCCACATTTTCACCCGCGCACCCACTTCGCGGATCCTTGTTTTCGAACCTGCCTTAGCGGATACATCCTTCGCATTGTAGCCGTAAGTCTCGATACCGTTGGCCCTTGCAATGTAGATGGCCCGTTCATTTTGGAAGCGCTGGCTGATCACCAATAGAGAAGTCGCTCCGAAGACTTCCTTGGCACGCACCACTGAATCAAAGGTCCGCAGTCCTGCGTAATCACAGACGATCCGGTCCTCAGGAATTCCTAAATTGACGAGCGCCTGCTTCATCTTCTCCGGTTCGTTGTAGAAGCGAGTGCGATTGTCTCCGGAAACGATCAGAGTCTCCAGTTTCCCTGCTTTCCACACTCTGGCAGCCGCTTCGATGCGGTAGCGGAAATACAGATTTTCCCGTCCGTTCACCCGATCTGTTGTGCCGAAAACCAGCCCCACTTGAGATTGCGGGACTTTGGAAACATCGTCGAACACGCGCCCCCGCGAGGCCCACACGGCAGTGACGTTTGCCCAAACAATAAACAGGCATCCTAACAATATGAACCCTAGAGTCACTTTGATCACACGCCCTATCACTCGGCGGAAAGTCCACTTTGGCGCCGCCTTCATGCACGTTTCGCGGTTGGAACTTCAGCCGTCCGCCACGGCCATTGCAGCATGTTTTTCATCGTTCCTGAGAAGCTGCCAATCATTGCCGCCTCGGGTGCAAAGACTCGCAAGCGGTTCGCAGTTTCTACAAAATGGATTTCCGAAAATCTCCCGAGTAACTCGCCATCGATTTCCACTGGTACGGGACAAGCCGCGTGCACGGTGAATTCCTCGGTCTGCAAATAGCTAGTGGAAGCAAGTAGATCGATGCCGCCGGTGGCCAAGCCACGCAATGAGTCCAACACCAGCCGATAGCCAGCTTCTTTGTAAATCAGCACATCGAGTTTGGAATCATGATTGCTCGCATTTCGGAAAAATTTAAATGGCCCGCCATACAGCGATCCGTTCCCAGCCAGCACTGCCACCCCGACCTCGCGGCGCCCGTCTGCACATACCACTTCGACCTCCGGCGGCTTTTCACCGAGCACCCGCACGGCGGCAAACAGATAGGCGAGGGGACCTAACATTTTTTTTGATTCCCATGTCGTCTCTTCGATCACTTGGGCATCGAATCCCACTCCCGCCATCTGGACGAAGGGTGAGCCATTCGCTGAAAATAAATCCACATCATGCACAAATCCCTGCTCGATGACCTCGAATGCCCGGTCTAACGAATCGAAGGGGATTCCCATCTCTCTTGCGAAAACATTCATCGTCCCAGCCGGCATCACCCCAAGGATGGTTTTCGATCCAATCAAGCCGCTCACCACTTCATTGAGAGTACCGTCGCCGCCCGCTGCGATCACCACCGGCTCACCTTCTGCGGCGAAGCGCGCTGCAAGTTCGCGCGCCTCCCCTGCATGATTGGTCGCAAAAAGTGCGAAACGATTCGCCCTGCCCATTAGAAAACGAAGCATCCGCTCACCCTTCTGGCTGCGCGCCCGAGGGTTGAAAATTAGCGGGTATCGATGCGGGCGCTCCATGCGCGGATTGTTCACCCATCGCTGCCTTCTTCGCAACTCGATTTCAACCCAAAGCTTCAATCAGCATCTGCACGGGCAGGCCCATCACGTTATCAAAATTGCCGCGGATCTCTGCCACGATCCGCTCGCCATGTTCTTGGATTCCATAGGCGCCAGCCTTATCCAATGGATTGACCAAGGTGAAATATTCATCAATTTCCTCATCCTCCAGCTCGCGGAAGATTACCTCAGATAGATCGTGAAACAGCCGCCGCTCACCCTGTGGCAGAATCACACAGACGCCGGTGCACACTTGATGACTGCGGCCGGATAGACGCCGTAGCATCGCTTTTGCCTCTGCCAGATCCAGCGGCTTACCCAGTGGAATCCCATCGATGAATACCAAAGTATCAGCTCCGATGACGATCGCCTCTGGTCGAATCAAGGCTACGGCATCCGCTTTCAGACCTGCATTGAACTCACAAAGAAGGCTGGGGTCCATCGTGGCATCGTGGATCTCCTCAGCGGCTGATGGCACGACTTCAAAATTGATTCCCGCCTTCTTTAATAGGTCACTGCGGCGGGGCGAGGAAGAGGCTAGAATGATGTGCATGGGGAAATACGGAAAGCTTTGCGAGTGCGAAGGTTCTATTTCCAATCGAGGTTTCTCTGCCTGAGCAAATGATCCGTAAGCACCAAAGTCGCCATCGCCTCGACGATCGGGACCGCGCGAGGCAGCACGCAAGCATCGTGGCGGCCGCGGCCTTTGAGTTCCGTTTCCTCGCCTGTGTTGGTCACGGTCTCTTGCTCGCTCATGATGGTGGCGGTGGGCTTGAAGGCGATGCGAAAGCTGATGGATTCGCCATTTGAAATACCACCTTGGATGCCGCCGGAGCGGTTGGTGGTGGTGCGGACTTGGCCCTCTACCATGCGGAAAGCATCGTTGTGCTCGCGGCCGGTAAGTAAAGTTCCTGCAAATCCAGAGCCGATTTCAAACCCTTTGGTAGCGGGTAGTGAGAGCATGGCCTTTGCGAGATCTGCCTCGAGTTTATCGAAAATCGGCTCGCCAAGTCCCGGCGGGCAATTCCTGATGACGCACTCGATCACTCCGCCCACGGAATTTCCATCGCTGCGGATCGCTTTGATGCGCTCGATCATCGTCTCCACCATGGCGGGATCTCCGGTGCGGACGATGTTGGACTCGATCACATTGGCAGTGATCGTTTCGGGATCCACATCGGCGTTGAGATCTTGGATGGACTTCACCCATGCGAGAATCTCAATTCCGGGGTGGAGCGAATCTAGCACCTGTCGGGCCACGGCGGCTGCGGCCACGCGGCCGATCGTCTCGCGAGCTGAGGCGCGGCCCCCACCCGAGGCGGAACGGATGCCGTATTTGGCATCGTAAGTGTAATCCGCGTGGCTAGGCCGGTATTTTGAGGCCATCTCATCGTAGGCTCCGGGGCGTTGGTCCTTATTGCGGACGAGAATCGCAATCGGGCAGCCGAGAGTGACGCCATCTTGGATTCCAGAGAGGATTTCTGCGGTGTCTGCTTCGTTGCGTGGGGTTACGATCTCTGATTGGCCAGGACGGCGGCGATCAAGCTCGTGCTGGATTTGCGGAAGTGAAACAGGGATGCGTGGTGGGCAACCATCGATCACTACACCGACGCCACCGCCATGAGATTCGCCGAAGGTGTGGATACGGAAGACTTGGCCAAAAGTGGACGACATGTGGGTAGCGTAGTGAGCCATCCGCCATCGGCAAGTGGGATGAAGCTCTGACCCGAAATTTCATTCCTGTGAGAGCGCGGCGGCGGGGTTTGTAGTCTCAGCGTTGTTTGAAGCGTAGCTGGTATTCGGTGTAGAGCGCCTGATAGATTGCTTCCAGATTCTTTAAGGAATTCCCCTCGAGCAATTCGTGAGAACTGAGTGGTCTGCCAAGAAATTCTTCCATTAACTGAATTTTCCCAATCCAAAATCCCTCTGAGCGGCCCTCTGAGCGGCCCTCGGCTTTTAATTTTTGAGCAACTGACATGGCTTGTTTTTCAAGTTCGGGGTTGATGGATAACGTATGATAAATTTCTTCAGCGTCAAGGTTGCTATCCGCATGAAGTGCATAGAGTAGCAGGCGCTTCAATAAATTATCTGGAACCTGAACGGCAACAGATTGAGCAAGCCATTCAAAGAACTCCACCAATTGATGATCGCGAGCGAGCTTCATCAAGTGGAGAACGATTCTCATCTGAACATCCGCTTCCTGAGACGATGGATTGTAGCAACTGAGGTCTAGTAAAGCGTGCTGAAATTTCGGCAAAAAAGGTAGTAGTGCGGCGGAAGTTTCCAGCGGCAGATCGAAGAGATCCTCGAACTGGGTGGAAACGGTCCAGCGGTCAGGACCTTGATGCAAGATGTAGGGCACGACTGCCGGAAGCGGCAGACCATGCACTTTGTAATGTTGATTTAAAATCTCCCCCACGTAGCCAAATAGCCGCAATGGCATCGCCGGATCCACCGTAGTTTGATGTTCGAACAATAAGTAGAGAAGCGCCTCGCGACCGCTGATTTTCACAGAAAATAGTAAATCCGAGTGAATCTGGCGCAGACTATTCTTCACAAATGAAGTGGGCATCACCCTCAATGATCGCCAATCCACATGTGTTGAAATTTCACCCGCTAAGTGGCTCTTGAAAAATGTAGTAGCATGCTCGGGTTCAGAAAAAATCGATTTGAAAAACGCATCATTCGGATGGGTCGAAAAATCACCTGAGTCAGAGCTATCGTCCATGCTCAGCAGCACTATCAAGCGATGAAAACAACGACAAGCCGCGAATTTCCCATCGTGATGGCAGATGGATGGATCTCGTTGCAAATCTCCATCAAAGACCTATTCCTCTCGCATGCGCCTACGCCTTCCCACAAGAGTCATCAGCTTTCCAAGACGGCCTCTATTGATGGGAATTATCAATGTGAATGACGACTCATTTTCAGGTGATGGAACTCTGGATTTTGCAGATGCCATCGTCCAAGCCCGTGGGCAGATTTCTGCTGGTGCAGATATAATCGACGTCGGGGCTGAGAGTGCACGAACCAACCGGGCGGCGATTAGCGTGGATGAAGAGGTGAGGCGTTTTTCAGAGTTTATCAAGCGCTGGGGCGAATGTTGGAAGAGCGAAAAGCCTATCGATGAGGAGCAAATTTGGCCGCCCGTTTTATCCGCGAATACTTGGCGGGCGGAGGTGGTTGAGAGAATTTTACGGCTTGGTGATATCGAAATCATCAATGACATGGGAGCACTGCCAGATGGCCGGAATGCGGAGGCTTGTGCGGCGCATCAAGCTGCTCTGCTCATCATGCATAGCATCGGAGAACCGAAAATCTCCCATCTATCGCAACAATGGCCTGACGTGATGGGCGAGTTGGAACGGTTCTTCCACGAGAAAATTGCGCTCGCGATTGGCTCCGGTTTACCCGGCGATGCGTTAATCCTCGATCCCGGAATTGATTTTGCAAAACAACGGAAGGATAACCTCAAGATCTATCGCGAACTCGCGCGCTTACAGAAGTTTGATCTTCCTGTATTGGTTCCTGTCTCAAGAAAAACTGTGATCGGCGAGGTGTTGGACTTGCCAGTCCCTACGGATCGAGATGCAGGAACGCTGGCGTGTATCAGCGCATCGATGCATCGGGGAGCGCAAATCTTCAGAATCCATGATGTGACGGCGGCTTGGCAAACCGTGAAACTACTGAATCGAGTGATGTAGAGGTTCAGAAAAGGCATTCATTGAGTAACTTTGAGGTAAAATTTCCTTATGAAATCAGGGAATTTGAATTTTTCTGAGAAATTATCAACTTTTAGCTTGTCGGAACGCCGGGTGGGTGTCATTCTCTGCCTGTCGCAAGACAAGGCGGTCCGACTGAGATGCCTCCCGGGTTAATGGGTTTTTCCTAGGGGGATGATCAGTCGGGCCGCTTCTTTTTTTTCTCGAATGGGTTGGCCGTTGAAGCAGCTGGTGGAGAAACTCTACGCAGGGTCATTTTCGAGTTTATGAAGTTTGTAACATTTGATATCTGTTTTGCATGAAATTGATTCGATTTGGTAGCGCAGGGCGTGAGGAACCAGGGGTGATTTTGGCAAATGGTAAAAGGGTAGATGCGAGTGGGGAATTCCGTGATTATGACGAAGCATTTTTCACTTCGGGCGGGATGGAAGCATTAGCAGAGTGGGTGGAGAACGGCTGTGTGGGTGGGAGCGAAGTGGATCTGCAAGTAAGGCTTGGACCGCCGGTGAATAGGCCATCCAAAATTGTGTGTATCGGGAAAAATTATCTCGATCATGCCAAAGAGCTGGATGAGGGAATTCCAACCGAGCCTGCAATTTTCATGAAGGCGACAAGCTCATGGAGCGGCCCTCACGACGATGTGTGGATTCCACGCGGCTCGACAAAGATGGATTATGAGGTCGAGCTGGCCTTGGTGATCGGGCGGAAAGCTTCTTATGTGGAGGAGCAGGACGCGATGGAGTATGTGGCAGGATATTCGACGTTCTGTGATTTCTCCGAGAGAAGCTTCCAAAAAGAGATGGGTGGGCAGTGGACGAAGGGGAAAAGCGCGGATACCTTCGCGCCGATGGGACCTTGTTTAACAACGATGGACGAAGTGAGCGATCCGCAAAAACTTCGCTTATGGTGCAAGGTGAACGGGGAGATCCGTCAAAATGGCTGGACAGGGGATATGTTGTTTTCAGTGAGGCAGGTGGTGGCGTATGTCAGCCGTTTCATGACGCTGCTTCCGGGCGATGTCGTTGCGACGGGCACACCCGGCGGGGTGGCGATGGGGATGGATCCTCCACGATACCTGCAGGCGGGGGATTTTGTAGAGTGCGGAGTTGAAGGACTTGGCGAGCTTGGGCAACGCGTGGTAGCCACACCCTGACCGATGATTGAAAAATTCACCAAAGCCAAGCGGGCTCTCATCCGCGCCCGGCACTCGTTGCATCCGTGGCCACGGCCGGAAGGTGGGCTACACTACTCAGTGTGCCATTTTTGCGATACACTGCACGATTCTCACCCGATACCTGAAGGCACGGCGGCGATGTGCAAGCGCTGTGGAGCAGTGCTTTACCAGAATCGCTGTGCCTCTCTCGCGCGCGCCACGGCATTTTCCATCACCTCATTGATCATGATCGTGGTGGTGCATACCTTTCCGTTCCTGGTGATGGATGCGGCAAGTATCCGGACGAGCCTGAATCTTGCCTCTGCGGCGGTGGCTTTGGCCAATGAAGGTAGCCCGATTCTTGGATTGGTAATGGTGCTTTTTATGATCGTTACACCTATCACGTTGGCCTCAGGGTTAATCTATGTGTGTGGACCGCTGATTTTCGGAAGGGTGGCACCGGGAGCAATGCATGTGGCAAAGTGGCTGAATCGGCTAGAACCATGGAATATGGTAGAGGTGTTTCTATTAGGAGTTTTAGTGAGTTTGTTAAAATTAGGAAAAGTGGCGGAAGTGCACTTTGGATTCGGGTTCTGGGCATTCTGCATTTTGATGTTATGCATGGCTGCGGCCGTGGCGGGAATCGATAGGGATGAATTATGGGATCGGCTGGAGGTGGCCAAGAAGTTATGAAAGAACCATTGCCCAGGGCTATCGACCGAGGGCTGGCGGGATGCCATACTTGTGGGAAAACTTCGCCTGTGACCATGGGAACCTGTCCGCGCTGTGGCTCGCATTTGCATTTGCGGAAACCGCAGAGTGTCCAGCGCACGGTGGCCTTGATGATCGCTGCGGCGGCGCTTTACATCCCGGCGAATGTCCTGCCGGTGATGACCGTGGTGGAGCTGGGCGATGTGGAAGCCACCACCATTGTAGCAGGTATGGTGACGTTTTGGAAGAATGGGGCCTATCCCATTGCGCTAGTCATTTTCATCGCTTCCATATTAATTCCGTTTTTGAAAATAGCGGCATTGACTTGGTTATGCTTGGCCGCCTCGGGCAAATTACAACCCTCGCCCTCGTTGCTGGGAAAGGTATATTGGTTTACGGAGTTGTTAGGACGCTGGTCGATGGTGGATATCTTTGTGGTCGGAATTTTAGTGGCGCTGGTGCAGCTTGGCAATTATATGACCATCCGGCCAGGGCCGGGAGCCGTTGCTTTTGCGGGTGTGGTCTTGCTTACCATGCTCGCGGCACTTAGCTTCGATCCACGCCTGCTATGGGATCGCTTGGAAGCGCTCCACCTTGAAAATTCTACTTTATCTCAAACAACTGACTCGTGAGCGATCCGACACCTACCTCAGCCGCAGAACCTAACTATCTTCCCGCCCGCCGATGGAATGTGGTGTGGGTGGTGCCGATCATCGCGTTGTTGATCGGGGCTTGGATGATTTACCAGCATTTAAGCGCGCAGGGTCCGGAAGCAAGAGTCGGCTTTGATACGGCAGATGGAATTGCGGCAGGGAAGACGGAGGTCCGTTGTCGATCCGTGAAAGTGGGTTTTGTAAAAGCGGTAAAATTGACTCTCGATTTAAAATCAGTGGTCGTCTTTCTGGAGTTGGACGAGGATTCTGAAGGACTGCTGCGGAAGGATACTCGCTTCTGGGTGGTGCGGCCTCGCGTCACCACTACGGATATTTCCGGGTTAGGCACGTTACTCACTGGCGCTTACATCGAGCTAGATCCCGGGCCAGAAAATGCGCCAAGGGTGGAGGATTTCAAAGGCTTGGAAAAACCTCCTGCCACGAACCAGAATATTCCCGGGCGGCGATTGAAGCTCGTTGCAGAGGAGGCAGGATCTTTAATGACGGGCTCACCCTTGTATTATAGAGGGTTTGAGGTGGGCAGGATTGAGAGTCGCACCCTCAATGATGACGGTATGACGGTGACTTATGATGCGTTCATCAATGAGCAATATGCATCATTGGTAAAAGAGAACACCCGGTTTTGGAACACCAGCGGGATCGATATCAGTGCGGGTGCGGATGGCTTCAAGGTAAGGACGCCCTCATTCCAAGCGATGGTTTCCGGCGGAGCGACGTTTGGAATCGTAGAAGGATTAGAGCCGGGAAATCCAGCGAAAGATGGAGCGACGTTCACATTGTTCAGCGATGAAGGTGAAGCAAACGATTCTGTGTTTAACCCTACGTTGGAGTTCCTTTTATTGTTCGACCAGTCAGTGAGAGGACTCAAAAAAGGGGCACCGGTGGAATTCCGGGGAATCCCGATCGGCCGAGTGGCGGATATCTCCTTGGACTATTTGGAGAAGCCCGGGGATTCGCGAATTCCGGTATTAGTAGAAATTGACCCGTCATTGTTGCAGCATGAAACCCAAGAGGCACTGCTGAAGGCAGATTTCGAATTTCTGCGCTCACGCGTGCAGGAAGGTTTAAGAGCATCGCTCAAAACAGGTAATCTTCTGACCGGCGCGTTATTTGTTGATTTGGACTATCAGATAGATGCTCTGCCGGCTGAGCTGGCTACGTTGGGCGAGTATCAAGTGATGCCGACGGTGTCTTCCGGATTCGCGCAACTCGAAGCGAAGGTCACCGCCATTCTTGATAAGGTGCAGGCCTTGCCGCTGGACGATACGATGAAAAAAATCACCGCAGTGGCGGAAGAGGCGACGACGACAGTGGCCGAGGCGAGGGGAGCTTTAAAGGAAATCGAGACGACGGCTGCCGCAGCTCGGAAGACTTTGGAAGATCCGCAGTTCCGGAAATTGCCCACTGATCTGCGGGCAACACTTGGAGCTCTTGAAAAATCCGTGGCGAGCGTGGGTCCAGACGGTGCGATTCAAGGCGATCTGCTGCGGACTTTGGATGAGCTTCGGGCGGCGTTGAGGACTATGAAATCGATGGCAAATAACATTGATGAAAAACCTAACTCTTTAATTTTCGGCCGGGAAACTTCGGGTAATCCGGTTCCCAAAGCGCCATCCGGCAAACGCTAATTGAATTTCACCATGATCTACCGCTTTTTTGCATTTCTCTCAATCATCTGGCTCACGAGTTGTGCGCAGCCAGCTAAAAATTTCTACGTGCTCACGGCAGAAGGGCCATCGCCTTCAGGCGGGGGAACTGGCATCGGTGTGGGACCGATCACTCTGGCTGAGTACATTGACCGGCCGAATTTGATCATCCAGCAAGGGCCTAATCAACTTGCGGTAGCAGAAGATCACCGCTGGGCTGGGGATTTATCGGAATCGATCACGCGGGTGATGGCATCCAATCTTGGGCGGCGGCTAAACACCGGGAATACCCGAATTTACCCGTGGCAAATGGACGATGGACTACGCTATCAGGTGACGCTGGATATCCGGCAGCTTCATTGTGACGAGAATGGCTATGCCGTGATCGAAGCGGGTTGGCGGATCTATTCGCTGCCGGACAGAAGACTCAAAACCTCGAAGTCGTTTGTGGACCGCGAGGCGCTCACAAGTGATGGCTATGCGCCGATGGTAGCAGCGCAATCGCGTTTGTTAGGAAGACTGGCTCAGAGCATCGCTTCCGGACTGCGTTGAATTTTCAGCGTCAGGTTCGGCACAAACTTCGTTTGGAATGATGTCTTCGGGTGAAGGTGTGCGGCCGTTGTTTTCCAGCAGAATAAACACTTCGTTTTGCACGGCTTCAATCTCGCTGAGCGGGATGTCCGGATCTTTAACGATGAAGACCTCGCCCGTCTTGCGGTGTTCGTAAACGCGGAGAATGCCGTTAGGCGTGCGTTGATTATCGGTCTCACGAAGTAGTTTTTGCCGCTCTAACATAATGGCAAGAATGTAGCGGGTATTCTCGGTGTGATCTTCGTCCTCCTCGACGAGGCGGATCAGAATTTCCTCCGCGCTGAGTTTTTCAGCAGGTTGTTGATGCTGATTTCCGGAAGGCGCGGCATAGGTCGTTTTCCAAGATGAGAATGGCTTTTCACCTTCATCATCACGGGCTTGCCATCCGTCCACGCAGAAATCGCGGCGGAGGTAGCCACTCGATTCCGGGTCGGGGAAAAGGGCGGTGATGATGGACTCGCCATCGATGAAAGTCCGCTGGGTGGCGGCACATTCGCGCGCACGCGAGCGGACATGCCAAGATTCTGCTAATGCCATAGGAGTGCTAAGATGGAAGTGGTGAGAGATTAACTTTTCGCCGAAAATAAAAGGCGGAGAGATTGGAAAAATGTCTTCCCGGAGACGCGGCTCCAAAAGAGATAGAATCCCAGGAGGATGAAGAAGAGATTAGGCAGCCATGCGGCGTGGATGGGCTTGAGAGTTCCTGCTTCGCCGAGAGATAGCGAAATATTACTGAAGAGCAGCAGCAATGCGGAGAGGACCATTGCGAGAAATACGCCGCTTCCAGAACTGCGGCGTGAAAAATTAATGGCGAGGGGAGTGGCAAGTAGGACCGTGACCAGGCAACTGAACGGCAGGGCGAGACGGTAGTGCCACTGGGTAGCGAAGGGTGCTGGATCCGCCTGCATGGTGCGGGTATTCGATCTGAGCCATGTGGTGAGATCTGGAATGCCGAGGTAGGCGGCATCGAGCCCGGGCTTGATCAGTTGCCACGGGGTTTCATGCCATGATGATATTTTAAGTGGCTCCTTAAATACTTCAAATGTAGTAGGTTGGCCCTCTTTGAAACGACCAATGGTGGCCCCGTTCATGGTCCATTGTTTTTCCCCACGATCCCACCGAGCGGTCTTCGCGTAGAGCCGGGTGGTGAGATTTCCTTGCGCATCGGTGGAAGTGACATCGAGGTCGAGCAGGGGCTTGCCGGATTCGTAGTCTGCGGGAAATGCGCCGATCCGCCACAGCCTGCGATTCTCTGGATTGTGGTAGAGCACATTTCTCGCATCCATGGCGGGCTTGCCGACCGCTTGCTTGAGGATGGCATCCACGCTGCCTTCCGCGATGGGGGCCCAATGGTAATTCAGTCCGAGCCCGCAGAGTGTGAAGAAAATTCCGCAGTAAATAATGGGGCGCACGATTCTAAAGATGCCCCGCCCCGCTTGGACCATGGCGGTGATTTCCCGGTGGGTGGAGAGTTGCCCTAGAGAATAGAGTGAGGAAAGCAGCAGGCTGTAAGGAAGCAAGAGCATGAAAATGGCGGGTGCACGGGTGCTATAAAATTTCACCATGGTCTCTAGTGGATGAGTGCTGGATTTGAACTCGGTGATGTTGTTTGATAGATCCAACAGCAGCCAGATCATCACGAGGGCACTCAAGCAAATGCCGAAGATTCCTGCGAATTGCCGCGCGATATAACGATCTAAAGTTTGGCCGCAGACATAGCATAATGCGGCAAGTGTGGGCAAAAAGCACAGTGCCGCCAGAATCAAGGGCCTGGCGGAATGAGTCCGCACATCGGAATCAGGAATGCTGATGAATTGCTGCTGCACCGCGCGAGACTCGGCAGGGACGAGGATGGCACAGAAGGCAGCTCCCAAGGCAAGAAGCACGATGGGTAGTATGAATCGCTGAAATGAAGTGCGGGGAAGAGTCATGGAAAACCGCCGAGGCAGAAGGCTGGCGGCGGTGGGGTAGGGGTGTCGAGTGCGTTGTGCGAAGGATTAATAAAGTTGCCGCTTGGCAATCCGGGGAATGCGGGATGCGATGGCGGTGAAATGATTTCAATCACGGATGGCCAGCCGATTCCCGGGTTCAGTGAAGCCATGCGTGATGCGTTTTCCCGCAAAGGCTTATTGGCGAAATCCAGAGATTTCGAATATCGGCCGCAGCAGCAAGAACTGGCGGTGGCCGTGGCGGAGGCGTTGATCAGTGGTGCGCCCTTGGTGGCGGAAGCTGGAACCGGAGTGGGGAAATCCTTGGCTTACTTGGTGCCGGCGGCTCGATTCGCGTTGGAAACGGGGCGCAAGGGGATTATTTCGACGCATACGATCAATCTGCAAGAGCAGCTAATCAGGAAAGATATTCCGATCGTCAGGAAAATACTGGGTGAGGAACTGCCGGCAGTGCTTTTAAAAGGGCGCCAAAATTACCTTTGCCCGCTGCGATTGCGCCGTGCGCGGGAGCAGGCGGCAGATCTTTTTACGGACACGGAGACTGAGCAACTTGAGGCGATCCGGCAATGGGCCGAGCGGACGCGTGATGGCACTTTGAGCGATTTGGATTTCCAACCGCAAATGAAAGTGTGGCTGCAAGTGTGTAGTGAAGCGCACCTCTGCACGGCTCGCCATTGTGGGCCGAAGGGCGATTGCTTTTACCAAGAAGCACGCAAGGCAGCATCTGACGCCAAATTAATCGTGGTCAATCACACGTTGTTTTTCGCGCTGCTCAATACCGAGGAAGAGCCGGATGATGAGGACTCCAAGAAAGTGGGCGGATTTCTATTTCCCAATGACTTCGCAGTATTGGACGAGGCCCACACCATCGAGCAGGTGGCCGCTGTGCAGCTTGGCCTCAGAGTTTCGCAAGCGGGATTACGTTTCGATCTCCAGCGACTTTATCACCCGCGCACCCGCAAGGGCTTGTTGAAATCCTTTCGCAAAGCATCTGCGATGATGGCAGTGGAGACGGCGTTGAGTGCTTCAGAACGGTTTTTTCATGATGTTGGATCGGTGGCCCGCTTTGGCGATTATTCGAAGGAATACCGGGTCCGCGAGCCCGGCGCGGTCTCCAACACTCTTGGCGAGCCATTGCGGATTCTCTGGCAGGAAATCGATGCGCTGGCCGCAGATGTGGAATCCGATACTACCCGCAGCGAACTCCAGGATGCCTCGCGGAAGTTACGGGAAGTCCATGGTTCGGTGGGTTCATTTCTCGATCAATCTTCAGAAGATAGCGTTTACTGGGTAGAGCGTAGCGGCAGGGATGAGGTGCAGTACAATTTGTTAGGGGCTCCCGTAAATGTGGCAGAACGCCTCCGCCCGCTGCTGTTCCATGGCAAAAAAAGCATCGTTCTTACCAGCGCCACATTGGGTGTGGGTGATCCCAAGCTAGGATATTTTCGTGGCCGCGTCGGCGCGGAAAAGGCGCGGGCAGTGTGCATTGGCAGCCCTTTTGATTATCCACGGCAGATGCGAATTCGAATCTATAAATCGGTGCCAGACCCGGGCACGCCGCGTTATGATGAACTGCTGGCCGAGGGCATCCGGCAAGCGGTTCTGGAGAGTCAAGGGCGCGCATTTGTGCTGTTTACCAGCTATCGGACGATGCGTGATTGCGCGCAGAGGCTCGAAAATTTTTTCATTACCCAAGGTTGGCGTGTCCTGCTGCAAGGTGACGGAATGCCGCGGCACCGCATGATCGAAGAATTCCGCGAGGATATCCACAGTGTTTTATTTGGCACGGACAGCTTCTGGACAGGGGTGGATGTGCCGGGCGAGGCTCTTTCAAACGTCATCGTCACGCGCTTGCCCTTCGCCGTGCCGGATCATCCGCTGGTGGCTTCCCGGCTTGAAGCCATTGAGGCAGGCGGTGGAAATCCTTTCATGGAATACTCGGTGCCAGAGGCCATTTTAAAGATGCGCCAAGGCGTAGGCCGCCTGATCCGGACGGAGCGCGATAAGGGGCTGGTGTGTATTTTGGATAATCGAATTCTCACAAAACGCTACGGCCAAGCATTTCTAAAAGCCCTTCCAGACGCACCGATCGAAGTGATCGGCTAAATTTTCTTATGCGGAAAACTCGGCCAATTGAAGGATAGCCTGCTTCAAGAATCGACTGTCCCACTGGCCGGGGGCGGTCGGTGTGGACCCGAGGTAGCCGTAGTTTAGCACGCTGCCGCATTGCGCACACAAGAGCCTAGACACCGGGGCGAGTGGACCCATTCCCATCGTGGCGACTGGGATGCCATGATCGGCGCTTTGGAAATCCGCCAGGCGGGCGAGATCATGCGGCGTCGCGAGCCACGCGGCGGTCTTAAATGCCGAGGCTCCCGCATCTTTAGCCTTGCGAGCATTTTCTTGTAACACACTCATGCTGGGTAGCTTTTCAAAGTCGTGAAACGAAGCGATCCATGGCAGCGAATGGGTCTGGACCTCCCGCAGAAAACCTTGCATTTCCGGAATGCTTGCCACCTCGATATCGATGAGAGCGGCGCGTTCCAGCGAGGCTCTGAGTAAGCCAATTCTCGCCTTGGCATCGAGATCGTTGGCACCACCTTCCTCTCTGCGACGTGCAGTAAAAAGAAACGGAAAGCTCTCGAAATGAGCCCAGATCCCTGGATCTACACTCCCATCTTCAGCGAGGATCAAATCGAGCCTGATTTCTGCCAGATCACATGAGATTTCCGCTAAATTATACGGCGTTTGCTGCAAATCTGACGCTCCCCCAAAACTTCCAACCACTTTTGGGGCGTTTTTTTCAATGATCCAAGGCATGTGCAGCACGTCCAAGAAGTCTCTAATAAATCGGGCGAAGTCAACTGCTAGGAGTCACTGCTGTCATGCGATGTATTTACTTCAATCGTATTTTTACAAAAATTTGTTATTTTCTCTCGTCAACCTGAAATCCAACTCTCTAGGTTCTTTCAAAACCGCACTCTATGAAAACTCTACCCAAGCTCACTTCTCTTTTTGCACTCCCTACAATCGCCCTGATTTTGTCAGTTGCGCCAGCCCTCGGACAAGCTTCAAAAGTAGAAGGCGCCAAACCAGCTTTCGATGATATTGAGTCTCCGCAATTCAGCGGTGGTAAGCAAAAGGCTTTCAAACCCGGAGATTGGCTGGAAATCGAAGCTGAGTTGAAAGTCTCGCTCGCGCCAGAGCCTCCTTCTAAAACTTGTGACAAGATCACGGTCAAATGGTACGTCGCGGTGAAAAATCCAGACAAGCCGGGCACATTCCTGCTACTTACCAAGGACATTAATCATGTTAACGTCCCAACGGATGAGAAAATCATCTGCTCTGTTTACCTTTCCCCCGCTTCGATTAAGCGTCTCACAGGATCTCCCAAAGGCGGGAAAAGCGCTGTGGAATTTGTCGGCTACGAGGTCCTCGTAAATGGCGAAAAGAAGGCTGAAGAAACCAACAAAGGCAAAGCCGGATGGTGGAATACCGGCTCAGATAAAATTTCCCGTAGCGAAGCCGTGCCACTTCTCAGTAAGGCCAAAACGCCCTTTGCCGATATGTGGTGGGATCGTTACGCGGAGCTTGGTGAAGAAAATCGCTAAGTTACTTTCTGCTGAAACTTTTTAATTCCACTTTTTTTCTATCTCTTTCGCATCATGGCTGAAAATCAGACCACCGTCGCACTCAATATTGGTTCTCAAAGAATTAGCATGGCCGTTTTCGAAGTTTCGAAAAATGGCGGCCTCGTGCTCAAATCATACGACTCGGAAGCGATTGTCGCGGATCCGGCCTTGGAGGCTTCTAAGATTGCCCAATCGCGGATCGCAATCGGGAATTTAGTGCAGAAGCTCAAGGTCGGTAAGACCAAGGCTCGCTACGCGATTTCAGGGCAGACAGTCTTCACTCGCTTTGTCAAACTTCCGCCCTTGCAGGAAGATAATATCGAGCAGCTCGTCACTTTCGAAGCCCAACAACATGTTCCATTTCCTCTCGCCGAGGTCGTTTGGGATTATGAGCTGATTGAAGGCTCCGACGAGAAGGAAGCTCTTATCGTCGCTATCAAAGCGGATGCGCTCGATGAAATCAACGCAGCGGTAAACGACAACGGACTCGCCACTTCCGAAGTAGATGTGGCCCCAATGGCCATATACAACGCATTCCGAGCGACGTATGGAAACCCCGAGGAGCCGATTCTTCTCATCGATATCGGTGCGAAAACCAGTAACCTTCTTTACATCGAAGGCCGTCGCTTTTTCACCCGCAGCATCGCATTAGGTGGCGCAGCAGTCACTGCGGCTATCTCCAAAGAATATGGAATTACCTTCCTCGAGGCTGAGCATCAAAAAGTCACCAACGGGCTAGTCGCACTCAGTGGCGGCCATACCGAGCAGCTTGATGAGTCGGTAGCAGCCCTTGCGATGGTCATCCGCAATGCACTCACCAGAATCCCTGCGGAAATCGCACGGACCACCAACTACTATCGCGCTCAACATGGGGGAAGTGCACCGCGCCGAATTTTACTTGCCGGTGGCGGTGCCAATTTGCCCTATACTCTGGAATTTTTCCAAGAGAAGCTTAACCTTCCTGTCGAATACTTTAACCCTGTCCGGAATATCACCGTGGGTAAAGGCGTGGACTCGGAAACGGTCCAGCGCGAAGGTCACCTCATGGGCGAACTCGTTGGACTTGGCCTGCGCGGGATTGGTAAATCGACGATCAATATCGATCTTGTTCCAAATGTTGTAGAACAGATTCGCGCTGCGGATCGCCGCAAACCGTTCCTCATCGGGGCTGCCGCATTGCTCATCGCCGGTATGGGGGCTTGGGTGGCATTCCAGTTCCTCGCCGCAACCAAGGCCACTGAAGAAGCTACTAAAATGGCAGATCAGCGTGAGTCACTTGCTCCGCTCAAATCAGACATCGATGGATTGTTGAATCAAGAAAAGGGTCTTCGGGCAATCGCGGATTCCTATACGAATGCAGAACTCGCCCACTCCGCATGGATGGATATTTTGGCCGAAGTGCGCGGAGCCTTCGCCAGCGATGCAGTATGGATCACTGATTTCGAGCCCATCACTGGCTACGATATCACCATGGCAGGAAAATTGACGCCGGGTGCCAAAGGTGGTGTTAAGCCGCAAAATGGAAAGTCAATGATCCGGCCCGAGTTTGCAACTGCTCCCTATGGCACTTCTTCCCTAGTCGCAGTGAGGGCCGAGGCAGCAGATCAGGCTGAAAACGCGGGTGGAACTGATACCAATACCCCGGAAGGTAATCTTGCGAATGCCATTCGCATCAAAGGCTTTTGGCGGGATAATCCGAAAAGTCAGAATGTTGTCTCGGAGCTTCTCAAAAAGCTACGTGAGAAATCGGTCGCTTTCAAATTTTTGGTCAAGGATGATAGCGGCAAGGAAGCCGCTCTTACCGATGCTCAGATATTTGACGATATTTCCGCTACGGGGAAGCCGGGTGAACTTGGATATTCTTTTGTTATCACCCTTCCTCTTGCCAAAGAATTGGCGATTAAATAACCCATAGAAGATTTTGACACGCAATTTATGAATTGGATCAAAGAAAATAAATTTATCGCCGTGCTCGCAGGAATCACACTCGTGATTGTCGCAGCTCTGTATTTCGTAGGCTCCACTAAAGCGAAAGAGTATGAAGAGGCGAAGGAAAAATTCGATGAGGCGAACAGCGAAGCAACCAGCTTCGAGAGCATGGCACTCTATCCCAAGCCGGAAAACAAAGCTGGTAAGACAAAGGCTCTCGACGAGTATCGAAAATCAGTTGACGGACTTCAGAATTCATTTGAAAAATTTAGACCAGCGGAGCTGAAAAACGTCTCTTCTCAAAATTTCACAGGTGCTTTAAAAGAGGCGGATGAGGAACTTCGTAAAGCCTTCGAGCAAAGTGGAACGAAAGTTCCCGATGCCTTTTTCGTAGGTTTCGAGCGTTACAGAGCGTCACTTGCTCCTGAGAGAAACACTGGGATACTTAGTTTTCAACTCCAAGCGATCAAAGATACTCTTCTTGATCTTGCAAAAGCAGGTCCTACGGCGTTGCTGAACTTGCATCGCCCTAATCTAGCTGAAGAAGATGGCCAGACTTTCACTTCTGGTCCAAACGACGCCGCACGAGCGTTGCCGTTCGAAATTACCTTTATCGGATCCGAAAGTAGTGCACGTGAATTTCTTTCCTCAGTGACGAAACTCGATAAGTATTTCATCACCATCAAGGCATTACGGATCAGCAATGCAAAGAAAGATCCACCGAAAGCCACTGACGCTAAATTTGATGCAGGGTCCAAAGGTGCTGCGGCCCAGCCTACCACCACCGGAGGGGGAGGATTTTCTTTCCCAGATATCGGATCTTCGGATGCGCCAGACGCCCCGGCTACTACAGCAGCTCCAACCGCTGCTGTGAGCTCAGGCCGAATCCTTTCCCAAGTGCTTGGTGACGAAGAAGTCCAAGTCTTTGTCCGCCTAGACCTTATGCAGTTTCTTCCTGCAAAGAAGTTACCCTAAAAAAATCCACTCACGCTTCACTTTCCAACCATGTCTTGGTTCTCAAAAAATTACGAAAAAGCCGCGCTCGGAGGAGCTGTTGTCATCTCGCTCGGACTTACTTATTTAGGCTACAGTCACTTAGCAGCGACTGAAGATGACTTTGCCTCAACCGTGCAGGGTCAAGGAAACAGCAACACCGCAGTAACAGGTGCCGAGCTCATTCCTAAAGCGATCGCCTCAGCGAAGGCGGACCGTTCTTGGAAGCAGGCAGACGACGGAGGACGCGCCGTGAATTTGTTCACTGGCATTCCTCTATTTGTCTCTTCAAATGCGCCGAATAAAGCTTTGGATTTGGTGAAAGGTGATATCGTCCACCCACCCATTCCCAATCTCTGGTGGATTGACAATCGCCTCGACCCTGGATTTGGAGATTCTCCCGCACGCGATCCTGATGAAGATGGGTTTTCAAATTTAGAAGAATTTAACGGTAATACTGATCCCAACGATAATACTAAATATCCGCCGCTTATCGCCAAATTAATGTATGTGAGGGATGAGAGTCTGACATGGGTGGTGATGCCGGGTTTCGGATTCTCCGGCAGTTTCCCTTTTAAGTATGTCGATAGTAAAAGTCAGGAGAACAAAACTGGACCTGAAGGTGTCGATCCAGGAGGTCTGTTTTTTGAGAAAGGGCCTATGGCCAATCGGTTTAAATTTGTCAGCAGCGAAGTCCGTAAAGAGATGGACAAGAGAATTAATATCGAGCGGGACCAGACGTATGTTCGAATTGAAGACCAGCGTGCCAATAAAAAAGGCACGATTTATGAAATCCCGTCACCTCTTAACAAAGAGCGAGCCAATGAACATCGACAATATGATCGGACCGCCATTCTTTCACTTCAGGCCATTGGCAAGCAAGGCGTTGAATTTAAAGTTGAGGAAAACTTAACCTTCTCTTTGCCTAACGATTCAGGTAAGAACGACTACAAGGTAACCCAAGTCACTCCTGAATCCATCGAGGTCGAATACACAGACGCCGCCGGTGCCAAGAAGACCGTTCAAATCTCAAAAGGCAGTATGCCAAACTTAAGTGAATAAATTTTCAAAAAAGCCCTTTCCAAACATCAAAAACATCGCCAGAACCTGTCAGCTCAATATGCAAAAAACGCCAATTTACAGATCCAGTCGCACCGCCCTCGCGTTGATGGCAGTGGCATCTTCCACTCCGGTGGTTATCACTAACGTCAGCGCTGGAGAGGGCGGCTATGGCCTCAGCGGCTTGGCTCAGCGCGAAATGATCCGTCGCCAAGACGCGATTTCCCAGGCTGACATCCTCCTCAACGAGGGACGTGCTGCCTATGCGAAAGGTGACTATCAACAAGCCGTTGATAAATACCGCCAAGCATTGGATCGTCTGCCGGATGCACCGATGGTTGCAGATCGCCGCCAGAGTTATATCGAGCATTTAAGTGATGCCAGCGTTGCTCTCTCAATGCAGCATCGCAAAGTCGGAAAATATACTGAAGCCCGCACCCTTCTCGAAGGTGTGCTTGCTGAGGATCCTAACAACATCGATGCCAAGCGCGAACTCGGATATTTGGACGATCCAATCCGCACCAATCCAGCTCTCACTTACGAACACACCCAAAATGTTGATAAGGTGCGTCGTGGTCTCTATACTGCGGAAGGCAATTTTAATCTCGGAAAATATGATGCTGCCAAAAATGAATATGAAAATGTGATTCGTCTGGATCCATACAACTCTGCGGCCCGCCGTGGCCTCGAGAAGCTCGCTAGTGCTAAGTCTGATTACTACCGTGCAGCCTACGATCAAACTCGCGCCGAGCTTTTGATGCAGGTAGATGCAGCTTGGGAACTTTCTGTGCCGCCCGATGTGCCAGAACTCAAAAACGATATCTATCAAGGCGAAGGACCCGGTTCTGGCGTGGCTTACATCACAGAAAAATTACGGACGATTATCATTCCACGGATCGATTTCGACGATACAACTGTAGAAGAAGCGATTGATTTCCTTCGTCTTCGTTCCGCCGAGCTGGATGTCACTGAACTTGATCCCGCCAAAAAAGGCGTCAATTTCGTAATCCGGCGCCCTCGTCCTACTGGTGGAGCTGCTGCACCTGCAGATGGAGGCTTGGATGCGGCTGCACCGGCTGACGGTCTTCCCGTCTTCGCTTCTGATCCTGGGACCCTCCGTGTGACGGAGCTTCGTCTTCGCAATGTTCCACTCGCACAAGCGCTCAAGTATATTTGTGATCAAACACGGCTTCGTTATAAAGTTGATGACTTTGCGGTGACCTTGGTTCCGCAGACTGAAATTGGAGAAGAAATCTTTACTCGCACCTTTCGGGTTCCCCCTGACTTCCAAGCGAGCTTGGACAGTGGCGGCGACGCTGGCGCTGGCGCTAATGCTGACCCGTTTGCAGACACTAGCGCAAGCGCTAGCCCTGGAATTGCGGCTCGCAGGCCAATCATCGAACTGCTTAAAGGAGCTGGAATTGCTTTCGCGGATGGTACTTCGGTAACTCTCAGCCCATCTGGTGTCTTGCTCGTCACTAACACGCCTACAGAGCTGGACAAGGTGGAATCCTTGATCCAAGCGATCGTAACAGGTAAGCCGAAGCAAGTGAAGATCACCACTAAGTTTGTTGAAATTTCTCAGGAAAATACCGATGAACTCGGCTTCGATTGGATCGTGAGTCCTTTCGGGATTGGTGGAGAACTATTCGGCGGTGGTGGATCCATCGGTAATGGCTTCGGCCGTACCGGTAATGATTTCACCAATCCTTCGATCCCCGGGAGCGCCACTGGAACGGGTGAGGTAAGCAATATTTCGACTGCCGGACTCCGCAGCGGAGATAGTGCCGTCAATCGCAACAACATTGATGCAGTCTTGAACAACCCGAACCGCACCGCTCAAACGCAAAGCGTGGCGCCTGGAATCTTCGGCCTTACCGGCGTTTTCGGAGATGCGCAGATTAAGATGATGATGCGTGGATTGGCCCTTAAAAAGGGAACCGATCTAATGACGGCTCCCTCTGTTACCGCACGTTCCGGTCAAAAGGCCACCATTGAAGTCATCCGTGAATTCATTTATCCCACCGAGTATGAGCCACCAGAACTTCCGACAAGTGTGGGAAGTACTTTGCAAGATTCCGTGGTTGGTGGTGCTAGTTCAGGCGGTTTCCCTGTGACACCGGCCACTCCAACGGCGTTTGAGACTCGCAACACGGGTGTCACTTTGGAGATCGAGCCGACCATCGGCGAAAACGATGTTGTGATCGATCTCCGGTTTGTTCCTGAAATCGTAGAGTTCGAGGGCTTCGTGAACTACGGTAGCCCGATTACAGCGCCGGGTTCCGACGCCTTGGGAAATCCAGTCAGCACTGTGATCACCGAAAACAGGATCGAAATGCCCGTCTTCTCGGTCCGCCGCGTGACGACCGCTCTCACTATTTATGACGGCTACACCGTTGCAGTTGGTGGTTTGATGCGTGAGGACGTGCAAAACGTGGAGGATAAGGTGCCAGTTCTTGGAGATATTCCAATCATTGGTCGTCTGTTCCAGTCCAAGTCTGAAAACCGGATCAAAAGTAATTTGATTGTGTTTGTAACCGCACAGATCATTGATGCAACTGGCCGCCCACTGCGTGGTGCAGATGCACTGAGCTCGACACCGACGTCTTCGGGCATTGGCGGAGGTGATGCTGGTGTGCTTCCTCCGATTGATTTGCCACCGGCTCCTTAATCTGAATTCGAATTCAAATTTGTCCCCTGATTTTCCGGTCTTTCTTTGTGAAAGTTGGGTTTAATCAGGGGACTTTTTCGTTCTTGAGCTGACAGTCTCACTTAGTTGTCTAATAAAATTTCATTTGAGAATTGATTCTTTATTATTTCAATTCTTTAGATTTTAAACCTATTCCATACGTTCATGCGAGTGATGGCACTTACTGGAGGAATCGCTTCGGGTAAATCCACAGCGGGGCGATTGCTTCAGGAGTATCTACCATCATTCGTGCTATTCGATTGTGATGCTAAAGTTCATCAATTGTTAGATTTCGATCCTGAGATTGCGGGACTTGTGCGCGATTTATTTGGCAAACAAGCACTGGATTTTCAGGGTAGAGTGGATCGTGGGTTTTTAAGATCATTTGTTTTTTCGGATCAGCAATCCCGATTAAAATTGGAGTCGATTCTTCATCCGAGGGTACGTGAGGAATGTCTTGATTCTCTGGCGCAAGCTGCTAAACAAGGTGCGGAGACGTTTATCGCAGATGTTCCGCTACTGTTTGAAAAGGGTTTCAATTTCGGGCAAACGCAAGTTCTCGTTGTGGCTTGTTCCCCTTTGACGCAAATTCAGCGGCTCAAAGCTCGCAGTCGTTTGGGAGCGGGATTGATCAACTCCATCCTTGCGACGCAGCTCCCCATTCACGAAAAAATCGCCAAGGCCGATGTGGTTTTTTGGAATGAAGGCCCGCCCTCCGTTCTCCGTTCACAAATCAACCGTTTTGCCCAATCTCTTAAAATGAATCTTCCTCTAGAATCCAGCTTGTCCGAGCCCCATGATGAGCCTGCCGGCGTCGCTCCGGTTACTTCGGCACCATTATCAATTGATATCAATCAATTTCGCCTGAAGTCTCTAGCAGAACTCCAAGCCATGGCCGAGGTGGTTCCGGCTAGGATTCAAGGCGGCATTCCTAAAGCTCAATTAATTTATGAACTTCTTTGTTTCTACAGTTTTGAGGGTAGCGAATTAATCTGCGAAGGAATTATAGAGCTGACTAAAGACAGTTTTGCGATGTTGAGAGATACGGAACGGAGCTTCCGCCCTAGTCCGGATGACATCCATTTGAGCACGAGTCTAATGCGTGAATTCGGTCTGCGAGTTGGCCAGCGCATTAAGTTGAGGGCACGCGCACCTCGTGAGCGGGGAAAGTATCTATCGGGATTTGAAATTTTGGAGATCGAGGGATTTGCTGCCGCGGACTATCAGGCGCCTATTGAGTTTGATAAACTGACACCGCTTTTTCCGAATGAGCGAATCCATCTCGAAGGCGAAGGCGTGGACTTCCTCGGGGTCCGTGTCATTGATCTGATTGCGCCGCTCGGCAAAGGCCAACGAGGCATCATCGTGGCACCGCCGCGTGGAGGAAAGACGATTTTACTCAAGCAGATTGCCCGCTCGATTCGGCAAAACCATCCCGACGCGGTACTGATCATTCTCCTGCTCGATGAGCGGCCGGAAGAAGTCACTGATTTTGAAGAAACCGTCGGCTCCCAAGTCTATGCATCCACTTTCGATGAGTCGCCACGCCGCCATGCCCAAGTGGCTGATCTGGTGATGGAGAGGGCAAAGCGGCTCGTGGAGCAAGGGAAGGATGTGATCCTTTTGTTAGACAGTCTGACTCGTCTCGCTCGCGGCCATAACTCAGCCATGCAAGGTGGCCCAATCGGCTCGGGTGGTGTGAGTCCGGTAGCTCTCCAGAAGTCCCGCAAATTTTTCGGAACCGCGCGTAATCTGGAAGAAGGTGGTTCTCTCACGATTCTTGCGACAGCCCTTGTCGAGACGGAGAGCCGCTTGGACGATGTCGTCTTCGAAGAATTTAAAGGCACTGGAAATATGGAAGTTCGATTAGACCGTGAACTTGCGGAGCGCCGGGTTTTCCCCGCGATTCACATTCCTCAGTCTGGCACTCGCAATGACGACCGCCTCTATCATCCTGATGAATTTCTCAAAGTGGTCGATATTCGAAAGCAGCTTGCCCAGCAACCAATTGGCGACGCGATTGAAACATTGCTCGCGAATCTTAAGGCCACCAAAACCAACGCGGAGTTGCTGCTCAGAGGCTTGCGATAGGAAATGCAGGGCTGTGTGGTTTCACGGGGAGATTCTGCTTGTTTTCGCGCAACTGCCCGATTGACAGGGCCCGGCCTCGTGCATAGTCTCCCGCGCCTTGTGCTGGGCTGAGTCAATCCTGTTCTCAGATATTCCAGCCATCAGCGCTCATAACTCGATATCACCATAACGATGGCAACTAAGAAAAAGGCTGCGAAATCCGCAGTAAAAAAAACCGCCTCTAGCAAGAAAATCAAATACGTTTACAGCTGGGGAGATGGCAAGGCTGACGGCAACGGCAGCATGAAGCCTCTTCTCGGTGGTAAAGGTGCAAACCTTGCTGAGATGACCCGTATCGGGCTGCCAGTGCCTCCCGGATTCACGATTTCAACCGAGGTCTGTTCCTATTTCTACGATAATGATCGTACTTACCCGGGTTCTCTCCAAGCGGAGATGGAAGCGGGTGTGAAGAACATGGAAAAAATCATGGGAAGTAAATTCGGCGATGCCAAGGGTATGCCATTGCTCGTCGCAGTTCGCTCCGGCGCACGTGACTCCATGCCTGGGATGATGGACACGATCCTAAACCTCGGCCTCAACGACGAGACCGTGAAATCTCTCGCCACTGCCACTAACAACGAGCGTTTCGCGTGGGATTGTTATCGCCGTTTTGTCCAGATGTATGGAGATGTAGTCCTCGGCGTCCAAAAAACTGAAGGCGAAGATCACGAGCCATTTGAAGTGGAGATTGAATCCTTCAAACATCACAAATACGGCAAAGACATCATTGATTCTGATCTGACCGCAGATGACCAGAAGGAACTAGTCAAACGCTTCAAAGCACTTGTTAAAAAGCGCACCGGCAATGTTTTCCCTAGTGATCCATGGGATCAGCTTCGCGGTGCGGCAGGTGCCGTCTTCGGCTCATGGATGAATGATCGCGCCATCGTCTATCGCCGTAAATATAGCATCCCCGCCGCATGGGGCACCGCTGTAAACGTGCAGGCCATGGTCTATGGAAACACAGGAGACACTTCCGGTTCCGGGGTGGCATTCACGCGTGACCCTGCTAACGGCAAAAATGAATTCTGGGGTGAATACCTCATCAACGCACAGGGCGAAGACGTCGTGGCGGGCGTCCGCACTCCAGAGAATGTCAGCACACTCAAAGCTGCATTGCCTAAGCCTTATGCAGAACTCATGAAGGTGCGCAAGATCCTTGAATCTCATTTTAAAGACGTGCAAGACATCGAGTTCACCGTGCAAGAAGGCAAACTCTTCATGCTTCAAACTCGCAATGGCAAGCGCACGGCTGCCGCTTCATTGAAGTTCTCAATGGACATGGTGAAGGAAAAGCTCATCGACTGGGAAACCGCTATTCTGCGTAACCCTGCCGAGCAGTTGGAGCAATTGCTTGCCCCTATCTTCGACCTTGCGGATATCGAAAAGGCAAAGATTCTCGCCACAGGCCTACCCGCCGGCCCGGGTGCTGCTTCTGGTAAGATCTACCTAAATGCTGAGCGCGCCGTGCTTGCTGAAGCTCGCGGTGAAAAGGTCCTCCTCGTCCGCACCGAGACCAGCCCGGAAGACCTTCGCGGTATGATCGCTGCTGAGGGAATCCTCACCTCCAAGGGTGGCGTTTCCTCCCACGCCGCTCTCGTTGCCCGCCAAATGGGTAAAGTCTGTGTCTGCGGAGCAGGCGGAGTCGATATCAACTATGACAAGAAGACCGTCACCGCCTCTGGCAAGACTTTCAAAGAAGGCGACTTCATGAGCATCGATGGTACTAGCGGCAAAGTCTTCGGTGGTGAGCTGAAGACGGCTCCATCAGAAATTATTTCCGGCATCGTCGATGGTGATAAAAAGGCAATGGCCACCGAGAAATTCAAGGGATTCCAGCAGCTCATGAAATGGTGTGAACAAGCCACTCGCATGTCCGTCCGCACCAACGCAGACACTCCCGAGCAAACTCGCATCGCACTCGCATTCGGGGCACAGGGCATCGGCCTTACCCGCACCGAACACATGTTCTTTGAAGGGGACCGCATCGATGCGATGCGCGAGATGATTCTCGCCACTACCCTTGAAGCGCGTAAAGATGCTCTTGCAAAACTTCTGCCTTATCAACGCGAGGATTTCACTGGAATCTTCACCGCGCTCAAAGGCTTGCCCGCAACGATCCGCCTGTTGGATCCACCGCTTCACGAATTTCTTCCTCACAGCAAGGAGCAACAATTGGACTTGGCCAGAAAGTTAGGCGTGAAAGTTGAGACGATCATTCAACGGGTGCATGATCTTCATGAGTTCAATCCGATGCTCGGTCATCGTGGTTGCCGTCTTGGAATTGCTTATCCTGAAATCACCGAAATGCAGGCCCGCGCTATTTTCGAGGCCGCTGCAGACGTGGCTAAGAAGAAAATCAAAGTGAAACCTGAAGTGATGATTCCACTTGTAGGCTTCAAGCGTGAGTTTGATCTCCAAGCGGAAATCGTGCACGCAGTGGCCAAGCAAGTAATGGCTGAGAAAAAGGTGACGTTTGAATATCAAGTCGGCACCATGATCGAAGTCCCGCGCGGTGCTCTCACTGCGGATCAGATCGCAGAAAATGCTGAATTTTTCAGCTTCGGCACTAACGATCTCACCCAGACCGCACTCGGCATCAGCCGTGATGACATGGGCGCGTTTCTTCTGCCTTACGTGGAAAACGACGTGTTCGCTAAGAACCCGTTCGCCACTCTCGATACTGTTGGCGTCGGTCAGCTCATCGAAATGGCGGTGGAAAAAGGTCGTAAGACTCGTCCTGACATCAAGCTCGGCATCTGTGGCGAGCATGGTGGAGATCCCGATTCAGTTGTGTTCTGTCACAATGTCGGCCTCGCCTACGTTTCCTGCTCGCCTTACCGCGTGCCAGTCGCCCGCCTGGCCGCTGCTCAAGCAGCGATCATGGAAAAGCGTGCCGCTAAGAAGAAGTAAGGTTTAACTTGCTGTATTAGATTGCATAAAGCCACTTCAGGAAACTGAAGTGGCTTTTTGATTAATGGGTTTGATGGCCAAGTTCCAATATTCTAGTACTTGGGAAGTAGTGGAACTTTAGGATTTGACGATTTTCAAATCAACACTCACGACGGCTTGCTAAAAATTCAGTTACGCGAATCACGTTGATGAATGACTGCTTTATTTAAATTCAAGTCAACAAGGCAGGATTAGAATTCCTCTTGCAGATCTCTCGTTCTATCATCTGCCACTGCTACTGATTCCAATAACTGATCAAGCCCATCCATGACTCGGTTTAGTCCTACCGCCCAGCGATGATTTTCCCACGATGGTCCAGCAAGCTCAAGCAGATGATCCAGTGCTTCGGTGCTGAGTAATGGTTCCAAACCATATCCTGGAATGATCGCTGCCTCGTTGCGGGTAGGATCAAGGACGATGAGCAATGCGTAATTATCTTTGCCTCGATTGACGCCACCTGCGAAGTTCGCTGCGTTAAATAGCCAAAATACGTGCATCGCAAATGGATGCTCGGATGGAAAAGACTGGATCACGATTTGCAGAACCAATTGCGGAAAGCGGCTTTGCATCTCCGCGATCCTTGACTTAAGCCTTGTTTGATCGGAAGCGGGCAGTGATTGAGCAATGTCCGACACACCGGGGAAGAAACGGGGGAGGGGACCTAGCAGGGAAATGGTGCGAGGAAACGTCAGGCGGCAGGCTGAGCATTCGGTTGCATCTGCCTTCGCTACTGTTTGACAATAAGGGCAATGCATAGCCTCAAGTTGAGCTTCTTGGCAAATCTACGCTTGAAAGAATCAAGCCAAGTAAAGATTGATCATTTATTAGCCCCCGATATCAGTGCGACCGGATAGCTGGGCACCTTCTTCCATCGAAAAGACCTTGGATTTAATATCACCGTTGATCTTCGACTTATCCTTAAGTTCACAACGCTGTGAGGTGATTTTTCCCTCCACTTTACCGTAAACTTTGACTTCTCCGGCAGTGACATCGCCTTTGATGACGGCATTCTCCCCGATGGTGACACGGCCCTTGTCGGAAGTGATCTCACCATCGATTTTTCCATCGATGATCATATCATTTGAAAAGCGAATGGAACCGATAATTTCGATTCCGCTGGAGAGAACATTTGTCGGATTTGCCATGTCGCAGAGAAACAAACAGAGGTAACTTAGAATGGCAATCGCAAAGATCGTAAAGATTTTGCGATGCCATTCCAAATTTGGAAATCAAGCTCCCGCCAACCCTTTATCGTAAGCTTGCGGCGCTGGACGATCCTTTTTCATCAGTGCCTTGCGCATTTTTTCGAGTGCGGAATTCTGAAGCTGGCGGATGCGCTCACGCGATACGCCGAACTCGCGTCCTACATCTTCCAAGAGCATAGGCTTCAAGCCATTAAGCCCAAAGCGCTCATCAATGATGCGCCGCTCACGTTCGTTCAAGATCGAAAGCAAGCCGCTAATCTCACCATGGAGATTCTTGTCAGAGAGCGCATCGAGAGGGTTAGTCGCGCTTTCATCACTGATGACTTCGCCATATTCGGTTGCATCGCTTTCATTGATCGGTGCGTCGAGCGAGGTTGGGCGCTGGGATGCCTGCTTGAGCATCGCAATCTTTTGGCGTGGCAAGCCGAGTTCCTCAGCAAGTTCGTCATCAGTTGGTTCACGGCCCAGTGATTCGGCAAGACTGGCTGCGATTCTCCGCATCCGCGCGATTTTATCCACCATGTGAATCGGCAATCGAATGGTCTTCGATTGATTGGCTAGAGCTCTTTTGATGGATTGCTTGATCCACCATGCGCCGTAAGTAGAAAGTTTACCGCCTTTTTCAGGATCGAAGCGTTCTACGGCATGCATTAGACCGATGTTGCCTTCCGAAATCAAGTCACTCACAGAGAGACCATAGCCCGAATAATCTTGGGCAATTTTCACAACCAGTCGTAAATTCGCCTTGATCATGTGAGTTCGTGCTTCTTCGTCTCCCATTTTGATACGTTCTGCCAATTCAGTTTCCTCCGCGAGAGTGAGGAGAGGTGTTTTGGAAATTTCGCGTAAATAGAATTTCAAGCTACTGTCGGATTCGTATGACATTGGAATATTGGGGTTAGAGAACTACAATAGAGTTCGCTCTTTTAAAGGATTCAGATTCAAAAACTTTTCATTCTTAGAATTATTTTTGAATCCAAACCTAAATTCTAAGCGAATGCCACTCTGAAGTTGGTAATTTCTGATCGCCTGCTTGAAAATTACGGTAATTTTGATTCCTCAACCATGGCCGCTTTAGCGATATCGCTTCCGTTTTACCTAAGCCTTCCGAGATGGAAGCAAGGAGTAGTTGAATTTTATCCATTTTTTCAAATTGCTTTATCCGACCTTTACGACACTATTCGGTCAGTTTTGACGAATGCGCACTTGATTCGCCAAACTCATTTCGATGCCTCTGCAAAAGCTAACAACGTTGCGGTCAAAGTGAGTGTCCATTCACGAGCTCTCGATCAGCTAATCCTTCCGCAAGTGGCGGCTGGATTGCCGCGAGCCATGAATGCCTGCATCGATCAATACGGCCCGCTGGTCTGGTCGATTGCCCGAAGATTTCTCAAGCAAAGCGCCGAAGCAGAAGATCTTGTCCAAGAGGTTTTCACCGAGGTTTGGAAAAAAGCAGCATCTTTCGACCCCTCATTGGCCTCCGAGGCAGGATTCATTGGACTAATCGCAAGGCGCAGGGCAATCGATTATCTGCGCCGTAATGGACGACTCCCCGCATTTGAGTCCTTGGAGGCAGCCGAATCCTTGCCATTGCCAACTTCACAGAATAGCTCATTCCAAGGCGATCCCGAGGCGGTAAATTCATCCCTATCCAAACTTCCGCAGGAAACTAGGGAGCTTTTCCAACTTTTCTTTGAAAACGGCTTCACCCACCCGGAGATCGCCGTGAAAACCGGCCTTCCACTCGGAACGGTGAAGACTCGCCTCCGTCGTGGCCTCGTCCTTCTGCGCGATCAATTTAATCGCTCGGAATCCAACCGTAACCCGATGCTCCCATGAATTCTGCCGATCCCAGAATCCGTTATGATGAGCTAAGCGCCGGCCGCGCGATGGAAGATCTTAGTCATGACGAATGCCGTGAGCTTTTTTCGTTAGAGCAGGAATTATCCCAGACTCATGATTTCGCGTTCGATCTAATGGTAGGGTCTCTCACAGTGGATTTCCTCAAAGACTCATTGGAACCGCTGCCTGCCGATCTCGCTGCTCGTCTGCACCGCTGTGCGGATGGTCTCGCTACTCCTGCACCTGACAATGTCGTCTCATTCCAGCCGACTTTAATGGGTAAAATCCTCCGTAGTCCATTCACTGGCTGGGTGGCAGCGGCGGTGATCTTTTTACTCGCAATGGTGAACTACCAAACAGCGCCGCAATCGACTCTATCAGAAGCTAAGGCACTTCTTTCATTAGAGGCACCCGATCTCTTGGAGCGCAGTTTCCAAGGTCTCGGGACTTATGCCGCGAGCAGCGGTAATGTCATTTGGAGTGATTCCAAACAAGCAGGCTATATGACTCTGAAAGGTCTTCCGGTAAACGATCCAACTAAAGCCCAGTATCAGCTTTGGATCGTCGATCCAAAGCGTGATGAAGCACCTATCGACGGTGGTGTTTTCGACATTGTGGAAGGTGAAACGCCGAACATTGTTCCAATCGCCGCCAAGCTAGCTCTCTCCGATCCGCAGGCTTTCGTGATTACACTCGAACAACCAGGTGGAGTTGTGAAATCCAAGCAAGAGCACCTCGTCGCCCTTGCAAAAAATTAGATTTCACGCGTGAAGAGTTTGGAGAAATAATTTTTCAAAAGCGACTGAATCTGGATATCACTTTTCTTGACTCTGCTTTTGAGGGAAAACGATCGTTAAAGCCACTTCATCCGGCGGAAGATATACAATTGAACGATGGCGATCGCGATCATCAGACTCATGAGAACAATATAGCCATAGGGCTGGTAAAGTTCCGGCATATTCATAGGAAGTGGCTTCCCTTGCTCGGTGTGGGGCGCGAAGTTCATGCCATAAACACCGACAATAAAGGTGAGGGGAATGAAGACTGATGTAATCACCGTGAGGACGCGCATCACCTCATTGGTCCGCAGGCCGACGCTGGAATGGTATAGTTCCATCAATCCGGAGCTTACTTCACGGTAGCTTTCTACCAGGTCCATCAGTTGCACCACGTGATCGTAGCAGTCCCGCAAATAGACCTTTGTCGTATTGGCTACAAAAACCGAATTATCATGCAGCATGGAGTTGATCACATCCCGCATCGGCCAAACGAGGCGGCGGACGTGGGTTAAATTGCGCTTCTGCTCATGTAATGTTTGGACCATGTCACGAGTGGGCCGCTGGAGGAGAAGGTCCTCAAGCGAGTCAATATCAGCTCCAATTTTTTCCAAGACAGGGTAATAGTTATCGATGATCGAGTCCAGTAATGCGTAGGCAAGGTAGTCCGCTTTGGATTTCCGACTCATGCCGCGTCCTGAGCGCAGGCGCTCCCTCACGCTGAGAAAGACATCATAGTCCGGCTCTTCTTGAATGGTGATAAGAAAGTTGTTTCCAAGAAACATGCTGACCTGCTCATTGCAGAGATTATCCTCATCGTCATGATATACCATCTGCGCGATGATAAAAAGGTAGTCATCTGCAGCTTCGGTTTTCGGCCGCTGGCCGATATTGAGGACGTCTTCCAGAGCGAGGGGGTGAAGATTAAAATGGACCGCCAAAGCTTCAAGAGCAGGGAGGTCACCCAAGCCATCGACGTTGATCCAAGTGATTTTTTCTCGATCAAGGCGCGCGATGACTTCATGAATCTCGGTGAATTCTTGTTCTTGGAAGAGATCGGCATCGTATTCGATCATGTGGATTTTTGCCTTTTGGGCGACGCCGTTCACCAAATGGGGGACAAGCGTGGCCGGAGAGGAACCTGGAGCCGATCTGCGCTTTCTCAACATGGCTGGATCAAATAGGAGGGCAGGGTGCCTTGCCAATTCTATTTCCAGCGGAGTCACGCTTGCACCGGGTTCGGTCGGTCGTCATGCTACGTCCATGAACGACGTGATGATTGAGACGAGCAACCTCCACCGCAGCTACCGCATCGGGCGGAAGTCGATCGAAGTGCTGCATGGCATCAATCTTTCGATTCATCGCGGGGAGAAAATTTTCCTCTGTGGCCCGAGTGGTGCAGGTAAGACGACACTGCTCTACACGCTTGCCGGGCTTGAACATCCCGAGCAAGGGACGGTGAAAATCGATGGGATCGATCTTTACTCGCTGGGACGGAAGCAACAGGCGGCATTTCGCAATCAACGCATCGGTTACATTTTTCAAAACTATCATCTATTGCCAGAGCTTACCGCTCTCGAAAACGTCGCCGTTCCAGGTGCCATCTCAGGTAGGGATAGCAGTGAGCTCGCGCGCAAGGCGCTAGACCGAGTGGGGTTGGCTGATCGGGTTGATCACTTGCCAGCCGAACTTTCAGGCGGTGAGCAACAACGCGTCGCCATCGCCCGGGCCATCGTCAATGCGCCAAAAGTCCTCTTTGCTGACGAGCCTACCGGAAATCTTGATTCTGCAAACAGCGATGAAATCATGAGTATTCTCTTAGACCTTGCAACCGAACATCAGGTGACATTAATCGTCGTGACTCATGATCAAAACCTCGCGAAATCAGGTGACCGGACCTTGGTGATTCGTGATGGCTCCATCCATTAGCAATTAGCCTGCCATTAACTTTTGATCACAAACAGAGATATGTCTCCTCATCCTGCGCTGGGAATCGATCACGGCGCAGCTCGCATCGGCATCGCCGCTACGGATGATTTCGGCATCATGGCCCATCCGGTGGAGACGATTGATCAAAGCCGGGGAAATGCGATCGAGCGCATTGCCCAGCTCGTGACTCTGCGCGGAATTCATACGCTCGTGGTCGGGCTACCACTGCGGATGGATGGCAGCGAAGGCACATCCGCAGCAAAGGTGCGGGAATTTGGCCGCTTGCTTTCAGATCGTCTTTCGAACATTCCATTGGTTTTCGTGGATGAATCTCTAACCACTTCTACGGCCGCTTCCAAACTCCACCAAGCCGGCCGCAATGCTAAACAGCAAAAGGCGGTTCTTGATCAAGCTGCTGCAGTGGAGATTCTGAATATTTGGATGGGGGAGGGGGATGTAGTTAAGAGTTGAGATTTCCAGCTCTCGTTTTTTCCGCTCAATTTTTAACCACTTACTCTCAATATTTTTCATGCGCCTTAAACTTACGATCGCCTACGACGGACGACCCTACAGCGGCTGGCAATCCCAAGCTTGCGGAAATACCGTGCAGGATCTCATCCAAACTGCGATGGCGGAAGTGGCCAAGCGGCCGGTGGCAATTTACGGCTCGGGTCGTACTGATACTGGGGTTCACGCTGTGGCGCAAATCGCCCACTTCGATGCGCCTCCGGAAATTTCGATGAACCCGTTCAACTGGGTGCCGGCGCTCAATTGCAAGTTGCCAGCCACCATCCGGATCATGGCGTGTGAGGAGGTAGCGGCGGATTTCCACAGTCGTTTTTCTGCGATTGGGAAAGTTTATCATTTTGATCTTTGCACGGATCCCATTCTGCCGCCACTCAAAGCTGGACTTGCCTGGCATCTACCTCGCCAGCTTGATGTAGATGTGCTGTGGGAGGCACTTGCGCTTTTCATTGGTCGGCATGATTTTCACGCCTTCGCCGCTTACCGGGGCAACGAGACTGCCGATATCGATTGGTGCCGAACGATAGAATCAGTGGAACTGACGACTCTTCAGGACGGCTATCAAATCAGCTACAAGGGCGATGGATTCCTTTATAAAATGGTCCGACTGCTCACTGGCGGTGCCGTCCACGCCGCGCAAGGCAGGATTCGCTTGGATGATTTTGCCGCTTTGTTGGATCAACCGCTTGGACTGCCATTGGGCAAGTCTCCGCTCTGTGCCCCGGCGGATGGTTTATACTTGGAAAAGGTAATCTATCCGTGAGGCGCTAAGCCGCGGGTGAATTCTGAAATCTTCTAGGAGGCCCTTTGAAGATGGCCGGGAATGTGACGGAATTGCTACGAAAACTAAGATGATTACCGTCAGAACATCGGTTTTGATCTTCCTGAAGAAAACGTGACTATTAAGGAATCATGAAAATCGATATCATCACCGACACTTTCGCGCCGGACGTGAATGGGGTGGCGATGACTCTCGGGCGCTTGTGTGATGGGATGAAGCGGCGCGGTCACCGTGTGCATGTCATTCACACAGGAGAATTTGCAAAAGAAGGTGAAACTTGCTCAGCATCAATGGCACTCCCAGGCTATCGCGAGGTGAGGGTGGGCTTGCCGGAACCATTCAAGCTGCGTGCCAGATGGTTGAGGAAACGGCCAGACGCGATCTATGTGGCCACAGAGAGTCCGCTGGGGAAATCCGCACTAAAGGCAGCCAATGCTCTTGGGATTCCGGTGGTAACTGGGTTTCATACCAACTTTCATCAATACATGGAGCAATACCGGGTGGCAGGATTACAACCGATGGCGATGGCCTATTTGAAAAAATTCCATCAACGCGCCGATTGTACGCTCGTCCCCTCGCGGGAAGTGATGGAGCAGCTTCAGGCGCATGGGTTCAATAATATCCACTTATTGGGCCGAGGTGTGGATACCGAGTTATTTCATCCAGAGAAGCGTAGCGAGAAGCTGCGCTCGGAGTGGGGGGCGCGGCCTGGCTCGCCAGTGGCAATCATGGTTGGGCGGGTGGCGGCGGAAAAAAATTTTGAATTGGCAATGTTCACCTTCGAGCGGATGCGTGAGGCCATTCCGGATGTGCAGTGCGTGGTGATAGGGGATGGACCGTTGCGGGAGCGGCTCGCAGAAAGGTATAGGTGGGTGCATTTTGTAGGAGTGAAAATCGGTGAACAACTCGCAAAGCATTATGCATCGGCGGATGTGTCGATCTTCCCTAGTGAAACGGAGACTTTCGGCAATGTGCTCTTGGAAGCGATGGCGAGCGGGCTTGCGACGGTGAGTTATGATTATGCGGCGGCAGGCTTGCATGTGAATGCCGGAGAGAATGGCTTGAAAGCGAGTAAGGGTGATAGAGAATCATTCGTGAAACACGCGCTTGTGGCGATCGGGTTACATTCGCAGCATGGTATGCGTATCACCGCCCGCGAGACGGCGGAGAAGCTGGGCTGGGATCAGGTGGTGCGTGAATTCGAAGGCTGCTTGCAAGGCATTTCAGAGGGCCGCGCGAAATTCAATCGCAGTGGGAAAAGAGCTAAATTCTCGTGTCGAGCGGTTTTCCTATCTGATATCCACCTTGGCACTCCCGATAGTAAGGCAAATGAAGTGGTGGAATTTCTTAAGCATTTACGCTGTGAGAAGCTGGTACTCAATGGCGATATCATCGACGGATGGGCGCTGCGCCGTGGCGGAAAATGGAGTTCGCGGCATAGCCGCGTCATTCGCAAGGTTCTCAAAATGATGGAAAAGGAGAATACTGAGGTAATCTATTTACGGGGGAATCATGATGATATTTTAGAACGATTTTTGCCTCTCGCTTTTGGCCGATTGAAAGTGGGGAAAGAGCACATTCATGACACGGTAGATGGCAAGCGATACCTTGTGATTCACGGTGATGGATTTGACAGTGTTTCCACAAATCACAGGTGGCTCGCTTCATTGGGGGCGGTGGGCTATGATTTTCTGCTCAAGGTGAACAGAGTCTATAACCAATGGCGGGCGTGGCGTGGGAAAGAGTATTTTTCACTCAGCAAAAGAGTGAAGGCCAAGGTGAAATCCGCAGTGAGTTTTGTAGATAAATATGAAGAGCTTCTCCAGGATCTTGCTCGGTTCAAAAAATGCGATGGCATCATTTGCGGCCATATTCACACGCCGGAAGACAAGCAGGTGGGAGATATCCATTATTTGAACTCGGGCGATTGGGTAGAGAGTCTTACCGCCATCATCGAACATCACGATGGCCGGATGGAGCTGGTGCAGTATGATACATTTATGCAAGGACGCAGCCGATGCGATTCAGCAGTACATCAGGACAAGAGTCTGGAAGCAAAGGCGCTGAGCTTGCCGTGCTAGTCCGCTCTACTTTGCCTCGATGATTTTTAAAACATCATCAGCCTGCTTCTCGGTGGAGGCGCTAAGATCGCGCCAGACAAGTTTCCCATCTTTGAAGAGAAATGCTTGGCGTTTGGCAAATCCAACGGTTTTCGGAACTCCGAAGGCATCGATGACTTTCGTGTCATCGTCAGCGAGTAGCTCGAATGGGAGTTTGTATTTTTCTTGGAAGGCTTTTTGGGTTTTTACCTTATCATTGCTGACTCCGAGAATTGTCACTCCTTTATCAGTGAGGGCGGCGTAAGAATCGCGCAGACTACACGCTTGCTTGGTGCAGCCGGGGGTATCCGCTTTTGGGTAGAAATAGACGAGAAGGTAGCCGGCCTTGCCGAGTTCTGCGATCTTCACGGATTTGCCGTCTTGATTTTTTTGTTCAATCGCGGGAATGCTCGCCCCGATATCGATTTGCTGGCCAATGGCATTGGTGGCAAAGATGGCGGTGGAAATGGTGGTGAGCATCTGGGTGATTCGTTTCATCGAGCAGAAACTTGCACGTTCCATTCGGCGCGCAACTTTTAGTTTTGGCCGCAGTGACGGAAGCCGATGAAGATGTGGTGTGGAAATTGCTGAGATTTTTCCAAAAATGCGTCTTGATGGCGATCCGTGAATTGCAGAATGATGCTTCTAGCGCATGCCGAAAATCAGTATCGAACCCGAGGAAATCTTCGAGGGAATCCCAGCCTCGCCCGGGATTGCCATCGCTCCGGTGCATGTGGTGGCGCGCGGCTTTAAGGCTCCTGAGGTTTATGAAATCGAAGAAGCGGATGTGCCAAGGGAGCAGGAGCGATTTAAAGATGCGATCGAGCTGACCAAACGTCAGTTAATCGAGTTGCAAGGACGTTTAGAAGATCTGGCGGGCGATAACGAGGCGGGAATCTTCGAGGCTCACGTGATGATTTTGGAGGATCGGTCCGTGGTGGACCGGGTGCACAATGCCATTGCGAGCCGCCAGCAGAATGCGGAATACGCGTTTTATGCGGTGATGCAGAATTTCCTGGAAGCGATGCGGCGCATTCCAGATCCGTATTTGCGAGAGCGAACGGCGGACATTGAGGACGTGGCCCAGCGGGTGTTGCGGAATTTCAATGTGGATGAGGATAATCGGCCACAGGGTCCGGAAGATTTACATATTCTCGTGGCCTACGATCTCGCTCCGTCGGACACCGCTTCGATGAATAGGCGGCATGTGATGGGCTTGGCGACGGAGCAGGGGAGTGTGAATTCGCACACCGCCATTCTCGCCCGTGCATTTGGGATTCCGGCGGTAGTGGGCTTGCAGGGAGCGATCATTGATGTGATGGCGCTCGCTCCGGCAATTCTTGATGGTTACACCGGAAAATTGATTCTTCATCCTACGGCGGAGACTCTTGCGCATTATAGGAATCTAAGTGATGCGAAGGCGAAAGTCCGCAGCTCGCTGGATGCCATGCGGGGCGCGGCGACGGCGACGGCGGACGGTAGAGAGCTGACCGTTTCTTCAAACATCGAGTTGATCGATGATCTGCCGCTGGTGAAACGTAGCGGCGCAAAGGGTATTGGCCTCTACCGGACGGAATTTTTGCTACTTCACGGCGAGGAGATGCCGGATGAGAATGAGCAAACGTTGGTTTATGCAAAGGTGGCTTCAGAGATGAAACCTCACTCGGTGATTATTCGCACGCTGGATGCGGGCGGTGACAAGCTGCCGGTGGAGCCACTCACCGAGCCTGAGCCGAATCCATTTCTCGGCTGGCGCGGCATCCGGGTGTCACTTGCGAGGCCGGCGATGTTTCGCGAGCAAATCCGGGCGGTGCTGCGGGCGAGTGCTTCTGGGAAGGTGGCGTTGATGTTTCCGATGATTTCCGGTCTATCAGAAGTCTGGCGGAGTAAAGAAATGGTCCGCCGCTGCATGGATGAGCTGGATAAAGAGGGCGTGGCATTTGATGAAAACTTACCGGTGGGAATCATGATCGAAGTGCCGGCAGCTGCGATCTGTGCGGATCTGCTGGCACCCGAAGTGGATTTCTTTTCAATCGGCACCAATGACTTAATTCAATACACAGTGGCGGTGGATCGGGTGAATCCTCACGTTGCCGATCTCTACCGGCCTACCCATCCAGCGGTGATCCGGCTGATCAAGCGCACCATCGACGCGGGGACCGATAATGGTATTTGGACGGGAATTTGTGGGGAAATGGCAGGTGATATCCGCCTTACTCCGCTGCTGATCGGGCTGGGTGTGGAGGAACTTTCCGTAGGCCCGCAGCAAGTGCCGCGCGTGGGCCAAGCGATCCGTAAGCTGAGCTACGCCGAGTGCGCGGCAATGTCTGATGAGGCGATGCGGCATTCGCGCAGCCAAGGAATTCTCGATCTCTCTCTTTCGCTGGCGAAGAAGCACTATCCAGAGTTGCTCGACTAATCGCGATCCGCCACGAAGAGCGTGTGAGTGAAGCGCTTGGCCTTCGGGTAAGCTTTTGCACTGATGGCTTCCACGTTTTTAAAACAGCCTTTCAGCGAGCTGGTGAAGGATTTATCCGGATGGGCAGACCAGAAAATGACGCGCCCGCCTGGCTGAAGAGCGTTGCGAATGCGCTGGATGCCGGGTTTGGCATACAAGCGCTCGTTACCTTTTTGCACAAATGGATCGGGTCCATTATCCACATCCAATAGAATTGCATCGTAGCGGTCCGTGCCACAGCGGTCGATGAGGTCATAGACATCGCAGATGTGGATGCCGACGCGTGAATCGTCTAACAATTTCCCATTTACCTCATAGAGAAATTCGCGGTTCCAAGCCACTACTTCCGGCAGCAGCTCGGCCACATCTACGCGGGCATCCGTCCCTGTGAGGGCGAGGACGCGCTTGAGCGTGAAGCCAAAGCCGAGCCCGCCGATGAGGATTCGCGGCTTGGCAGGCAGGTGGTGGCAGGAAAGTTCCGCCATTTGTTCTTCCGAAGAAGAGGCGGTGGTGCTCATGAGCTGCAGGCCGTCCACTTTGAGGAAATGCTGGCCGTCGTGTTCATGCAGCGTGAGCCGGGCACCATCCGGAGTTTTACAAGTGGCAAGTGTGCGGGTAATTTTCATGAATGTGGAAATCTGGCGGAGTGTGGAGGCGGGATTTTCCCATGGCAATTCATTCGGCGGGCGATTGCATTGGCTTTCAATGCATCATGGTGCTTGCGCCGGGGCTGCTCCCTCTCCAAACTTTCCAAATAAATTATGAATGAACGGCGCGTAGTCATCACCGGCATTGGTTGTATCTCTCCTCTGGGGAACGATTTGGAAAGCACTTGGGAAGGCCTCAAAGCAGGCAGAAGCGGGATTTCCCGGATCACCGAAGTGGATACAGAAGCCTTTGATTGCAAGATCGCGGGCGAAATCAAGAATTTCAATGCGGATGGTTATTTCCGGGTGCCGAAGGATGCACGCCGCTCGGATCGTTATGTGCAATTCGCCGTGGCGGCTTCCAAAATGGCGATGGCAGACTCCGGCGTGGATGTTTCAAAAATGGATCCACGGCGCTTTGGGGTGATGGTCGGCAGCGGCATCGGTGGGCTTTCTACCCTTGAGCGCGAGCATTCCACGTTCCTTAATAAAGGGCCCAAGCGAGTATCTGCCTTTACCATTCCGATGATGATTTCAAACATCGCCAGCGGGATTATTTCCATGGAATTCGGTCTGCTGGGTCCAAATATGGCGATCGTTACTGCTTGCGCGACTTCGAATCACAACATCGGCGAGGCCTGGCGCATCATCAAATTTGGCGATGCCGATGCCTTCGTCTGCGGTGGCGCGGAAGCAGCCGTGCTCTCGATGGGCCTTTGTGGTTTCAACAACATGAAAGCTCTCAGCACTCGCAATGATGATCCGGAAGGCGCATCCCGGCCGTTTGATAAAAACCGTGATGGCTTTGTGATGGGCGAGGGGGCAGGCGTCGTCGTCATCGAAGAGCTCGAAAGCGCTCGCAAGCGCGGTGCGAGAATTTACGCCGAGTTGATCGGCTATGGCGTGAGTGCGGATGCATATCATCTCAGCGCCCCATCACCCGATGGCAGTGGCCCTGCCTATGCGATCGAGATGGCCCTCCGTCACGGCAAGAAAAATCCCACCGACGTCCAATACCTCAATGCCCACGCGACCTCCACCGGCCTCGGCGATATTGCGGAAACCAAGGCGATCAAGCTCGCCTTCGGTGACTATGCGAAAAACGGCCTGATGGTGAGTTCCACCAAGTCCATGACCGGGCACATGCTCGGCGCGGCAGGCGGCATTGAGCTGATTGCCAGCGTGATGGCCATCAAGGACGGCGTGATTCCACCGACGATTAACATCGAGGAACAAGACCCTGAGTGCGATCTGGATGTGGTGCCCAACGTCGCCCGCGAAGTACCCGTCAAGGTGGCCCTCAGCAATAGCTTCGGCTTTGGCGGTCACAATGCCTCGGTGCTGGTGAGTAAATTTGAGTGAAATTTTCGCCCATGGAAAATCCGCTGTTCCGTTACACCACCGAGGTCCCATTCGGCGATACGGATGCCAGCGGATGGATGCATTTTCCAAACGCCTTTCGCTATGCAGAAGCTGCCGAGCATGAGTGTCTCCGCAGCCTTGGCTTGCTGGTGTTTGACCGCGCCCAAGGTGGCTGGCCGCGCGTGAAAGTCTCGTGCGATTTCAAGCGCCCGCTGCTTGCCGGAGATTCCATCGAAGTCCATCTTGCCCTCTCTCGCATCGGTGCCTCGGCCGTTACATGGGAATTTGAAATCCTGAATGCCGCTGGAGAAATCGCCTCACTCGGTAGCATGACCAATGTCCGCGTGGACCACCAAGGTCGCCCGCAGCTTCTCTCCGAGCATGAGCGCCAGCAATTGGAGCGCGGAAATCTGATCGCCTGAATCATGGAAACTTCCCCGGACATCGCAGGCCGCATCATCCTCGTCCCCACGCCCATCGGAAATCTCGCAGATATCACCCTCCGCGCTTTGGAAATTTTACGAAGTGCGGATCGCATCGCTTGTGAAGATACTCGCCACTCCGGCCAACTTCTGGCTCACCACGGCATCTCAGGGAAGCCCCTGATTTCGCTCCATGAGCATAACGAAGCCCGCCGTGCGCCCGAGCTCATCGCCGCTGCACGTGGCGGGGAAACGATCGCTGTGATTAGCGATGCGGGCATGCCGGGCATTTCAGATCCAGGCTATCGGCTCGTCCAAGCCTGCATCGAGACTCATACTCCGTTGGAAGTTTTACCCGGTCCTTCCGCCGTGATCACCGCGTTAATTGGTTCAGGTTTTCCATGTCACGCCTTTCGCTTCGGTGGGTTTCTTTCGGTGAAATCCGGCAAACGCCGCAGCGCACTCACCGCCGCACTTGAGTCGGGCGAGACCGGAATTTTCTTCGAGTCACCTCATCGGATTCTGTCCACCTTGGTCATTCTTGCAGAAATCGAGCCATCCGCCCGCACCTGCGTCGCCCGGGAACTCACTAAAAAATTTGAAACCTACCACCGCGGCACCGCAGCCGAGGTGCTCGCCTATTTTCAAGCGCACCCCGCAAAGGGCGAGATTGTGCTATTGGTGCATCGCAGCGAGGAATTCACTGCGATGGCCTGATTCCACGGTCAGCGAGGTTTGGAAAAAACCACCCGGCGATCCAGCTTGAGCGCCGTCATCCGCCAATCATGCGCTTTTGTGAGAATGGGTCTTTGAATCCACTCGACGAAATGGCGCGGCCAAACGGAGCCATCGGTGGCCGTCCGGAATTCAGAAAACACCACATCCACATCCGCGCCTTGGGTGGACTCCATGCCATTGAGGGAAAACTGGAAGCGTTTGAGCAGCCCGCTCTCTTTGCTAAGCCAGGCGACGAAAAAGTCTTCCTTGGAATTGCCGAATCCCGGCTCCACTCGCCCGACGACGAGTTGGCAGACTTCACCTTCGAAGGCTGCATCCGGCAAAAGTGAAAAATCTTCGCCATTGGCCAGCAGCCACGATGACCCGAATAGGAAAACCGTGTAGGCATCAGCCACCAATGCGGCGGCGGCTTTTACTTCGGGATCATCAGAAATCACTTCGTTAAATTCCACCTGCGTCTGAGTAGGGCGCATTCGGGTGACTTCCTTCATGCCACTTGGCCCGCGATGGAGTTGGAGGACTCGACCGCTGCGAGGCTGGTAAGTTTCATCGGAGCTCTTGCGGAATTCTGGATTCGTGATGATCGGTTGGATCTTGGTGGCAAGCGTGGACCACTCACCATCATAGGATACTTCCACCTTGCGGTAATTTTTCCAAGGGTCGCCGTGTGCCGCCGCAGAACGCTGGAGGACGGCTCTCGCTTCTGCGGGAGAGCTGCCTTTCAGTTCGGCGCCTGGCCTTGGTAAGCTAGAACATGAGTTCAGGAATAGGCAGCAACCAGCGAGCGCGAGAAGCAATTTCATTTCGCAACAACGGCGAGCGAAGCATCCTGTCAAGGTGCCTGTATTTTAAATTAAGCCATCGAAATCCCGACCGGGCAGTGGTCTGATCCTGTCACATGCGGGAGAATTTGCGCATCGGTCACCCGGCTCATGAACGAGGTGGAAACACCGAAGTAATCGATTCTCCATCCCACATTTCGCTCTCGTGCGCCGCCCCGGAAGGACCACCACGAGTAGGCATCACGCTTGTCAGGATAAAAATGCCTGAATGTATCGGTGAACCCGGCAGCGAGAAGTTCGCTGAAGCTCGACCTTTCCTCATCAGAAAAACCCGCGGAAAAGCGGTTGTCTTTCGGCCGTGCGAGATCGATTTCCTGGTGCGCCACATTTAGATCTCCGCAAAAGATGACCGGTTTGGATTTTGCCAACTCCGCGACATGGCGGCGGAATGCGGTGTCCCAAGTGATGCGGTATGGCAAGCGCCGGAGGCCGTCTTGCGCATTCGGAGTGTAAACATTGACCAAGAAAAATTCAGGATATTCCAAGGTGAGCACGCGGCCTTCTTGATCATGCTCATCGATCCCTAGCCCTAAGCGATGATCTAACGGTTTTTCCTTAGAAAATACTGCCACGCCAGAGTAGCCAGGCTTGTTTGCAGAGTCCCAGTAGGCATGATAGCCGTTAAATTCCAACGGTAGGGAGACCTGCTCTGGCCGCGCTTTGGTTTCTTGCAAGCACAGGATATCCGGCATTTCAAGGGAGATAAAGTCGCCCAAGCCTTTCCCAATCGTGGCGCGGATGCCATTCACATTCCATGAGATCAATTTCATTCGCAGGAAGATTTTGCGCTAAAATGGCAAGATGCAATCACTCACTATCAACGTTTGAAGCGGGCCTGGTATTCTCGATGAAGAACTGAATAGCACTCTTCAAGTTCCTGCAGGCGGAGACTCTCCAAGTGAGCGATAAGGCTCTGTGGCTTTCCTAGAAGTTCCTCTAAAATTTGGATTTTCCCGATCCAAAAGCCTTCCTTGCGTCCTTGGGTGAGACCCTGGGTGAGACCTTGGGAAACACCCTCCATGCGGCCTTCTGTTTTTAATTTTTCTGCGACGGACATGGCACGTTTTTCAAGTTCAATATTCACAGAGAGTTTATGATAGATCTGTTGCGCGTCAAGCTCACTATCGGCATGCAGTGCGTAGAGCAACAAGCGCCCAAGCAGGCTATCTGGAATCTGATCAACGACCGATTCAGCCAGCCATCGGAAGTATTCCAGCAATTGTTGTTTGCGGGCAAGCTTCATTAACTGGAGCACGATTTTTAACTGTTGATCGCTTTCTTCAGAGGCCGGATCACTGCGGCTTAGATCGAGTAGTGCGTGGTGAAACTTGGGTAAAAATGGCAATAAATCCTCAGCAATCTCAGGCGGTAAGGCAAACAAGTCCTCGAAGGCAGTGGAAACATTCCAGTGATCCGGCCCTTGATGTAAAACGAAAGGTAGCACCGCCGGCAGCGGCAATCCGTGCAATTTATGCTGCTGGGCCAGAATTTCTCCAATGTATCCCAGCAAGCGCAATGGCATGGTGGGATCGACGGTGCTCTGGTGCTCGAAGAGGAGATAGAGCAGCGTTTCCCGATCCCCGATACGGACAGAAAATAGCAGATCCGAATGTATCTGTTGCAAGCTGGACTTAACAAAAGAAGTAGGAATCACGGCGAGCGATGGCCACTCAATGCGACTGACGATTGCTGGGGGTAGATGGCTTTTAAAAAATGCTGTCGCATGGGCAGGCTCCGAAAAAACCGCCTTGAAAAACCCATCGTTGGGATGTGCGGCGAAATCGATGTCGGGCGGAATTTCCTCCATGCAAAATTGTTATCAGGCAACAGTAAAATGTGCAAGACGGGAGCCGAGGACGGTTTTTATATCAACAACATGCAGTCGCCGTAGCTGAAAAATCGATAGCGTTCTGCGACTGCTTGGCGGTAGGCCTCCATTACCAAATCTTTCCCGGCGAAGGCACTTACTAACATAATCAATGTGCTTTGAGGTAAATGAAAATTGGTCAACAAGCCATTAATCGCACGGAATTGATAGGGCGGATGGATGAAGATATCGGTCTCGCCACGTTGCTCTTGGAGTGGCAAGCCGATGGATTCCAATACCCGCGTCACAGTTGTCCCCACCGCGACGACGCGCCCGGCAGCATTCACGCGGCGTGCCGTTTCAGCGCTCACAACATAGCGCTCTGAATGCATGATATGGTCGTCCACCACTTCCACACTCACCGGCCGGAATGTGCCTACGCCGACGTGGAGTGTTAGAAATGCATGGGAAATTTTCTCTAACATCTCTGGTGTGAAATGCAGCCCTGCCGTGGGAGCGGCGATCGCACCTTCTTCCTCGGCATAGACAGTCTGGTAGCGATCGCGGTCCAGTGCCTCGTCCTCGCGTCCCATGTAGTGAGGCAGGGCGAGGTGGCCATGCATGTTTAGATCCAACGGCGATTCCCAGCGGATCAAGCGATCCCCGTTTTCAAAAACTTCTGCCACGGTGCCTATGATGCCGGCGACGGTCACGGTCTTACCTACACGCAGCGTCTTACCCGGCTTTACCAAGCAACGCCATTCCAAGTCCGAGAGCTGATCGAGGCAAAGCAGTTCCTTTTTCCCATCGTCGGAAAATAGGCGCGCGGGAATCACCTTGGTGTTATTGAGCACAAGCAAATCCTCCGCATTTAGATATTCGGGAAAATCCCGGAACATCCGGTGCTCGATTTTTCCTTCCTGACGATGAACCACCAACATCCGCGAAGCAGAGCGCTCGGCGAGTGGCCGTGCGGCGATGAGTTCAGCGGGTAAGTGATAATCGAAATCTTTGGTAAGTAATGGCATCGCGGTGCAATATTCCAGACAAAGTAAAACCGCAAGACGATGATTGGAAATCATTCGCTGCAGTTGCTTGCCGCTGCCTCTCGGCTGGACGAAATTTTGCAAATTCCATAAGCCTAGACTCGACAGGTATTGCGAAAGGCCCACTATTTAGAAATGAAGATCCTATCTTTTCTGACGTTGTGTTGCTCTCTCTTCGGTGCCCAACTTGCACCTGCAAAGGATGCGGAAGGTGCCAAAGATCACGCTGCTCTCAAACGAATCGAGGGCTCGGAAATCATCTGGTCTAAAGTGGCAAAATTCGATGAATACGCCATCCCGCTGGAGCAAGTGAGATTCGATTCTGAAACGCAGGAGATCATAGTTGGCAAAGAGGAGAAAGTTGAAGGAATCCGCACCACTATCTATTATAAGCTTCCTGGAGAGACCTCTACTCTCGAAGCAGTTAAACAATACGAAGCTGATTTGAAATCCGCTGGTTTTGAAACACTCTTCACCGCAGCGAATGACAAACTGGACGATGGATATAACCGGTTTGTAACTCATACCTTTCCGACGGTGAAAAGCACGCCCGGCTTGGAATACCTGCACGAGTTCAACAATAAAGAGCAACGTTTCATGGCGCTGAAAGGCGCTGGGAAATCCGGGAATTTTCTCTACGTCACCATTTACGCCTTCGTTCTGAACGATGTCTCCACCGGCTTCGATGCCCTCAAGGAAGCGCACCAGCTCGATAATGGGCAAACGCTTATCCGAATCGACGTTTTAGAAACGAAAGCAATGGAAGCCCGTATGACTGTGGTAAAGGCGGATGAGATCACTTCCAGTATCGAGAAGACCGGCCGCATTGCCATCTACGGTGTGCTCTTTGATACCGGTAAGGCAGATCTCAAACCAGAATCCGCCGACTCCCTCGCTGAGATGGCATCTGCGATTAAAGCCGCTCCTGGGAAAAAATATTTAATCGTCGGTCACACGGACAATGCTGGCGACTTCGCCCTCAATCAGACCCTTTCTAAAAATCGCGCGACTGCGGTCACCGCTGCTCTCATCAAGACTTACGGCGTTCCTGCGGATGCCATGATTCCTGTGGGCGTGGGAATGGCCGCCCCTACCGCTTCAAATGCTCATGAAGAAGGCCGCGCCAAGAATCGCCGGGTAGAGATCGTGGCCATGTGAGGAATACTATCCTTTTTTGGGTCGATTCTGGATGGGTTTGACATCCTATATTTTTCTGATTCTATAGTGCTAATGAAACATGCCCGAATGAAGCTCAGCTTCTCCGCTACATTGCTATATCTCACATCCGCATTCACGCTTCAAGCTGGGCCCATCCTTACCGTGAATGATACAAAAGGGCGTGCCTTGGAGATTGAGCTAATGTCAGTAACAGGTCAGGACGTTCGCTTCAAGCGTGTGGACAATGCTAGAGAGTTCACCATGTCGCTCGCTCAATTTGATCAGGTCTCACAGACGAAGATTATAGAAGAATCCGCTTCCTTGCCCATCGTTCTGCCACCCTTCGATATCGAGGTGGTGATTGGAAAGCGCCACGATGAAGGCAGTAGCTATTACATGGTGGATCAAAGGATTTCGACCACGGTGAAGTTAAAAAACAAAAGCAATGATGTAGCTTTGCCGCCACTCAAAGGGAGGATGGTATTCATCGGGCGTGATCAAAAAACTGAAGATGATTTCACGGTTCTATCCGTCCAGGAATTCAAAGTCGGAATTCCGCCGGCAGGTGCCTCTGAGACTTCACTGGAACCCTTCGTCACCCGCTACGATGGTGACCAAAAAGGGCTTCACAATGTTGGCGGCTATCAATACTTCGGCTATCTGATTGTTTTCCTTAACGACAAAGATGAAATCGTCTTCGACTACACCACATCCGGGCCGATTCGTAAGATAGTGAATGGAAATAAAAAGATGCTGACTACGATCTCGAACTATGCCAAAGGCACCATGTTAGATGATAAAATGGTTGTTTCAAACAAACCTCTGCGGGCCTTTAATCGATAGATTTCCGGCGGTTTCCCCCAGATCCTGAGTAGCGCAGTGGCTGTGCCTCGCTCGCCCATTTCAATGGCGACGAGAATCCGATCCCTACCTTTTTCCAGATCCCAAGGAGCATAGACATCGGCGGGCCGCCAGTTGTTGTCCAGAAAATAGGCTAGCACGTCTTCACGCGTTTTGCCCGTTTCCAATGGTAAACGGAAGTCTTCCGAAGAGGACTTTGGTGATGTTTTGAGACTTGCTCGTAGTGGAAGCACCATGCGGCGATTCCGTGCCCATGCTCGTAACATCGGCTGGAGAAAGCGAATCATGCCCAAACAAAAAATTGTGAAAGGCGTCGCATAGCGAGCTTCCAGATTACGAAGTGGCAACATGCGATTGACGATCCCTTGGTAGCCGGCCTCTCCCATACTTCCATGATAGATGATCGATTCTGAGGTGACTCTCATCGGCCCGCCGCCGTAAACGAAGCCTTGCCAACGTGTCTCTCCGTCCGGGGAAAAGTGTTTGGGATGCTTTACAATGAGCAAGCGTTCCGCTTTCCCATAACCGCCCTGCTGGCGCAAAAATGCCATGAGCGAAGGCCGCCGCCAATGCCAGACAAAGGCGCCTGGAACGAAGCCCAGCTTGAATCCTGCATCCCGAAGTCTCCAGCAAAAATCCACATCATCACCCGCCGTGTGAAATTCCGGATCGAAGCCTCCCACCGCCAGAAATGCAGCCTTTGTTACCACTAGATTACAGCCCGGCAAATGTTCTGCCTCGCGATCATCCAGCATCACATGACTGGGTGCACCGGGTGCTGCGCAGACGACTGCCTCCTGCCACGAGCGCGGCTTTGGCGGGAGGTTCGGTCCACATGCGGCTTGATAGATACCATTTTTAAAAATCGGACGGATTCTGGAAATCCACTCATGATCGGGTTCGCAATCATCATCAGTGAATGCCAAGATCTCACCGCCCGCCGCCGCTGCACCTGCATTTCTAGCCACGCCCAATCCTCCTGGCGCCAATCGCAACAAGCGCACCGAAGGAAATTTTGCTGAGACATATTCTGCGGTGCCATCCACAGACCCATCGTCGGCCACAATCACTTCGTAGTGTTGATCGGTCATCCGCCCGAGTGCCGCCAAGCACGCGCCAATGCGCGCTTTGCCGTTGCGGGTGCAGACGATCACGCTCACCAACTCAGCCGTGGAAGTGGCGGTGGGAAGTGGGCGATCTTGCACCGCAGCCAGCGTGGGTTTCGGCAATCCATCACGCTGAAGTAGCCCGAAATCCCAATCCAGGATTTCCGCGCCGCCATTCCACCAGCGGTCGCTCCATGCATAGACAGTCATGCCGGCTGTTTCCAGATCCATTGCCGTTTGCACGCCCCATGCGAGCACTTCTGCTTGTTTTTCCAAGCCATTGCGCTGCGAATCCATACCGAATTCCGAGATCACGACCGGTCGATCTCCCGCGATGTGATGGAGCCGCTGGAGATAACTTTGAAACGCGTCCTCATTTTCCAAATAGACATTAAACGCCGTGAAGTCCGCGTTGCTCGGCTCTAAATATTCGGTGCTAGGATAATTAGCATAGGCAAACATCAGGCTCGGTGCGAGTTCCTTGCCCAGAGTGATGAGTTCTTCAATTGCTTGCAGCACCTTTGTCGGCCCCATCCACCTGACCATATCTGTCGGGATTTCATTGCCCACATAGACACCTGCCAAGGCGGGATGCTGCGCAGTGAGTTTGAGTGCATTTACCAGTGAGATTTTAGCCGCCGAGAAGTGTGCCGGGTGATCTAAGAAATCCACATATTGCCCCCATTTCAGCCCGCCGAAGACTTGGAGCCCGTGATGGGATGCTTCATCGAGCAAGCGCCTATCTGGCATTTCATACAAACGGATTGCGTTGAATCCCGCTGCCGCCATTTGCGAAAAATCTGACTCGAAGGATTCCGGCCAACCACCGGGAAATGGCCCGTAAGTCACGGCCTTCATCCACACACGTTCGCTGCCAGAACGGAAAAATTTCCCGTCCGGTTGCCATCGTTTCTTATGATTGGGAGCAGCCACGGGCGAACCCTAGTGACCAATGATGGATTCCCCAAATCCAAACTTGCTGGATTTTTATCCGCTGGGGGGAGGGGAGGGAAATTGGTGGCAGGGGGCGGATTTGAACCGCCGACCAAAGGCTTATGAGTCCTCTGCTCTACCGCTGAGCTACACTGCCAAAGTGTGGATGCCGTAACAACCGCTGAGAGGCGAGTGAGTTACCCGCCAATAGCCTATTTGTCCACCGGAAATTTTGGTTTTTTGTTTGAACCTATGGATTCCAGTCGAGCCGCGGGAGATCGATGGCTTCGAGGTAGGGCTTCGCAGGATCTTCTTCAGTATTCCAGCGCAGTGTGACTGTGCAGGCTTTGGCCTTGCCGTAGCTGAGGCTGAAGCTGCCGTCCTCGAGCATCATGCCGATTTTCGATTGGCGGCCGAAGTAGGCTTGGGCAATTTCCCGGGTATTATCGCGGCTGAGCAACTTCAAGGTGAGTTTTTTATCGCGATTTGGGACCTCCTCATTGGTGCAGGTGGCTAATGCTGAGACGATCACTTGGAAGGTTCCCTGTCTGTTCGAGGGCTTGCTCGTGAACTCGGCAAGCCTGCCACCGAATAAGTCGAGGAATGGTTCGACGACCAATTTCGGCTGACCGGATCCGCGGGTTCTCATTAGCAAGGTTTGCGGATTGATTTTGCCATCTGCGTCCTCGAAATCCACGCTGTAGTAGATGTCCAATACCATTTCCACGGCATTGGCTTCCTGAGTATCGATGAGGATGCTCCGATTAGCCGGTAATTCTCCTGCGAGAATCGTGTTTTCAAGCTCAGATTCTGACATTTTAGTTTCGATGTAGGGTAGTCTCTCCGCGAGCGTCTTCGCAGCGAGAAATTTACCTAGAATCTCTAAAGCCGCGATTCCGGGCATGATTTTCTGAGTATTGACTGGAGTCTCTGGTGCAGGATCGAGACTAAGCAATATCGGATCCGTGACATTGTTGCTGGGAGCTTGAGCGCTGGCTGGAGGCGGGGTGGGCTCTTGGGGAGTGGCTGGAGGAGTAACTCTTGGGCTGAGCTGGAGCTCTGCTGGTTTGGCTTTGGTCTTTTCCTTTTCCTTAGGAAGAAACGTCATGAGGCCCCAAACCAATGCTCCGCAGGCGATGAGGAATAGTAGTCCGAGCAGGAGCCGGAGGAGTGGATTATGGCGGTTTTGTTGCCATGGTTGGGGCTCCGGGGATGGGGGTACATATACTGAGCTGGTCTCTTGCTGAGGTGCGACGTATGGCTTGCTGGCAGGTGTGCGAGAAGGCAGTGGTTGCGGCTCTGGATGCAAGACTGTCGGCCCTGCGGAAGTGACACTCGCTTCGCTTTTTTGCGGAATTGGTAGCTGGGGAGCTTGCGGCTGCTGGACCTGTGGCTGCGTCGCTTGCGGCTGTTGCAGAGGCTGCATTGCCAGTGCAGGCCTTGGTAAGGGTGCCCGGATGGAAGTGCTACAAGATGGGCATGGGCCGACGACTCCGGCAAATGCTCGTGGCACCGTGAGGATGATCCCACAGGCTGGACAAGAGAAAGTAAGTGGTTCTTCAGCCATAGTTAAGAGGGTTATTAGTGAATTTTAGCGAACGCGTCAATACTTCACATTTCTAAACTATCTTGGAAGGTGAAATTTTACATCAGTTGGAAATTTTTATAATAATCTGGTGCGCAGCAGATCGGTGACTTGTTTGGGATTGGGCTTGGTAGTTGCAGACTTCATCACTTGGCCGGTAAGGAAATTGAGGAGCTTTTCATTACCCGCTTGGACGGCGGCGACCTCGGCGGGATTGGCTGCGATGACTTGCTCGACGAGTGATTCGAGTTCTCCGGCAGCGGCGGGTTTGAATCCAAGTTCGTCTGCAATGGCGGCAGGATCCTTGTCCGGGGCGTCGAAGAGGAGGGTGAAAACCTCTCGTGCTTGGTTGGCGGCGAGGGTGCCGTTTTCCACCATGAGCAGCAGGGCGCGGAGTTTTACTGCCGGGACGGGGCAGGCATCGATGCCGAGTGAGCGCTCGTTGAGAGTGCCAAGCAGGATATTGATGATGAAATTGGCAACTTTTTTCCCGGGGATGCTGGTATGGGTGACGGCCTCGAAGTAGGTGGCAAGGTGTTTATCAGATGAGAGCACTTCGGCATCATAGGGAGTGACTCCGAAGCTGGACTCGAAGCGGGCGGCGAGCTGATGGGGTAATTCCGGGACGAGCGGACGGACCGTGGCCAGGAGCGGGGCGGTCTGGATGGGCAGAAGATCCGGGCAGGAGAAGTATCGGTAATCATGAGCGTCTTCCTTGGTGCGCATCATTTGGGTTTCTCCACGGTCATCGTCCCAGCGGCGGGTGGATTGGATTTGCGGGATGCCGCGATCCATGTCTTCGGACTGGCGCTGGATCTCGAAGTGGATGGCACGGCGGATCGCAGAGATGGAATTTAGATTTTTCAACTCCACTTTGGGCCCTAATGGATCGGTCTCGTTTTTGCGGAGAGAAATGTTCACATCGCAGCGGAGTTGGCCTTTTTCCATATCCGCATCTGCCACATCACCTTGTTGCAGGATCATTTGCAATGAGCGGAGATAGGCGAAGGCTTCCTCGCCAGATTCGAGGTCTGGCTCGGTGACGATTTCCATGAGGGGAGTGCCGGCGCGGTTGAAGTCAATGAGAGAAGAACTTCCGAGGTGGGTGGATTTAGCGACGTCTTCCTCAAGGTGGATGCGGTTAAGGCGGACGATCTTATCTGGGTTGGCAATATTTTTACGAACGTCTGTGGGGTAGCAATGTTGGTAGAGCGGAACTCCGCCACCGATGCAGAGGGGGAGATCCATCTGGGTGGTTTGGTAATTTTTCGGCATATCCGGGTAGAAGTAGTTCTTCCGATCCCACTTGGAAATTTCCGGGGAGCCACAATCAAGCATCAGGCCAGTGAGCAGGGTCTTCTCGATGGCAAGTTGGTTCAACACCGGCAGTGCACCGGGTAGGCCAAGGCACACCGGGCAGGTATGGGTGTTAGGCGTATCGCCAAATGAGGTGCGGCAGGCGCAAAACATTTTCGTGGTAGTCTTCACTTGAGCGTGAACTTCAAGGCCGATGGTGACGAGGTAGGGCATGAGAAAAATTTAAGAAGTGACGGGCGAGAGTTGGCGAAAATCGGCAAGGTGGGAAGTGGATAGTGGAAGGCCCTGAAATGTTCGTCATTTGGACATCAAGTGCGAATTTTTTAAAAATTTCAAAATAGTTTTGACAAATTTTTAAATAAAAATAATCTGTGGCTGTCCCAGTAAATTACATTCTTCGAATTGATTCCACTTAACGCCTTGCTCAACACACCTATCATGAAATACCCACAGATTATTATCACCCTTGCCGCTGCGATGATTACACAGCATGCGAGTGCGCAGTTTTCAAGCATCTATGCTTTCGCCACCACTGATGAAGGAAGTTTAAATCAATACACAAGCCTCACCACAGGTAGCCTTATTGCCAGTAACCTTGTTACCAATACCAATCAGTTCCGAGTGAATCATTTAGCGACTGACGCAGCTCGCACCCGTGTGATTTACGGAGTTGAAAATATAGCGACAGGTGCTCTAACCGACGTCAGAGCTGCTTATATAGCTGGACCCGCCGCAGGGCAAAATTCGAGCATTCTGAACGGGAACGATATTTCATTTATCGGAAATTCCAATGGTGGTGGCTCCTTTTTCAATGGTGCCTATTATCTTTACGACGACATTGGTCCGAATCAGGGAATTGTGAGGATGACTTTCGGGACAGGTGCCTTTGCGGGAATTTCTTCCATCAGCATGCCTTGGGGTATTAATACCGCAGGTGGCGACCTTGGGGATATTGCAATCGATGGAGCCGGTCAAATGTTTTTGTTTAACGAAGCAAGGGATCTTTACAGCTTTGATTTAAACAACTCCAGCCCTTCCCAACAGTTGAGTTTTATTGGGAATTATTCCGCCTCAGTAGGCGGAACGGGAACCAGACAAATGTTTATCGATGACTTGGGACGAATCATGATTAACGCGGCAGACACTGGTGACTGGCGTTCTCTTGATCCACTCAACCCTGGATCTTCGACCCTTATTCCAGGTATCGACATAACCGTGGGAACCAATACGTTCTCGGATCTCTCATCCGGTGGACGTCCGGTCGGAGTAGTCATTCCAGAGCCTTCCACTGCGCTTCTTGGAGGACTTGGCCTTCTAGCACTTTTCCGCCGCAAGCGCGTTGCTTGATTAAGGATTTCAAACTTACGGTTTTACTCTAATTATCACGACTGACTCTCCGTCAGTCGTGATTTTTTTTGATTGTGAGTAAACTTTAAAATTCAGAGTTAAACTTTAAATTGTGAAAATCGACATTCATCGAAGTGGAAAAGTTCATGATTTGTTGGATCCTTCGGGCGCGGTTTAGCATGTCCGTAGCTTGTTCTGTAAAACATTGCATATAAGGCGCGTACTTCAGCCAAGGGATAAAGAGTGAAGTTCGGTGGGTGGCTCTATTGATGGTTTGATCGCTCCATCATCTGGAACCGAATCTCTTCATTTGCTGAGTTCTTTAACGAGGTTTTTGACTTTGGGGTCCGCAAGGGCTTGGGTGAGAAGCGGGTGGCGGAGGAGTGTGGCGAAGTTTTCTTGGCGGGCTAGCTTTTGCAGTTCGGGATCGTCCACAATGTTGGCACGAGGGTAGGGTTTGCCGGTATTAGGATCGATGATCGTGGGTTGTGGTTTGTTGGCTCGGGAGGTGATGAGCTTTGCAAGATCGATGCGGGATGGATCTGCGAGCGGATCCAGTGTGGTGAGCCAATTTTCGGGAAGAATGGCGGCGACGGCGGCTTTGAGGGTTTGGCTGATGTGAGTGAAACTGGTGGAGGGAACTCCTTCGGATTTTTTGGAAGAAGCGCGGACCTCTGCGACTGAGCCATTGTAATGAATGAGGGTGGCTCCGACGAGGGTGAGGAGACCGGTTGGAACAATGGCGAAAAGGATGCGAATGGCTGTGGAGAAGATGGTGGGGCTGCCGGAGTCACCACTGGAACTGGTGAATGGATTGAAGAGAATTTTCATAATTTTTCGTAATATGAAAAATGCTAGAACGAATGTGAGGATGGGTAATCCACTGAGGAACCAAGGAACGGATTTGCCCAATAGCTGGATTGAAATGGTCGGTGCCTGTTGCCAGACGAGGAATGTGATCCATGCGCTGATGCCGATGACGAGGGTGCCGATGATGAGGCGGGTGATACCGCGGATGACGATGAATGCGGCACAAAGCGCGAAAATGATGAGGACTGCGGTGCCGAGGCCGAGCTGGGGGATGGAGTCAAATGACATGGATGGAGAAGTGGTGGGCGGATTCAGGACACGGCGGGAGGGGAGAGGAAGTGGGATCGAGAGGGAAAATGCAAGCCGCTGTTCCACAATAGGAAACTGAGCTGGGCATCCAAAGATTGCCACGGCCCTGGGATGGGGGTAAGTCACGTTGCAGAGAGAGTTTTCTATGCAGCAAATTTATCCGACCACATCTCATTGGCTGATCCGCATTTCGGAAGTTTTTGGGGATTACACCAGCGAGATCATGGCGGCGCTAGGTGCCTCGGTGGTGAGGAAACTTGGCACGGAGTATTATCTGATTTCGATAGTGGATTCGGGTTTATTGTTGGATTCCACAGCAGCATTGTATCTGCGTTGGAAAATGCCGCTGCATCATAGTTGGCCATGCAATCCGGAGCAGATGCCCGGCTTCGTGGAGAAAGCTGCGCAGGCGATTTTTCAAAAATTTAGCGGGCAGGGGATTCAGGCGATCTTTATGGGGCCGCTGGATGCAGGACTTGCCAATCCGTATTACCGGAAACTCGCGTCGAATCTCCGAGGGCGGACGCTGCAACTTTTTCCGGCGGAGGTTGCCGATTTCAAGGACATCGAAGCTCAGAATAGTAGCAGGGAAACTTTATTTTGCCTGGTGGGCAAGGAAGGCTTGTTTGCCGGACGGGTGACTCCTCGCGCCGCAAATGGATTCTATCCAGGTGGGACGAAGTTTATCAGCCAAGGAGCTTCCGACACCATCAGCCGCGCGGGGGCAAAAGTCGCGGAGGCGTTGCATTATCTGAGGCTTGTCCGCAGTGCTCCAGCTGCCGGTAAGCACTGGCTGGAGCTGGGGGCAAGTCCGGGCGGGATGACCTCAGAATTGCTGAAGCGAGATTACAAAGTCACGGCCATTGATCGTGCGCCATTGGATAAACGACTCGATGGTGCGCCAAATTTACATGCCATTCTTGGAGACGTGACGGCCTATTCTCCAAAACCCAAAGTGACTTTTGATGCGATTTTGTGCGATATGAATGGGGACGCCATCGAGTCGATCACGCAAGTGGCTCGCCTCGCAGCGCATCTTCAGCATGGTGGAATGGTGATTTTCACGCTTAAAACACCGGGAGTCGTCAGTTTTTCTGAGATCAATGAGCTCTTCACGGAAGTGGTGCAAGTGGCAGTGGTAAAGGGGTTGAAGCTAGTCGCAAAAACCCACCTCACTTATAATCGGTTGGAATTCACACTATTTTTCGAAAAACAACGCGATTCGCCTGCTTGACTCAGCAGTCGCTTAATCCATGCTCCGGTCCATGCTTCGCACTCTTCAAATTTGCCTACTCGTGTGCATGACGCTTTCGCTCAACTCATGTGGATTGCCAATGGCGCTTGGACGCACGGTAGGACGGACGGTCAATGGACTCGGAAATTTGGTGGGCGGTGGATCTTAAATAGGTTTGCGAGTGAGGCTGCGAGAGCCATCGGCTTGCACTCTAATTTCGATCAAAATTGTTTCTTTTGGCAAAATTTCAGGAAATCTGTCGCCCCACTCAGCGATGATCACGCCGCTGCGATCAAGATATTCATCCCAGCCGATGCCAAGTAGTTCTTCCGCGCTAGTCAATCGATAGAAATCGAAGTGAAACACCGGCAAGCGCCCATCGAGATACTCGTGGACGAGCCCGAATGTGGGGCTTGTGACTTGCGCTTTCGATCCAAGGCCGGCAACAAATCCTTTGGTCCAGTGAGTTTTTCCCACACCCAAAGTGCCGCTGAGGGCAATTACCGTGCCAGTGGAAACATGATCCGCAGCAGCGCGTCCCATTTCCTCCATTGCTTCCGATGACTTCGCGTTTCCCTCCATATTTGTCGTGATGCAGTCTTTATTCGGGCGTCGTGGTTGGCAATCCTGATCTCAATTGGTTCGCGCTAGCGGATCCCTGATGAGGGCGGATCTTTTGAAATTCGACTTCACCCCATTCGAGGAATCGCACGTTAGACGAAAATTCGCGTTGATTCCAAACCCCATCGCCCGTGAAAGTCTCGCCGCCATGCTAGATATCCGCGTCATCCGGGAAAATTCCACCACTGTCCAAGATCGTCTCAAGAACCGAGGCGGCGATCATTGGAAACTCGTCGATGATGTGCTCGCTTGCGACGAATCCCGCCGCGCCGCCGAGACTTCCAAACAAGTCCTGCAAAGCTCGCGGAAAACCATTTCCAAACAGATCGGAATGCTTAAGGCAAAAGGCGAAGACACCTCCGCCATCGAGGCTGAGGTCCGCGCCATCAATGAGCAGATCACCGCCCTTGATGCAGAGTGCGAAACTGCCGCCATCCGCCAAAATGAACTTCTTCTCAATATCCCAAACCTCACTCACGATGCCTGCCCGGTAGGCTCTGACGAAGCGGCAAATCCCGTGATCCGCGAGTGGGGCATTAAACCTGATCTGATCGATCCCAAAGATCACGTTGAGCTCGCTCTCAATCACGGCCTGATCAGTTGGGACGATGGCATCCGCACCGCCGGCTCTGGCTTCGTCGTCTATCGGGGGAGGGGAGCACGCCTAGAACGGGCGCTCATCAATTTCCTGTTAGATGTACAAAGTGCCAACGGCTACGAGGAAGTCAACGTCCCCCACCTCGTCAAGCGCGAGTGCATGGAAGGAACCGGTCAGTTACCGAAGTTCGAAGATGACATGTATGGCACCGATGCCGATGAAAATGGCATCAATAGCCTATTTCTCGCACCCACTGCGGAAGTTCCCGTCACCAATCTCTACCGTGATACGCTTCTAGCCGAGGCTGATTTACCCATCAAAATGGTCGCCTACACCCCGTGCTTCCGCCGTGAGGCCGGATCAGCTGGGCGCGATAACAAAGGCATCATCCGAATGCATCAATTCGATAAGGTGGAGCTCGTGCAAATTGTTCATCCAGACCACGGCTTTGAGGAGTTGGAAAAACTCACCGGCCATGCCGAGTCCATCCTTCAGAAACTCGGCCTCCACTACCGCACGATTGAACTATGCACCGGGGACATCGGATTTTCTTCTGCCAAAACCTACGATATTGAGGTCTGGGCACCCGGCCATGGCAAATATCTCGAAGTTTCCAGTTGTTCCTGCTTTACCGACTACCAAGCCCGCCGGATGCGCCTGCGGTTTAAAGACAGCGAAGGCAAAAACCGCTTCCCCCACACCCTGAACGGTTCTGGCACCGCGTTGCCCCGCCTCTACGTCGCGCTGCTCGAACAATACCAACAGCCCGACGGTTCCATCCGTATCCCAGAAGCTCTCGTCCCTTATTTTGGCGCCACAGAAATTTCTTGAAATTAGCGGTTTGCAAAGTTGGTTTCCCGACTTTCAATCCGGCAGTCACCATGAGTCACCCAACCTTTCGCATTGCCATCGGAGCCGACCACGGCGCCGTTGATCTCAAGAACGCCGTCGTCGCCCACCTCAAAGCCATTGGTCACGAGGTCAAAGACTTCGGCACGCAGACACAAGACTCGGTAGATTACTCGGATTACGCAAATCTCGTCGCCTGCACCGTCGCAGATGGCACCTATGATTTTGGCATCCTCGCTTGCACTTCTGGAGTGGGCATGTGCATCGCGGCAAATCGTCATCGTCACGTCCGCGCTGCGAACATTCGTTCGGTGGAAGAAGCCACCATCATTCGCAGTCACAATGATGCCAACGTGCTTTGCCTCAGTGGCAAAGACACGGATGCCGCCACTGCCAATGCGATGGCCGAAGCATTCCTAACAACTCCCTTCTCGGGTGGCCGTCATCAGGCACGAGTGTGCAAATCCTCTGGTAGCCGTATCGCGGAGACGGATCCTGCGATTTACGCTGCCATCACCGCTGAAGAACACCGCCAGCGGAATAACATCGAGCTGATTGCTTCGGAGAATTTCGCGTCGCCAGCGGTGATGGAAGCGCAGGGCTCGCTACTCACCAATAAATACGCCGAGGGCTACCCCGGCCGCCGTTGGTATGGTGGCTGCGAGAATGTCGATGTCGTCGAGCAATTGGCGATCGACCGCGCGAAAGAACTCTTCGGTGCCGAGCATGCCAATGTCCAGCCGCACTCCGGCTCCCAGGCAAACACGGCTGTTTATTTTTCCGTGCTCAAGCCGGGTGACAAGATCTTCACCATGGATCTCGCCCACGGCGGGCACCTTACCCACGGCCACAAGGCGAACTTTTCGGGTCGTTTTTACGATGTGACCCATTACGGCGTTTCCCCTGATGACGAGCGCATCAATTACGATGAACTGGAGAAAACCGCCCGTGAGCTCAAGCCCGCCCTCATCACCGTTGGCGCTTCCGCCTACTCGCGCGTGATCGATTTCGAGCGCATGGGTAGGCTGGCCAAAGAGATCGGTTGTTATTTATTTGTCGATATGGCGCACATCGCCGGCTTGGTGGCTGCTGGGATTCATCCAAGTCCATTTCCACATGCAGACTTCGTGACCTCCACCACTCACAAGTCTTTGCGTGGGCCTCGTGGTGGCATCATTTTGTGCAAAGAGGAGTTTGCGAAAAAAATTGATGCCCAAGTTTTTCCTGGCATTCAAGGTGGCCCGCTGATGCATGTCATCGCAGCCAAGGCGATCTGTTTTGGCGAGGCGCTCAAGCCCGAGTTCAAGGAATACTCAGCGCAGGTGGTGAAAAATGCCCAAGCCATTTCTGCCCGCCTCACTCATCACGGCTTCCGAATCTGCTCTGGCGGCACGGATAATCATGTGATGCTGGTGGATCTTCGTAACAAAAATCTCAATGGCACCGAGGCGTCACATGCCCTGGACGAAGCTGGCATCACTGTTAACAAAAACGGCATTCCGTTTGATAGTGGTAGCCCGATGAAGCCCAGTGGCATCCGCATCGGCACGCCGGCGGTCACCACGCGGGGTCTCAAAGAGAAAGACGTCGAGCAAGTCGCAGATTTTATCCACGAAGCACTTTCGGATCACACCAATGTTGCGAAACTTCACGCCATCCGCGAGCGAGTCTTCGCTTTCAATCGCGCGTTTCCGCTGCCTTGGTGAGCGTTTAGTTCGAAAGCATCGCTGGTTTCCGCTGATATTTGGTTCACTTGGAATCAGGTTCTCTTGGTGAGCCTTGCTTCTGCCGTCAGGATTCCAATTCCTTGTCAGCTCAGACTTGCGCCCGAGCCGTTGCTTCTTTAACCACTTCTCCACATGACGCACGACGATCCGGACCAACATGCCTCGCTTGGCGCGATGTATTCCGACTATTTCCTCGATTACGCCAGCTACGTCATTCTCGAGCGCGCGGTGCCGCACCTCTTCGATGGCCTCAAACCGGTGCAACGCCGCATCCTCCACGCCATGGATGAGCTCGATGATGGTCGCTACAACAAGGTCGCCGGAATCGTTGGAAACACCATGAATTATCACCCCCATGGTGACCAATCCATCGGTGCTGCCATCGTCGGTCTCGGCCAGAAGGACCTACTCATCGATACCCAAGGAAACTGGGGAAACACTCTCACCGGCGATGGTGCCGCCGCTCCTCGGTACATCGAAGCCCGCTTGACGAAATTTGCCAACGACGTCGTTTTCAATCCGAAAACCACAGACTGGCTGCCCAGCTACGATGGCCGCCGCAAGGAACCAGACACGCTGCCAGTCAAGTTCCCGCTGCTGCTTGCCCAAGGTGTGGAAGGCATCGCCGTCGGCCTCGCGTGCAAGATTCTCCCACATAGCTTCAACGAACTCATCGAAGCCGCCATCGCCGTGCTCCGCGAGCAGCCATTCACGCTCCTGCCGGACTTCCCCACCGGCGGGATCATGGATGCCAGCGACTACCGCGATGGTCTCCGTGGCGGCAAGGTCCGCGTCCGCGCCCGCATCTCCACCGAGAAAAAGGGCATTCTCCGGATCACGGAAATTCCATTCGGCACCACCACCGGCGCACTGATGGAATCCATCGTCGCCGCTGCGGATAAGGGGAAAATCAAGATCGCCAAAATCGAGGATAACACCGCCGCCCACGCGGATATTCTCGTCTATTTGCCCGCTGGGGCCGATCCCGAGCAAACGCGGGACGCGCTCTACGCCTTCACCGATAGCGAGCTCTCCATCTCGCCAAATGCCTGCGTCATCACAGAGGGCAAGCCCGTCTTCATGGGCGTTTCCGACATCCTCCGCCGCACTACCCTTAATACCCGGCGGCTGTTGGAAATGGAGCTCAACATCAAGCTGAGTGAACTTGCCGAAAAATGGCATTTCAGCTCACTGGAGAAAATTTTCATCGAAAACCGCATCTACCGCGATATCGAGGAATGTGAAACTTGGGAAGCCGTCCTCAAAGCCATCGATGATGGTCTCGCGCCGTTTAAAAAACTCCTCAAGCGCGAAGTCACACCGGAAGACCTCGCCCGGCTCACTGAAATTAAAATCAAACGGATTTCAAAGTTCGATTCCTTCAAGGCCGACGAGGAAATCACAGGCCTTGAAAAACTCATCGATGAAACGGAGAAGCACCTCCGCAATTTGACCAAATATACCATCCGCTGGTATGAAGACCTTCAGAAAAAGTATGGTAAAGATCGCGAGCGCCGCACCGAGATCGCCTCGTTCGAGCGGGTGGACCGGATGCAGGTCGTCGCGGCCACAGAGACGCTCTACCTGGATGCTAAAAACGGCTTCGCCGGCTATGGTCTGAAAAAAGATGGGGAACCGATCGAAAGATGCTCCACCATTGATGACATCATTACCTTCACCCAAGACGGTAAAATGCGCGTTCTCAAAGTGGCGGATAAAGTCTTCGTCGGGCAGAAACCTCTAAGAGTTGCCATCTTCCGCAAGGAAGAAGATCTGATCTACTCCATGATCTATCGCGATGGCCGCGATGGTCCGATTCTGGCGAAACGCTTCACGGTCGGCGGCATCACCCGGGATAAAGAATATGGCCTCACCAAGGGCACTCCTGGCAGCCGCGTCCTCTATTTTGCGTTCCATAAAACGAACGAAGAAAGTGCAGCCCAGATGTTATTGGTCTATCTTAAGTCCGGCCTCCGGATGAAGAATTTGATCCGTCCACTGCACTTCGCAGAGTTCGGCATCAAGAGCCGTTCCAGCGCCGGCAATCTCGTCACCAAGCACGGAATCGAGAAAATCATCCGCGCGCCCAAAGATTACGATCCGACACTCGGTGCCTGAGCTTGATTCTTATTGACCTTGGACTGCTACGGCCTGCTGGCGCTTTGGGCAATGCAGCCCTGCTGCAAGCCTTTATTTATTCTGCCGGGCTTTCATCCATTTTCTAAAATCTCCGCCGTGGGAGTCCGGAAGCGTGCGCTGGCCGAGCCAGTCTTGGAGTGGCTTGATGGGGGCCACTTGGATGGGCAGGTGATTCATCGCCTTGCTCATGGTCATGGCGGTGCGCCAGAATGAAGGAGAAGTGGCGAGGTGGGCGAAGGGGGACATGGGGATAGCTCCGGCGGAGGGGACTTCCTCGCGCTTCGCCTTATCTCTCAGACGCAGCAGCAGATCAGGAATTGGAATATCCACCGGACAAACTTCGTTGCAGGCACCACAGAGGGTCGAGGCTTTTGGGAGATCTGCAAGCTCAGGAAAGCGGCTGCCAAAGAGGATAGGTGAGAGCACTGCGCCGACGGGGCCGCCGTAGGTTGAGCGGTAGGCATGGCCAGAGGCTTGGCGGTAAACCGGGCAGACGTTCTGGCAGGCGCCGCAACGAATGCAGCGGAGGATTTCCTTGCAATTGGAGGCGAGCACATCGGTGCGGCCATTGTCCATGAAGACGACGTGCATGTGCTCCGGGCCATCCGGCTGGCTAGCAGAGCGGGGGCCATTGATGAACTCGGTGTAAACGGTGAGTTGCTGCCCGGTGGCGGAGCGGCCGAGGAGATTGAGAAACACAGCGAGATCCTTTTCCTGTGGGATGATTTTCTCGATGCCGACGAGGGCAATATGGACTGGCACTGGGGCCATGCCGAAGCGGGAGTTCCCCTCGTTGGTGATGAGGGCCAAGCGGCCGGTGTCCGAGCAGACGAAATTTGCCCCTGTGATGCCGGCTTGGGCGACCATGTATTTCTCCCGCAGATGGACGCGGGCGCGGCGGGTGATCGTTTCTGGATCGTCGTTGTAATCGGTGGAAATCCCTTCGCGGAGGAAGGTTTTGGCGATGTCCCGGCGATTGAGGTGGATGATGGGTTTGACGATGTGGGAAGGCTCGTCGCCATCGAGCTGGATGATAAATTCACCGAGGTCTGATTCGAGGCATTCCACACCATTTTCGATGAGGAATGGATTGAGGTGAATTTCCTCGGCCGCCATCGATTTGGACTTGGTGAGCTGGGTGACGCCGTGCTGCCGGAGGATGGAGAGGATGGTCTGGCGGGCCTCTTCATCGGTGCTGGCAAAGTGGACGTTCACGCCGCGCTGGATCAGGGCCTTTTCGGCTTTTTCAAGATAATCGCCGAGGTGGTGGAGGGTGTGATCCTTGATGGAGGCGGCAAGTTTGCGCAAGGCATCCGGGTCTTGGTAATCTTGATGGAGGACGTGGAAGCGCTTGTCGGTGCCTTTGGCGGAGCCATCGATGACGGAGGCTTGCTTCTCGTCCGAGATGTCCCGGGCGTATTGATCGATGGGTTGGATGCCGATCATAACGGTAGTGATTTTTTAAGGAGTTGGATGGCGTGGCAGTGGTCGATTTGGCGGCCTTGGGCGATGGCGAGGCCGGTGAGGTGCATGAGGCAGGACATGTCTCCGCTGACGAGGATATCGGGATCGGTTTCGAGAATATTGTCCAATTTCAAAGTGCCCATGCGGCCGGAAATGTGGGGGAAGGTGACCGAGAAGGTGCCGCCGAAGCCGCAGCATTGCTCGGCTTGGCCGAAGGGGGTGACGATGGCATTCTCAATGGATTCGAGCAGGGCGAGGGTGGCCTCACCGCTGCCGGTGCCGCGGCTGTGACAGGAGCGGTGGAAGGCGATGCGGGTGGGTTTCTCAAATTTTCCGGGCCATTTCTTGATGCCCAGACCATTGTAGATGAAGTCCATCACTTCCCAAGTGCGGCCCGCGAGAGAGTTGATGGCGGGGTCCGGATTCTCCTCGAACTGGAGTAAATTTCCGTGAAAATTCATGGCGGCGCAGGAGCCGGACGGGACGATGACCGGGAGGTCTCCGGCGAATACTTTGGCACAGTGGCGGGCGACTTTGCGCGAGGCATTCCAATCGCCGGAATTAAAAGCGGGTTGGCCGCAGCAGGTTTGGTCTTCGGGAAACTCGACGGTGACTCCGAGATGCTCAAGGATTTCAACAGTGGCCTTGGCGGCTTCGTCGTAGAAGGCATCGCAGAGGCAGGTGCCCATGAGGAGGACTCGTTTGTCGGTAGGTCGTTGGAGTTGAATGGCCATGAAGATGAATCTCGTTGAAAGGGTAGGAGTTTTCAATTGAGCCGCAATGGGAAAATCAGGAGATATTAGGGAATGGACGGGATTTCATTTCGAAGTTTCCAAAGACGCCAAAGATTGGCTATGAACGCGAGCAGATGGCGGTGAGTGCACGAGTTTTGGGATTTTTAGGATTTTGGCTTTTGCTTGCGGGGCAGGTAGGAGCGGCAGAAGTAGCGTGGGACGCGAGGCTGGCGAGGAATGTCTCGCTGCGGTTGAAGGAAATCGACAAGGAGGTGAAAGCCTTGGAGCTGCAGCTTGCAAATTTACCAGAAATCCCAATCGACGATCAAGGTGGGACCGGCGGATTCGCGAGTATTCATGGGACGCGAAGTCCGAAGAATGGAGAGAAATTTGCAGTGGAAGTCATTTGGGGGAAGCTGGTAATGGTGGATTGCCTAGCCTTGGTGCCTGCACGGCGCTATGATGAGAAAGGATTGGAAGCGCTCTATGGCATGCCGGAAGATTTTACGGTTGAGCTGATAGATGCGAATGGCGATGTGCTCTCGGTGGTGGCGAAGGAGCGTGATAGCCATCGCCATCCGGTGAGGAAAGGGCACGCGTTTTTTTATCAAATCAGTCCGGCGGTGGAAGCCGTGGGAGTGCGGATTTCGGCGGAGCGGCTCCAGGAAAACGGCGGGGAGGAGGGGAATTACGTGCACGCATGGGCAGAGATTTTCGTCTATTCTGGAGAGCGTGAAATTGCTCACGGTGGCAAAGTGACTTCCATAGGTGGGTCTGTGCCATCGGCACCCTGGCTTTGGGAACCTGAGTATTTGGTGGATGGGCAGACTCCTCTGGGCCTGCCCGAGCTGCCGACGGCGCATCAGAATGTGGGCTGGCTATCTGAAGGGCGGCAGAGTGCGAATGATGCGGTGAGCCTGAATCTGGACATGGGTGGAAATTTCTCGCTCACGGCGCTGCGGCTGCTACCCGCGAAGAAGCCGACATCGGACTTGCCGAGCGGTTTCGGATTTCCCAAAGAACTCGTGATTTCGGTATCGGAATCTGGCGTTGATGGGAGTTGGGCAGTGATCGCGGAAGGGGTATTTCGCAATCCCGGGCACAATCCGGTGTTAATTCCGGTGAAGCCGAGCGCGGGGCGTTACTTGCGAATCGAGGCGAAGGAATCGTGGAAAGAATTTGAAAACTACCCTGCGTTTTTGGCCTTTTCCGAAATTGAGGCTTGGCGTGGAGATGAAAATGTAGCGCTTGGAAAATTGATGCGGACGCCGGATGGCATGCTCAATATCATCGGTTCCGGCGGGCGAAATTGGAGCATTGGCGCGTTGACTGATGGTTATGGTCCGGATGGGAAATTGGTGTCATCTCGTGAATGGATGGGCGAGCTGGATAGGCGGATGCAGATCGAGACGCGAATTTACGACCTCCAGGCAGAGGCAGGCCGGGTTATCAATGGCTGGCGCAATACCGGACTCACCGTGTTTGTGTTGCTGGGACTGGCAGGTGCCTTCGCGATCATCGCCTTGCCGGTCCGCTACCGCATCCACTCGAACCGTGAGTTGATGAAGGTCCGCGAGCGCATCGCCGGGGACTTGCACGATGAAGTGGGCAGTAATCTTGGCAGTATTCAGATGTTTGCCGATCTTGCGGAAGGGCGTTCGGGGCATTCAGAAGAATTGAAACGCATCCAACGCATCGCGGCGGAGACGGTAAGTGCCGTGCGCGATATCGTTTGGCTGTTGCGGCCTGAAGGGGATCATCGCATCGGCCCGGTGGAGCATTTGCGGGAAACCAGCTCGATCATGTTGGAAATGCTGAAGTGGAAATTTTCCGCAAATGAAGCATCATGGGAATTGGAGTTTCCAGATGAATCGAACCGACATTTATTTCTCTATTTTCGAGAGGCTCTCCATAATATCATGCGTCATGCCAAGGCCACCCATGTGGAAATCCGGGTGGAAACTAATGAAACCCACTTTCATCTCACAATCCTCGATGATGGAGTAGGCATCGCTCCTGTGAGGCTGAAACGCCCTTCCACCTTCCGCGCCTTGCGGCAGCGTGCCGAGGCACTCAATGCGAAATTTACATTCACCAGCGATGAAAGCACCGGCACTCAGCTGGATCTAACAGTGCCGCTCGCTCGCGAAAAATCTCGCCGATTTCTCCCGCCCAAAGCTTCTGCGGAGAAATCTTAAACCCACACTTTCCCCAAGCCCTGCCCTAGACTACTGATTGATCAAATGCCCGAGCCGAAGCCCAAGAAAGACCAGCCCATCCGCCTGATTCTCATCGAAGATCACGCGGATTTCCGCGAATCAGTCTCGATGGTGCTCACCGAGCGCGGCGGCTACGATTGCGTGGGCGAATTTTCCACCATGGAAGACGCGCTCGAGGACATCCGTGGCGGCCTCCATGCAGACTTGGTGTTGTCTGACCTCGGGCTTCCAGGCATGAGTGGGATCGCTGGAATTCGGAAAATCCGCGAACTACTGCCAGAAGCGCGCGTGCTCGTGCTCACCGCTTTCACCGATAAGGCGAAAGTCTTCGCCGCCCCCGAGGCCGGTGCCCACGGATACCTCGTCAAGGCTGGAAGTGCCGTCCGTTTGTTAGAGACGCTCGAAGAAGTCCTTGCCGGAGGCACGCCGCTGGACCCGAAAATCGCGGGGATGATTCTCCAAACATTCCGCCAGCTTAGCCCCATCTCTGGAGCGGAAACATTGTCCGCGCGCGAGTGTGAGGTGCTCCAGCTCTCTGCGAAGGGCCTCGCCCGCAAGGAAATCGCCGAGGAACTCAAGCTAAGCGAGCATTCCGTCACCGAATACATCAAACGCAGCTTTGATAAACTTCACGTCCGCAGCCTTCCCGCCGCCGTCAGTGAGGCCATCCGCCGCGGGTTTTTGGATCTTTCATAAGCTGAGTAGATCAAAAATCGACCGAATCCGCGCAGTGTGACATTTTGTCCAATCCGAGCTGTGACATATTGTCGCTTTTCCTCCAATTCGCTGCGTTGATCTGGGTTATTGGAATTTATAAAATGCTTATAACCAATGAGTTGTAAAGTTTGAGCCGCCTCTGGCACATTCGCTGCAAATAGAATGGCATCAACCAACGCCATCCCGGCAAACCTAAGAAAGAAACCACCTCAATGTCCAAAATTCTCGGAATCGACCTCGGCACTACCAACTCATGCATGGCTGTCATGGACGGCAGTGAATCCACCGTTTTAGAAAATTCAGAAGGAGCACGCACCACCCCGTCCGTGGTCGCCTTTGCGAAAAATGGCGAGCGCCTCGTCGGCCAAGCCGCCAAGCGCCAAGCCGTCACCAATCCTCAAAACACGATCTTCTCCGCCAAGCGCCTCATCGGTCGCAAATTCGCTGAGTTGAAAGACGCTGACAAGCGCATGCCTTACACCATCGTCGCCGCAGCCAATGGCGATGCCCACATCCAAGTGGAAGTCGGCGGGGAAAAGAAAACTTACTCGCCGCAAGAAATCGCCGCGATGATCCTCGGCAAGCTCAAAGCGGATGCAGAAGCCAAGCTTGGAGAAAAAATCACCCAAGCCGTCATCACTGTCCCAGCTTATTTCAACGACTCCCAGCGCAATGCCACCAAGGCTGCTGGCGAGATCGCCGGCCTCGAAGTGCTCCGCATCATCAACGAGCCGACTGCCGCCGCCCTTGCCTATGGCCTTGACAAAAAGTCCGACGAGAAGATCGCCGTCTATGACCTCGGTGGTGGCACCTTCGATATCTCCGTGCTCGAAATCGGCGACGGTGTCTTCGAAGTTCTCGCTACTGACGGCGATACTTCACTCGGTGGTGACGACTGGGATAACACTCTCATCCAGTGGATCGTAAGCGAATTCAAGAAGGACCAAGGCATCGACCTCTCCGGCCAGCCAGACGCCCTGCAACGGATCAAGGAAGAGGCGGAAAAAGCAAAAATCGCACTTTCCTCCACGCAATCTTACGACATCAGCCTGCCCTTCATCACCGCAGATGCCACCGGGCCGAAACACATTCAGCTTACGCTCAGCCGCTCCAAGCTCGAGCAACTTACTGATTCGCTCTTCGCCCGCACCAAGAAGCCCGTCCTCGATTGTATCAAGGAAGCCGGTCTTAGCGCCTCGCAGATCAATGAGCTCGTTCTCGTCGGCGGCATGACCCGGATGCCAAAAGTAGTCGAGATCGCCCGTGAGCTCGCCGGCCAGACGCCGCACCAAGGTGTGAACCCGGACGAAGTCGTCGCCATTGGCGCAGCCATCCAAGGCGGTGTCCTCCGCGGCGATGTCAAAGACGTGCTCCTCCTCGATGTGAGCCCGCTAACGCTTTCGATCGAAACAGAAGGCTCACGTGCCACTGCCATGATCGAGCGCAACACCACCATCCCGGCCAAGAAATCCCAAATTTTCTCCACCGCTTCGGACAATCAGCCTGCCGTCGATATCCGGATCTGCCAAGGCGAGCGCCCGATGTTTGCGGACAACAAGCTTCTCGGAAATTTCAAGCTAGATGGAATTTCCTCCGCCCGCCGTGGTGAGCCGCAAATCGAAGTCACCTTCGACATCGATGCAAACGGAATTCTCCACGTTTCCGCCAAGGATAAGCAATCCGGCAAGGAGCAGAAAATCTCCATCCAAGGCTCCTCCGGGCTTTCAAAGGACGAGATCGAAAAAGCCAAGCGCGATGCCGAATCCCATGCCGAGGAGGATAAAAAGCGCGTTGAAAAAGTCGATGCCAAGAACAAGGCAGACAACCTCGTCTTCAACGTCGAAAAGCAACTCGGTGAGCTAGGTGATAGCGCTCCGGCAGAACTCAAGGAAATGCTCGGCACCAAAGTCCAAGCCGTGAAGGACGCCATCAGCAGCGACGATCTCGATACCATCAACAAAGCCACCGCAGACTTGGAAAGTTCCCTCGCCGCCCTCTCCGCCGCCGCCCAACAAGCCGGTGCCGGAACCAGCGATGAGCCAGAAGTCCAAGCTGCCGACGAGCAACCCGATTCCACCGAGCCCAAGAAAGCCAAAGGCAAAGTCGTCGATGCTGAAGTGGTTGATTAATCGCGGCGGCGATTTACCACACACCATTTGACAAAATTTGCTCAATACCTAGGTCACTCAAGCACTCGATGCTCCTCAGTTTTCTTCCCTGAATACTGAACACTGAAAACTTTCCACTTCGCAACCGCGCCGTGGCTTCTCACAGAATAATAACAAACTAAAACATAGAACATTATGGCTAACATCAAACCACTCGGACAACGCGTCCTCGTCAAACGTCTCGAAGCTGAAGCAGTCAGTGCCGGCGGCATCATCGTTCCAGACACCGCCAAGGAAAAGCCACAAGAAGCTGAAGTTCTCAGCCTCGGCACCGGCGGCAAGGACGACAATGGCAAGGCCATCGACTTCACCGTCAAGGTCGGCGACAAGGTCCTCATCTCCAAATACGGTGGCACCGAAGTCAAACTCGACGGCCAGGAAGTCCTCATCATCAACGAGTCGGACATTCTCGGCATTGTTGGGTAAACATGCCTTATCGGTCGGATCCTTCAGACCTGACTGATCACTTCTTATAACTTCTAACTAGTAACTTTTAACTAATATTATGGCCAAACAACTCCAATTCGACGAAGCCGCACGCCAAGCCCTCTTGCGCGGTGTGGAAAAACTTGCTCGTGCCGTCAAAGCAACCCTCGGGCCTGCTGGACGCAATGTGATCCTCGATAAAAAATTCGGTTCCCCTACCATCACCAAGGACGGTGTCTCGGTAGCTAAGGAAATCGAACTCGAGTGCCCTTATGAAAACATGGGTGCCCAACTGATCCGTGAGGTTTCCAGCCGCACATCCGACATCGCAGGTGACGGAACTACTACCGCTACCGTACTTGCCGAGGCCATCTACAAGGAAGGTCTTCGCAACGTGACTGCCGGTGCGAATCCGATCTCGTTGCAACGCGGAATCATGAAGGCTACCGAAGCCATCGTCGCCCAGCTTAAAGTCCTTTCCAAGCCCGTCTCAGACGCCAAGGAAATTGCGCAAGTTGCATCCATTTCCGCCAACTCGGATCAGGAAATCGGTGGCATCATCGCAGAAGCGATGGACAAGGTCGGCAAAGACGGAACCATCACCGTGGAAGAAGCCAAAGGCATCGAGACCACACTTGAAGTCGTCGAAGGCATGCAGTTCGACAAAGGCTACCTCAGCCCATATTTCGTCACCAATCCAGAGTCCATGGAAGCCTTCCTCGAGAACGCTTACATCCTCATCAACGAGAAGAAGATTTCCTCCCTCAAGGACATGCTTCCACTTCTTGAAAAGATTGCCAAGACTGGCCGCCCTCTGCTCATCATTGCAGAAGACGTGGAAGGCGAAGCACTTGCCACTCTCGTAGTGAACAAGCTCCGTGGTATCCTCAACATTGCCGCGGTAAAGGCTCCTGGCTTCGGCGATCGCCGCAAGGCAATGCTTGAAGACCTCGCGATCCTCACCGGTGGCAAAGTCATCACTGAAGACCTCGGCATCAAACTGGAGTCCGTAGAACTCAGCGACCTCGGCGAAGCCAAGCGCGTCACCATCACCAAGGAAAGCACCACCATCGTCGAAGGTGGCGGCACATCCGAAGGCATCACTGGCCGCGTGAATCAAATCCGCCGCCAAATCGAAGACACCACCAGCGATTACGATCGTGAGAAGCTCCAAGAGCGCCTCGCCAAGCTCGCAGGTGGCGTAGCTGTCATCAACGTCGGTGCAGCGACTGAGACTGAAATGAAGGAAAAGAAAGCCCGCGTCGAAGACGCCCTCCACGCGACCCGTGCGGCCGTCGAAGAAGGCATCGTCGCCGGTGGTGGTACTGCCCTCATCCGTGCTCAAGCCGCCATCGGTGATCTCGGCCTTGTTGGCGATGAGAAAACCGGAGCCGGCATCGTGGCGCGCGCTGTGGAAGCACCGCTTCGCCAGCTCGTTGCAAACGCTGGCCGCGAGGCAGCCCTCATCGTCGAGAAAGTCAAGAATGGCAAAGGTGGCGATGGCTACAATGTGGCGACTGATGCGTTTGAAGACCTCATCGCATCCGGTGTTGTCGATCCTACCAAAGTCACTCGCACCGCACTTCAGAACGCAGCGTCCAGTTCCGGACTTCTGCTCACCACAGAGTGCCTCATCACGGATCTTCCTGCCAAGGAAGCTCCATCAGGCGGCGGTGGTCACGACCACGGCGGCATGGGTGGCATGGGCGGCATGATGTAACTATTGTGGTGGCGGTATTCAACCGCCACGCCCCACAAATTCCAAAGCCGGACAGGGAAACTTGTCCGGCTTTTTCATGTAAAATTAAAAACTTTGGACTGCGGTGAGCATCACCGCTTTGACGCAGGAAAAAAGCATTCTCTCAAGTTGCCAATTCCTCGAAAAAAAAAGCCACGGGTTCTCGCCCATTTTTAAAATTCCAAGTCTTTCGCATTGGTCAGCCCACACCCCAAAGCGGTGATTCTCACCGCACTCCAAAGGCTGCGCCAGCAATCAACTTTGAGATTGTGCTAATATCTCGATGATATCTGTGAGCACCTCATCGCGGTCTTTGCCAGAAAGTCCAAGGGCGAGCTGTGCGGTAAGTAGGCCATATTGCAGACCGATGTCGTGGCGGCGGCCTTGCATTTCGTGGGCGAGGTATTGCTCACGGTTGGCAATTTCCGAGAGGGCGCTGGAAAGATCCGCACGGCCGGCCTCGAGTTGGCGGGCAAGAATATCCATCACGCTGGGAGTGAGCACGTGAAGGCCGAAGAAGCAGAGGTAATTTCCCGCGCGGAGGCCGGGGATTACGAGTTTTTGCTCGGCCTCGGTGGGGGTGGGTTTTTCAAGAACAGTCTTGATTTCGTAAAGTCGCTCACTGCCGGAAAGCCGCTGCCCGCCGATGGCACCGTAGTTCGGTAGCTTGCTTTCGTGAGTGGCTTGGACGGCGGAAACGGCGCATTTTTGGTCCGCCGCCGTGGCGAGAAGTTGGGCGGTGCAGGATTGTTGGTTGCAGCTGAGATAGAGGTGATCTCCCACCATCAGGAGGAATGGATCAGCGCCGGTGAAGCGGGCGGCACAGTGCACGGCGTGGCCGTAGCCGAGCGGTTCCGGCTGGGGGATGAAGTGCATGAGGTGGGCATGCGGGCCGGCGGCTGCATGGTAAACTGCCTCGTCTCCAGGGCAAATGATCACCGCGATTTCCTCAATGCCTGCGCTGGTGATTTCCTCCGCCAGGATGGCAAGGGCGGACTTGGATTTCCCATCCCGATCCACGAGCGTTTGGAGTGGAAGGCTTCGTTGGTTTTGGCCAGCGGCGGTGATGACAGCTTTGCGAATTTTCACCCCGGCACTCTGATAGGATCTGCCGCTTTGGCAACCATTGAGAAGCAGTTACGCAGTTTTTGCATCCGCTTTTGGCTTGCGGAACTTGGGCAGGGTAGGGGGTATTGCGGGGATGATTTTCTCAATCGATTCGATGGGCACCCAGCCGCGGGTTTTGTTGGTGAAAGCGACGTAGGCCCAGCTGCCGGTCTCGCGGATGACTTCGCAAAGCGACCCTGGTGGTGCATCGATGACTTCAGGGGAAGTGCGGGCGGCATCTGCATGCAAGACGGCTCCTTCTGCGATGACTACCGCTTGGCGCTGAATGGGGGCAAATTCTGAATCATTGGGAAAATAGCGCCAGCCAAGAACTCCAACGGACGCGATGAAGGGCGCAATTACAAGCAGGATCGTCGCCACCACTCGCAAGCGCGCACCGCGTTGGGTGGCGGGAAACACCAAAAAGGCAAGCAGGCACAGCCAAAGTCCAGTCCAGAGGAGCGCCTTCCAAGTGTTGAGAGAAATCTTGGTGAGCGCGAACTGGTAGTCCGGACGTTGGACGGAGATGGCTCCGTATTTGCGCTCGATAAATCGTAAATTCTGCCGTGATTCCTGATGACTGGCATCTCTCAAAAGCGCACGCCGGTAATATAAAGCGGCAATGCCAGGGGATCCGCTGCGGTAGCTGGCGTTGCCAATGTTATAGAGCGTGGTGGCGCTGAGCGATTCATAGTCTCCGGCGCTGAGCCATAGCTTGATTGCTTCGTCAAATTTCGCGGCTTCGTAAGCTTCGCGGGCTTGTGTTGCTAGATCCGCAGCTTGCAATGGAGTGGTGTTGGAAAGGAAAAGAAAGACCACGGCGAGGCAACCCGCAGCGTGGCGGAGCGTTTTTAAAATCGCCCTGCGCCTAGGTGAATCAAGGGTGGTTTGAGGCTTCTCCGCGCGGAAACAAACCGCATCGCGCTCGCTGAGAATGGCCAATAATTCCGGATTCTGAGTATCGCCAAAGTTGGATTCCACATAGGCACCAGAGGCTTTCAGGAAATCAATGTCACTGCCCGAAGTTTGATTTTCGATCTCTCTTAGTGCCTGCAAACGTCTTTCACGAGCGGGATCTTTGGCGAAGCGATCACCATGGCGAATCCATAAGGCTTTGATAATCAATGCGAGCGCCGCCATGCCAGCTAGCAGGTGGCCGAGGCCCGACCACACCAAAGGATTCGCAGGCAGGGTGAGCTGGGCGGGATGCAGAATCGTTAAAATATCAGTCATGCGCTCGATTGGGATGGGCAAGGATTGCACAGCAGCAGCCGCTCCGGGAATGAGCGCCGGTCCGGGAATCATTTTCAGAGCAATCGGATCGGTCATTGATGTTTTGTAAACTTCTTCTTTGGGATCGAAGTAAACCAACTTGAACGCAGGAATGGCTGCCTTCAACTCCAGCGGCCGCATGAACTGGTGGAACACGGCACTTCCGCTCATCTGCCTGCGTTCATCGCCGCGCTGGTCTGAGGTAGGTTCATAAACTTTCCAGCCAGAGTCATCCATAAGCTTCGGCGGGCGGATGGTATCGAGATTGCCACTGCCGGTGACGAGTAGATCTACTGAAAGCGGCTCGCCTTCCTTGACCTCAGTGACGGTGGTGCTGGAGCTAATGCGGAAGTTACCGATGGCATTTTCGAATCCTTCCGGCGCGCCTTCCGGTAGAGACTTGCTCGCTAGCTCGAGCTTTGGGACATTTAGAAAAAGATACTCGAAGGCGCGCTTGGGAAATGGATCCTGATAAATTTGAATCGTCGTCAATCGCACTTTGGCAGGGCCGATGGCGGTGGTGCCACTGCGGGTGGGAGTGAGCGTGCTGGGGTAGGCGACGGCCACATAGGGAAGGCCTAACAGATTGATGGTGCTTCGGATCGCGGAAGGTTGGAATCGCCAAGCGGTGAGTCCATCCAGCGCGAAGTCTGGAATTCCCCAGTCCTCCACTTCCAAATTTGCCGGATAGTAAACTTTGATTTCGGTGTAGGTGGTCTCACCCTCGTAGGGCTCCAGCTCCATGGCTTTGAAGGCAGTGGCATAGCGAATGATCTCGCCATTGATGGTGTCTTCGGTCCATTGGAGTTCATCGGGATCGAAGACCTCGATTTCCAATGGCTGAGTCATTCGCTCAATGCCATTGATGGTGACAGCAATTGGCGGGATGGTGTGTTTACCAATATCGTAGCTGACGACTTCATAGCCGAAGGTGGTTCCGAATTGGTTCGGATTGATGCCGCTGCGAGACTCGATGGTCACGCCGGGGACGGGCTCGATGATGGGAAAGGAATCCGGCCTGCCGCTGGCCACGGTCACGGTCAGTAAGCTTCTTTCACCACGAGCTAGAAAGGCGCTTGAGACGCTGCTGGAAACTTGACCATGCAAGGCGGCACCGAGCATGAGCCAGGTGAAAAGTAGAATCGGGGTGAATCCGCTGGTCTGGATGAATTTACGCATAATGTTACCAATCTTTTTCGGGATCTCTGAACTCTCGCCTGCCTGGGGAAAGGGGGCCTTTTTCTAAATCTGAATTTTCTTTGAGCAGGCGGCTGGCCCGTTCTTTCGGAGATTCGTTCGGGTTATTGCCCTCGGAATCTGATTTCTCATCGGCCTTGTCCTTCTCGCCCTCGGGGCCTTTTTTCTTGCCGTCTGGTCGGTCGCCGGGGCCGTCCTGCGGATCGTTCTGCTTGTCGCCACCTTCGCCTTGTTTATCTTCCTTCTCGCCTTTTCCTTTACCTTTTCCATCCTCATCGCCCTCGCCCTCGCCTTCGCCTTCCCTTGGCTGGCCTTCTCCGGGTGATGGCTGGGGCATGGCAGCTTGGGTCTCGTCTTTCTCCTGTTGTAGCAATTCAGCCAAGCGCTTGAGATAAGTAAGTGTGAGCGCGCGATTCTGAGCGGCGGAGGGATCTTGAGGAGTGGAGGCGAGAGTGGAGCTGTAGTGTCTCACAGCATCCGCCCAATTCGTAATAAGCGACTCGATCCGGACGTAGCCGTTTTTTTCTCCATCATCGGGTGATTCGCTTTGCTTGAGCTTGGCGAGGCGTTCTTTGACGAGGGTATCGAAGCGATCGAGATCGGGCACGGCCTTGGGATCTGCCGGGTAGGTTTCATCGGTGAGGCCCACCCATCCGAGTTGGAAAAGTGAGTTCGCGAGGCCAAGGTGGCTTTGTGCGAGCACGTCCCGCTCTTCGGAGAGCAGCGCTTTGCTGAAGGCGGTGCGGGCTTCCCGGAGGTCGCCACGCCGATAGGCGGCGGTGCCCTCACCAAGCCGGTAGCGCGCTGCTTGATCCTTGCTGAAGGCTCGCTCGGCGAGTTTTTTGTAGGATTTCTGGGCTTCCTCGTAATGATTTTGCTTAAGCGCAGCCTTGGCCTCCGAGGCGAGGCTGGCATTGGCATCCGGCGGCGAGAAAAATAATAGTGCAAGCACGGCTGCGGCATTCACGCCGCGCCAACGGCTGCCGCCGATGATGGCGAGCGCGAGGAAAAAAATAGCAGGCAAAAGGAGCCATTGGTAGAACTCGATGAAAACTTTCCGCTCGCGGCCTTTCATCGTGAAGGCATCCAAATCTTCCACCACCGACTTGACCATCGCAGGAATATCGAGGCCGGAGCCAGCGACCGCATAGCGCCCCTTGGTCTCAGTAGCGAGCCTGCGCATCACTTCCGGTTGGAGGCGGCTGACGATGGGGCGGCCCGTGCGATCGACCATTTGACCATTTTGGAAATCCGAACTGGGAACGAATCCACCATCTTCAGTGCCGACGCCCACCGCGAGAATGTAAACGCCGGATTTCTCGGCCTCGGCGATCATGGCATCCAGATCGCCATCGTGCTTCTCGCCATCGCTGAAGATGACAAGGGCGTTGTTTTTCTGGCCGGTTTTTTTCAAAGTATCAATCGCGAGGCGGAGAGCCTCGGCGAGATTGGAGCCGCCTTGGGTGGTCCAATTTTCATCAATTTGATTCACCGTCTCCCGTACTGCCGCGTGATCGACGGTGAGGGGTGCGTAGAGATAAGCGCTGCCAGCGAAGCCGATGAGGCCGATCCGCTCGCTGGGCATCGCCTCGAGCAGCTCGTAAATGATCACCTTGGCCTGGGAAAGGCGGTCTGGTTTCACATCGGAAACTCGCATGCTGCGTGAGAGATCGAGCGCGATGAGTAGATTGCGGCCCATGGTTTTTTCCGATTTCACCCCTGCGTCACCTTGCGGCCGGGCGAGCGCTAGGATGAGCGTGCTACAAGCGGTGAGTAGGAAAAACAGGGCCATCCAGCGAGGTAGCGAGTTGCCGCGCTTGAGCAAGGCGGCGCGGAGCCGGGGAGCCATGAATGCGCTCCATTCACGCCGTTTGAGCCGGGATAGCAGGATCGCCCCAATCGCAAAAAGTGGGATCAAGATCAACAATGCCAGCCAACCGGGATTCTGAAAATTCATGATGACGAAGGAGGCGGGTGAAATACAAAGTAGAATGCCGCCCCGAGGGCAGCTAGCAGACTGGCTGCCACGAACCAAGGAAACAACTCAGTATCCTCGATCACGGTGAGGCTTCTCGCATCCGTTTTTTCGAGGCGATCGATCGTTTGGAAGGTGGTCTGAAGGGCAGCGAGATTTTGTGCCCAATAGTGCTCGGCACCGGTGAGACTGGCAATTTTCTTGAGCGTGGGGAGATCGAACTCTTGGTAGGGGAAGCGCTGGATGCTGGGATCCACCCGGCCCTCGATGGTGCCGATGGCCACGGTGTAAATTTTGATGCCGAGGGTCTTCGCATGCTCGGCGGCCTCGAGGGGTGAAATTTTCCCTGAATTGCTAGCCCCATCAGTGAGTAGGACGATGATTTTGCTTTTCGCATCGCGGGCATCCAAGCGGGTGGCGGCTGCGGAAAGTGCGGACCCGATCGCTGTGCCTTGTTCCTGCACCGTGCCGTAAATGCCCGGCTCGTTGAGGCGAATTTCGCTGAGGGCACTGCGCAGCCAATCGTGGTCGAGCGTGATCGGGCTGGCATCGCGCGGCCTGCCAGCGAAGGCGACGAGCCCGATGCGGTCTTCCGGGCGGCGGCTGATGAATCCATCGACGACCTTTTTCGCCACCGTGATTCGCTCCGCCCGGCGCCCGCCTTCCACAAAATCGTCGATTTTCATCGAGAGCGAGACATCCAGCGCGATCATGATATCGATGCCGCTGGCAGTCCGGCTCTGGAACTCATCCCTCCACACCGGGCGGGACATCGCAAAGATCGCCAGAATCAAAGAGGCGAAAACTAGCGGCAGCCCGAAGCTCCAGACCGTGCGCCGGACCCGTTTACCCAAGCTCACCAGCACGGATAGATTCGGGAAAATCACGGCAGCTTCGGTGCCACGGCCGCGGCGCAGCGCGAGCAGGATCAGCGCGGGAGCCAGCAGCAGCAGCCATCCAGGCTGGGCGAGGCGGAAATGCTCCAGAAATTGGTTCATGCGCGGAAGCCTTGGTTGAGGGTTTCCAGTAAATTGCCGGAATCTGCGACAATCTCCGACGGAGCCGCAGCGTCCACTTCGCGGGCATATTTCAACGCGGCGAGCCGGGCGAAGCTGGACTCGGTGGCAAGCCGGGCAGCGTCGGTGAGAACGCCCAGCGAATCCCGCCGTGAGATGAATTCTTCATGAGTCTCAAACAGCGCCGGATCTTGTGCGGCCAGCGAGAGATATTTACGCAATATTAGTGAACTTTGCACTGCGGCTTCCCGCGATGTATCCGCTTGGATCTGCTCAAAGCTGGTAAGCGCTTCCTTGTATGCGGCTTTGCGGGCAGCGAGTGGATCACTTGGAGCGTCCTTCTTTTTTCTCAGTATAAAATAAAGAACGGTGAGTAAAATCAGCACTCCCACCGCCACCAACATCCATGGCTCCACCCACGAGTCCGGGACCAAGGCCTCGGGCGATGCAGGCTCGTAGAGCTCGAAATTCGTCTGCGCTTCTTTCATCCCGAGCGTTTGCGACTGCGGCGCTTCAATAGGGTGTGGAGTGCGGTCATGGGATCGGCCGCCGTGCTGATGTCTTCCGCATCGATCCCATACTTTTTGAAAATCGATGAAACGCCTTCGAGCTGGCGTGACATGAGTTTCTTATAGCCCATGCGGAGGTTCGGGTTGCTGGTATTGACGAGGGTTTCAAATCCGGTTTCAGGATCAATCATCACGACTTTCCCGGCTCTGGGGAGTCTTGATTCCAATGGATCGAGCACCCGTAGCGCGATGGTCTCATGCTTGCGGGCGAGCTTACCGAGTGGCTTGTCCAGCGGATCTGAGAAAAAATCCGAGATTAGAAATACCAATGACTTGCGGCGCAGCGTGCGAACCAGAAAATCGCAAGCGCCTGCCACCGAGGTGCCAGGTAGTGATGGCTTGGCGACGAGGATTTCCCGGATCATTCTCAGCAAATGGCGGTTGCCCTTTTCCGGCGGCATGAAGAGCAATGGTTCGTTGGCAAAGATCAGCAGCCCGACTTTATCGCCATTGTGCAAGGCGCTGAAGCCTAATACAGCCGCGGCTTCCGCAGCGATTTCGCGCTTGCTGAGCGAGACGCTGCCATAGTCCGCAGAGCCCGAAACATCCACTGCCAACACCACAGAGAGTTCGCGCTCTTCGCGGAATTTCCTGACAAACGGCTGGTTCATCCGCGCGGTCACATTCCAATCGATAAAGCGCACTTCATCGCCGTGTTGATACTCGCGGAAGTCATCGAAATCCAATCCTTGCCCCCGGAACGAAGATAGATATTCGCCAGAGAATGACTCACGCACTAGCCGCCGGGCTTTAAGCTCCAGCTTGCGCACGCGCATCATCATTTCTTCGATCTGTTCTTCGGTAAGCACGGTTGTGAAAATTTGAGTGCTTCTACTATGGCACCGGAATCTTACTCATGATTCTCTCGATGATGGTATCCGTCGTCATCTCCTCGGCTTCGGCTTCGTAGGTGAGCAGGATCCGGTGGCGGAGGACGTCCAGCGCCATGTCTTTTACATCCTGCGGTGTGACGTAGGCCCGGCCCTGCATGAAGGCCCGGGCGCGGGCGGAGAGTGCGAGATTGATCGTGCCACGCGGCGATGCTCCAGCGCGGACGAGATTTTTCAAAGGGGCATCCACCAAGGTCGGGAAACGTGTGGTGTGGATGATTTGCACGATGTATTTGCGGATCGCGGGATCGATGTAAACCTCGTTGACCAGCACCCGTGATGCCGCGACTTGCTCGGGGGTGGCGACTGTTTTTGTCTGGTAGGGTGGGGTGGATGTCGCCATCCGATCCAAGATTTGCAGTTCTTCATCCTTCGTCGGATAGCCCACGGTGACTTTTAGCAAAAATCGATCTAACTGCGCTTCCGGAAGTTGGTAGGTGCCTTCTTGGTCGATCGGATTTTGCGTCGCTAGGACCAAAAACGGCTGGGGCAGGGGATATGAGCGATCGCCCAATGTGACTTGACGCTCCTGCATGGCTTCCAGCAATGCAGACTGCACCTTGGCCGGTGCGCGGTTGATTTCGTCAGCAAGAATCAGATTGTTGAAAATCGGGCCGAGTTTTGGTTCGAATTTCACCTCCTGAGGATGGTAAACCATGGTCCCGACCAAGTCCGCCGGCAGCAAATCCGGGGTGAATTGAAAGCGTGCGAACGAGGCGTCCAGCGAGCCAGACAGTGCCTTGACTGCCAGTGTTTTCGCCAATCCGGGCACGCCCTCAAGCAGGATGTGGCCGTTGCAGAGAAGTCCGATCAGCAGCCGATCCACCAGCCGCTCTTGGCCGACGAGAACCTGCGCCATTTCATCCTTCACCGCTTGGATCCAGCCACTGGTTTCTTTGATTTGTTCTTGCAGGTTATCAGTTGTCATCGATTACAAGCCCGACATTGCCACGCCAAGCCATCCATGCAACTGGCAAAGCAGCAAAAATAGCGGGTTCTGCCGCAGGTGAAACCTTGAACTGATTTGAGCATCGCCGCTTTTGGGTAGGGGTTGCCCCCTGGAATATGCCATTGGTCCTTTAAAAGGCGTGAATTTACGGCCTATTCTAATTATTTGATCCAATCGAGAAATCTTACTGCCACCTCAAAGCGGTGATGCACACCGCAGTCCAAAGGCATGCATTCTACTTTTGCCCGGCTTGCCGAACCTCGATGGCCCTGGATCGTAGCGTCAGCCAAATCCAGCACTGAGGTTTACGAAGTTGACGAAGTTAGGAATCTGCTCCAACTTTTTCCCATGCCCACAATTGCCCATCCCAAGAGTGTAATTCCAATGAAGATATCTGAATTGCCTGGGAAACAACAGGCGTTAGCCCGGAGCTTTCGCCCAGCCCTGGTAAAAGCGGCCGAGACATATGGTCCGCTCGAAATAGTAACGATGGTTATGGCCGCTGTGGGCGAGCAGCTTCCCGCTGATCGCAAACCGCAGTCTAATCTTGCCCGAGCAATTGCCAGGGGAAATGTCGCTCGTGAGGAAATGAAATCGCAGGAAGGAGGCAGTTGCTCCGCAGAGGAGGCCGCTGTAACGCTTGGCATCAGCAAGGCGGCTGTATTCAAGCGGTTTCAAAAAGGGCAGCTGCTTGGATGGAGAGAAGCCAAGCAAAACGCGGTGCGCTTTCCTGTTTGGCAGTTTAGCGAGGACGGCACTCTGACTGGACTTGCGGAAGTTCTGGCCGTTTTTAAAGGAGCGGACGAGATCGACGATTGGGCAAAAATCGTTTTTTTTCTGAATCCTCTTTCGAGCTTGGACGGCAAACGATCCCTTGATCTGTTGAGAGCTGGAAACGTCCAGCGTGTGACTTGGGCAGCGCAAGGAATCGTAGGGTAAGCCGAATGTCCGCTTCGCGCCCGATCCGGCTTCCGGCCAAAGATTTTAACAATAGGTCGTTGCCGGTAACGATCATTCGGAATTTCAAAGGACTGCGCCTGCACGGCGCGGCCCGTCCGGCTATTCAATTTCGGAATACTCCCAGTCACAGGTTTTCACATCCCGATGCGTCCAGTGGCCTGATCTACCTCGCCGACGATCTCGAAACCTGCCTGTGGGAGTGTTTCGGGGATGCGATCCTAGCGCCTGGTACTGCCGTTTCCTGTTCCATCTGGATGAGCAGGAAATTGAGCGAAATACACACCAGAACCCAACTCCGAATCTGCGATCTTACGGAGACGAACACCCGTAGCGCATTGAAAGTGGATTTGAGTGCACTCAAACATACCGATTTACACATTCCGCAAGCGTGGGGACTCGCAATCATGAACCATCCCGATGCCGTCGATGGTTTTCAATTTACCAGCCGCTTCACCAATCGACGATGCACCGTTCTTTTCGAAAACTCGAAGATCGGATCCATTCTCAAAAGCAAGCAGGTCGGCAACCTGATCGACCTCGACCAAGGAGCGGTTTTTCTCGAACGGAACGAGATCGCGTTGGTTTAAAAGCCTGATTTTTCAGGAGCTATTTCGGAAATACATCCCTAGACACCATCTAGCTCAACTTAGAGGAAAAACGGCTGGCCTTTCAAATGGGCTACGCAACTGCGATGAGCGATCTAAAAATCTTGATCTGGCCGGAGCCATCGAAGTTCTTCGGCAACTCACAAGGCAGCGCCCTTTCTTTTCCTGAACGGGAACACCTTCTCTCAGACCGGGAGGGAACTCATGACGTGGCACGGCAAATCGGCCGCATTGACTCAATGATCGCCGGAGAAAATGTCTTGGCTGGAGGACCCCTTGGGAGGTAATCTCAAACTGCGCCACTATCGTTGCACTTTCGTGTTGAAGCTAAGAAGTTAAAAGAATAGAAATCGCGCAAACATTTTTCTATCGAAGATTCATCGGGGGTAAACAGATCTATATCAATGAAAAGCATCCTCTTCATACTATGCCTTGGCCTTGGTAGCTTTGCCGTCTGGCAGAATTCAGTACATCGTTCCGAGATCAATGCGGCGAACAGTCGCGTTGAGAAACTTGCAGATGAGCTGAAATTGGTAAGATTTGGGCAGGGCGATACAACTAGATACCCGAATATCGAAGAGATATCAAACCGAGTAGCTCTTACCCGAGAAGTTGACAGGACTTTAGACGAGCCAAGTTCCACCACTACAGCGAATAATACCGTGAGTAACACTCGTCGGCTCAAAGAATTGGAGAAAATTTATAATGATCGCCGGGGAAAGCTTGACGATTCAAAGACGTTGTTCACTCGAAAGCTGTCCACTGCCAACAGTAGATATCAAACTCTGCAAAATACTCCGCCCACCTTCGATGAACAGGGAAGCCGCTATGGCTGGAGGGGTAATCGGCTAGGTGCCACCGGCGTCCGCACGAGCGACTCAGATCGCAACCGTGAGTGGACAAAATACAACGAGGAAATCATCGAGACGACTGATCAAATTGCGTTATTCGAAGCGGAGCTTTTAAAAATAGATTCCGAGCTGGATCGTCTCACAAAGAGTTATCAGGACGCTGTTGCTAAGGCTGAGGCGGTAGTCAGGTAAAAAACAGCCTAAATGAGATGGTGAATGGAATCGGCGTTTTGGTGAGAATTCCGAGCTGCATCAAAACGCTTAAGCGCACCATATTCCTGAGGCATGCGTTCTACTTTCGCCCGAAAAAAGTGCTGCCAGGGAATCCACGGCAAGCACGGACAAACTACCGTTGCTCCGATCAAGGCCTGGCGGGGTTCGCTTGCCGAACCTCCATGGCCCCTGACAGCGGCGTGAGCCAAGCTTAGCTGGGCCTTTTCCGCAACGCTTTTTTATCGGCCTTCGCTCACAAGGCGCAGCTACAAAGGAGCTATTTTGGTGAGCTGCTTGACCAGGGCCTGGATTGCGGTGGCGCTGTGAGCGGCGGAGAGGCTGATGCGCAGGCGGGCGCGACCTTTTGGGACGGTAGGAAACCGGATGGCGGGGACGAGAAAGCCAGCATTTTCGAGTTGCTGTGATGCGGCGAGGGTGACCTCGTTAGAACCAAGGATGTGGGGAATAATGGGGGTGAGGGAGTCGGAAATAAGAGCGATGTTTTCCGAAAGAGTGTTTCGCAAGGTTTGGCCGGTGGGAGATTGAATTAGCTGCAGCGAAGTGAGTGCTGCATGGGCGAGGCAGGGTGGGGGGGCGGTGGAATAGATGAAGGAGCGAGCACGATTGGTGATAAGGTCGATCCAATCGCGCGAGGCTGCCAGATATCCGCCTGCGAGGCCGGCGGACTTGCTGAGGGTGCCCATTTGGAAAGCAATGCGGGATTGCAGATTTTCCCGCTCGGCGAGGCCCATGCCGTGGGAGCCGAGGATGCCGAAGCCGTGGGCCTCATCGAGAAATAGTAGAGCGGCGTGAATCTCGGTGAGGTTGACAATTTCCAGCAGCGGGCAGAGATCGCCATCCATGCTGAAGACGGATTCGGTGACGATCAGGATGCGGGCGGTGGTGGATTTAGCGCGAGTGGAGATTAACAGGCGCTCGAGTTTATGTAGATCATTGTGGGGAAATACCCGGATTGTGGCACCTGATAGACGTGCGGCATCCACGAGGCAGGCGTGGCTGAGCTTATCAAGGAAGATGAAATCTGATGGGCCGACGATGGCGGGAATGCTGCCAAGCGCAGTGGCGTAGCCTGAGGAGAAGGTGAGTGCGGCTTCGGATCTTTTCGCCGCAGCGAGGGCCTCTTCGAGTATGAGATGAGGCGGCAGTGTGCCGCAGACGAGCCGGGAGGCGGCAGCGCCGGCGCCGTAGCGTTGCACGCCCTCGATGAGGGCTGCTTCGATCTGCGGGTGGCGGGCGAGGCCTAGGTAGTCATTTGATGCGAAGTTCCAAAGCGAGCGGCCTTCACGAGTGACTTGGGTGCCGGTGGGCGTGTCCAAGGGGCGTTGGCGGCGCAATAATCCGGCAGCTTGAATTTCCCGCAGAGACTCGGCTGGAGTGCGCATGGGAGCAGGCGTCTCCCTCAGTTGCCGGGCACTGGCCGTTCGAGCGACCAACGGAGTAATTTGGCGGAATCAGTCCAAACGTTGGCGGTGTTCGATTTCAAAACCACGGCAATGACGGAGCGGCCGTTGAGCGAACCGCTGGCGACGAGGCAACGGCCCGAGGCGTTGGTGGTGCCGGTTTTCAAGCCATCGCAATAGGGGAGCATTTTGAGGACCTTATTGGTGTTTTGAAGGTTGATGGTGCGGCCATTATTGAAGACGAAATTGAAGGACTTGGTGGCGGTGTAGGAGCGGATGAGGGGACTGCGGTAGATGGCGCGCCCTGCGATGGCCATATCGCGAGCGGTGGAATATTGGTTTGGCTCAGTGAGTCCGTGGGGGTTGCGGAAATTCGAATTACGCATGCCGAGAGAGACGGCTTTTTGATTCATGAGGGCGGCAAATGATTCCTGGCTGCCTGCGACATCCCTAGCGAGACAACGGGCGACGTCGTTGGCGCTTTTGATCATGAGGACCTTGAGTAATTCGCGGCGGGAGTAGGTTTCTCCGGCCTTGATGCCGAGCTTGGTGGGTTCACAATTGCCGTCTGAGGCTGCAATGGTGACGACTTGGTCGATGTTTCCAGCATCGAGGACGCAGAGGGCGGTGAGGATTTTCTGGGTGCTGGCGACGGCGCGGGGTTGATCGGCATTTTTCGCGTAGAGCACCCGGCCGCTGGTGGCATCGATGACGATGGCGCTTTCTGCAAAGATGGCGGGTGGGGGTGTCTGCGGGATGGCCGCAATGTGGACCGGGGCAGTGACCTGCGGGCGTTGCGAGTCGCGCGAACTAAGAGGCGGCGGCGGATTTCCTCCACACGTGGTGATGAGAGCGGTGAAGAACGCAAACGCGGCAAGGCGCACACAAGTCAGACGATACATGCGCGGCATCATCGGCAAGAACGCTCCGGCATCAAGCCGGGATTGTGGAAATTTCGGATTATTCCACAGGGATTTTTGGCGGCAGGAGGCTGCCATCCATTTCGGAACTAAATTGAGGCAGGGTAGGTTCTTGGAAGTCAACAGGCTTGGTGAAACTCCAGAAGCTGCGCTTGCGGGATTTCTCGTAGGCGAGCGCGCGCTCTGCGCCGGAGGGAAGTTTTTTAAGGTCGTCTTCACGGACTTCGACGACTTTGACTCGGGCTGGACGGATCGTTGCGAGCGAATTCTCAGAGATTTCAGAAATTTTAGAAACTGCGCCTGAGGAGGTTTTTTTAATCGCTGCCATGGAATCCGCACCGGCTTTGCCGAGAGAGGCGCAGGAGACAAGTGAGGCGGGGAGCAGCGCGAGTGTCAGGAAAATTGGATTGATGCGAAATTTCATAAGCGGAGGGAGGCGTGCAAGAAGGCTATCATTCTGAGGGGAGCTGTCGAGGAGAGGTTTTTTGTTACAATTTCTTCAGAATGAGGAAATTTCTCACGGGACGATTCCAAGGCGTGCGGCGGGTGATGGCGCCGCCGGGAATCTGGGAGGAAATCCAAAGATCCGCCGAGCGTCCACCATCAAGGTTGAGTGCTTGCTGGACTTTCCAGCCGGCGGGATTTCCGGTGGTGATGGCTTGGGAAAATGCGGCGAGCGTGCAGGGTGAGGCGCGGCCGATCCACCATTTTGAGCCGCCATTCCAGAGGATTGCGATGCGAGCGCTGGTCTTGGTGGCTTCCAGACTGGATACTGCACGGCCATTTTCAACAAGGAGCGGGCCGGCCTGGATGAGTTCCTGTGACCGTCCGGCTGCGGCTCTACCGATGGTTTCCCGGCGAGTGATGGAAGATGCGCCACTGAAATCGCGAGCCCACACGCCGCTACCCAGTGATGATGTGCTATTCCAAGCGCCGCTGGTTTTTCCACCCGAGACGACGAGTCCAAGCGGTGCTCCCTCCGGAGTAAAAAAACCCGCGTTGATGGCAGCAATGCCCTCCATTGCACGGCCAGCAGCGGCGGCATCTGGGAATTGTGAACCCGGGCCAGCAGGTTGATCGGCTACTTTGAGAAACGCGCTCCGAGAATCGAAAGCGACGCCCTCGAAGGTGATTCCGGCAATTTCCGAGTTGGTGGCACGCGGTGGCGCGGAGTCCTCCAACGGTGGAGCAGCAGACTGTGGGACGTTTGCGAGGGGCTGGATTCTCACAGGCTCGGCCTGCTGCGGCGCAGGCTGATCCCGCTGGATCGCCGCGAGAGGCTGGGTCGGCGCGCAGGCACCCACGAGGGCAAGGATCACGGTGCCTAGGAGAAATTTCATGCAGTCAAGTTGCATACTCCGGTGGCGATGGCAAGTGTGGTAGGTCGTGAAACACACTTCAGTTCGAACTCCTACTCAAGAAAGTCATCGATCACAGGCTCGCCCTCCGACCATCCATCCTGCCGTCATTACGACTTTCAGCCAGAATGCCCAGCCCGTCTGGCATGATTCATGCATCACAATGGCAATGCCTAAAATCCAAAAAAGTAGCAAATCATGAGTGGTCTGGGAGGTCTTAATAAATCACCATCGGGCGTGGTCATCGGGTTAGTGCAGTTGCAACTTCCGAGCGTCAGCACCCCTGAGCAATTGGCCACCCAGACGGAGCGGGTCTGCGAGCTGGTGGCCAAAGCCAGGCGCCAATCTCCCGTCATGGATCTTGTCGTATTCCCAGAGTATTGTCTGCACGGACTCTCCATGGACATCAACCCGGAGATCATGTGCGCCCGTGACGGGCCAGAAATGAAAAGGTTCAGCCAGGCGTGTAAGGAGAATAAAATCTGGGGCTGCTTCTCCATTATGGAGAAAAATCCCGGTGGTAATCCCTACAACACAGGCGTCATTTTCGACGATACAGGAGCTCTCCAATTATTTTATCGGAAATTACACCCGTGGGTCCCGGTAGAGCCATGGGAGCCTGGCAATCTGGGGATTCCCGTCTGTGCCGGACCCAATGGCAGCATTCTCTCACTTGCGATCTGCCATGACGGCATGTTTCCTGAAGTCGCCCGGGAATGCGCCTATAAAGGTGCCAATATCATGCTCAGAACTGCCGGCTACACTCCGCCGATCAGACACGCATGGAAAATTACCAACCAGGCCAACTCGTTTTGCAACCTAATGGTTACTGCCAGCGTCTGCCTTGCCGGAAGCGATGGCACATTCAATTCCATGGGAGAAGGCATGATCGTTAACTTCGACGGCGTGCCTCTGAAAGAAGGTAGCGGTCTTGCCGATGAGATTATCTCTGCGGAAGTGCGCCCCGATTTGGTGGACGAGGCTCGCATTCACTGGGGCGTGGAAAACAATATCTACCAGCTCGGCCATCGCGGATACGTTGCCGTCGCGGGAGGCGCTGGCGACTGCCCTTACACGTTTATGAAGGATTTGTGTGCTAATAATTACAAGCTTCCATGGGAGGAAAAAGTAAAGGTTGTGGATGGCCGGGATTGCGGATTCGACCCACCAACGCGCCTCTACGAAGACCATTAGAGCTACTGCAAGCGCGAAGTTTCAGGGCTTGCCGCACTTTCCTGTTCTGATAGAAATGGATCGTAAACCCATCTCAGCGTTCGCATCTCTCTCTAAATCAACTTCATGAAACTCAAATTCTGCGGTGCGGCTGGCACCACCACTGGTTCGCAACATTTACTCGAAATCAACGGCAAGCGTATTTTGCTCGATTGCGGATTATATCAAGGCTCGCGCAAGCATGCGTATGAGGTGAATTGTTGCTTCCCGCACTTCGATCCGAAGACCATCGATGCAGTGGTGCTTTCCCACGCTCATATCGATCATAGCGGAAATTTACCGAACCTTACGAGCAAGGGCTTCACTGGAAATATTTATGCCACCCATGCCACGCGGGATCTATGCCAAATCATGCTCGCGGACTCGGCGAGGATCCAAGAGGGCGACATCGATTGGCTTAATAAACACCGGAAAAAGGAGGGCCTGGAGCCAGCGACACCACTCTACACCGAGCGCGATGCGGAGCGGTGTTTGCGACAGTTTGTGACGCTGGGGTATGATCGGCCGATGCAGATCGCGGATGGGGTGAGTCTGCGCTTCGTCGATGCGGGTCACATTCTCGGCAGCGCGCAGGTGTTGCTGGAAATTCAGGATCAGGCGGATGGGAAAAAGAAGCGTTTTCTCTTCTCCGGCGATGTGGGCCGGGGAGGAAATGAAGTGCTGCGTGATCCGGTGGCGGTGGGTGATATCGATTTCCTGCTAATGGAATCCACCTATGGCGGCCGTGAGCATGAGGCGCCGCCGGGGGTGGGGGATCATTTTGGTGAAATCATTCGCCGTGCGGTGAAGCGGGGTGGGAAAATTCTCATTCCCTCCTTCGCAGTGGAGCGCACCCAGCAGTTGTTGTATGTGTTGCACGATCTGTTTGAGCGCGGTGAGATTCCGGAAATCCCGGTATTTGTCGATAGTCCGCTTGCGGTCAGTGCCACGGAGATTTACCGACTGCATCCGGATGCTTTCAATGATGAGGTTTATCAATCTCTGTTCGAGCGCGATAATCCTTTTGGATTTGAAAATCTCACATTGGTGAGATCGGTCAATGGGTCCAAAGCTCTCAATGATATCGAGGGCGTGGCAATCATCATTTCCGCCTCGGGCATGTGTGAGGCCGGGCGGATTCTGCATCATCTTAAAAATAACATCAGCGATCCTAAAACGACGGTCCTCTTCGTCGGCTATTGTGCGGATAACACCTTGGGTAGGCGGATTCGCGATCACGAGCGTGAGGTGCCGATTCTTGGGAGGCGCTACACCGTCCGGGCGAAAATCGAGATCATCGATTCTTTCTCCGGCCATGCGGATCACTCGGAATTGCTCGACTATTTCGGGCGGATCGGTGGATCAAAACAATCTGTCTGGTTGGTCCATGGCGAGCCGGATCATGCGGAGAGCTTGCGAGCTGCGCTTGCGGAAAACCACTCGGGAAGCATCGAGGCTGCGGTGCTGGGAACTGAGGTGGAATTCTGAAATTAGTTAACCTTGGGAAAATTAACTACGATTTCCGCTTGATGCGGCGGGGGGACTCATCGCACCGTTTTTCCCACATGGAAGTATCGAAGAAATCATCACCGACGCCTACAGAAATAATCGATTGGTTAAACGACGAGGGCGTCCTTGAACTAGACTGGGATTTTCCTGAAGATGGAGACCTCGCGGGCGCCGGGCTGGACTCTATGGCGGTGATGCAGTTAGTCGTGGCGGTGGAAGACCGCTGGGGCATCGAGCTTGGGCCAGACGATCTCACGAAGGCGAATCTCGCCACGCCTACCACTCTTGCGAGTCTCATCGCCCACAGAATTCCATGAGGTCAAGCGGCGAGAGCTATGATCTCGCCGTAATAGGTGGCGGCAGTGCCGGCCTTGCGGCCGCTGTGACTGCGGCGCGGGGAGGTGCCCGCACATTGTTGATAGAGAGATATGGTTACCTCGGTGGGATGGGTACCACTTCGCTGGTGCATACATTTTGTGGGCTGTATTTGCTGAGGGCGCAACCCGGCGCGGTCTTGGCGAACCATGGGTTCCCGGAAGAAATGGCCTGGCGCATGATTGAGGCAACCGGCATCGGCCCGATCCGCATGGGAAGGGTGGACGTGCTGCCGCAGCACCCGGTGGAGTTTGTAAGAATCGCCGATGAAATGGTCACGGCTGAGGCGAATCTCGTAGTGCAATTTCATTCCAAAGTCACCGCCTTGGCCCGGGAAGATGGTGGCTGGCGAATCGAAATCGGTGGCCGTGCGGAGGTGGAGTCGGTATGTGCCTCGCGTTTGATCGATGCTTCGGGAGACGCGGTCGTCGCGGATTTGTTAGGCGGCGGTACCGAGATGGCGGATGCGCCCCGGCTGCAACGTCCGGCCTACGTCTTCGGAGTGCATTGTGAAGCTCGGTTAGACGATGCATTCAGACTGCAAACAGCTGGCAGAATCGTGGAGGGAATCAAGGCCGGCGAGGTGCCGGCCGCTGCGATGGGGATCACCTTTCGCGCATCGGGCAGAAGAAGTGAAATATTCGCCAGCCTTGATCTTAACGGCGGCGAAACGGTGGCTGACTACGCACCATTGGATTCGGTATGTCTCACCCAGTTGGAAATCTGTGGCCGGAAAACAGCCAGCGCGGTGATGCGTTGGTTAGGTAGCCGCAGTGAAGAATGGCGGGGGGCGTATATTAGCCAATGGCCGGTGCGAGCCGGCATCCGCGAGAGCCGCCGGTGGATAGGCGAAAGCGTGCTGACGGGTGGCCAATTGCTGGCGGGAGAACGTTTTTCAGATGAAATCGCCCTAGCGACTTGGCCGATGGAATTTCGCGAAGATGCGAAGGGTCCGAAACTTCGTTACCCGCGAGAGGATCGGCCCGCGGGGATCCCACTGGGCTGCTTGCGGCCGTTGGGGATTGAGAATCTATGGGTCGCGGGCCGCTGTATTTCCGCAGACCATGAAGCACAGGCATCCATTCGGGTGATGGGCACCTGTTTTGCGACAGGAGAGGCAGCCGCTCATGCCGCGTTACGAGGCTAGAAATTCCGTGAAAACGCGGGCGGAACGTCAAGACGGTTCGATTTTTCAAACATTCGTTATTTTTCCCTTGCCACAAGCGGGCGTGGAATCCCAAGGTCCGGCCGCGTCCGTTAGGAGGCAATTCCGGTGTAGCTCAGCGGCAGAGCGGGTGACTGTTAATCACTAGGTCGTAGGTTCGATCCCTACCGCCGGAGCCATTTTTGAGTCACTCGTTTTTAAAAGGGCTCTCGTGAAAGCGAAGTGCGCGGTGACTTACGTGTGAACAGTCATAAGGGCAATTATTGCTCGATTTTTGATTACCACGATGCATTGTTGAACGGTAAATGAAGTCTTTCATTTCATTGAGCGTGTGCTGGACGCCTTAATAGCTCTCTTAGTCTTTGTGAACTGAATTAACACGCGGTGGACACCCTTCCTCCGGTCATTTTGATCGACATGCCATTGAATGTCCGTGCCGACCGCGCACGGGGACATCAACACAGTCAGCGTTCTCTCACAAATTAATGACCAACGTGATATCTAACGAAAATCAGCCTTTCCAGCTTGATGCCAAAGGGATTGAATCCACAGCGCTTACCTGATGGGTGAAATCATCATGACCCGCTACCACGCGCAATTCTACGCTTATGAACTCAGCCGCGATGGAGGAGAAGGTGTGGATTGCTTTCAACATGCCACTATTCCCCCGCCTTGCCTTTCATTTATGACCCGCGACAAAATCACCCTCTCCCAGCTCGAATCCTTCCTCTTTAAATCCGCCGACATCCTGCGCGGGAAGATGGACGCCTCGGAATTCAAGGAATTCATCTTCGGCATGCTTTTCCTCAAGCGCCTGTCTGACGAATTCGAATTGAAACGCGCCATCATTAAGAAGGACTACGCCCATGTCGGCCCGGAGTTGCTGGCGGAGCTGCTGGAAGACAAGGCCACCTATGGCGAGACCTTCTTTGTCCCGGTGCGTGCCCGCTGGCATGAATCCTGGACCGATGAAAACGGCGAGGTGGTCCCGGCCCTCAAGGATCTCAAGCACGACATCGGCAGCATGCTCAACAAGGCCATCGCCGCAGTGGAGGATGAAAACGACGCGCTCAACGGGGTGCTGAAAAACAACATTGATTTTAACGCCGTCAAAGGGAAGACGAGCATCCCCAACCAGAAGTGGAAGGACCTACTCGACCACTTCAACCAGCCCGGCTTCGTGCTGGTGAATGATAACTTCGAGTTCCCCGACTTGCTGGGTGCGGCCTACGAATACCTGATCAAGTTCTTCGCCGACAGCGCGGGCAAGAAGGGCGGCGAGTTCTACACTCCCGGCGAGGTGGTGCGGTTGCTGGTGCAGATCGTGAAACCCCGCGCCGGCCACGAGGTGGATGATCCCACCATGGGCTCCGGGGGCTTCCTCATCCAGAGTCACCAATACGTCGAGGAACAGGGTGAGAATGCCAATGACCTCGCGCTCTTCGGCCAAGACTCCAACGGCACCGTCTAGTCGATCTGCGTGATGAACATGATCCTCCACAACATCACCCGCTTCACCATCGAGAATGGCGACACGCTGGAAGACCCGCTCATCCTCGATGGCGGCGTGCCGCGCAAGTTCGACCGCATCCTCGCCAATCCGCCGTTTTCGCAGAACTACAGCCGCGCCACCCTCAAGTTTCCCTCCCGCTTCCGCGAATGGTGCCCGGAGACCGGGAAAAAAGCGGACCTCATGTTCGTCCAGCACATGCTCGCCTCACTCAAGGCGGACGGACTCGCCGCCACCGTCATGCCGCACGGCGTGTTGTTCCGTGGCGGTAAGGAAAAGCTCATCCGCGAGCTGCTCATCCATGACGACGTGATCGAGGCCATCATCAGCCTGCCGCCCGGTTTGTTCTACGGCACCGGCATTCCCGCCTGCGTCATCGTCCTGAATAAAAACAAGCCCGACTCCCTGCGCGACCAGGTCCTCTTCATCAATGCCGACCGCGAATTCGCCGAGGGCAAGAACCAGAACAAACTCCGCCCCGAGGACATCGAGAAAATCGACTTCGTCTTCACCCACAAGCGCGAGTTACCGAAATACAGCCGCCTCGTGACCAAGGAAGAGATTGTGGAAAAACACGACTTCAACCTGAACATCCGCCGCTACGTGGACAACACGCCCGATCCCGAGCCGGAAGACGTGCAGGCCCACCTGATCGGCGGAGTGCCTGAACCGGAAGTGCTGGCCCGCCACAGTGCCTTCGCCAAGTTCGGTGTCAATGCGGACACTTTGTTCCTTCCTGCCACCAAAAAGCGCCCCGGCTACCTCTCCTTCCAGCGCGGCATCACCGCCAAGCCGGCCATCAAGGCCACCTTGGAAACGGATGCCGCCTTGTTGCTCACCCTCGGCAGTCACCGCGAGGCGCTGCAAGCGTGGTGGAAGATCGCCCGCCACGATTTCTCCCTGCTCCGCGAGGGCAAGAAAATGCCGGAAGTCCGGCAGGAACTGCTCACCACCCTCAAGACCCGCTTCATCCCGCTCGGCGTACTGGACGAGTTCCAGAGTGCCGGGGTGTTTGTAAACTGGTGGCAGCAAATCCGCTACGATCTCAAAACCATCATGTCCACCGGTTGGCACCACACGCTGATCCCGGACTCCTATCTGATCGCCGCCTTCTTCCAGGCGGAGGCCGATGCCATCGAGGCATTGGAGGCATCGATCAGTGAGGCCCAGAGCGAACTCGCCGAAGCCGTGGAAGCCGGGCAGGAACTCGCCGCCTACGAACCCGAGGAAGGCGAATCCGTCACCGCCGCCACCATCAAGGCCGCGCTGAAGGCACTCAGCGACGACCTCAAGGGCAGCACCGGCGAGTCCGCCAAGAAGGAGATCAAAGCCCTGCTGGCGCAGGAAAAAGCCATCACCGCTCTGGAAAAATGCATCAAGGAGGGCAAGGCCAAGCTCAAGGTTCTCGCCGACGAACTCGAACTCAAGCTCCAGCTCAAGCGCCTCGGCGATACCGACTTCAACGCTGAGAACCAACAACTTCTCCAGCAGGTCAACGACCGCATCTCCGAACTCTTCAAGGCCAACGGCCTGCCACATACCAGCCCAGGGCAACGCCCTGGGTCCCCCGCAACCACGGTATTGAGCCCTGAAGGGGCGACACAAAATCTCCCGAAGGCCGACAAAAAACAACTCACCGCCCTGCAAAAGGACCAAGCCGCCCTCCAAGCCCGCCTTGCCAAGACCGACAGCTTGTTCTCACAGATCGGCGGCAAGCTCACCGGCGAGGAAGCCAAGACCCTGATCCTGAAAAAACTCCACGACCTCGCCACCCACGAACTCAACCGCTACCTCAACGCCGAAAAACGCCACTTGATCCAGTCGGTCGAAACCCTCTGGGACAAATACGCCGTCTCCAGCCGCGCCTTGGAAGCCGAACGCACCGAAACCCTCACGGCGCTCGATGGATTTCTAACCGGATTGGGGTATTTGAAATGAGCAAGGTAAAGAATTGGCAAACCCTGTCACTTCGTGAGTTGGCAACTATCAACTACGGTCGTTCTCCGGCTGGAATTCTAGCGGAAGACGGAGAATATCCAGTTGTTGGCACCGGTGGGTCAGAGCGAAAAGGCAAAAATTTCCTTTATGATGGCGAGTCCATAATTCTTGGTAGGAAGGGAACCATTGATCGCGTTCATTTTGCGACCGGGAGATTCTGGACAATCGATACGGCTTACTACCTAAGTGCTTTTGGCGACTCTGTTCCACGCTGGCTTTACTATTTTTTCCAAACACTCGACTTGCGTCAAATGAACGAGGCGACAGGCGTTCCAAGCTTATCGCGAGAGCTGCTATACAAAATTGAAATTCCAACGCCTCCCAAACCCGAGCAAGCCAAAATCGCCGAAATTCTCTCGACGGTGGACCGGGCCATCGAACAGACGGAAGCCTTGATCGCCAAGCAGCAGCGCCTCAAGACTGGCCTGATGCAGGACCTCCTCACCCGCGGCATCGACGAACACGGCAACCTCCGCTCCGAACAAACCCACCCGTTCAAAGACTCCCCGCTGGGCAGGATTCCGGTGGAGTGGGAGGTGAAGCCGATGGGACAAGTTTCGGATCTAATTACGAATGGCTTCGTTGGTGTTGCGACTCCTTATTACACGGATTCTTCGGATGGCATCCCATACCTTTACGGGAATAATATCAGGTGCAATCGGATGGATATGCGCAAGTTGACGCGAATCACCAGAAATTTTCACGAGCGACAGCAGAAGTCGCAACTTCACCCGGGTGACATGTTGACGGTTCAATCTGGGCACATTGGGACAACAGCAGTCGTGCCAGATGACCTTCTCGAATCAAACTGCCACGCGTTGATTTTGACCAAGTTCAAAAAGGACTTATTGGACCCAAACTTTGTCAGTTTCTACTGCAATTTCTGCCTCGAAACGGGAACGATGGGACATCTATTCGTTGGTTCCACGATCAAACACATCAATACGAGTGACTTCGCCAAGTTCTCAATCCCGTTTCCTTCCAAGGAAGAACAAAGCGAAATCGCAAAGAGGCTTCTTGATTTGAATTCTTCGATTGATGGTTCGGCACAAGGCCTCTCAAAGCTCCGCTCCCTGAAAACCGCCCTGATGCAAGACCTGCTGACCGGGCGCAAGCGGGTCACGGATTTAATCAACAACCCGGAGGCAAGCACATGAACGCCAACGGCGTTCCGCCCTCCAGCCCAGGGTTGCGCGTGTCGCGCTACCCTGGGTCAGGGTCCCGCCACGCAAATCAACCCCAACGGGGTTGCGTCCCGACCGACGTCCGCCCCACCGCCCCGGCCGGAACCGCGTTGCGGTTCAATATGCTCCGGCGCGCCCCCCAGGGTAGGCCTCATTGCACTCGACCAACCCTGGGCTGGAGGGTGGAATCCCGTTGGGATATGAATCCCTTAACTCGCGGTGGAATCCTCTGCCTTTCAACGGACTGAACTCATGCCCCAATCACTCTCTGCCGTCTATTTGCATGCGGTGTTTTCGACCAAAGATCGCCGACCGTTTCTGGAAGACCTTGGTTTGCGCCAATCCCTGCATGGCTACCTGGGTGGCATTTCCAAAAAATTGGAATGTGCGCCGCTGCGCGTCGGCGGGGTGGAAGATCATGTGCATATTCTGGCACGCTTGGGCCGGACCATCACCCAAGCCGAATGGATCAAGGAAATGAAGCGGGCATCCAATCATTGGCTCAAGGACCAATCGGTGCCACGACTCCCGTCAAGCGGCCAGACCGCCCCCTTATCCGAATTCTCCTGGCAAGCAGGATATGGGTGTTTTTCCGTCAGTGTTTCAAATCTTGAGGTGGTCACTGCCTACATCGACGGACAGGTGGAGCATCATCGCAAGTTGACCTTTCAGGAAGAGTATCGAGCCATCTTGAAGAAGCATGGCGAAACGTGGGATGAAAAATACGTTTGGGACTAACCGAATGACCTCGAAGCTCCCCATCAACCTCGAAAACCTCCTCCGCCAGCGGCAGGTGGAAGGGGAGCGCATTGAATACAAGACGGGCTGGAACCCGGATGCGATTCTGCGGACGCTGTGTGCCTTCGCGAATGATTTTGAGAACCTGGGTGGCGGCTATGTGGTGATCGGTCAGGATTGTGATTCCGCCGGGCAGCCGATGTTTCCACCGGTGGGCTTGGAGGAGAATCAGCTCGATAAGATTCAGCAAGAGTTGCTAGGTTTCTGCAACCTGATCCAACCGCCGTATTTCCCGCTGCTGAGCGTGGAGCGATTTGCGGATAGAAATCTGCTCGTGCTGTGGGCACCGGGTGGCTTGTCCCGGCCCTACAAGGTGCCGAAATCGGTGACGGGCAAGTTGAAGGAATACCGATACTACATCCGCCGCTATTCCAGCACGGTGGAGGCCAAGGGCGAGGATGAGCGCGAGTTGATCGGCCTAACGGCGCAATTGCCGTTTGATGACCGGGTGAACCAAGCGGCCAAGACTGAGGATCTATCACCGCGTCTGATCGAGGAGTTTCTGCGCGAGGTGGGCAGTGATCTAGCAGGCGAGGTGGGCGAACTGTCTGTGGAGGCGCTGGGCCGTCAGATGAGTGTTGTGGCGGGGCCGAGTGAGGCACCGATGCCGCAGAATGTGGGATTGTTGTTTTTCAACGAGCATCCCGAGCGATTTTTCCCGGTCACGCAGATCGACGTGGTGTGGTTTCCGGAAGGTGCGGGCGGAGATCGGTTTGAAGAGAAGATTTTCAAAGGCCCGCTGGGCCGGATCACCCGCGATGCTATCAGCTTCATTCAGCGGAACTACATCAAGGAAACGATCATCAAACACCCGCAGCGTGCGGAGGCGGAGCGGTTCTGGAACTTCCCCCATGCCGCCATCGAGGAAGCGGTGGTGAATGCGGTGTATCATAGGTCCTACGAGATCCGTGAACCCATCGAGGTCCGGATTTCCATGGAGGATCTGGTAGTGCTGAGTTTCCCCGGTCCTGATCGTTCCATTCGGTTGGAGGATCTGAAAAAGGGCAAGGCAGTGTCCCGACGCTACCGCAACCGCCGCATCGGTGAGTTCCTCAAGGAACTGGACCTCACCGAAGGCCGCTCGACCGGGATTTCCAAGATCATCAAGTCCATGGCGGCGAATGGCTCACCCGCTCCGGAATTCGAGACTGACGATGAACGCAGCTATTTCCTGACTCGGCTGCCGGTGCATGAGAAGGCGGCGTGGGGGGAGACTACCCAAGAAGACACCCAAGAAACTACCCAAAAAACTTCGGTGAAAACTTCGGTGAAAACTTCGGTGAAAATCCTCGAAATACTTCACCGAGACCCTGATTTGACGCTTGCGGATGTGGCCGAGGAAATCGGCATCACGCTCCGGGCCGTGGAAATGGCCAGCTCCAAGCTCGTCAAAGAAGGACGGCTGAGATACGTCGGTCCTCAAAAAGGCGGTCACTGGGAGGTCACAGACAAATCATGAGCACCAAGGACACCGCCGCCCAGATCCGACTCGACGAACGACAACACGTCGAGAAACCGCTGCTGGACCAGCTCGCCGGCCTCGGCTGGGAGATCATCGACTTGGACGCCAAGCAGCACCCCGGTGACAGCCATCGCAGCAACTTCACCGAGGTGGTGATGCTTTCCGTGCTGCGGGAACAACTGAAGGTGATCAACCCATGGCTGGAGGACGATCAGGTGGATGAGGTGGTGAAACAGCTCACGGCGAATTTCCCCAGCACCAACCTGCTTCAGAATAACCGACATGTGTTTAACCAGTTGCTGGAAAACACCAGTGTCAGCGAGAACCGCAAGACCGGTGAGAAGAGTCCGTCGGTAGAGTTCATTGATTTCAAAAACCGAGACAACAACAGTTTCATCGCCGTGTGCCAGTTCAAGGTGCGCATCCTGGGAACCGAGCACCACATCATCCCGGACATCGTGCTTTTCCTCAACGGGCTGCCGGTGGTGGTGATCGAGTGCAAGTCGCCCAAGGTGAGGGAACCTACCCAAGAGGCGATTGAGCAACTCATGCGCTACAGTGAGCAGCGGGGGGGCAAGGGGGAAGGCAGTGCGCCGATGTTTTTCTACAATCAATTCGTGATCACGACCTGTCGGCAGGAAGCGAAGTTCGGCACGATCACCACGCACAACGAAAAGCACTTCTACCGGTGGTCTGATCCTTACCCGCGCACTCTAAATGATCTGGATCATGGCAGCAGCAGCCCGAATGACCAGCAGCGCCTCGTGGCCGGGATGTTGGATCGGGACAATCTGTTGGACCTGATCCGCACGTTCACGATTTTCAGCACCAACGACAAGGGCGAGATGATCAAGGTGGTGGCCCGCTATCAGCAGTTCCGTGCTGTGAAGCTAGCGGTGAAGCGTTTACTGGCAGGCAAGAACCCCCGCGAGCGCAGTGGCATCATCTGGCACACCCAAGGCTCCGGAAAGTCTCTGACGATGATGTTCATGGTGCGGGAAATGTATCGGCATCCGTCGCTCTCGAAATGGAAAGTCATTTTTGTCACGGACCGCACGCAGTTGGAACAACAGCTTGCGGAAACCAGCCAGAGCATCGGATTCACCGTGAAGCCCGCTGACAGCATCAAGAAACTCAAGGAACTTCTCACCAGCGATGCCTCCGATCTGGTGATGGCGATGATCCACAAGTTCCGCGAAACGGACCTGACCGAGACGTTCCCGGAATTGAACGCCAGCCCCAACATCCTGGTAATGACGGATGAAGCCCATAGGTCGCAGTATTCGCGACTGGCGGCCAACCTGGACAAAGGCATCCCCAACGCGACGCGCATCGGCTACACCGGCACGCCCATCGACAAAACGGAGAGGGTCTTCGGCGACTACATCGACAAATACACGATGCGCCAATCCATCGCGGACGGTGTGACGCTGGAGATCATCTACGAAGGCCGCACCCACAATGCCGAGGTGCCGGACAAGCCCGGGATGGATGCGAAATTTGCGGACGTTTTCAGCGACTACAATCTTCAGGAACGCATGGAGATCCTTGGCTACGGGTCACGCGCAGCGTATCTGGAGGCAGAGACGACCATCGAGGCCAAGGCCAAGGATATGTTGACGCATTACCTGACCCATGTTTTCCCCAACGGCTACAAGGCTCAGATCGTGGCTACATCCCGCGAGGCCGCCGTGCGCTACAAGAAGTATATTGATGCGGCGATCACCGAGGCCATCACCGGACTGGAAAAATCAAATCCGCTGAGACTGGATGTAATACGTCTCAAACAGCTTAAGAGCGATGTGGTGATTTCGGGCAATCACAATGACGAGTTGCACCTGACTCCTTACACAAACGCTTCAAAGCACGGGGCGATGATCAAGAGCTTCAAGCTACCATTCGGAAAAGAAGATGAGGGAGTGAAGGGCGACGTGGGCATTGTCATCGTCAACAACATGCTGCTCACGGGCTTTGATGCGCCGGTGGAGCAAGTGATGTATCTGGATAAAATCATCGTCGCCCACGGTTTGCTTCAGGCCATTGCGCGGGTGAACCGGGTCGGAGGTGAATCGAAAGACAAGGGCTTTGTCGTGGATTATGTTGGCACCGGCCACCACCTTAAGAAGGCGCTCGATAACTACGACGAGCGCGAGCAAAAGGAGATCGAGGGCGTAATAAGCTTTCCCGAGCAGGAAGTGCGGGAACTGAAAAGCAGCCACGACGCGATCTTGGCCTTCCTCAAAAAGCATGGTTTGAAGGATCTCACGGACGCCGACGCCTTTTATGACGTGTTTTACGATGAGGACCTGCGATTCGAATTCATGAGCCTTTTCAAGAAGTTCACTAAGAATCTGAACCTCGTGTTTCCCTCCAAGGAGGCTCTCAACTACATGGGGGATTTTCAGTCCTTGGTGGCCATCAACGAAATGGCGGCGAAGCATTTCCGCGACGGTAGATTGAGCATGAAAGGCATCCCTCCCAAGCTCCGCACCATTACAGACGCGTTCCTTCAATCTCGTGGCATCGACGTGAAGGTGGAGCCGATCTCCATTCTCGATGAGGATTTCCAGAAGGAGGTCAAAAAACATTCCCGCACAAAGACCAAGGCGGCGGAAATCGAGCATGCCGTTCGTCATCACCTCGACGTGGACTTGAATGATGACCCCGAACTGCAAGCCTCCTTCGCCGAAGCATTGAGAAAGATATTTGAGGAATTCGCCAACAACTGGAAAAAGATATACGAGGAGCTTGAGAAGCTGCGGCAACGCATCGTGAACGCAGGCAAGGAGCCTACCTACGGTCTGCATCGTAAAAAACAGATGCCAATTTTCCGGATGTTGAAAAGCGAGATTTTTGGTGAGGAGCCAGAGCAGGATCTGAATTCGTTGGTGGTTCGAGACGATATCCCGCTTTACGGGATGAAGGAAGAGGAGAGGATTGGCAAGCTTGTCGCCCTTACCCAGGATCTCTACGGAGAAATTGAACGGGAATTGAAACTCATCGGATTTTGGGAGAGTATCCCGGCTCGGAACAAACTGGTGGCGGATCTTCAAAAGACGATGTTACAGCCGGAGTTTGCAACGATGCCAGGTCTCGTTAAAAACAGGAAACACGTCATCAGCCGCCTGATGGAAATTGCAGAGAAAAATAACGACACGATTCTCTACGCCAATTGATGGACCTGAACTACCAGATCGTCCGTTCGGCCAAGCGCAAAAAGCTCACGATTTCCGTTGAGCGCGATCGGTCGATTGTGGTCCATGCCCCGGAAGGGCTATCGGACGAGACGATACACCAAGTTGTGGATTCGAAGCGGCAGTGGTTATTCGACAAGGTAAATCATCCTCAGAAATATCAGGACCGCCCGCATGCCCCCGGCAAGGAAGTGGTCAATGGAGAGTCTGTTCCCTACCTTGGTCGCGAATACCTCATCGAAATAAAGGATACGGTGAGCGGCTGCGTTGAGTTCTCGCGGCGATTTCTGGTTCCCCCCGCTCAACAGTCGAAAAGACGGAAAGTTTTGAAGGAATGGTATGTCACCCGCGCCATGGAAACTATCCTGCCCCGCGTGAAACGCCACGCCAACGAATTGGGCGTAGAGTTTAGCGAGGCGAAAATTGTGGACAATCGTTATCGCTGGGGCTCCTGCACGGTGAAGGATAATGTCAACTTCAACTGGCGTCTAATTAAAGCACCCATGTTCGTGATTGACTACGTGATCGTCCACGAACTGGCGCATTTGATGGAAGCCAACCACACCCCGCGTTTTTGGAACATTGTTCGCGCTAAGGTTACATTTGCCGATAAGGCAAAAATCTGGCTTAAGCAAAACGGACAAGTTTTAGAAGAAGATGTTTAGTTAGTGGACTGTATTTCCAATTCACATGCTTTCCAAGTAGCGATTGCTCGGTGATTCACTTGATCTCTTTCATCTGCCCGCCTTGGCGGCGGGATAGGCGGTTCCAGAATTTTTGGTCTGGATCTTTCATTTGGAAGCCGAAGAAATAGAAGGGGATTTTTGCCGGGATGTCAGAGGTGAGTTCTTTGAAAAGTTCCTCGAATTCGTCATCTTTAATTTTTTCTGATTTCCCGAAGCCGCCGCGTTCAAAGCTTCCATCCGAGATTAGGAAAATGACGTCTGGGTCGAGCGCATAAGCCGCTCGCAAGATCGGCGGGAGTCCGTTGGGCTCGGGCGCGATGACGCCCTTGCCATTGCGCGGCATCATCCCGGATTCGTTCCATTGAGTTTCAATCCATTCTTTTGCGAGATCGCGGTTGGTCTGGGTGGCGGGGATGAGTTCGGGCTGAAACATCTTATAGTTTCTTACAAATTGGATGATCCCGAAACGCGCATCCACGGGTAATTTCTCGATCATCTGGATGGTTTCTTCCTTGATGCGGGCCAAGGGCATTGAAGACTTGTTGGCCTTATTTACCACGGAGGTGGAAACATCAAACATCAGTAGGATTCGCTTACCACGGGCTTCGACCCCCATGAAATTGATGTCTGTGCCAAGGCCTGTGCCTCCAGCTCCACCGAGGCCGAAGCCTGCACCGGTGCCTGTGCCGGCGACACCTGCGAGGCCGGTGACGATGTTGCTCGCAATGGCAGAAGGATCCGGGGTGAGCATATTTTCAATCGAGACTTTGGGTGCTTCCGGCAAGGCGAATGCGGTGGGCCGGAGGCTGACAAGGCGGGCTTTGAAAGTGGGCTTTGCAGCGAGTGCTGCGTGAGAGGCAAGATTCATTCGGTGCTGCCGGGTCTGCGGTGGGACTTTGATTTTTGGCGCGGGTGGTGCGATAAATTTAGGTGGCTCGCTCTTGATATAGCTTGCCACGATCCAGACTCCGGCAAACACGGCAAGGAGTCCATGGACGATGAGGCTGCCCAGCATCGCAGTGGTGATGGACTTGCGGGCCGCCTTGCGGTGGTCCGCCACTTGATCGAGGAGAGGCTTGGCCATGATGGAATTTTTCAGAATTCTTCGGTGGTGTCGTCTGCTAGAGTGACCCCTCGGATGCCGGCGTTGCCGCAGGCGTTCAGCACATCCACGATGCGTTGGTGGGTGGTGTCATTCACCGCATCCACGGTGACGAGGGCTTGGCTTTGGTTGAGATCGGCGGATTCTTTGAATTTGATTAATAAATTAACGAGTGGTTTTAGCGCCTGATCGCCGGGTGCGCCGATGACTTCCTCATTCACTTCGATGCCACCATCTGCCAGGATGCCGATGCGGACTTCTTCTGGAATCTCGACGGAAACTTCATCAGAGACAGATCCAGGCAGGGTCATGCTCAGGTCGGCCTCGTAGCGGGGCGGCCTTGAGGAGATCAGGAAGAAGCACATCAGTAAGAAGCCGATATCTGCCATCGGCGCGAGCTGGACTTCGATGGATTGTTCTTGGCGGCGGCGGAGAATCATCGCGGTCTAACGGGTGGTGTTGAAGGTGCCGAGCACGATCTCTATGGCTCCGGCCTCGGCACAGGCGCGGTAGAATTCTTTGGTTCGGAGAGCGGCGGTATTCGCGTCCGCACGGAGGTAAACTTTGAGCGGAGGAAACTCGATCATGCGGCGTTTCAGCTGGCTGGTGAGCTCTGCCAGTGCAAGTGGCTCGCTGCCGAGGTAGTAGCTCCCGGCTTCATCCAGATTGACGATGACTCGCCCGGCTTTGTCTTCGGGGACCACAGCTGCGGAGGCCAGTGGGAGATTGACCGGGACATCATATTCGTTCTCCGCAATCTCATTGGTAACCATGAAAAATATAATCATGATCCAAGTGATATCCACCATGGGTGCGATCTGCATCCCTACATCATCCACTTCGCGGCGTCGGATCATATTACTTGGATTTGACAGTTATATGAAGATCAAGCCTCGGCGTGGGCATGCTCAGGTCCGGTCCCGGTGATGAAGCGGCTAATCAAGTTCGACGAGGAATGGGCGAGCTGGCTAATGAGCGACTGCAGCATGTTTTTGAATACAAAGTAAGCCAACATCGAGGGGATGGCGACGATGAGCGCGGCGGCGGTGGTGATCATGGCCTCGCCAATGCCGCCTGCGAAATCGGAGGGCTTGGAAGCTCCGGCGGCGAGTTGATCGAAGCTGCCGATCATTCCGGAAACAGTGCCTAGCAGGCCCATCATCGGCGCGATGGCGGCGAGGGCGTTGAGCATATTCACCCATAACATATACTTCGTTTCCTCATGGAAAATGGTTTCTGCGGCTACAGCTTCCAGATCCGCTTTGGAATAGACACTAACGCCGGCAGCCGCCTTGGTAAAAGTTTCCCGGACGACGTGTGAGAGTGAGCTTTCACTGCCTTCACATAACTTCAGCGCGGAGGACACATCTTGGTTTGAGAATGCAATGGCCAATGACTTTTCAAACCCACTTGGGAGCATGGCTTTGCGACTGATCTTCATGGCACAGAAGGAAATGATCGCAATCACGCTGACTGAGGAAAGCGCGATGAAGTGCATGATCCAGCCGCCTTTTTGATAAATATCGAGTAGGCTTTCCTTCTCAACTTTTGCAGCGACGGGAGGCGGATTGGTTTCTTGTGCAGAGGCAGGCCGGGAGGTGATGGCGATGGCCACGGCAAAAAGGGCGATGGCCATGACGATGGGGCGGATGATGGAATACAGGGATTTCACGGAATGGTGTGGATTGGGGCTGAGTGGAATTTATTCGTCGAAAATATTGTAGCGCTCCGGCGGTGGGGGCGGTGTGGTGGGCGTTGTTTCCAGTGGATCCGCCGGGGATGCTGTTTCAACTACGGGTGGTGTAGTAGTTTGTGCCAGGAGGGCGGCGGCATCCTTGGCGGCTTGAGACTCCGGGTAGAGGGCAGCGAGGTCTGTGAGGGTGGCCTGCATCATTTCTGGGGAGCCTGTGAATTGATAGACATCTGCGGCGCGCTTGAGACCTTGTGCGGCCTCGGCCTCGCGCGTTCCGTGGAAGAGGCTGGGGTAGAGGAAGAAGTCCAAAGTCAGATGATAGAGGCGCTGGCGGACAGGGCGGACCTCATCGTCATCCATCCAGCGTGGGTGCTCTGTCTCAGTGGCCTTGAGGTCTGCGAAGTGGCGCTCGCCGAGGAAGGCGGTGGCGAGAAGCATGCCCTCTGGATTTTCCGGGCCAGCGGTGATCTCCCATGCGAGGCGGTCGGATTCGACAACGGTTGCCTGTTTCTGGGATACTAGAAACTCGATGGTAAGTTGCTCGGCTTGGGCGCGCTCGATGCGGAGTTCTGATTGCTCTTGGCTGCGGATGAGCGCGAGGACTTTCAAGGCTTCTTGCAATGCATCTTCTTCGCCGCTGAGGCGCAGAGACTGGGCGAGGAGTAGGCCTGACTCGCCCGCGTTGGAGCCGGTGAGGCGGATCGTGGATTGGCGGGTTTGCCAAAGTAGGCGCAGCGCTGGAATGGACTCTATTTGCGGTTTACGATGGAGCAATGCTTCGACAGGGGTGAATTTGAATGAGATGCCGCTGAGGTCCGAGAGCGGGACTTTTCTGGAAGTGAGGCCGGTAGCGAGGGTCTTCTCGACGGTGACGGCTTGGGCATCTGATTGAATGATGCGAACGGCGAGAGGGCCACCGCGGCTGGTGTCCTTCCAGGTTATTTCATCCAGCTCTGGACGGCTTTGAGCGAACTTTTGGACTTCTTCGGGAGTGGCAGGCTTAGCACTAATTGCGTGGCAAGTGATGGCCGCGCAGAACAATAGTATGAGTTGGAAGCGGGCGATCATTGGGCGGCTGGGGTGGGGGAGATGAGGCCACCGAGGGCTTCAGCGCGCTCACGGCTGAGCTGTGCCGGCTTGAAGGAGGCGAGGTCTTCGCGGGAGGCGAGCTCGGAGTAAACTTCCCGGGCCTTCTCTGGCATGCCGAGTTTTTCAAGGGCTTCCCCGCGCTCGAAATAGGCATCTGCGACGAGTGCCGGGAAGCGATTGAACAATAGATAGACTTGCTCGAAGTAGGGTAGGGCCTCGCGGAAGCGACCTTTTTTCACATGCAATCGGGCTGCAGTGATGAAGGCCTCGGCGCGAATGGCGGCGGGCATGGATTTGGTTTTTTGTGCCGCTAATAAGATATTGAGCGCGGAATCAGGCTTGCGACTTAGAAGCAGATTTGCACGAGCGAGGGCGACTTTTCCACCGAGCTCGCCTTCGACTAAAGAGATACCGCGTGCATCGGGCGCGGTCTTGGGCATGATGGCAAATTTCTCGTATTGATCGAAATGGGCGAGGGCTGCTGTTTCGTCTCCGGTTTGGATGGCGATGAATCCCAAGCCGGCGAAAGCACGATCTCGCTCGGGCGCGCGGGGCCACCATTTGCGGAGACCTTGGTAGATGTGGACGGCTGTTTTCGCATCGCCAGCGGTGGCGAGGGCATCCCCGACATCGGCGAGGATGAGGGGGGCGGTTTCCTTGGGATCGATTCCGGGGGCGAGGGCGATGAGTGCATTTTGCGAATCGAGAAGACGCTGCGCGGGTGGCTTGGTCTTGTTGCCGAGGTGGAGGCGTGAGAGCGCCCATCCGAGGCGGGTGGCAAGACGATTCTTTTCGGTATTGCGAGCTTTGATGAGGGCGTTGTTGAGAAGAATCTCCAGCTCCGATTTTTGCTCATTGGGATAGAGGCTCTGGAGGCCGATGAAGATGTCTTCAAGGCCTGGGCGGACGGCGTCGTTACCGAAGCGGTCGATCGCTGTTTGGTAGATTTCGCGGGCTTCCTCGAGTTTACCTTGTTGTTTCGCGATCCAACCGAGCCAGTGCAAGCCCTCGGCGATGCGTGCGCTATCGGGACGTTTTTCGAGAAACTGTGTGAAATGTTTTTTCATCCCGGGGAGGTCCTTTTTGAGCTTGAGAAGATTGCCTTGTTTCATCCAACCCTCGTCGTGGAAGCCGGGCGCATCGGTGGGGATTTGGGCGTATGCCTTGGCGGCAGCGTCGAGTTCGCCCTCGGCAGCAAGTGCATCGCCGAGGGTGAGGAGGCCTTCGCCTAGCCACTCGCTTTGGGGGTGGGTGGAGGAAAACTTTTTGAGGATCTTGATGGCCTCCGGGTAGTTTGCTTCGGAGAAATGGCTGTAACCGATCCGGAATGCGGCATCGTCTTGATATTCTTGGCCTACGCTTTTTTCATCGGCTGCGGCCTTGAGGTATTGGCTTAAAAGCTCTCTTGCATTTTCCCAGCGTTGATCGAAGTAGTAGGCCATCGCTCGCCAAAAAATCGCGTGCTGCCAGAGGTCGTCAGTTTCCTTTAACTGCTTGAGTTGTTTATCTAATAGAATCCCTGCTTGGCTGTAGTTTTCCAGTTGGAGAATATTGTAGGCCTCCATGAACTTGGCTTGAGCGGCGATGGGCTTGTCAGGAAATTGCAGCGCGACTTGGTGATAGCCATCCGCAGCTTGCTGGTGTTCCAACTGTCCTTCGAAGGCTTGTGCTTTGAGGAAAAGTATATCTGGGAGATTCGGCTTCTCGGGCAGCGCGGCGAAGCGTTCCTGATAAAGCTCGGCGGTGCGAATCGCGCGGCCATAGCGCTCAAGCGACATCCAACCGCGCATCAATGAGGCGGTGGCGGCCTCGCCGATGGAATCGGGTTCCATCTGGCGGACCATTTGATCGAGGATGAGACAGCCCTCGCGAGTGCGTTCGAGTTGGAAATAGGCACCGGCCAAGCGGAGGCGGGCGGCGCTGTCGAATTGGGGGATTTGCGCAAAGGCATCGAGCTCGCGCTGCATCTCGCCAAGCGCGGTTTTCACCTGTGAGGCGCGAATTGGATTTTTGGTGGCGATGGCGGATTTGAGATCAAGCTCGGCATCGGCAAGTCGCTGACTTTGCAGGTTGCGGATCTCGGTGGAAGAGGGGACCATGCGAAGGACGGAGATGGACTCATGAAGTTTGCCATCCTCTAACAAGCGGTCACCGAGTTCGATCAATTGGGAGGAAAAGGTGACGACTTGGCGGGTTTGATCCATTTGTTGGTGGATGGAGCGGGCGATCGTGGCGGCATCCAACCATAAATTTTCCTTCATCAATGCATGCAGGAGGAGGATCTTAGCGCGAGCTCCGGCTTCGGGGCTGAAGGCGGTGATCTCATCCGTGTATTTTGTGAAAAACGCGATGCATTCCTTCCAGTTTTCCTCAAGCACGTAGCTCATACCGCCGAGCACGAGCGCTTCCATGCGGCGGCTGCGCTCTAGTTTCGGATCGGTGAAAATTACGCCTAGATGCTTGCGGGCGGCTTCCTGGTTACCGGTGCGGAGATTGGCAAGCCCGGCGAAGAATACTAAATCGACGCGTTGCTTCGGATCTAGTTCGGGGAATTGTAGGACTTCGTCTAACAGGGATAGGGCATCGCCGTAATTTTCCAATCTGACTTGGCAGATGGCGAGCAGTGGCTTGATTTTCTGAACCGTGCCCGCGGTGCCTTCCAAGCTTCCATAATCCTGGATGAAGGCGGAAAAACGCTCGGCTGCGAGTGACCATTCGCCTGTATTGAAGGCCCTTTCTGCAGCAGCGAGTAGTTCGCCTGCGCTCATGCTGGCAGGTGGTGCCACAGGTGCCTGCGCGACGGCCGCAAGCGGTTGAAGCACGATCCAGAAACAGAAAATAACGCACAAACTTTTCACAATCAGTGGCTTCCTAAAGACCTCGCTAAGAGGGCACAAGATTGGAAGTGTGCAGATTTCGAGCCAATTTATGGATTGATCGCTGGTTGATATTGTGGGTTTTGAGAAATGCAGATTGAGCTTTCTCTCGCAGGCGTTTCTAAAGCTCTTTGACACCCGTAAAGATCTCCGGCAGAGTTTCTTCATGCAGGCTATGGAATTTGAACAATCCGTCGTTTCTATTTTGAAGCGCGACAAACGCTTTGACCCGCACGCTTATTTCTTTCTCAAAGACGCCCTTGATTTCACTCTCAAACGGATAGCCGAGACAAACAACGGTCAAGCACGCCACGTCAGCGGGCCGGAGTTGCTTGCCGGCTTTAGAGATTGTGCCCTGCAGCAATTCGGACCAATGGCCTCCACGCTGATGAGCGAGTGGAATGTGAGGAAATGCCAGGATGTGGGGGATATGGTCTTTCACTTGATTGAAGAGCAGGTTTTCGGCAAGCAAGAGTCCGATAAAAAAGAGGATTTTTCTGAATCATTCGATTTCGAGGCTTCACTCATCGCTCCGTTTCTGCCTGCGCGGAAGCTTGTGGTTCCACGCGGATCCGGACGGAGTCAGCGATCATTATCCTGATTGCCCGCGACGGATCTGAGAATCTAGTCTTGCACGTTCGCGGTTTCCCATAAAACTGAACTCATGCAGACCGCAGCCTATTTGAAAGATCTCTTCGACCTATCCGGGAAAACCGCCGTCGTCATCGGTGGCACGGGTGAACTCTGCGGCACCATGGCTGTGGGCCTTGCCCGTGCGGGTGCTGAAGTCGTGCTGGGCGGGCGGATTCCAGAAAAGGCGGAGCATCGACTCACTGAAATCGAATCCTATGGTGGCAAAGGATATTTTATTCCGGTGGATGTCACCTCGCGCGAGTCGCTCCATCACTTATTGGAAAAAGTCCTCGAGCGCTCCGGGCAAGTGGACATTCTTATCAATGGTGCTGGCATTAATTCCGCCACCCCTTTCTTGGAAATTCCTGAAGAGGAATATCAAAATATCATCGATACCAATCTCTCGGCAGTATTCCGTGCTTGCCAAGTATTCGGTCAATATTTCGTGGATGAAATGCGGCCGGCTTCCATCATCAATCTCGGTTCTATTTCAGGGCTCAATCCACTTTCGCGAGTCTTTACTTACTCAGCGTCCAAGGCGGCGGTGCATAATCTCACCCGCAATCTCGCCCGCGAGTGGGCGGATCGCGATATCCGGGTGAATACTCTGGTGCCCGGGTTTTTCCCCGCGGAGCAAAATCGCAAGGTTCTCGATGAATCCCGCGTCCTCGATATTCTGCGCCAGACTCCGGCTTCACGTTTTGGAAATGCGGAAGAGTTGATTGGTGCGACGCTTTTGCTCGCATCTTCGCGTGCAGGTTCATTCATCACTGGCACGGAAATGATCGTGGACGGCGGATTCCAAGCGATGTCGATTTGAGGTTGTGATGTAGCTTGAAGGGGTAGGGCGGGAAGTGCTCTTCGTGGTAGCCGCTGTCACCACGGGAGAAGGCTTGCCACTGATGACGGGGGAAGTTTTTCGAAGCTCTGCCTCAAACCGGGCTGTCCTTTGGAGGTGAATGACTCACTGCCGGAGCGCGGAAGCGCCGGGAATGACGAGGAAAGCACTATCCGCCCGAGCGCCTAAAGGTGGCCGCGCGAGCCTCCGGTGGGACGAGGGCAAGTTAAGGGCAAGTTAGATCCTGTCTATTTGTGTCTCTCGTAATTTACGTTTCCCCAACCGCCTCGAAAGCAATCATGAGACTCGAAGAAATTTCCACGTGGTGGTGATGGTGGGAATGTTCCCCGTCATCGTGATCATCCATTGGTAGATGATTGTCGTGATGGTCATCATCGTGGTGCTCTACAATTTGGAATGAATCGGCTGTCGAATGATCGTCGTGACCATCATGTGTCTCAACAATCACCCGTGGCAGATTTCCGAAGGTCGCAAAAACTGCGACGGCTATCAGAAGCAAGTGACAAACAGCCCTTGGTATAACACCTCGAACAACAGCGCCTTCACACCGAACTTCTTCGGTGTGAGCTGTTTTGTTTGAGAGATGTTTGAGGTTCATGACGAGCCGTAGGACGCTGCGATGCATTCCATTCACTGACAAGAACTTTATGATTTAAAGAAATCGTTTCAGGTGAACCGGTCGCGCAAGGAACCAGACTTATCCAGTCCCGTCCCTTGCGCCCGGATCACTCCGAGTGAAACGAAGTTTACATCTTTGGCGCTACGGAGCCGACAACCTTGGTGCCGTCCGGCTTCACGATTTCCACCCACCACTTTGCATCGGCAGGTAGTGGCGAAGGGGCAACTGCGTGGATGTCGTAGCTGTCGGTTTTCGCGGTATAGCCGCCTTTTCCGACGGCTGACAGCGTGCGGTCTTCAGTGCCGATCCAGGCGCGGATGACCGTGGCACCCTTGTCCTTGTAAGGCAGATTGATGACGAGGTGGCCTTCTTTGCCCGCTGCGACCATGCCATGGCCTTGGGCTGCCTTGATCTCGATTTCACCGGCCTTGAAAGTGCCGAGCGGGACTTTTTTATCATGGGATTCGGCGTCGCCGGAATGATGTGGGTGACCGTGGTCATCGCCTTCGTGCGAGTGGCCGTGGCCTTCTTCACCGCAACCGATCAACATGGTTGAAAGGAAGAGGGCGGGGATTGTCAGTGTTGGTTTCATTTTCATATTTCTTGTTTGGTTGGTGTTTGTTTTGTCTTGGGGTTCGGGTTGTTGGCGGAAACACGGTGGAGTGCCGCGTAACCGGCCGGAACGACCACGAGATTCAGGAAAGTCGAGGACAATAGTCCTCCGAGGACGACGACGGAGAGCGGGGCGAGGATTTCGTTCCCGGGTTTGTCTCCCTGGAGAATGATCGGCACGACTGCCAGCGCGGCGGTCAGGGCGGTCATGAGAATTGGGATCAACCTTTCAGCGGAGCCTTGGACGATGGCATCGAACATGGTGTGGCCTTCGTGTTCGACGAGGTGCTGGTAGTGATTCACCAGTAGGATTCCGTTCCGCACGGCGATGCCGAAAAGGGTGATGAAGCCAACCATGCTGGCGATGGAAATGACGGGCGCGGTGTAGTGCCCTCCAAGTCCGAACAGTGCCAGCGTGTTGCTGAAAATACCCGGCGAGTCGCTGAGATAGATCGCGACGATGCCGCCGATGAGGGCGAGCGGTAGGTTGACCATGACCAGCAGGGCGACACGGATCGAGCCGATGGCGAGTTGCAGCAGGATGAGCATGATGACCGCCACGAGACCGCTGAAGATGAGGATCGTGCGGCTGGCTCCTTGCTGGGCTTCGAACTGCCCGCCGTAATTCACCGCGTAACCGTAGCTCTGGACGATGGGATCGACTGCTTTCTGAACTTCACCGACCAAGTCCCCGAGGTTGTAACCTTCCTCAACGTTCAGCGTGACCACGGCTTTGCGCTGGGCGTTTTCGCGGGCAATGAGGTTTGATGTCATTTCCGGGCCAATGTCGGCAACCTCGTTGAGGCGCACCAATGCTCCGCCTTTCCCGCGTAGGACGAAGTTCTTGAGATCGCGTAAATCGTTTCGTTCTTCTTCCACTAGGCGCACGGCGAGTTCGTAGCGTTTCACGCCTTCGTTGATCTCAGTGACGGCGACTCCGAATACCGAATTCCTTACCTGCCGCGCCGCATCCTTCGGAGTGAGGCCATAGGCGGCGAGGTCTGCGGGGCGATATTCGACCGGCAAGGACTGGATCAACACCTCACGGTTTGCCGCCACATCGCGGGTGCCGGGCATGGGTTTCAGGACACCTTCGATCTCTTTGGCTATTGCCCGCAGCTTGGCGAGATCCTCCCCATAGACGCTGATGGCGATTGCCGCCGGGGTGCCGGATAGAATGTGGCTGAGGCGGTGCTCGATGGGCTGGCCGATGTTGGTGGTGATGCCGGGGACGCGCTCCAGGATGGCGCTGACCTGTTGGCGCACTTCCTCTTTCCGGAAACCGGGTTTCAGCGTCACGTCCATTTCCGAGTTGCTGACCGGCTCGGCATGCTCATCGCGCTCTGCGCGACCGGTGCGGCGGGTCACGCTGCGAACACCATCGAGGGCGAGCAGTTGTTTTTCGATCGCGCTGGCCATCCGGTCACTGGCGGTGAGGGATGTTCCCGGAGGAGCGAAAAGGCCGACGGTGAACGTGCCTTCATTGAACTCCGGGAGGAAGGAGCGCCCGAACGTCGAGCCGAGCAAAAGTGCCAGCAAAGTGCCAAGAACAGCGGCTCCCAGCACCAACTTGCGGTATTTCACGGCCTGGCGGACGGCTGGAACATAAACACCTTTGAGCCAGCGAACGACCGGTGTGTCTTTTTCCTCCCCGGTTTTTCCTTTCATCAGGTAGCGGCACATTGCCGGGGTGACGGTGAGAGCCACGAACAACGAGGCCATGATGGATACCCCGAAGGCGACTCCCAGCGGGCGGAAGAAGTGCCCTTCGATGCCTTCGAGAAACATCAGCGGAAGGAAAACAAGTACGATAATCACAGTAGCAAAGACCATTGCCGGGCGAATCTCGTTGCTGGCATCAAGGATCACTTCGAGTCGTGGGCGCTGTTCGGAAAGCGGTTTGGCGGCGTTTTCATTGAGTCGCCGAAACACATTTTCCACATCGATGATCGCATCGTCCACCAGGCTACCTACGGCGATGGCGAGACCGCCGAGCGTCATGACGTTGATGGTCATGCCCATCCAGTCGAGCACGAGGAGTCCAACCGCCAGTGAGAGCGGGATGGCGGTCAGGGTGATGAGGGTGGTGCGGACGTTCAGGAGAAACAAGATGAGGATGATCGCGACGATGATCGCGGCATCACGCAGGGCGTGAACGACGTTGTTCACCGAGACGTCGATGAAATCCGCCTGCCGGAAAATCTGACGATTCACCTTCATGCCCTCCGGGAGCGAGGGTTCCAGCTCGTCTAGCATCGCGTCGATAGCCTTGGTGATGGCGAGCGTATTGGTGCCGGGAGCTTTCTGGATGGTCATCACGACGGCGGGGGAACCGCCATCCGCTCCGGTGCCACGCTTAGGCGCAGGGCCTTTGCGGACATCCGCCACATCCCCGATGGTGACTGGGAACTGATCGTGGTATTTGATGACAGTTCCGGAAATGTCTTTCACCGAGCGCACCCGACCGCTCTGGCGGACTGGCATTTCAAGGGAGTCAATATCCGCGATGTAGCCCGCGCTGAGGGTGCTGTGGGATGCACCCGCGGCCTCCGCCACATCCTCGACTGTGAGGCCGTAGAGGCGGAGATCATCTTGGCGGACGAGCACCTGATATTCCGGGAGTTCGCCGCCGATCACGGAGATCTGGGAAACGCCCGCGATGGCGAGGAGCTTGTTGCGGAGGTCATACTCGGCGAAGGCGCGCAGATCCATGTCACTCATTTCCCCGCCGGGCGAGGAGATGGCGAGCAGCATGATTTCCCCGGTGATCGAGGTGATCGGAGTCATTTCCGCATGGGCATCCGCAGGCAGATCTTCGCGGACGGAATCGAGCCGTTCGGAGACGAGCTGGCGGGCGGTCATGATCTCCATGCCCCAGTCGAACTCGACGTAAGCGATGGACAGGCCGATGGCGCTGGAGGTGCGGACACGGCGCACGCCGGGCATGCCGTTGACCGAACTTTCAATCGGGAAAGTGACGTATTGCTCCACCTCGTCAGCGGCGAGGCCGGGGGCTTCGGTCATGATGACGACGGTCGGGGCATTGAGCTCCGGGAAAACATCGACCGCCGTCTTCGGCAGACGGAGGGCGACGATGGCGAGCAGAAGCCCGGCGGCGAGTAGGACCAGCGATGCATGGACCAGCGAGAATTTGATAAGTCGTGAAAGCATGATGGTCAGTGTTCTTCGTGGTAGGCTCCGTCGGCGTGGAAGTGGCCACCCTTCTGGCTGGTGCCACTTTGTGCGGAGGCGAGTTTGAGTTCGTAGGCGCCTTCGAGGATGACTTCGTCGTTGGGGCCGAGATCGCTTTTCACTTCGATCCAACGCCCGTCATCGAGACCGAGGTCTGCCTCCACGCGGATGGCCTTGTTCGGATCGAGAGGATCGCGTTTGAAAAAGACATGGACGATGCCGTCCTTGACGACCGCCGAGCGGGGGATGGCCAGAACCACTCCGCCGGTGGTGGCGGTGGTGACTTCCAGAAACGCGGAGACCCCGGGTCGCGCCCACGGGCGTTGCTCCAGAGGATTTGCGAAAAGCGGGATGGTGCGCTGGGCGGGGTCGGCATCGAGGCCTATGGTCAGCTCGGCGGGAAGCGAGTCGTTCAGGTCGCCTCCTTTTCCCTGGTGAGGCACGATGCTTGCGGCAGGCGCTCCCTCGAATTTCATGAGATCGCTCTGGAGTCCGAGCGCACGAAAGCGGATCCGGGTGGGGTCGATGGTGGTGAGGACGAGCGACGTTTCATCTACGAAGCTGCCGTCGGTGATGGCGAGTGATTCGACCACGCCTGCCACAACCGCTTTCGCCTTGATCCAACTGATGGCTTGGTAGCGGGAAACCGAGCGACCATCGACATCGACCGGAGCAATCAGGTCATCGGGAGTCAGCGTGTTTTCATCCGGGCCGGCGTAGGTGTTCAGGATGTTCGCGGCGGCGGTGAGCGCGGCATCGAGTTCCGCTTTTCGGCCTGCAAGTTCGGCATCGAGAACCGAGGCTTCCGACTGAAGATCCGCCCGTTTGAACTCGGCCTTGGCGAGGTTTTCGATCCGGGTGGAAAGCGCTTCGTATTTCAAAAATGCCTGGTTGTGATTCGCGACCGCGAGACCGATCCGCGACTGGAGTTCGAGCCATTGCGGTGATTGGAATTCGTAGAGCAGGGTGCCGGGCTTCACTTCGTCGAACTGATCCACAGCGAAGCGCACCTGCGAGGGAAGCAACAGTCGGTATTCGTGTTTGGCGAGCGGTTGGAGCTCGAATGATCCGGGGACGCGGAGAGTATCGGCCACGTTGCGCCGCTCGACCTTGGCAAAGGTGATGCCGATATTGCTGCGGACGGTGGCGGGGATTTCAATGCGGTTGGTGACGGCTTCAGTCTCGCCTTCTTCGGCGGCTTGGTTGGTGTCTTTTCCGCTATCGCACGAGGCGGTGGCCGCGATCATGGCGGCGAGTGGAAGCCATCTGTAGATTGAGAATTTCATGGTGGTAAAAATGTTAATTGGTGTTCGAAGTCAGCCTGTCGGGGCCGAGCAGTTGGTTGATTTCTGTTTGGGTGGTGCTCTCTTCGAGCCGCACTTCGATCAGGTCGAGCTTCGCCTCATGGGCGCGGACGAGGCTTTCTAACAGGACGAGGCTGCCGCCTTCGCCGAGGTCAAGAAGGCCTTGCGCATCCTCGATTTGCCGATCCACGAGAGGGACGACATTCTTGTCGATGGACTGACGGCGTGAGCGGGTGCCCTCCAACCGGGCGCGCATGGCGGCCAGGCGGCCTTTCGTTTTCTCAAGTCCGGACTCGAATGCGGCACGGGAAACTTCCCGTTCGGTACGGGCGGTGGCGATGCCGCCTTTGTTTGAGTTGAGAATGGGAATCGGGATTGCGCCTATCATCCCGACCCGGGACTGCCCCTGGTCTTCCTCGTATTGCGGGCCGAGTGCCAGATCCGGGTATTGCTTGCGGATTTCCCGTAGCAAAGTCAGCTCCGCGACTTCGTATTCGCTTTGCAAGCGGATCAGGCTGGAGTTGCGTTCCTCCAGTTTCGCACGGGTTTTTCCGCTTGCGGCGGCAAGGGTGGGAACTAGCTTGGCCGGAGCATTTGGCGAGATGCCCATCAGCGAGCGGATTTCCTGCTCGCCCTCGTTGACCTTGCCGCGCAGCCGGGCGACATCCGCCTTGCGGCTTTCCTGCTCGATTTTGAAAAGGGCGGATTCGGTGCGTGGCAGCTCGCCCGCCTCCGCGAGTTTTCCGGTGGTTTCGACCACTGAGTCGAGAGAGCTGACAATACGCTCGGTTTCTTCCAGGCGCAGTCGGTTCGCGGACCACTCCAGCCAGGCTTTCCGAAGATCCGCCACCGTCTGCCACTCCTCTTCCGCGACCCTAGCGAGCTGCGAGTACATATCAGCCTTCGCCCGCGATTTTTCAACTTGGAGCCGCCCGGATACCGGGATGGTCAGCGACAAGGCCGAGCTGAGAAGCCAAGGATTCGGCACTCCCTCGGTGATTTTCAAAACATCGAAACTCAACTCCGGGTCGTCCCAGCGTCCGGCAAATTCGGCAGTGGCCTTCGCGACCCCGGCTTTCAAACGGGCAACCCGGAGATCAGGATTGTAAACCAGTGCCACGACCTCTCCCTCGGGTAGTGACAAGCCATCACCGGGGTTGAAAGGCACGGATCGGGGTGCGGTTGTTTCGATGCGACGGGCGAAGTCTTTCACCTGTTCATCGGCGGGACTACGGCCAAGCCAGCCCTCGGAATGGCCGGAAGGATTCAGCGGAGAGGGCTGATAGACTTGGCAGCTGGTGAGAATTGCCACAGGCAGAAGTGCGCACCTCTGGAAAAGGCGAGCTATGGTTCGAGGTATAAAAAGGGTAGATGGAAATTTCATGATCGGATCAAGGTTGGAAGACCTGATTTCGGTCGCCCAAGGAACGGGGTACCGCGATGTCACGGATAACGGACATGCTACGGCGTTGCGGAACAGCGTTGCTGACGGGTGTTTGCGGCAAGCCCGGCAATCGGACTACGGGGAACCGGATGGCACTACGTGCCTAAAAATCAAGGCAGTCCACCCGTCAAAAACCGAGCCTCAATCCAACTGGGGAGGCTTGATCAGAGCAAAGTAAGGCCCGTCAGGAAATTGGTCGGAAGCGGGCAGGGGATTGGGGAGAATTCTCGAAGGAAAGGCCTGAGACTTTGGAAATTCAGGGGCGACGAATGGTGAGTCCATTCCCAACGAAACCACATGCGAGTGACTGTGCTCTTCACCATCGCGGGAATCTTCATCAGGCGAAGGAGCTTCGTCCTCATGAGAGTGATGGTCATGTCTTTCATGTTGATGGTCATGACCTGTGCCCACCTCATGGGAATGCTCGACTTCCACAACCATGGCAGATCCCAGAACGTTTCCGAACGAAACCGCGATGATCAGGAGGGATTGGAGAAAAACGCGCATGGCCTAATTGCTTCCGTGTTGGGAAGAAACTTCCTGCCAACTTGGGCGACGCCGTGAAGTTATGGCGTTCGATCTAGGGGTCAAGGAATTTCTGATTCGAGCCTTACAGGCAACATGGCAGACAGAACATCCCTCTCAAGCGGACAGCTTTCGCTACCCGTTCATTCAACGGTGTCCAAAAGCAGTCGAGAAATCTCCTAACTGCCACACCAAAGAGTGAGCCAGAAGGCGTTCTGTGAGGCTCTGATTCACGGGGTCGATCAACCTAATTTTTCTCGCAAAAAACCAGTTTTAAGGCGCATGAATACCTTGACGAAGGGTCTGTAGAATTTTCGAAAAAATCCATGATCTCTGCTTCTGTAATCAGCCCGTTTCACCGCCCCGCTGCCTCAAAGCCGTCTAACCACCCTCTACACGAACTTTTTAGGCTCACTTTTGGACACTGTTATTATGCCAACCACTAAATTGCAGAGCTGGCCCGCAGTCTGACCAAACAGACATGATAGAAACACATCGGCTCATTAATTACTTCCCACTCTGACCACCTGCGGCAGGAAATCAAAATGCGCATCACAGCTAATCAATCGACCGCTACATTCATGGGCCATGGCGGCGATCCAGATGTCGTTAGTCGGTATGGGGGTGCCACTTTGTTGCAGGTCGTCGAGGAATTCGCCGTAAATCTCAGCACTGCGGCGTGTCGTGTTCATCACCTGCACTTGCGGCTCGCTGAGGAATTCGTGCAATTGCGCTACATTTCGCTCCGTCTGCGAACCTTTGCGGAATCCGTGATATAACTCACCCAGCACGATGGCCGGTACCACCACCCGGTCTGCGATGGCCAACCATTCATGCCATTGTCCTCTGCGCCGCCAATCACAATAGGCATTTGTATCCAAGACCACGATCAGGTCCATAGGCTTTCATCGATCTGTTTGAGATCTTTTTCCAAAAAATCATCCCAGCCGGGACCGAAATCAGAGTCACCAGCAAACTTATCGAGATTATTCCGCCGCACTGGTTCCACATCTGCACCCAGGCCACGGCGGAGTGCATCGGCCAGCACTTGGTTCATCGAGACCTTCCTGCGTAATGCCTCTGCACGGGCCATTTCGACCCACATTTCCTCAACTTTTCGGATGGTCACCTGCATGTTGCATACAGTTTAACCGGCAAAACGTATGCAGTCAATCCAGCACTGCATTTTCACCTTCTCGCGTGTTGCCTAATGGATGCGGACACCGAAAAGGATTTCTGGATTTCGTGCAGGGATTTTGGTAATTTTTGTGTATGAATCGATTAACAATCGAAATTGAGTTCGAGCAGCACCGCCAAATTAAAACCCTCGCCACATTTCAAGGAATGACGATTAAGGAATTAGTTCTCAGCCAGACATTACTGTAAAAAACAAAAAAATTGGATACCACTGAAAAATTGCTCTCTCACCCGAAAAATAAGACGAGGTTGCTTGAGGCAATACAGACTCCCAGAAAAGACTACTTCGCTTTTGAAACCATTGATGAGCTAAGAGATGCGCTTGTAATTTGAACCTCGAGCCTTTGCTGATCTTCATTACTGGGTAAACACGGATCCAAAGATGGCCAAAAATGGTCATGAGGCTCATCGAAGAAACCAAACGCACACCGTTCGGAGGTATCGGTAAACCAGAGCACCGACTTATCTATCGCGTCGATGGCGATAGTCTGCCGCGCATCAAAATTTGTGATTTTGCGTGCTAAGGAGTGGCGACCTTACTGTCGCCTCTTTGGCTGGCACAGAGGAAGAAAGGGACAATAAGGTCCCTTCTCCTTATTCCACAAATCTTGATGCGCGGCAGTCTGGCTAGGCGGGAGGGTAATAGGTGCTACGATTTTTTTTCTAAAGCAATCTGGGCGAGTTCCTCGGGGGTGGCGAAGCGGGCATCGTAGTCTGCCACGGCGAGTTCGTATTCTCGCTGGGCGAGCTTTTCGCTTTTGGCGGAGAGGTAGTAGGCGACGAATTCCGGATCGGCGGCGAGTTCGGGTGTGAGCTGACTGATGTGGTGGGGTTGCGGAGGCTGGGGGCGCTTGAACACATAGGGAGCGCGCTTCGGTAAATAAGGAGTGATCAAGTCCGTGATGATCCGGACGCTGGCGGTTTTTCCAAACAGGCGTTTCGCGAGTTGTTTGCCATGATCGATCGTCCAAGCTGCGGTGGGTGGATCGAGTTTCTGGGCCTCGGGGGTGGAGGTGGCGAATAGGTTTCTAAGTTGCTCTTGTTCTTGTGGACTGAGTTTGGACTTCCATTTGGAGGGATCCGCGGCGGGGAGGGTCCGTTCGGTGGCTCGCTTGAGCAGGGAAACGTAGGCTTTGCTGATTTGGAATTCCAGCGCGAGATCCTTTTGTTTTTCGCCATTGAGGACACGGCGAGTGATTTCTTCACGAATGGCGGGGGTGAGGGTACCTTTTTTCATTGGGTTAGGAATTTTCCGGGATTGAGGATTTTGCGGGGATCAAGTATGGCTTTGAGTTTGCAGTGAGTCTGGAATGAGACCTCGCCGAGGGCTTGGCGGATCCATGGTTTCTTGGCTAGACCTACGCCATGTTCGCCGGTGATGGCTCCACCTTGCGCGAGCACCCACTTGAAAAGCAGATCAAGCGCGGCATCGGCATGGGCGCGGGTGGCAGGGTCGTCGTAATTTTTGACCATCAGATTGGTGTGGATATTGCCATCTCCCGCGTGACCGAAGCAGGCGATGGGGATGCCGGTTTCCTGTTCCAACTGACGGGCGAATGCGACGAGCGCGACAAGCTTGGAGCGCGGCACTACGATGTCTTCGTTGAGCTTGGTAAGGCCGGTATCCCGCAGGGAATAGGAGAACTCGCGGCGCAAGTGCCAGATTCGTTCGCAAGATGCCTCGTCCGGTGCACGCTCTATGAAATTGGCACCGAGCTGGGTGAGGAGCGTGTGAAGTTCTTCTAACTCCGAGGCGACAGCGGCTGGGCGGCCATCAATCTCGACGATGAGGTGGGCGTCTCCGGGTGGGAAGACATCGGCCCCTAGGCGCTTACGGGCGGCAGCGAGAGTAAATGAATCGGTAATTTCAAGGGCGGATGGCAGGTGACCCGCATTGAGGATGGCCTGCACCGCGGCGGCGGCGAGGGCGTAGTCTGGGAAAATCGCGGCAAGCATCCCGCGGCTGGCGGGCTTGGGGATGAGGCGGAGGGTGGCCTCGGTGACGATGCCTAGAAGACCTTCCGATCCGGTGAAAAGGCCGATGAGATCGAAGCCGGTTTTGTTTTTATGCAGTCTGCCGCCGGTGCGGAGAATTTCTCCAGTTGGTAGGACAACCTCCAGGCCAAGGACGTAATTACGGGTGACGCCGTATTTCAAACAACGCGGGCCGCCAGCATTGGTGGCGATGTTTCCGCCAATGGAGCATTCCTTGAGGGATGCGGGATCCGGCGGGTATTCCCAACCGACCTGATGGGCGGCGTCCTGGAGTGTGCGGGTGATGACTCCGGGCTGAACGATGGCGACTCCGTCTTCCGGGTAAATCCCGAGAATACGATTCATCCGGGCGGTGGAGAGCACGATGCCGCCTTGGACAGGCACGCAGCCACCGACATAGCCGACGCCCGCGCCGCGTGGGGTGACGGGGATATCGTGTTCGTTGGCGAAGTTGAGCACGGCAGCCACATCCGCTGTGGAGTCGGCGAAAATGACGATATCCGGCGGGTGGCTGGCAGACCACTTGTCTGTCGAGCACTCGGTTAGGGTGGTGGCAGAGGTGGTGACTTTTTCTACGCCAATGAGCTGGCTGAGGGCATCTAGATGACTGGATAAATTCATGGAGCGGTGCGTGCTACGCTCAAGATGCGCTAGCTAGAGCTTAGGCATAGATTTTTTTGTAATATTCATCTGCCATGCGGTCGGCATCGAAGTAGGGGACCACATCGTTCATGGAGTTGAGCACGGTTCTGTAGTATTCATCCGGGCGCTCATAATAGAGCGGGAGGATGCGTTCGTTGAGCGCGTGGTGGATTCCCAGCAAATCATGGCGGTCGCGATCTTCATGACTGAGCGAGAGATCGGCGGGTGGAATGATGAAGGAATTATGGCCGTCTTTGGCGAATTCGCAGACCCAGCCATCGTAGGTGGAAAGATTGATGGAGCCATTCATGGCGGCGGTCATGCCAGAGGTGCCGGATGCCTCGCGAGTGACGACGGGATTGTTAAGCCAGATGTCCGAGCCGTTTTTGAGGAAGCGGGAAAGCTCAAGCTCATAGCCGACGAGGACGGTGGCGTTCGGGTAATCCTTGGTAAGCCGGATGAGATGATTGAAGGTATCGATGGCCGAGTAATCGAACGGATATGGTTTGCCGGCCCAGATGATCTGGATCGGGTGTTGGCTATTATGAATGAGCTCGCGGAAGAGGCGGATGTCACGGGTGATGAGGTCCGGGCGCTTGTAGCCTGCAAAGCGGCGGGCCCAGACGAGTGTGAGCACATCCGGTTTGAAAAGTTTCCCAGTCTGATCTGCTACCACGCGGAAGAGACGTTCCTTGAGTTCGCGCTTGCGGTGTTTGAGTTCCTCGATATCGCCGCGCACGCGGGCGTGCTCGAGGCCGTGGTCTGCCCAATACTTTTTGTTTTGAGCGTTGGTGACGTGGGTGATTTCACAAATATTTGGTGAGTCTTTCCACATCTGGCGGGAGACTTCACCATGGAGCTTGGAGACGCCGTTGGCGAGGCGGGCAAGACGTAACGCGGCGAGCGAGTGATTGAATTCATCGCCTTGGATTCCAGTGATTTGTCTGACTTCTTCTTCCGGTAGATTGCCGAAGAAAGAAAAGTCACGGAGTAGGTTAAAACTATGTTTCTCGTTGCCCGCTTCTTCCGGGGTGTGAGTGGTGAAAATGAGACGTTTTTTGACCTCTTCGATACTACGGTGTTTCTCGTAGAGATGGAAGGCGGCGGAAAGCCCATGGGCTTCATTGAGGTGCCAGATGTCTGGCTGGGTTCCGAGTTCATCAAGCAAGCGGGCACCGCCAGCGCCGAGGATGATGTATTGGGCAATGCGCCGTAGATTGTCTTGATCGTAGAGTCGGTGGGTGATGGCTCGTGAGAGATTGTCGTTTTCCTCGACGTCGGTGCTGAGGAAAAACATCGGGACCGTGTTGAAAATATCTCCGGGAAGGAACATGGCCTTGACCCAGACATCATGGCCGTGGACGGGGACGGTGAAGCGGATGCCAGTGTCTTGGAGGAAGGCGTATTCCTTTTTACGAAACTGCACCGCCAGCTCGCGATCCTCGCCGCGGGCTTGATTGTAGTAGCCGTATGTCCAAAGAATGCCGATGCCGCAGAGATTCTGCTTGAGGGCGGCGGCGGACTTCATGTGGGAGCCTGCGAGGAAGCCGAGGCCGCCGGAGTAAATTTTAAAACTTTGATCGATGGCAAACTCGCTTGAGAAATAGACCGCGCTTTTTGAGTATTCGGGAGCGATCGGGTAAGTATGTGCAAACGGTTTTGGAAGAAATGATGATGGCATGGTAGATAGGATGGATGTTGGAAAACTGGGGCCCTTGTGAAGATCGAGGACTGATGTTGGTAGTAGCGGAATCCGTACCGGCGGGCGGCAGAGTGTGAGGATTCATTCATTTTTCAAGACTTTCCCATTCATTTGCGGTAAATGGAGCTGGTAAGTGGCGTATCTGCTGGAAAAGATTCGTCCCCGTCTCATGCCTTTTCCGCCCGTGCCAGCCACTCAAAAACGCCTCGAGTTCATCGATGCGGCAAGGGCATTGGCGATTTTGATGATGTTGGAAGGCCACTTTGTCAGCCTCACCTTGGCCAAAGAATGGCAGTTGGTGGGGCACCCGCTCTATGATGGGTGGCTCTATGTGCGGGGACTGGCGGCTCCGATGTTTTTCACGGTGACGGGCTTGGTGTTTGCGTATTTACTGAGCGGCACGCAAGAGGTGGGATTCTTTGCGGTGCGGCGAGTGCGGCGGGGCTTGATCCGGGCAGGAGAGTTATTGTTTTGGGGATATTTACTGCAATTGGATGTGAATCGGCTCGGAGATTTGCTACAAGGCCGGTGCAGTGAGTGGCTCGGAGCATTTCATGTCTTGCAGTGCATCGGGGTGGGGTTGGTGGGATTGATTCTGATGTTCGGGCTAGTGCGGCGCTGGGGCTTGATAGCGCTACTTTCAGGCTATTTAGCGCTGGCGCTGGGGGTATCTATGATGGGAGTGATCCTCGCGAATCAACAAGGATACGTGCCGGTGGCTGCCTATCCTTGGTTGCAGAATCCGCTTCGCGGACCGTTGGTGAATTTCCCTATCGCTCCATGGCTGAGTTATACTTTCTACGGCGGAGTGATCGGTGTGATGGTGAGGAAACAGCGGGGAGTGATTCATCCTCTGATCTTGATTGGGGTGGGCCTGCTTTTGCGAGGGTGTGGAAGATGGATCGATCAAGGATTGGCGGTGATTGCTCTAACTCTGTCTGGATCCGGGATCGACACTGCGACGATTCCTGCGGGGATTCACTTGCGGGTAGGGGAGGTGCTGTTGCTGTTAGGCGCTGTGATCTGGCTGGAGAAGCGTTTTCACCCACTGCCGGCATGGTTTCTGACAGTCGGGAGAAACACATTTCCGATCTATGTGGCGCATGCGATTTTACTCTATGGAGCGATTTTCGGCTGGGGGCTGCAGCTGTGGTTTCGGAATGCCCTTAACCCTTGGCAGGCGGCATTCGGAGCGCTGATTTTCTGCGGGCTATTCGTATGGGCTGCACAGGGAGTGGAGCCCTTGGTAAAGCGCTGGCGTGCTTGGTGGGGATGAGAGGATCAAGCGCACTTGGGGCACACGCCGAAGAATTCCAATTCGTGGTAGAGATTTTTAAATCCGGTTTTTACGCGAATTTCATCTTCGAGTTGGTGGACGGGGCAGGGGGCTTGGATTGGCTCGATGCTGCCACACGCGGTGCAAATGAGGTAATCGCTATGACGATTTGGCATGAGTAGCGTGAAATAAGCGGCTCGCTCGTGGAGGCCGAGGCGGCGGACGAGGCCATGCTCAGTGAGGCGCTGGAGCAGGCGGAAAACGGTGGCCTTATCGCATTGTTCACTCAGGCGGTCTGAAGTCGCAAGCTCGGAAAGGGTCATCGGCCGGGGACTTTCCAATAATGTTGTGATGAGTTCTTCAAGGGCCTTGGTGCGGCGTAGGCCAGCATCGCGGCAGCGCTCGATGGTATCACGGATCAACGATTTCATATTGCAAGGTTAGGGCGGATTGAATTTAGGGAAATGGGAAAATTTTCATAGCAACTGGCCCTGGGGATTTTCCGGCAGAGTCTGAGGAAGCGGGGCCCCGATTTTCTGGTAGGCCGCCGCCATCGCGATCCGGCCGCGCGGGGTGCGCATCAGGAAACCTTGCATGATGAGGAAGGGCTCATGCACTTCTTCAAGTGTGGCGGCGTCCTCGCCCACGGCAACCGCTAGCGAATTCAAACCTACCGGGCCGCCATTGAATTTATAAATTAAAACCTCCAACAAACGTTTGTCCATTTCATCGAGCCCATCGGAATCGATCTCAATCATGGCCAGAGCGGCATCGGCGTTTTGTTGATCGATACTGCCAGATCCACGCACTTGGGCATAATCGCGCACCCAGCGCAGCAAGGCGTTCGCCACGCGCGGGGTGCCGCGCGAGCGGGAGGCAATTTCAAGCGCTCCCTCGCGGACGATGGGCACTTCCAACAGACCGGCCGAGCGCTCAATGATCTGCGCGAGCTCGTCGTGAGTGTAGTAATCGAGGCGATTTGCCAGACCGAAACGCGAGCGCAGCGGCGCAGTCAGCATCCCGGAGCGGGTGGTGGCACCGACGAGGGTGAAGCGCGGTAAATTGATCTGGATGGAACGGGCCGATGGTCCGGAATCGATGATGATATCCAGCCGGAAATCCTCCATTGCGGGGTAGAGATATTCCTCGATGGCCGGGTGCAGGCGGTGGATTTCATCGATGAAAAGGATGTCTCCCTTCTGAATATTGGTGAGGATGCCAGCGAGGTCTCCGGCTTTTTCGATTTGTGGGCCGGAGGTGGTGTGAAGCTGGGTGCCGGCGGCCTTGGCAACGAGGTTTGCGAGTGTGGTTTTCCCAAGTCCGGGCGGGCCGGAGAGTAAAATGTGGGCGAGCACATCGTTGCGCTGCTTGGCGGCCTCCAGCATCAGCAGTAGCCGTTCTTTGATTTTTTCCTGGCCGATGAATTCGGAAAACGCAGGCGGTCGCAGCGAGATATCGAATGGAGAAGCGGGAGCTTCGGTAGCTTGTTGGTAAAAATGTTCAGGCATCGGGCGGCGTGCTGAAATTGAAGCCCACCCACGCGCCGCTGCAAAGTGCGGAGTTTTTTCTGGGTGGAATATTCCAGACTCCGCGCAATTTTCAGCCCAAATCCCTGCTTGCTTGCAAAGAGCGGAAACCTAGCCTCGCGCAGGATGAAATTTAGCGACAGCCACCTATTAACTTTTGGGAAATGATGAGTGATATGGAGCCGCTATTCGTGTATGCCCTCACCAATCTAGGGTCTGAAAGTGCGCTTAAACTTGAAGTGGTCGCAAAAAACCTGCCATGGCAAGCGAGCTATCAGCGCAAAGGTTTCGTCACTTTCAAAGTGGCAAATGAACTTGGAATTTCCCAGCGGAGCCTTCTGAAGCAATCACTTGGGTGCGCCTTGCGGCTGTGCGTCTCAATCGGCCGGACAAAATCCCGCGATGAGGCGACGGCTCTGGTCAAAAGTAACCCAGCCTATGTTGGCGGCCCAATTCATTTTCTACGAGTTATCAATGGCTGGGGCGAGCGGGAAGCAGAAGCTGCGCTGGAATCGCCAGGTTTAGGAGACTGTGTTGGAACCGTCTTGCAGCTCGCAGAAAACGAATTCTGGGCGGGACTGCATTGGCACGAGCCTTTCCTCAGCCCCGATCCAGGCGGCGGATCGATTTTGAAAATGCCCACTGATTCGCCATCGCGCGCATGGTTGAAACTGGAGGAAGCCGTGCGGTTTTTTGATCTCACTTTGAGCTCTAAGGATGTGGTGGTGGAGCTAGGTTGTGCACCGGGAGGGGTGGTGCTGGCGTTGCTGAAGCGGGGAGTATCAGTCATCGGGGTGGATCCTGCGGCCATGGCAGACGTGATCACCGAGGCCACGGTGATGGACCGCCCGAGCGCGTCTCAAATGCGCCCATGGTTCTATCACTGCCGCAAGCCAGCGGCCTTGGTCTCGAAACGAGATCTGGGGGAAGATGTGACTTGGTTTATGTCCGACATGAATCAGACGCCCGAAGTGGTGCTCGCAGAGTGCGCGCGCATTTGTAGAATGGCACCGTCCATTCGTAGCGTGCTCATCACTCTTAAACTCGCCGATCTCTCACGCGTTGCCGAGCAAGCGCAATGGCATCATGCCTTGGTGGCGATGGGTTTTAAATCCACGCGATTGCAGCAATTCAGCGTCCACCACAAGGAATTCGCCCTTTTAGCGACCAAGTAAAATGACTCTCTCGATGGCGGGACAAATCCGCGGAAACAGCGCTGTTTCATGTTCAACAAGCCCGGCTGATGCGGGTCACACGGGCGAGAATTAAAGGATTAGGAAAATTTTCCGCATTCATTAAATGTTTTCCCTTGTCAAATCTGCGCCCTCTCCTCATACATCCGCCCCCGCGATGAGCGGGAAATGGGTAGATGCCCGAGTGGCTAAAGGGGGCAGACTGTAAATCTGCTAGCGTAAGCTTACGTTGGTTCGAATCCATCTCTACCCACCATTTTTTGATTACAACTGAGGGGGCCGAAAGGCTCCCTTTTTTGTGTGGCTGGGAAGTCGGGTCTGATCGAGCAGCTTTGTCGAGCGCCACGGCCTCCGTTTGACGAGCCGCTCAAACAAGATCCGATCATACCGAGATTTATTCGGCGAACTTTTGGAGAATTGGCAGGTTGCGCATTTCCCGATCATTCTTGAGAGAAATCCCAAACCATTTAGCTTGCCTCGCTGGAAGGGAGGCCCCAAAACAGCGGCCCGCCAAAACTGGGGGCTGCGTTTCAGATCGTGCTGCTCAGGTTTGGCGGTCAATCCCCAATTTAGCTCCAATGGACAGTATCTCATCCCGCATCGCCAAGGTTTCACCATCACTCACGCTTGCCGTCACCGCGCAGGCCAAAGCCATGATTGCCAAAGGCGAGGAAGTTTACGCGCTCGCCGGCGGCGAGCCAGAAGTGGACACCCCACAATTCATCAAAGACGCGGCAATCGAGGCATTGCAGGCTGGTAAGACCAAATACACGCCGGCAGGTGGCATCCCAGAGCTGCGCCAAGCGCTCTCCGAGAAATTCGCCAAAGACAACAATCTTAAATACGCTCCCAACCAAATTTGCGTCACCGGCGGCGCGAAAATGGCTTGCTACAATGCCATTCTCGCCGTGATCGAAGAAGGCGACGAGGTCATCATCCCATCGCCATTCTGGGTTTCCTATCCGGAAATGGTTCGGCTTGCGGGCGGTGTGCCAGTGATCGTGGAGACCAAGGAATCCACGGGCTGGAAGATGACTCCCGAACAATTTGAGGAAGCGATGACACCTGCTACCAAAATGGTGATCATCAATACTCCCGGCAATCCAACGGGTGCGATTTACACAAAAGAAGAACTCCTCGCGCTGGGCGAAATTGCTCTCGGCGAGGACATCATCATTCTCTCAGACGAGATTTATGAAAAGCTCGTCTATGGTGAATCCAAGCATGTCTCGATCGCCTCGTTGAGCGAAGAACTTTATAACCTCACCATCACAGTCAACGGATTTTCCAAGGCCTACTCGATGACGGGTTGGCGGCTTGGATACACCGCTGCGCCTCCGGCCTTGGCTGAAGCGATTGAAAAAATTCAAAATCACACCACTTCGAATGCGAACAGCTTCTCCCAATACGGAGCAGTTGCCGCTCTTACGGGCGATCAATCGTTCATCGAGGACCTGCGCGGTGAGTATGATGTGAAACGCCAGTTCATGTTTGCCCGCCTGAAAGCCATTCCAAACATCCGCGTGGTGGAGCCACAAGGTGCCTTCTACTTCTTCGTCAACACCAGCTCGATGGGGCTCAAGTCGCTAAATCTCTGCGATAAACTCCTTTCTCGCTACAAGGTGGCCGCCGTTCCTGGCATCGCCTTTGGTTATGATGAAGGCATCCGTCTCAGCTACTGCACCACGCTCGATA
>JBGSUW010000110.1:0-20709 GCA_041753275.1 Akkermansiaceae bacterium | reverse complement strand
CTGCTAGACGCCCGAGAAACAGAAATCGCGAGCCTCCGTAACGGAGCAAACTGCTAACTGGAGAGCCGTGTGCGGGAGATCCGCACGCACGGTTCGGAGGGGGGAGCGAGGCGAAAGCCTCGTTCCTACCTCTATCAAAGGAACAGTGGCGCAAGCCTTTGGAGTGCGGTGAAAATCACCGCTTTGTCGCAGGAGATAGGTTTTTCGCAAGATGCCAGTGCTTTGCAAAAATGCTGGAGATCTCGCCTTTTTATAAATTTACGAGTCTTCTCCAGCGGTCCGCCCACACCCCAAAGCGGTGATTTCCACCGCAGTCCAAAGTTTCGCCTGCGGCGGAAACTGGGGCGCTAGCACCTGAACTGCTGTGAACCTGACAGGTTTGACTCAAAAACTGAGTTACTCGCTCGATATGGATTCTTTGAAACTAGCAGAATTTACACAACTCCTTTTTCAATTGCGATAAAAGTCGGCAAGCAATCGCGATGTCTTGCGATTTCGACTTAAATCACAAAATATTCCAACTAATTTGAAAAATTTGGCACACAAACGGCTGTTGAGAGTTTAGCGGGGAAGCCTGCTGTTCCAACTCCAAATAAATTATTCGTTGAATCCATGAAAAACAAGTATCGTATGAATCTTATCCTCACTCCCTTAGCTGTGATCGCATTGGCCTCAGGCGTCGCGAATGCTGGCATGACTGAAACAATGACAACGGCACCCGTGACACCAGCTCCCTCAGAAGATGTCATCTCGGGTATCCTCAAGCTCGATTTCAATACCCACTTCATCTCCTATGGTGCAGATGTTTGGGGTGATGGCTCCTCAATGTCTGATCCGACGTTCAATCCTAACCTTGAGCTCTATTTCGCTCTGCCAGCAGATCTGACGCTGACAATTGGCACCTGGTGGGACGTAAATAGCAAGCCAGGTTCTGGAAGTTCACCACTGGGTGGACGTATTCAAGAAGTGGATGTTTATACGGGTCTGAGCTATACCTATGAAAAGTTTACCGTGGGACTCACCTACCAAGCTTGGATGTATGCCTCCGACACAGAAGAAATTCTTGATCTTAAGTTTGCTTATGATACCTTCCTTGCCCCGTCGTTAACAGTTCACCATCGTCTCGACCAAGGTGCCGCGGCAGGCGACGAAGGAACAATTCTTGTCCTCGGACTCTCCCACAGCATCGAAGCGGGTCCGGTGACAATCTCGTTCCCACTCAATGTGGCTTATTTCCTCACCGAGGACTTCCATAATTTCCCAGTTGCTGGTGGTTCTGACGATGGCTTTGGCTACGTCTCCGTGGGTGCGGCGGCATCCCTATCACTTACGCCTTACATTAGCGACTGCTATGGTGACTGGGCCCTTAATGGTGGTCTTACCTACTTTGTGACGGATGACAATGTCATTCCGAACAATCCTCAATCCAGCTTCCTTACAGCAAGTCTTGGTTTGAGCGTCGCATTCTAAACCTTTCCTGGTTGTTTCTGCATCATACGGTTGTTGCGGGAGGGTAATTGATCATTCGTATCAATTCCCTCCCGCTTTTTTGATCCTTGGATTCAACACGAAACTGCAACGGTTCGGATTAAAGTGGATCAGGGCTTGATGAACGGCTTTGAGATGCATCGTTCATGGGCACCCTTTCATCCTCTGCCCACCCGGAGGTTGCTGGAGGCCCTTTCCATCGCGCTGGATGCACATCTTCGCTGGTGGCGGGAAATTTGGAAATCTCGTCATGCCCGTGGGGAAGTATTTTGTACAGTCACCCCGGAATTCGGTCCTGATGGATACCTCCACACACTGCCTTTCACGGATCAACCAGTGGCGGATCTCTGGTCACTCAACACTTGGATTGCCGATCGTCTCAGGCAAGAGTTCGCAATTTTTACTGCCGAGAATGAAGCTTCCAACTTGGGTGAAACTTGACTCTAGCTGTCTGCGGCCAAGCTGGAATGCACGATCAGCAGCCGCAGTCCATTCAGACAGACGATCACGGTGCTGCCTTCGTGGCCTACCACACCAAGTGGAAGAGGCAGAGAGAATCCGAGCGCGGCGCAAATCAGGACGAGGATCACGGCACTCGCGAAGATGAGGTTTTGCAGCAGCACTCGCTTCGCCCTGCGAGCATGGGCTAACAAAATGGGGATGTTTTCCAAACGATCTCCCATCAGGACGACGTCCGCAGTTTCCATTGCGACGTCCGTGCCGGCGGCTCCCATCGCCATGCCGATGTCTGCGATGGCAAGAGCGGGGGCATCGTTCACACCATCGCCGATCATCATCACGGTGCCTTCGAGCTTGAGCTGGCGGATGACTTCGAGTTTGTCTTCGGGCAGTAGCTCGGCACGGACTTCATCGACTTTCGCTTCTTGGGCGATCGCTTCGGCGACGAGGCGTTGATCGCCGGTGAGCATTACGACCTTTTTCACGCCGATACGGTGTAAATTTTCCGCAAGGTGGAGGGCGGCAGGGCGGATGGTATCTGCCATCACCAGCACGGCTTGAGCGGTGACTTGGTCGCCCTCGCGGATGCCAAGCCAGACGCAGGTTTTACCTCTTTCCTGAAGTGGCTCGGAGGCATTTGTAAGATCATCGGAACCTGCGGCGTGGAGTTCGCGGAAGAGGCGCTCGCTGCCGACGATGTAGCGCACTGCCTCAATCGTGGCTTCCGCGCCCTTGCCAGCGGTGGATTGGAAATCGGTGGCGAGAGGGAGTGTGAGTTTGAGATCTTCCGCGCTTTTAACGATGGCGTGGGCAAGGGGATGCTCAGACTTCGCTTCGAGCGCGGCGGCGATTTTCAGCAATGCAAGAGCTTGAGCGGGGAGGGGATCCGAGAGTGGGAAAATTTCTCCACCGAGAACAATTTCAGTCAGCGAGGGTTTTCCGACGGTTAGGGTGCCGGTTTTATCGATGGCGACGATATCGATCTTCGCGGCGCGCTCGAGATGGGAGCCGCCCTTGATGAGGATGCCTTTGCGGGCGGCACCACCGATGGCGGAGAGCACGGTGGCGGGAGTGCTGATGACGAGAGCGCATGGCGAGGCGACGACCATCACGGTCATGGCGCGGTAGAATGCTTGGGAAAACGATTCGCCCATGAAGAAGTAAGGGATGAGAAAAACGATGGCCGTGAGGGCGATCACACCCATGGCGTAATATTGTTCGGCTTGTTCGAGGAAACGCTGGGTTTTGGATTTCTCGGACTGCGCCTCGGCCACCAGCTTGACCATGCGGGAAAGGGCGGAGTCTTCGGAACGCTTGGTGACTTTGAGTTCGATGCCGCCACTTTGATTGAGCGTGCCGGCGAAGAGGGCGCTGCCGAGAGCTTTGGAAACTGGCATGGACTCGCCCGTTAGCGAGGACTCATCCACGTGGGTGCTGCCCTCCGCGAGGATACCATCCACGGGGATCTGCTCGCCGGGGCGAACGATGACGATCTCCCCGATTTCGATCTGCTCGACGGCGAGTTTGATGGTGCCACTTGCCCGCTTCACCAGCGCCTCACTGGGGCGCAGTGTGAGCAGCGACTCGATGGCCTTTTGGGTGCGCTGCATGGCATGGCGTTGAAGGACGTTTGAGAAACTGAAAAGGAAAAGTAGCAAGGCTCCTTCAAATGGCTGGCCGATGAGAGCCGCACCAATCGCCGCAAGGACCATCAGCACATCCACGTCTAGGACCTTCTCGCGAAGCGAAGCGATAGCAGAGCGCACTCCTTGCTGGCCGGCGAATAGATAGGCGCCGCCATAGAGCACGTGGGTGAACATGCTGATGCCCATCGTTTTCTGGATGACCAGCGCAGTGATCAGGAAAATCAAACCAAGGCCGCAGGAAATTTCCTCGTTGAGGTCTCCGCTTCGGATTTTCTGCCAGAGCGTGCGCTTGTCTTGTCGGCGTTCGTGGTAGGTTTGGACATTTGCGCCGGTATTTTTGATATCGACGAGCACTTCGGCAGGTGTGGCAATTTCTGAATCGAAGGTCACCACCAGCACTTTTCCCATGTAGGTGGCGGTGGCTCTGCGCACCCCGGGAATTTTTTCGACGCGCTTTTCCAACTTGAGCGCGCAGGCCTCACAGGCGCTACCTTCCAGCCGATAGATGCTCTTTTCTAAAACCGATGAAACTTGACCGCGATGTTCTTGGACGAGCTCGCGGACATCGGCCTCGCTGAGTTTTTGGGGGTCGAAGTCAATTTCCACTTTCGCACCCACCAAATCCGGGCGGACTGCGACGATGCCTTGATGGTCCGTGAGATCGTGGTCCGGACTCGCTGCGGTCTCGGGTAGTGGAGATTCGGTTTTCATTGATTGGTCTCAGAGTAGAGTGATGTACCGGAAAATTGCAAACATCGAAAATTTTGCCGCCCGGGCTGTTTGGGTGATTTTTTCTCCAGTCTTCCCACTTGCTCGGCACCCTGCTTCATGCTTGCCTCCCACCTCATGAAAATTCTCGTCGCTTACTCGGGAGGCCTTGATACCTCCGTCTTGCTCCTGTGGCTCAAGGAAAAATACAATGCCGAAATCATCGCCTACTGTGCGGACGTCGGCCAAGGCGACGAACTCGATGGTCTCGAAGCCAAGGCACTCTCCACTGGCGCATCCAAGTGCTTCATTGGCGATTTAAAAGAAGATTTCGCGCGGGATTATATTTTCCCGATGATTCAAGCGGGAGCGATCTATGAGGGCAGATATTTGTTAGGCACATCCATCGCCCGCCCTTGTATCACCAAGGACATGATCGACGTAGCGCTTGCCGAGGGCGCGGATGCCATCGCGCACGGTGCCACCGGCAAGGGTAACGACCAAGTCCGCTTCGAACTCTCCGCCGCCTCGCTCGCGCCGCAGATTAAGTGCATCGCTCCGTGGCGGGATGCTTCATTCCGCGCACAATTTCCCGGCCGCACGGAAATGATCGCTTATGCCGAGGCGAATAACATCCCGATCAAGGCGTCGATGAAAAAACCTTACTCGATGGACCGGAACCTTCTTCACATTTCTTTCGAGGCCGGTGCCATGGAAGATCCATGGTATGATGCAACGACCCCGGCAGATGCAGATATGTATGTGCTTTCCGTTTCCCCGGAAGATGCGCCTGATAAAGCGGAGTATATCGAAATTTTGTTTGAAAAGGGCAATGCGATTGGCCTCAAACATGAAGGCCTCGCTGCAATACTCACTGAGCTGGGAGATGTGAAATCCACCGGCTCACAAGACGGCTATTCACTTTTGTCACCTTACGGCGTCATGCGCGTGCTCAATCTGCTTGGCGGCCGCAATGGCGTTGGCCGAATCGATATTGTGGAAAACCGCTTCGTAGGCATGAAATCCCGCGGAATCTATGAAACGCCCGGCGGCACCATCTTGCTGGCGGCCCATCGCGATTTGGAAACGCTCGTCGTGGACCGCGAATCCATGCACATTCGCGATGCACTGATTCCGAAGTATGCGCAACTCGTTTACAATGGTTTCTGGTTCTCTCCGGAGCGCGAAGCCATCCAAGCTTTAGTCACGGAGACACAGAAAACAGTGACGGGCGAAGTCCGCATGAAGTTATACAAAGGCAATGTCATGCAAGCGGGCCGTCGCAGTCCCTATAGTATGTATTCCGAAGCCATCGCCACCATGGAAGGTGGGCAGGAAGAAGCATACAATCAAGACGATGCCACCGGCTTCATCGCGCTCAATGCACTGCGGCTCAAGGCGAGCGCCCGCCAGAAGAAGTGATTTGAATTTCTGCGGATGTTGAACCGGTTTTACAGTGCTTTTGATACGGAGCGGCGCTCAGGCGCCAGCGACGGTGGAGATTATCGGACGCCATTTCAAATGGACCGGGACCGGGTGCTTCACACACCCACGTTCCGGCGCTTGCAGAATAAAACCCAAGTATTCTGGAGTGGTGAGTATGATTTCTACCGCACCCGGTTGACTCATTCTTTGGAGGTTGCCCAGATTGGGAAATCAATTTCGTATTGGCTTAAAAGTCAGCCCGATGGACTATTAGCCGACGATTTTTTTATCGATCCGGACCTCATCGAGGCCATCTGTCTTTCACATGACCTCGGGCATCCGCCCTTCGGTCATGCGGGGGAGAGGACTCTCAATCACCTGATGCGTAAGCACGGAGGCTTTGAAGGGAATGCACAGACGCTGCGCCTTCTCACCGAGCGGATTTTCTCTGCAAAACGCAGCGGCATGGATCCCACCCGCGCCTTTTTGGATGGTGTTTTAAAATATAAATCCCTCTGGACGGAACTCGGCGAAGTGCCGGAAAATCATTTTATTTATGATGCCCAGTTCCCATATCTCGATTGGGCGATGGCTGGGCATGACTTTCCGTTAGAACTTTCCGCAGGGGCTGCTCGCGATACATTTAAATCAATCGAATGCCAAGTGATGGATTGGGCGGACGATACAGCTTACTCGCTCAATGATCTATCTGATAGTGTGCGCGCCGGATTTCTCAATATCGAGAAAATCGAAGCGTGGTCGGAAAAATCGATGACCGATTGTGGCGAAGGCACATCACTTGGTGATCTGATGAAAGCGATCCGCCGCAAGCGGGTGGACCCTTTTGTGGGCAAGCGCATCGGTCGATATATCAAGGCCACTCATTTGGAAACGGATGTGAATTTTCTGAGCGGCATGACGAATCGTTATCGCTATAAGCTGGTGATCGATGAGGATGTGAAGGTGGAGTCCGAGTTATTCAAGCGCCTCGCCTTCGAGGTGGTTTTTCTATCACCGCAGTTGAAACAATTAGAGCATAAGGGTAGCCGTATGCTCCGCCAGCTATGGGAGGTGCTTGGTGAAAGATATATCTCTCAGCAGAAGATCGATGGGCAGGATTTTCAGCTATTGCCAGCGGATGCCGCTGAGGAAATTACCAATGCGCCGGATGAAGCAAGCCGAGCAAGACTGGTCTGCGATTTCCTCGCGGGAATGACCGATGGCTATGCGGCCCGCACTTACAAGCGGCTGTTCTCACCGGATTTCGGCTCGATTAGTGATCTGATCGGTTAGATTATACAGCGGCGGATAGTTTCAACACGCCGACGTAAGGTAGATTTCTATATCTGCCTTTGTAGTCCAAGCCGTAGCCGACGACGAATTCATCTCCAATTTCGAATCCTACATAATCCGCGCGGATTTCCTCGGCACGCTGCTTGTCCTTCGCTAACAGCACTGCGGTATGGACCGCTTCGGCTCCTTCCGCGATGAGGCGTTCGGAAACGGCATGCAGCGTGCGGCCGGTATCGAGGATATCATCTAACAATAAAACGTGGCGGCCTTTCACTTCCGGGAAATGGCGGTCCAGGAAATCCACCTTGCCCGAGCTTTCCAGCCCGCCATGGTAACTTGCCACGTTCAAGCACTCGATCTCGAGCTGCCGCGGCACCCGCCGGAGAAGATCTGCGGCAAAGACCAAGGCACCTTTCAGCAAAATGATCACCACCAACGTGCCAGTAGGAAAATCCCGCTCTATTTCGAGAGCCATGGCATCCAATCGCTTTTCAATGACTGCCTCAGCGATCAGGACTTTTTCGATATCATCGCGCATGCGGCGTGGTAAGGGTTTTCCAGGAAGTCGCCAAGAACCAAAATTTACTGATCACTCGTCGCGCTTGAACTTAAATACTCGTTCACCTTCACGGTAGTAGTCCAGCCGATCTCGCGCATGGATTTCCAAAAATGCGGGATCTTCCTTTAACGCGAGGTGCTCGATATTGTGGTAGTCCCGATCCGCTAAAACTTTTTGTTCATAGTCTTGCGCGGCCTTTAGTTTGACTTCGAGACGATCTAAGGCGCGTCTTTGGGGAAATGCAGTCGCCATCACGACAAAACCTATCGACACACAAAATATGAAAAATGCGACGCGACTCGCCGCCCGAATCATTCGGGTGCGGGCCTCCAGGCGCTTGAGTTCCATCGATACTTTTTTGTGTTTCGGCATCGTCTTGGTTTGAAGGTTTCAAAACAGATGCGGATAGTCAAGCAATCTAAAGCAGCAGAAGGGGATCGTCATTGAGGAATTCCATTGTGCGTGATTCGGACCAATAGTCGCGATTTCCCCAGCCGGGGTGGAATCCGACATGGCCACCCGTTTTCGGCACTTCGAGATGCAAAAATTCGCTATTTTCGGCTTCCTCCCAAGGATAGCAATCTGGACCTAGAAAGGGATCGTTGGCCGCGTTTAGCAAAAGAGTTGGTAGTCGGATTTGGGGTAGAAAAGGGCGGCAACTATTGCGAGCCCAATAGTCTGCCGCATCCCGGAAGCCGTGGAGCGGGGCGGTGAAGCGATCATCGAATTCTTGAAATCTCCGCATTTTTAACAGCCCTGAAAGGTCGAGCCGGCCGGGGAACATCTGGTTCTTTACTTGGATCTTCGCCCGCATTTTACGCAGGAATCGCTCCATGTAGATTTTGTTCGAGAGCGCCGCGAGTTTGCGCGATGAGCAGGCAAGGTCGCATGGTACCGAGATGGCCACGGCGCGATGAAGTCTCGGAGAAAGTGGAAATTTCCCTTCACCTAGATACTTGAGCGTGAGATTGCCGCCGAGACTGAAGCCGATCAAATCGATCCGATCTGCCGCATGAGTGGCCAAAGCATGCTGCACGATCGCTTCCAGATCCTCAGTCGAGCCACTGTGATACATTCTTAGAAGGCGGTTGGGTTCCTTGCCACATCCCCGGAAAGTCCATGCGAGAACATCCCAGCCAAGACGGGCTAAAACTGCTGCAAGTCCTTGAATATACTCAGTTTCTGCAGAGGCCTCGAGGCCGTGGGATAGGATCGCCAAGCGGCTGTTCGCACGGCCAGACCAGCCTAGATCGAGGAAATCTCCGTCTGCCAGTTCCAGCCGCTCCTTGATAATCGTGATTTGAGGAATCTTACGGAAAAGCGCAGGAAACATCGTCTGAGAATGCCCACCCGGCAACCAAAACGGGGATCTGTAATGAGATGAGTCGATCAGAGGCATACTTCCGAAAATGCAGAATTTCGAGACCGCAGCATCGGTGCCGATCATGAATCTGCAAAACAAACTTTAAAAACTCAGTTTGCGTTTGGGAAACGCCGCCTCACAATCGCCTTGCCAACTCAAATTTGCGGGTATAGCCACTGCCCGTCACTCTCAATCATTTCATATTTTCTAAATCATGCTCTTTTTTGCTCTTTGGTGCCTTGCGGGCATTTTCGTCGGTCTCATCTTCGCTTCATTTTTTGAATGGACCTTGCATAAGTATGTGATGCACCGCCCGGTTGGGAAATTTCGTTATGCATTCCAAGCGCATGCCATCGTCCATCATGGCACATTTAAAGCAGATAAAACCTATCATTTGATTGATCAGAAGGACAAGGAAACCATTCCGATGGCATGGTGGAATGGCCCAGTCATCATTCTCATCGGCATCACGCCCTACTCGATTCTGGCCTATTTCACCGGACAGTGGTCATTTGCACTGGGCGGCTTGATTGCATTCACATCTTACTACTGCTTCTACGAATATATCCATTGGTGCATGCACTTGCCCAAGGCGCGCCGCGTTGAAAAGCCTTGGTGGTTCCGCCGCCTAAACGGTCATCATTTGCTCCATCACCGCTACATGCACAAGAATTTCAACGTCGTCTTGCCAGTTGCGGATCTTTGCCTCGGAACTTTCATGGCCCGTGCCAAGACCCATTTCAAGCAAGCCGAGGGGCCATCAGTGCCAAACGTGCAACCGATTGTTTGAACATCACAGGGCGGCGTTTTCTCCAAAATTCAGGAAAACATCCCGCGCTCGGCCAAGTGCCGTAGCCAGGGAGCAATTGCCAATTCGGGACAGGCGGCTTTTGCAAAAGCGGCGAGTTCTGCCTGCGACAAGGTCCCGTCCATCGCGGCGAGAACTTGAAAGTGAGAATCTGGGAAAAGGCACGGTTGATGCCAAATATCCACCAACGGCAATTTGGCGCGGGCGCATCGCAGCCGAAAACGATCCAAGCAAGGGAACTCCGGTACGCCTGTTTCAAACTTCACCGGCTCGATTCTTGGGCGGATCCAGCCATTGGAAATCCCATCATAGATCAGGCCGGCCAGCTCGCGGAGATCAATTTCAGGCAACAGCGCTTGCACTTCAGAAGCCGATGCAGCGCACGGAGCGAATCTTTGAATTGCTTGCCACAGTTGTCGTTTGCACGCTCCTGTGGGTGCCTTCCCAGCACGGAATGAGAAATCGAAAACGCGGTTGAGGAAGATCCGTGGCTCCACCGCAGCATCTGCCAAACACAGCACTCCAGACCGAAATGTCCGTTGGGCAAGCGCGTCTGCGGCCAGTTGAAAATCGAGCGGATTCAAATTTTTCTCTGCCAGCTCCGCCACATCGGCATCGCTCAGGGTAGAAGGAATGTTTTCCGCCGGATCGGATTCGCCTAGCCAGCGCAGGCCCGCACTTGCGGCAGCTTCCGTAAAACGGTCGAGTGGCCAAGGATCATTGATCGGAGCAAAATCATCAAAGGCGAGAATCGCAGCACCCTTGGCGAGCATATCTTCGATGACGGCCAGCTCCGGCGACTCTGGCTCTGTCATGCCTCGTAGAACTTCCAAACCAGAAATCACATCCACCTGCCCGAGCTCCTGGATCATGCGGACTTTCTGAATGATGGGCATGCGCTCTGCCCAGCCGCATTCCAGATTGAAACTGATCGTTGCAATCCCGGTGGCCGTGAGGTTTTCTCGGCAAAAATTCAATAAGGCCACCTTCACTTCATCCGGCACCCATGAGAAAAATCCATGGGCGATGATGTAGTCGAATTTTCCACCATGCGGGCGGTAGGTTAACAAATCCGCCACTTCGAAAATCACGTTTTCAGCTCCGGCAGCCTCCGTGCGTTGGCGTGCTGCGAGGATGGGATTTTCGACAAAATCAATGCCGGTGCAGTGGCTCTGCGGCCAGCGCAATGCCAGCGGAATGAGATTGTGGCCGGAGCTACAGCCGATTTCTAATATCCTCGCAGTTGCTGGATGCGGAGGCTTGAGCCCACCAAGGCTCGCCGCCACCGCGCTTAGTGCAGGATCTGCAGATGGATGGCTCATCGGCGGATAGACCTGAGTTTGATAAAGATTGTGAAGCTGATTTTGCATCGTGCTTTAAAGTCGGCGCACCGCCACCCGGTCCCAATAAATGCGGTCCCGCCAATCGCTGAAGTGAGAGTGATAAGGCTCAAGTTGGCGGCCTGTCGCCACGGCTTCACCGGCCACTAACACCTCATTCATTCCCGCCGGCGTGCGTAAGCTCCGCACCACGGGATGGAAATCCGCAAGGATCTTACGAGTGAGAGACTGCATTCTGCGGTGTCCCTCGCCAGTGACTAAATTCACCGCCAGCAAGCCGCCCGGGGCCACCGCGCGTTGCAAATGCGCCATCAACTCTGGATTCCATGCCTGTGGCCGGAAGACGTCGGTTTTTCCGGCGAGGTAAATATCATCGAAGACCACATCGAATTTCCGCTGATTCCTCGCGAGCCATGGGTAGGCATCCTGAGTGATGATTTCAATATTCAGCGCGTCCAAGTCCATGTGCTTGCGTGCGAGTACGACGATTTCCGCGTCGATATCAATGGCGGTTAATTCACAATCCGGTAGCAAATGCCGCAGCACCCGGTAGGCCGTACCGCCCGCCAGCCCGAGCATCAAGATCGAGCGCGGTGGCCCGGATTTGCGCAGCAACGCAGCGGCCGCGATCAAATCCCAAGCTAAGCCTGTGAGAAATCGCTTCCGATGATAGGAGGCATGAATCGCCCCTGCGACGCGAAACTCGGTCGCCAACTCGGATTTCCAAATTTCTAATAACTGGAAATGAGTCTGGACGGATTCCTTGCGCTGCATCTACGCGGAGAATGATGGATTAGATAGAAGAGGGAAGCAGGAACTCGACGTGAGTGGAGCTCAGACGCGTTCCTTTTATTTCTCAAGAACCTTCAAAGCGGCCTCCATCACCGGATCTACCCAAGCGTTGATCGTTCTTTGATCTTCCGGGCTGAGGGATTGGATTTGGCAGCGTTTCTGAAAATGGGTGCGTGCGATTTCATCTATCGGCACAATCACATCCGGCGTGATGCCTTTGCGATGCGGCGTGTTTCCCGAAGGGGTGTGATAGGTGGCAATGGTCAATCGCAGTGCAGTGCCGCCACCCATCGGGATGATGTTTTGCACCGAGCCTTTGCCATAACTCACCTCACCGAAAATAGTCGCCCGCTTCAAATCCTGCAAGGCGCCTGCGGTGAGCTCCGAGGCCGAGGCAGACATCCTATTGATCAATACCGCCACTGGATATTCCCGCTTCCGGCGCTGCCGCTCGGGGGTTTGCAATGGCGCTTCAGAGTCCCCATCACGCCCACGGGTGGTGACCACTGTGGTATTGGGTGGCAGGAAAAGGCCGAGGATTTTCACAGTTTCCGCCAATGATCCACCGCCGTTTTCCCGGAGATCAAGGATGAGTGATTTCATCCCTTCATCTTCGAGTCCATCAAGCGCAGCTTCCACCTCGCGACCACAAGTCGGGCCGAATGATGCCAGCCGCACATAGCCGATGCCTCGCGCCTGATCCCACATTTTGCTTTCCGCTACCGAGCGCTCTTCCACCAGCCGGTGGGTCAGGGAAATCTCCAATGGCTGTGGCGCGGCTGGAGATTTGATGAGAAATTTGCTTACCTCCCCAGCACGCAGCCGCAAATTTACGAGCAAATCCGGCAACGGCACCTCCGTGATTTTTTTACCGTTGTTTTCCAGCAACAAGGCTCCGGGAAGGACGCCCGCCAGCGCTGCCGGGCCCAACGGCGAAACATTTGCGATGTAGATGCCATCATCACGTAACGCCAGCGCCAGCCCTAATGAGGCGATCTCGGGATTCATGCCCTCATGCTCCCGTAGCTGCTGCGCCATCTCAGGGTGAATGAAGGAAGAATGCGGATCCAAGCTCGCGAGCATGCCCTCCAACGCATGGTTGACCAAGCGTTCATAAGCCAGCCTGTCCATATCTGGATGATTTTTCCTAACGGATTCCAAGACCTCCACGAACCGCTCAATCGCCGGGTATGCCGCCTCTTCCGCATCGGGCAATTCCTTCGTCTCAGCAATGAGCAGCGACGGCAGTAGGCACACAGAAAACATCCATTTCATAAGCGGATGTTACCACTCGCTAAACCCTGTGATAGTCTAAAAATCCCCGAAGACCATGCAGTCCTTCTACTCCTAACGGTTGATTTTCTCAGAAAACTTAACGCCCCGCCCGCAAATCCCTCATTCCCTATCATTGACGCGGCGGCATCCTTGGTTTCCCATCCTCCCATGCCCGATCCGAAAGCGAAGAATCCGATTTCCTCCCACCGATGGATTCTCGGCTATTTGATGCAGGAAAAGGCGATTTTCATCCCCTCACTGGCCGCGCTTTTCTTCACCGCCATGCTCTCCCTCGCATTTCCATGGTTTCTCAAGGAACTCATTGGGAATCCCGCCGATGCTCTGAAGAATGGAGTGGATCCGGCACAAGTCCTCGCAAAGTCGAACCGCGTGGTGCTCGAGCTAGTGGCCGTGCTCGCGCTCCAGGCCACCATTGCATTTTTCCGCGTCCAAGGCTTCATCCGCTCGGGCGAATCCGCGCTCAATCACCTTCGCAGGGATCTATTCGCGCACCTCATGAAGTTACCGGTTCCGTTCTTCCAAGAGCAACGTTCCGGGGCACTCAGCAATCGCATTTCCGCAGATCTCGGCGTGGTCCGGGATACCCTGCTCAATACGGTTCCCCAAGCGGTGAGGCAAACGGTGATCCTCATCGGCGGGCTGATTTTTATCTTTTTTGCCTCGTGGAAATTGTCACTCATCATGCTTGGCAGCGTGCCGTTTGTGATCCTTGCGATCGCATTTTTCGGCAGGAAAGTCCGGGGTTTTTCCAAAGCCGCACAAGATTCCCTCGCGGAAGCCGGCACCGTCATCGAGGAAACCGTGCAAGGCATTGCCGATGTGAAATCCTACACCAACGAGCCATTCGAAAACTCCCGCTACGATCGTGCGCTTAAAGACTTCTTCGGCGTCACCCTGCGTGGAGCGAAGCACCGGGCGGCCTTCCTTTCCTTCATCATCTTCGCACTGTTTGGCACCATCGCCTTCGTCACATGGTATGGTGCACGGATGCTTGCGAATGGCCAGATCGATGGCACAAACTTCGTTTCCTTCATCCTATTCTCCATTTTTGTCGGTGCCTCACTGGGCTCATTTCCAGAAATCATCTCACAGTTCCAAACCACCGCCGGGGCCACCGAGCGCCTCCGCGAGCTGTTAGACACTCCGCCCGAGCGCAGCGATGGCGATCCATCCGTGAAGCTCACAGGCTACCTCGCTTTTGAAAATCTTTCCTTCCGCTACCCTTCACGGCCGGATGTTCAAGTTCTCCAAGACCTCAATTTCTTCGTCCGCCCTGGCCAGCGCATTGCCCTTGTCGGCCCGTCAGGTGCTGGGAAATCCACCGTTTTTTCCCTGATCCTTGGCTTTAACGATCCAGAGAAAGGCCAAGTCCTGTTCGATAATTTACCTGCCTCATCGATTGCGCTCGCCGCCATCCGCTCACAAATCGCCATCGTCCCCCAAGAGGTGTTGCTCTTCGGCGGAAGCATCCGGGAAAACATCGAGTATGGGAAACCCGGCGCTTCCACCGAAGAAATCGAAGACGCGGCCCGCCAAGCGAATGCCTACGACTTCATCGCTGCTCTGCCCGCAGGCTTCCAAACACTCGTCGGCCCGCGTGGCACCAAGCTTTCCGGTGGCCAACGCCAGCGCATCGCCATCGCCAGAGCCATTCTCGCAGATCCCCGGATCTTGCTACTAGACGAAGCCACCTCCGCTTTGGATTCCGAGAGCGAGCGACTCGTCAATGAAGCCCTCGAGCGGCTCATGAAGGGCCGCACCAGCCTCGTCATCGCCCATCGCCTTTCCACCGTCCGCCACGCCGATTCCATTCTGGTCTTCAGCCAAGGGAAAATCGTCGAGAATGGCAGCCATGACGACCTCATCGAGCGGGATGGAATCTACCGCTTCCTCGTGGAAACCCAGCTCGTCTAGCCGCGCACCCGCCGCCTCGTTCGCGCCGTAAATCTTTTTTCCATAAACCGTTCTTGTCCGGCGGCTGATCCATGACCTACGCTTGCCCAACCTTTTCCAAGCGTGTTTTCCGTTTCCTCTACTCATTTCATTCTAGGCGTTCTTCCCGCCCGCTGGGGGTCCACGCGCTTCCCCGGGAAGCCACTCCATCTCATTGCCGGGAAGCCTCTGATCCAGCACGTTTGGGAGCGCTGTAAAATGGCCACTCTGTTAGATGAAGTCCTCGTTGCCACGGATGATGAGCGCATCCGAGATGCCGTCAGCGCCTTCGGTGGGAAAGTCGCCATGACTTCGCCAGATCATCCCACCGGCACAGACCGCATCGCCGAGGCCGCATGCAGCGTCCCCGCCGCCACCCACATCATCAATATCCAAGGCGACGAACCACTCATCGATCCCGCACTCATCGATGCTCTCGCCGCCGCCATGATCGCGGATCCCTCGCTGGACATGGCCACTGCCGCGAACCCGCTCGATCCCTCAGATCCCGCCATCCAGGATCCAAACGTCGTCAAAGTCGCCACCGCGCTGGATGGCCGTGCGCTCTACTTTTCCCGCTCACCCCTGCCATTCTTTCGCAACTCAGTCCCCGGGCTGCCCGTGCTGCGCCACAAAGGCATCTACGCCTATCAACGGAGTTTTCTAGAGCGCTTCATCACTTGGCCGCCCTCACCATTGGAAACTGCCGAATCGCTTGAACAACTCCGTGCCCTCGAAAATGGTGCTTCTATCAAGGTCCTCATCACCTCGGACACCTCGCCCGGCGTCGATACTCCGGAGCAAGCTCTCGAGATCGAGCGACTACTGTCTTCCTCTTTATACCGTATTTAGAATTTTTAATTTACTGCATTCATGAAATATATCTTTGTCACCGGTGGTGTGGTTTCCTCCTTGGGAAAAGGCCTCGCAGCAGCTTCCATCGGCACTCTGTTAGAGCATCGCGGCCTCACCACCTTGATGCAGAAATTTGATCCCTACCTCAATGTGGATCCCGGCACCATGTCACCCTACCAACATGGCGAAGTATATGTATTAAATGACGGTGCGGAGACCGATCTAGACCTCGGCCACTATGAGCGCTTTACCTCGGGAGTGCTCTCGCGGATGAACAATCTCACATCCGGCCAAGTTTTCGATTCGGTCATCAAGAAAGAACGCCGCGGCGAATACCTCGGCAAGACCGTGCAATTTATCCCTCACGTCACCGATGAAATTAAAGTCCGCATGCATAAGGTCACTGCGGATAATCCCAACACGGATGTGCTCATCACCGAGATCGGCGGCACGGTAGGGGATATGGAGGGGCTGTTATTCATCGAGGCCCTGCGCCAATTCGCGCTCGAAGTCGGCAAAGAAAACGTCTGCTTCATCCACGTCACCCTGCTGCCCTACATCAAAGCCGCCGGCGAAGTGAAAACCAAGCCCACCCAGCAATCTGTCGCAAAACTCCGCGAACTCGGCATCCAGCCGGACATCATCATTTGCCGCACCGAGGCAGACCTCGATGAAGAAAACCGCAAAAAAATCGCCATGTTTTGCAATGTCGAGCGCAAGAACGTCGTCGCCTTCCGCGATGTAGCCCATACCATCTACGAGTGTCCGCTTGATTTGCGCCGCGATAAGATTGACCGCCTCGTCGTCGATAAGCTAGGCCTCGGCCATACCCCGTCACCTGCGCTCGAAGACTGGGAAACATTTGTTCAGCGCGTCATTCATCCCAAGAACAAAGTCACCATCGCCGTCGCCGGAAAATATATCGAACTTCAAGACGCGTATAAATCCATTTACGAATCACTCATCCACGCCGGTGCCCACCATGATACCAAGGTCCACATCATCCGAGTGGAGGCGGAAGCCGTCGAAGATCATGGCGCTCAAGCCGTCATCGGCGATGTCGATGGGATCCTCGTTCCCGGTGGCTTCGGCGATCGTGGGATCGAAGGGAAAATTCTTGCGGCGCAGTATGCTCGCGAGAATAAAATTCCATACTTCGGTATATGTTTAGGAATGCAAATCGCCACCATCGAGTATGCCCGTAACGTCTGTGGATTGGACAATGCCAATTCCACCGAGTTTGATCGTGCGACCATGCACCCCGTCATCTGCTTGCAAGAAGAGCAAAAAGGCATCGAGGACATGGGAGCTACCATGCGCCTCGGTTCATGCGAATCCATCCTCTTCGCAGGCACTCAAGCCTCGGATCTTTACGGAAATGCCGATCGGATTCACGAGCGTCATCGCCACCGTTATGAATTTAATTCGGACTACCAAGAGCGGATCCAAGAAGCCGGATTGGTCATCTCTTCCGTTTCCGCAGAGGAGGGACTTGTCGAAATCGTAGAGTTACCCGGCCATCCATTTTACATCGGTGCCCAGTTCCACCCGGAGTTCCAATCGAAGCCAAATCATCCCCACCCACTTTTTTCCGGCTTCGTTGCAGCGGCCTTGGAAAAAAGTCAGCGTGCATAATTCCAAAGCAATCTCATCATAACATCCTTTGCGATGTTGTGAAACTTTCAGTGACTGGATTTCTATTCAAGACTGGCTCATCATGGTAAGATCTTGTTTTGGGTAGGTCCCAGGGATCGATGAAACTGGCTGGGGATTGGTTGAGGTGACTGCGAAAATCGCAGCGCACACCGTCAATTGTCCCAGTTTGACAAAATAGTCACAATAGAAGGCGGGCTGAGAGGTGGCGCAGAGGACTTAGTTAGGGCGCTTCCCTGAATTTATATGAAATTTCGCCCAATTCTCTGTCCATTTCTCCTATCAATCGTCGTTTCGATATCGCCTTCCACTGCCGGAGCCGAGCCGGTGGATCTTGCCACCTACGTCCGTGTTGGCCGCTTCAATCTGCCGGAGCCGACTCGCACCGCGCTGCCACCCGGTACTCCAATTCACAATTTGCTCTGCCAGGAAGCCTCCGGCGTTGCCTATAACTGGGACACAGATACGCTCTTCATTGCTTGCGATGGTGGCCGCGCGATCACTCAGGTTTCCAAGACTGGCCAGCTCATCGATACCATGACGCTCGCTCTCCGCGCGGGTGCTCCGCAAGGCACGGATTTTTATGATCCCGAGGGCATCACCTACATCGGCAATGGCCAGTTCGTGATGAGTGAAGAGCGCGATCGGCAATTGGTGAAATTTACCTACGCCGCAGGCACCACGCTCTCCCGCAGTGGCGCGCAGACGGTGAAGCTCGGCACCTTCGTGGATAACACTGGCACCGAGGGGCTGTCATTCGATCCGCTCACCGGCGGCTTCATCTGTCTTAAGGAAATTTCCCCCATCGGCATCTTCCAAACCGGTGTCGATTTCGCCGCTGGCACTGCCACCAATGGCTCACCCACCACGGTGAATTCCATCAATCTCTTCGATCCCGCGCTGCTCGGCATGTCCGATGTGGCGGATGTTTTTGCACTCTCCAATCTGCCGTCAATGGCCGGGCAACCGCAAGAAAGTAACCTGCTGGTGCTGGGACAAGAAAACGCAAGGATCGTCAATATCAGCCGCAGCGGAGTGATCCACAGCACACTAAATATCGTTTCAGATCCTGGGAATCCATTCAACGTAGCGGATCAACAACATGAAGGCATCGTCATGGATCGCTCGGGAAATATCTATGTCGTCAGTGAAAATGGCGGTGGCAGTATCGATTTCCCCCAGCTCTGGGTTTATGCGCCCAGTTCCGCCCCCAATGCCGCTCCCACTGCGGTGGTGCTCAATAACTCCGTCACTTCCATCCAGGAAAATGCCAGCACTGCCTCACCCGTGAAAGTCGCGGATATCGTCGTCACAGATGATGGCCTTGGCACCAACAGCTTAAGCCTCAGCGGTGTGGATGCCGGATCATTCCAGCTCACAGGCGGCGCATTGTTTATCAAATCCGGCGTCACGCTCGATTTCGAGATCAAGTCCAGTTATGCGGTCACCATCAATGTGGATGATGCATCTATCGGTGCGACACCGGATGCTTCGGTAAATTTCGTCCTCACCATCACCGATCAATTGATGGAAACTCCGCCTGCGCCCGCTTTGATCATTACGGAGGTGGCCCCGTGGTCCAGCGGCAATAGCCCGCTCGCCGCAGATTGGTTCGAGGTCACCAATGTCAGCTCCAATCCGGTCGCGATCACGGGCTGGAAATACGATGATAATTCTGCAAGTTTTGCCTCAGCTCTAGCGCTCAATGGCATCACCAGCATTGCACCAGGTGAATCCGTGATTTTCATCGAATCCACCGCCGCAAACACAGCCGCGCTGCCCAACACCTTCCGCAGCAACTGGTTTGGCGCGAATCCTCCCGCGAATTTACAAATTGGAACCTACACCGGCAGTGGTGCCGGCCTCGGCACTGGCGGCGATGCAGTGAATCTTTTCAACTCCGCAGGTGTGCTTCAGGCCTCGATCGCTTTCGGTGCTTCCGATGCCGTTTCACCATACCAGACTTTTGATAATACCCTTGCCGCAAATAATGCCACCGTGTCCCTACTAAGTGTCACTGGTGTCAATGGAGCTTTCCTCGCCGCAGGCTCTGGAACTGAGATCGGCTCACCTGGCTTCTCAGCTCCTGCAGTGCTGCGCGTCACCGAGGTGGCACCATGGAGCAGTGGCAACAGCCCGGTGGCGGCGGACTGGTTCGAGGTCACCAATACCGGCGCACGCACTGCGGATATTACGGGTTGGAAAGTGGACGATGGCTCGGAATCCCCCGCCGCAGCTTTACTGCTTAATGGCATCACCCGCATCGCCCCTGGTGAGTCAGTGATATTTATCGAATCGGCAAATCTTCCCGCCGCGCGGACGGCTTTCCTCAGTAATTGGTTCGGCGAGAATCCTCCCGCGACTCTCCAGATCGGCAGCTACAGCGGCTCTGGAATCGGCCTGAGTACCGGCGGAGATGCGGTAAATCTCTACGACACGACGGCCCCCACCCCCGTGCGCCGCGTGAATGTGGCCTTCGGAATTTCGCCCTCGGCCGCGCCTTTCGCCACTTTTGATAACGCTGCTGGAGTCAATGTCGGAGCGATCACACAGTTCAGTGTCCCCGCTGTGAATGGAGCCTTCGTTGCCAGAAACAATTCCAGCGAATTTGGCTCGCCCGGCACCATTTCCAACAATGGGAATTTGACACTCACCTCATGGCTCGCCGCCAATGGATTTGCTTCCGCAAACCTCGATTCGGATCGCGACGGCTTGGCGGAGATTCTTGAATTCGCCTTTGGCCTCGATCCCCGGATCAGTGATCAGCGGCCGCATGTCACCGACATCGCCGCAGGATTGATCGTCACGCGAGGCACTCCGAGCTTGCGCTCAGTGGGCACTGGAAACGAACAAGAATTCGACATCGTCTTTGTCCGCCGCAAGAATGCCGCAGCCGCCGGTCTGAACTACATCACTCAGTTTAGCTCGGATCTCATCGGTTGGGAAAACAGTGCCGCCATTCCCACAATCGTCGCGAGCGATGCCGAGATGGAGGCTGTTTCCGTTCCTTACCCAGTCGTTGTGAATGGGGTGAAAACTCAGTTTGCCCGCGTGGTCGTCAGCCCTTCACCTTGAATCCTGGCGCAACGACT
>JBGSUW010000109.1:0-37369 GCA_041753275.1 Akkermansiaceae bacterium | reverse complement strand
GTGCTGTATGTTGATGCCATCGGACCCCGTGGCGACATTTACAAAGCCTGAAAATGCTTTTTCCTCTAGCCGCTCAAAGCCGCTAAGCGTGAGCCCAGCACACAAAATTACGCATTGACAGCAAGTCAGACTTTTAAATTGTTTGATTTTGCTGAAGTAAATGCGCTTCAGCGGTTATTTCGTAAGCCTGCCATATCAAATTAACAATCCGCTTATCGTGCGACCAGTGATTCATTCCTAAGGTGTAATCAAGTGGCGAAGTCAAGGGACATGGAGATTCTGTGCAGGTGGCTAGACGAACAGCATCAGCTATGTACCCAGCGACGCCGGGATCGCCAAGCTTTACAGGAAAAATCATCAAGTGCGATACCATCGCATTTTTTATTCGTCTTTTTAAAGTGCCGCTTCCCAGAAGAATATCCTGAACAGCCTCTCTTAAATGATGGAAGTACTGAGTGTCATCTTGGAAATGCTCTGCCATTAAATGGGAGATTAATGCCCCTACGAAGAGAATCTAGTCAAAAGCTTGGGAATGTCAGCGTGCGTTTCTCTGGGTTTGCCGCAATGGAACAATTTGCCTCCGCTCTGAAGCGGATCACAATGCCTGTTAGTCGAGACCCTGTCGAATCGGAATTTGCCAGTCTGCTTGGTATCTGGGGCTAATTAGGGATTCAAGGAGAGCATTTCCAATTTGACGATCGGTAGAGCTTTGTGTAAGCAATACTGCATGGAGGAAATAAAGGGCTTTCTATTTTTAATGGCAGCAGTTTTAATAGGCATTGGAATAAACCATTTGTACAAAAGGTTTACCCAGTATCAGCAAGAAAAAATGATGGAGCGTTTATTCGGGAAAAGACTCTCATCCTCAGATCGTTTGCGTCTTTACTGTAGAGCGTGTGGCGAATATTACGACCTTTATGAAAATCCGCTCGTAAATGATGATCCGGATTTTTGTAAATCATGCCGAGCAGAATTTCGAGCAAGATTTAAAAAATAACCTCAAATTACGAGAGACACAAATAGTCAGAGTTTTACTTATCACCTTTGCAGCCAGTGCCAGCAGGTGCTCGATTCATGGCCAAGTTCGTCCAATCGTGTTTTTGTAAAATGGGGGTGAGTTTCCCTGCTCGGAGATTTTTTAATCAATTAAGAACTTCTGTCATTGTCGGCAAAAATCTCGGCGGCAAAGGCACACTCGGAGCCATCTTGACCCTCTGCCTCCACCACATTCGGAGCCCCGCTCGCTAGGCGAGACTGGGCTGTGCAAAAAATAATTTGAACATTTCCCGCTCCAGCGACGTTTTACCATTAGTATGAAAGCAATCACCTGGCTCGCCTCCGCAACCCTAAGCGTCGCCGCACTTAGCGCATCCGCCTTCGCAACCACTCCTAAAGGATGGTCCACAGACCTTGAACAAGCCATCGTGAAAGCGAAGGCCGAGAATAAGTCCGTCCTCGTAGAATTCACCGGCTCCGATTGGTGCCCGCCTTGCATCGCAATGCGCAAGAATGTCTTCTCGAAACAGGAATTCGTGGATGCCGCCTCGAAAAATTTCATCTTGGTGGAGCTGGACTTCCCTCAAGGTGATGAGGCACTCAAAAAGAAGAACGAGCCGATGGCTAAAAAGTATAATATCGAAGGTTTTCCAACCGTGGTCCTTCTGGATTCCGAAGGTAAGGAATTTACACGATTCTTTGCTTCAGAACATCCAAGTGTGGAAGCTTTCCTGAAACATCTTGATGAAGCACTTGCCAAGAAAAAGCTGGATTAATTCGCGCTGGAATTACGGCAAGTACCAGCTAGTTTTTGTGGAATGAAAACTTTATACAAATCACTCGCGCTTTCCTTCGCCATGGCTGCCACCGCTCTCGCGGGCACGCCAGGGTGGGAAAGCAACTGGGATGCGGCCAAGGCGAAGGCGAAAGCAGAAAATAAATTCATCCTGATCAACCTCACTGGGACTGACTGGTGCGGATGGTGCATCAAGCTGGAGCAAGAGGTTTTCTCAACCAAAGAATTTAAAGAATTTGCAGCGGCAAATGTGATCCTGATGGAGGCTGATTTTCCAAAGAAAAAAGAGCTATCCGCAGAACTCAAAGCTCAGAACGAAATACTAAAGAAGAAGTATTTGGAAGGCGGCTATCCTACGGTGCTGTTGCTTGATGCGGAAGGAAACAGAGTTTCTGAAGACCTTGGAGAACTCGAAGGAGGCACACAGGGTTACGTTAAGAAAATCACCGCCTTAATCGCGGAGAAGAAGAAGTAGCGATGATGCGGTGAAAGTTTCTCTTGTTAGGAAGTTTGGCTTTTGGTAATAGACGCCTCATGAAAATGAGCGTGAAATCAGTGATCGGTTTGTGCATAGGCTTCGCGCTCTCGGCCACAACTTTTTGTTTTGCTGCCAGCGAGCCGATGGACTTGGTTGATAAGAACGGCACCAAGCTCACCGCGCGCCTCATTTCTTGTGATGGGAAATCGATCAAAGTAAGGCGTGAGTCTGATAGGAAAGATTTCACCATCCCACTGGAGCGGCTGGACGATGCGACTTCAATAATGGTCAAAAAATGGAATGATGAGGGGGGAAACTTAAGTGAGATTTTTGAAATCGAGTTCTCTTCGCAAAAGAATCGCAAAAACACCGGGGCGGATGACTTCGATGACAAGCGAGTGAACATGGAGCCGACGATCACTCTTAAAAATCCTGACAATCTCAAATCAAGCATCGGAGCTACGGTGAGTGTCGTAATATTCGGCCGGCCGATCTTGGATACCAACCAGTTTCATGTCTTTAAGGCGGAATCCTTCGAGCTGAAGAAGTTGGATCCTCTGGCCAGTGAAGAGCTACAAGTTAGTAGAATCAGCGCACCTTATGATGATACAGGCTACGCTAAGTTTGGCGCCCGCTATCTTGGCTATGCGGTGCTGATCCATAATGAGGAGAAGACGACTCTCTATACTTGCAAATCGGTCCCGGGGACTTTGATGAAGAACTTTGGTATCAAATTGCTCAAGTTACAAACCGGCCAAACCTATACTAAAGATCTGAAACCGGTGGCATCCCGATAGGCTGGCGAGTTATGATTCCGCGAGTGGTGCTAATAGGTGCGAGAGGGTTTCAGAATCGATTTTAAGCTTGCTGGTTTCCTCGGATAGCAGTGCTTCGACGAGGGCGGCTTTGTGTTTCTGGAGATCGAGGATGCGATCTTCGATGGTGCCGCGGCAGACGAGTTTATGGACGAAGACGGGCTTGGTCTGGCCGATGCGATGGGCGCGGTCTGTGGCTTGATTTTCCGCAGCTGGATTCCACCATGGATCGTAGTGGATGATGGTATCTGCGGCGGTTAGATTAAGGCCGGTGCCGCCGGCTTTGAGGGAGATGAGGAAGATCGGGACTTCACCGGCTTGGAATTGTTTGACGAGTGAAGAGCGATCTTTTGTCTGGCCGGTGAGTTTGAGGTAGGGGATGGTTTCCGCCTTTAAATGGTCCTCAATGAGGGCGAGCATAGAGGTGAATTGGGAAAACAGCAGAATGCGGCGACCTTCTTCGAACAGGGTGGGTAGCAATTCATCGGTGAGGTAGCTGAGCTTGGCAGACTCGCCGATTTTCTCGGCCATCGGGGTTTTGAGTAGCTTCGGGTGGCAGCAAATTTGGCGCAGCTTGAGCAGGGCATCCAGCACGATGATGTTGGACTTGGCGAGGCCCTTGGCGGCGATGGCATCGCGCACCCGCTTATCCATGGAGGCGCGGACGGATTCGTAGAGATCGGTCTGTTTTTTGGTGAGATCGATGTGGTGGATGAGGGTGGTCTTGGCGGGGAGATCGGTGGCGACTTGGTCCTTGGTGCGACGGAGGATGAGCGAGGAGACGCGGCGATTGAGGGCGAGCTGCGCATCTCCGGAGCGATCGCGCTCGATGGGCTTGCGTAGCTGGGTGTTGAAGGATTTTTCATCACCGAGGAAGCCGGGCATGAGGAAACGCATGAGGCTCCAGAGCTCGCCAAGGTGGTTTTCCATGGGTGTGCCGGAGAGGCAGAGGCGGTGGGCGGCCTTGAGCTTACAGGCGCTTTGGGCGGTGATGGCTTTGGGGTTCTTGATGTATTGGGCCTCGTCTAGCACGAGCAGGTGCCATTTTTGGTTAGAGAAAATTTCAAAATCCCGGCCGAGTAGTGGATAGGATGTGAGGACGAGATCGGCGGCGGAAATTTCCTCGTAGCTGGTGGCGCGGTCCTTGCCTTGGAGGACGAGGACCTTGAGGTGCGGGGTGAATTTTTCCGCCTCTGCGGCCCAGTTTGGGACCACGGAGGTGGGGGCGATGACGAGTGATGGCAGGTTGGGGGACTTGGCGCACTCTGCGGTGAGGTGGGCGAGGGTTTGGAGGGTTTTACCAAGGCCCATATCGTCCGCGAGGATGCCGTGTAGGCTGTGGGTGGCGAGAAATTGCAGCCAGCGGTAGCCGTCAACTTGGTAGGGGCGGAGCGCAGCCTTGAGGGTGGTGGGCACTTCCGCCAGCGGCATGCTGGAGATATTTTTGAGCGAGTGGCCGAGCTTGGCGAGGGCGCGGATGGTCTCAGAGCCATCGATGGCGAGCGTGTCTGCCACGCCGGCGGCAGAGAGCCGATCAATGCGCAAGGCCCCGTCAGTGGCGACATCGCCATGGAAAAGGTGGCAGACTTGCTCGACGATTTCCAGCAATCTGCGGGCGGGGAAGCGAATGAAGCCGTCCTCGGGATTCTCGCAGGGGACGGCCATGAGTTCCGGGAGGTCCGGCGAATCCGAGGGTGGGAAGCCGTTTTTGATAATCTGGGCGATGATGGGGATGAGGCTGAGTTTTTTCCCATCGATCTCGGTCTGCATATCGAAGCGGAACCAATCGATGCCATGGTCTGGATCTGCCTCGATGGCGGGGAAAAATTCGCTGGCATCGTGGGCGGTAAGGCCGGCTTTGGGGTCGATATCAAGCGTCCAGCCCGAGGTGCGGAGGGCATCGGCTTGGGGGCTTTCGAGAAAATTTGCCCATTCGATTTGTTGTCCTTCGATCCCTGGCGGGAGGGTGACGGCGAGGCGGGTAATGGGGGTGAGGAAGTTTTCAGCAATACTGTCTGATAGGGGGAGCAGGTGAGTTTTCAGGAGCATTTGTAGATGTTTGGCTTCCGCTTTGGCGTCGCGTGGCCAAGTGACGCGGACATTGCCGGAGATTCTGACATGCTTGGCGAGGCCTTTCGAAAGGAGAGGTGAGAGTGCGGGGCTATCGCCATAAATGAATGTGGGAATGCCGATGATGATGTTTTCTGCATCGAAGGAGGATCCGATTCGCTGTGAGACGATTTGTAAATGAGGGGCGGGCGGGAGGTCAGGCCGCAGCTCATTGGTGAGCGCTACGGGCAGAGGCAGCGGAGTCTCGACAATCGCGGAGAGGCGGCCGAGTAGGATTGGGATCTCCGATGAGGAAATGGTGGGGCCTTTCACCCAAGCATCCAGCACCGAGCCAGATAGCGAGCTTTCCGTGGGGCCGAGCAGATGCGCCTCCAAGTCAAGATAGCAAGGAGGCTCGGTGGCGAGGAGCTGGATGCTCTCTCGTTCAAATTTCAAGATCGGGCGGGCCGCTCCAGACGGGAGAGTTTCCCAGCAGGCCTCGATCAGCTCGGGCGGGCCCGGGTGGATGGATTTGAAAGCTGGTGCGCGATAATTGCGTGATGGGGTAGAGTAAAACAGGCGGGACTCTTCCATGGCACCTTCAAGGATGGCTTGGAATCCCTCGCCGATGAGTTTCACGCCTGAGTAGCCACCTTGGCGACGTTCGATGCGGCGATAATTTGTGACGAGGAGAACGTCCTTCTCGGTCATGTATTTCGGTGGCTTGGTGATGTCCGCACTGGCGACTCCAGCGTCTAGGGTAATTCGGTCTTTAAGGGTGTTGCCCACCCGCAGAACTAATTGAAGTGGCCCGCTGCTGTTTGAGTATCCCGGCTCGATGCAGTAGGCTAAAAATTTGGTATAAGGCGTGGACGAGGTTTTGGGAGGAACTTTGGAGGGGATGGCGGCGTTGAGTTGATTCAGCCAGATTTCAGCCATTTGATTGAGCCGCGGCTGGCCGGAATCAACGATGGGTTTAGGGAGTTCTGCGGCTCGGGAAATTTTCAAACTTAGATACTGCAATAGTGCGGCACCGTGTTTGCAATCCTCGCCTACCGGGCAACTGCAAGCACATCTGACGGTCCAATTTGATTTAATTATTTTGAAATAGGCGTTGGTTTTGTAGGGTTTGTAACTTGATCCATAGACTCTGGCGCTGATGGCGCAGCTATCAGCGGTGCCAAAATCCATCACTTCGATTTTCGCTACATAGCGGTCGTTGGCGTATAAACGGCTGCGATCCAACGTTACCCGGCTGAAGTTGGTTTCCCAAAGCCGCAGTTCAAAGAACCTGGCGAGAGTGGGAAAGCTGGAAATAATTTTCTCATGCGCTTCCATTGATTGATGAAATGATTTTGAAGCACGCGCAAGCGTCTGCATAGCAAAAGCTCGAATTTGAGCGGTTTTCATCGTGAATGCACTTGGGCATCGAAGCTGAGAAAATCCCCGTCAAATCAGAAAGTGCTTAACGATTGCTTACAAAATCGACTTGCAGGCTGGTGAAATTCGGTTATCCAAAGACCTAATGAAAGCAACTTCGTTAATTGCGCTCGCTGCGGTGAGTATCCTTCTCAGCTCCTGCAACACCTTCATCGGCCTTGGCCGCGACATGCGCATCGGCGGCGAGGCGATGGAAAATACAGCGAATAAAGCCGCAGGGGGCGGCGGTGGTGGTGGAGATACTTCCGGGGCCCCGGTTTACTGAGTGCAATTTCAGTAGCCTCTCCAAAACGTGAGAGCGCAGCCCAAGACCGCCAAGCCGTAGCATAGTCCTGCAATGGCGGCGATCTTCCAGCGGGCTTGGCTCGCCATCAGCCATGCCGTCGCATCGCGGAACAGATAGGGCATTCCGACGCAGAACAACGAGGCCGTAAGCATCGCGTAGGCGAAGATAGGGACCAGCAAGCGGGATTGCGGATCTTTTAAAAACGCAGCTTCCAGCAAAGGCGAGGCCGCCATCAAGCCCACCACGCCTAGGGCACGGACGGCGAGGAAATCGCGCACGCTGATAGTCACAAGAATCAACGCCGCAGGCACCAGTAGCCGCAGGATGCCCTTGATGCTATTGAATTCTCCAAGATCCATCGCCAGCGCGCTCAGCCTGCCCATTCCGGCAGGGGCGATGAGTAACCAGAACCACGCAAGGCCGATGCCGAGTAAGATTTGGCCGAGAAATACGTTGCGGGGAAATTTCTTTAAAAACTCTTGAGTTTGGACCGGCTTGGCCAGCATCCAGCCATGCACCGCGATCAGCCAAATGGCCAGCACGATGCCAGCGGTGAAAAGTGGCAGGCGTTCATAAGGGTGCATCACATCCATGGGGCACAGGGACTAGTGCCGTTGCCCGGAAACTTCAAGCGCCATCTTGTAAGGTGCGGATTCATGAAAATTTCATCCATTCCGCATCATTCCGTCATTTAACGATGGTGAGGTCTGCTCAGATGAATCTCCGCCCGCTACTCCAGCCCACTCCAGATTGGTTGGAATCCGCCACCCCACAGCGAGTCGCGTGGGTGGCAATGGTCGCCTTGGTGGGCCTTTCGTTGTATGGATTTACCGTCGGCTTCTGGCGGGATCCGTTGATGGGCGTGTACGTCGCAGTGAAGCTTCCGCTGTTGATCTTCATCACCCTTGCCTGCAATGGCCTGCTCAATGGCCTGCTGGGGCTGCTCTTGGGAAGTGGATTGGAATTCCGCCAATCCTTGCTGGCACTCCTCACCGCCTTTGCACTCGCCGCGTTGATTCTCGGATCGCTTGCACCGATCACATTTTTTCTCGCATGGAACGCACCTCCGCCTAGCGCGACAAATGCAAAGACCGCCCATGCCGCCTATCTTGTGACGCACGTTTTCCTCATCGGCTTCGCTGGCATCGTGGCAAACGTGCAGCTCCACCGGATGCTCGCGGTGAAGGCACCCACCCCCGTGGCAGCGACGGCCACGCTGCTGGCATGGCTGGCGGGCAATGGATTCCTCGGTGCCCAGTTTTCCTGGATTCTCCGGCCATTCTTCGGATCTCCAAGGTTGAAAGTGCAGTTCCTGCGCGATGACCTGATGGATGGAACATTTTATGAAAGCGTCTGGAGGACACTTGAGCGGCTCACCTCCGGCTCCGGCCTGCCTGTGCTACTGGGCATCATCATCATTCTCGGTCTCCCGATTCTCCACGCCATCAAACAGAACCACCAAACTATACCACCACCATGAATTCCCCAACGACTCAATCCCCGCTTCCCGATACCCTCGACCTGAAAGCGCTCGTCGAAGGGCTTTTGCGCAATCCGCAAGCTCTCGTCGCCCGCCTTGGCACTGCAAGTCACGGTGCGCTGCTCCGTTTCGCCATGATGGCACTGGTCTCGTGTGCGCTCTTTGGCATCGTGATCGGCTGCTTCGCGAAAAATGAGCAGCTCTGGGCAGCGCCTGTGAAAATCACCGCAGGGCTAATTTTCTCCGGCGTGATTTGTTTTCCCAGTCTCTACATCTTCGCCACTCTTGCCGGCGCGCAAGTGGCCGTCTCCCAGCTCGCCGCCTGCCTCGCCGGGGCGCTGGCGCTGGCGGGATTGTTGCTGCTTGGCTTCGCACCGGCCGTGTGGATTTTCTCGGAATCCACAGATTCGCTCGGCTTCATGGGCACGCTTGGCATCGGTGCTTGGCTCATCGCCGCGATATTCGCACTGCGCTTTCTCAAATCCGTGATCTTCACTAGCGGCGGCACTCAGAAGGGCCCGCTCGCCATCTGGAGCTTTGTTTTCCTACTGGTCACCTTGCAAATGACCACTTCGCTCAGGCCCATCCTCGGTCGTTCGGATCAGTTTCTCACGGATGAGAAAAAATTCTTCCTTCAGCATTGGGGCGAGAGCATCGGGGAATCCCTCAAGCTGGAAGTGGAAACCTCACGCTGAGCGCTGGCGACATCCGCGCCGCTCCGGCCGAGACCGCGATCTCATTAAAATTGTAAAATCAATCGCTCCATCTCGTTGACATTTCACCCACCAAGACTTACTGGAAATGGCATGGTTCTTAATCGCAGTCTGGTCGCATGCGGGGTGGCAATGTTCACACTCGGCTGCGCGGGCGTGCAGCAGCAAGCTGCCAAGCCACAGGACCGCTCATGGCAGGCGGCGGTGGATCGACAGGCCGCCCAACTGGGATATCGGAATTGGATCGTGATCGCAGAAGCGTCATTTCCCGCCCACAATCGCCCCGGTTTACGCCAGGTATCCGCGCCGGTGGAGGTGCCTGAGGCTTTGGATTACGTTCTCAAGGTTTTAGAAAAAACCGAGAATGTGCGGGCCAATATTTACGTCACCAGGGAAGTGAGAGCGGTGGAAAATGACTTTGCTCCGGGCATTGATGATTATCGGAAACGAATCAAAAGTGCATTCCACGGCCATGAGACCACCGAGCTGGACCAGCAATCTCTGCTGACATTGTTGCAGGATGCGAATCGGAACTTCGATGTGTTGGTGGTCCGGACCACCTCCGCTCTGCCCTACACCTCGGTATTCCTCGAGCTCCAGCCGGGCTACTGGGATGTGGATTCGGAAACGCGGCTGCGAGAAAAAATCGCACGCGAACGCTTACTAAAGCTCGCGCGTCCTTTGTGAAAATGTGCAAGCTCCCGCCGTGAGCCGCAAAGACGAAGAACTCCGCAAAGAAAGAGAAGCCGCCTGGGTGGGGGATGCCGTGCTGGCCCTCTTCGCCCGCCAATTTGTATTGCGTGAGCGCGATGCGATGGATGGCGAGTGGTTCACCCGTCTGACTTCCAATGATTTCCTCAGTGCCTTCGGCAATCCCACCCGAGTGGAGGCCTCCATCGGGAAGCTTTATCTCGCAGGGGGTCTCGATGCGGCATTTGCCTGGATGGATGCCGAGTTGATCCCACTTTTTCGCAAACAAATCGCCAAGCGCCCCTAAATGCGACAGGAGCCACCGCCGTGGACCTTGCAAAGTCTCATCGATTTCGAGCACGCGCTTACCACGCCTCCGGTGGTGACTGCGACGCAGCGCACGGCGGTGAATGCTGCCATTCGTGGCCTTACCAGCGCGCCAGCGCGGCGGGCAGGCTTGCGGGTGTGGTTGGCGGAGATTGGGAAAGCGAATGCCGGGAGAAACTTCGCCAGCACCCTCGGGATGCTCGGTGCGGGGATTTGCCTTTTCACTTTCCTGGCTGGGATCAGTGCGATGCTGGGCCTGCTCGATCAGGGAAGGGGCGGGGTCAATGTGGTGTTGTTTTTAGCGATTCTGCTAGGTGGGCAATGGCTTATTTTGATCGCCGCATTCGTCGCATGGTTGTGCCGTGGGCGGGCGGCGGAGGGCTTCAGTGGCGTGCAAGCGCTCATCGGCAAGCTAGCGCGCCGATTCTCAGGGAGCCGCCCGGATGGCTGGTGGCGTAATCTCATGGAAAGCGGCGGCGCTCCCCGCGCGGCAATTCTTTGGCGGCTGGCACGCCTCACGCAAGCGGCAGGGATTTTCTTTAATATCGGAATCATCACCGGCCTCGTGGGCTTGGTGATGGTCAAGCACGTAGGCTTTTTTTGGGAAACCACTACCGAGCTGGCGATGCGCGAGGTTCTGGTAGAAACGGTGAAAATTCTATCAGCTCCATGGTCGCACGGATGGCCGGCGCTGGTGCCGGATGCGGCGGTGATCGAGGCCTCGCGGTGGCTGCCGGGGCGGACTGGCGAACTACTGCCCGGCCCAAGTGCTTGGTGGGAATTTCTACTGCTCGCCACCTTCGTCTGGGGCCTATTTCCCCGGATGGTCCTCTGGCTGCTGGCATGGCATGCCGGGCGGCGGGCATTGGCGCAGTTGGATTTCCAAGGTCGCAGCCACCGCGCACTATGGCGTGATCTCACGGGTATGGACCGCATAGAGACGGATGAAAAACCACTCGATGGCGTGCTCGTCCTGGACGTGGGTGGCAGTGGCCTGAACCATGAATCGCTGCGGCCGTTCATGCTGCAACGCCTGCGAGTGCACCCAGCCGCGTGGTTCCCGGTGGCGGTGCTGGATGCTGGGGCAGAAGGTGAGGTGGCGCGTGCTTTGGCAGGCGCGCCGGCCGGGGTTGTTTTATTGGCGGAAGGATGGTCGCTCTCACCCGCGCGGATGCGGGCGCTGCATGCCAAGATTCGGAGCAGCGCCGGGCCGGATGCGCCAATCAAATTTCTCATCGCCAACGAGGCGGCGGATGATCAACCGACAGCGCCCACCGCCGAGGAGCAACGTGAGTGGGAGCGGTTTGTTGATTCGCTCAAAGATCCGAATGCGGAGGTTTTTGCCTTCGCAGTCAGGGGAGATGTAGTCGAGTGAAGGGTTTTCAGCCCTTGGCGAAGAGCTCTGTGCAGAGCATGCAGAGTTTTCCATTGCAGCCGCGGGCGCTGCAATGTTCGCGGCCGTAGAAGATGATTTGGAGATGGAGGCGATTCCATGTTGCGCGTGGGAAGAGTTTTTTCAAATCGCGCTCGGTTTGGACCACGTTTTTTCCGGAGGTCAGTTTCCATCTGGTCGCGAGCCGGTGGATGTGGGTATCGATGGGAAAAGCCGGCACCCCGAAGGACTGCGCCATCACCACCGAGGCGGTCTTGTGACCCACGCCGGGCAGCGCCTCCAATGCCTCGAAATTTGCTGGAACCTCTCCACCATGCTTCTCCACGAGGATCTTGGACAGCTCGGAAATCGCCACGGACTTTTTGGGCGATAGGCCACAGGGGCGGATGATTTCGCGGATTTTCTCGACTGGGACTTGCATCATTTTTGCCGGGTGATCAGCCAGTTTGAAGAGGGCAGGGGTGACGAGATTGACCCGGACATCGGTACATTGGGCGGAGAGTAAAACGGCGATGAGTAGCGTATAAGGATTGGTATGATCCAAGGGAATCGGCGTGTCCGGGTAGAGTTCATCGAGCCGCCGCAGCAGGTGATTCGCGCGTTGTTGCTTGAGCATGCCGCGAGTCTCAATGCGCGGCTCCGCCGATGCAAGGCGGCAGCTCCGCCCGGCGTGATTCAGAACTTGGAAACCGCGCTCACCGCGCCATTCTCATCTCGTGCAGGAAATGCGGGAAATCGCCGAGCGGGTGTTATTTGCGGAGACGCTGGAGGAGAAGCTGTGCCTTGGGCCGAAGTGTTGTGCCGATGAGGCTTCCGGCCCGGCAATCGCTCTGCCAGATGCGCCGGGAAGGCCGCAGGAATTGCGGGTGCGGGGTGATGGGGTGCGGGTGGAGTTTCCAGGGACTCATAAACTGGACGATGATCGCGAGCGCGGCGTGATGCTGCATTTCCTGGCAAATCACGAGCTACTCGCGGCTGAGCTGATGGCCTTGGTGCTGTTGCGTTTCCCAAATGCGCCCAAGGAATACCGTGCGGGTGTGTATGAAGCGATGCGTGAAGAGCAGGCGCACGCGTTGATGTATGTGAGGCGGATGAAAGAATGCGGCATCAGCTTCGGCGAGCTGCCGGTGAACGATTATTTTTGGAAATTGGTAGCGCCGATGGCGACGCCCTTGGATTTCGTGACCCGGCTTAATCTCACGTTCGAGCAGGCAAACTTGGATTTCTCAAAACATTACGCCACGTTATTCCGGCAAGTGGGAGATACGGCTACGGCGGCGGTTTTGGAGAAAATCCACCTCGATGAGATTGGCCACGTGGGCCATGGTTTGAAATGGTTCCGCCGTTGGAAAGAGCGGGGCGAGAGTGATTGGGAGGGGTACCGGCGGTGTCTCGCGTTCCCGCTGACGCCTGCGAGGGCGAAGGGGCTGGCACCTTTTAATCCCGAGAGCCGCCGACTGGCGGGGCTGGACGAGGATTTCATCCGCCATCTCGAAGTGTGCGAGCACTCGCGCGGGCGCACGCCGGTGGTCCATTGGTTCAACCCGAATGCGGAGTCTCACGCACGCGCGGCGATGATCGGGAGCCCATGGCAGCCGGACAAATCCGCGCTTGCCCTGGAGCATGATTTGGAGGCGCTGCTGCTTGGCTGCTGCCGCCGTGACGATGCCATGCTGATGCGCTACCCGCCTTCGATCGCGCACCTGACAAATTTGAAAAACGCGGGCTATGAGCTTCCTGAAATTTTATCGTTAGGAACTCCGGCGGGCCGTAAGCTGGGCGGGCTGAGGCCATGGGCGTGGTCGCCGGATGCGGTGGAGCAGCTCCGGCCGTACGTTGCCGATGTATCGCCAAATATGGAGCAGCCGTGGCGCGAGGCGCTGCCGGCGGTGTGGTTTTCCAAAGAGATCGGGCTGCGGCTGGAACAAGCGCTCGGCCCGCTGCCAGAAACGGGGGTGTTGCTGCATGAGCCAAATGCCGTGATCGCAGAAATCAACCGCCTGCTGGCTGCCGGGCAAGTGTTGCTGAAAGCGCCGATGTCCTACGCGGGCCGGGGCCACTTGCGAGTCAATGCGGCCAGCGATCCGGCGAAGACACGCGGCTGGATCGAGAACACACTGGCCAGCCATGGTGGAATCGTGGTGGAGCCATGGTTGGATCGCTTGATCGATTTTTCCGTGCTGTATGAGATGAAAGCGGGTGGCGAAGTGTCACTGATCGGCCTCACACGGATGGAAAATGATGCTGCAGGGCGCTTTCTCGGCATCCGGGTGAGTCCGAAATGGGGGACACTCTTGGAGCCGGAAGCGGCTGTATTCCTGTTCCGTGAGGCCCGCGTGATGGAGGTCTATCAGGAACAAATCCCTGCCTTGTTAGGGGAATTGCTCCCCGGTTATTGCGGCCCGCTGGGGGTGGATGCCATGCTTCACCGCAGGCCGGACGGCTCGCTGGCGCTCAAGCCGGTGGTAGAGGTGAACGTGCGCCTGACCATGGGTCGCATCGCTTGGGAGTGGATGAAGCGCCGCCCCGGCAGCGGTGGTGGCAGGCTGAGGTTGCTACGTCGGAAGACTTTAACGGATAAGGCGCTCGCCGATCTAACAAACGGTCCGGGTATTTTCCTCAACGATCCTGCCAGCGCGACGCAGTTTCTCGCGCATTGGCAGGTGGGGTGAATTTCAGTGATTCCGGGAAAATTTCAGCGTTCGAGGATTTCCACTTCGTAGCCATCAGGATCGGTGACGAAGGCCATTTTCCGCTCGCCGGTGCTGAATTTTTCCCGCCAGCCGGAGGGCCAGATTTCGATACCGGCCTTTTCCACGCCATCGCAGTATTGGATGATGTCGTCCACGCCGAGGCAGGTGTGCATCAAGTCTTCCGGGCAGGTGGCGGTGTAGTCGGGAGAGTGGCAGAGTTCGAGGAAGACTTCATTGCCGGGTAGTTCTAGGAAGGCAAGGCTGTTGCCTTGGGGTGAGTCTTTGCGCTCGCCCACTTGGTATCCGAGGGCCTGGTAAAATTCGATGGAGGCCGTGAGATCACGGACGCGGATGCGGGTGTGGAGGAAGCGGATCATGGTGCGGGGAAAATGGCCCATTTTGTGAGTTATGCCAATGGCGGAATGCGCGGCGGAATTTTGCAAGTGCTCAAAATGGGCTTTTACAGTCAACCAAATAAATTACATTCTGCTCATGAACTTCAAAGCGATCATGTACGAGGCAGAAGAAGGCGGCTATTGGGCTGAAGTCCCCGCATTGCCGGGTTGTGTGACGCAGGGCGAGACGAAGGCTGAACTGGAAATAAACTTGCGCGAAGCGATAGCGGCGTGGCTCATGGCAGGTGAGAGCGACTATGAGCCATCATCTGACGAGCAGATCCTCGAAGTGGCGGTATGAAGGCCGTATCTGGAAAGCAGATCGCAAAACTTGCCGAAAAGAGTAGCTGGAATCTAGCCCGGATCTACGGCAGCCATCATGTCTATACCAAGAAGGGCAGATTTGAGAGTCTTATCATTCCAATCCACGGCAATCAGACATAAAAGATAGGACTGCAGCGGTCTCTCTCGTCAGGGAATCACATAGGCCACAGGGCGTCTCGCAATCGCTTGAAGGTTCTTACAGCCCCGTAGGAGTGTCATGTAGAAGGAGATTTACTAACGTTATGAAGAATCCAGCATCAATTCCAGATCTTCGAAAAACCATGGCAGCAGACTCGACAAAACCATCCGCACCCCGTAGAAAATGTCAAACCCATCAGAGTCCAATCATGATCAAAGTTCCACCTGCGCGCATTCCTGAGGAGCCCGGTGCGGTAATTCCGCACGCCGGGATCTGCGAGGGGGGCGTCAGGCAACCGACGTCTCTACCTTAATCTGTAGAAATGAAGATCCATACATGCCTAATTCTGACGTGTTTAGTGGCGCTAAGCGGTTGCATGCCCGTCAAGGTTAGCCCGCGTTCCACTGGAATAGTTCTAAACTCCAGAACTAAAAAGCCACTGGAGGGTGTATCAATTTATTCCAGAAGATACGAATCAAATCATTACCAGAAGAAGAGTGAAACGGTTCAGGACGGTACATTTGCTATCGCGGCGAGCTGGTCTGTAACCCCCATTCCCTTTTCCTATTTTTGGCCGACACGGCAGCTAAGGTTTTCTCTCAGTGGATATAAGGATTATTCGGTGACCGTAGAGGAGAATCCGCCCAAAAGTCTGGAGCAAAGTGCTACAGCTCCTGAGGGGCTCACAATCGAGCTTGAACCCGACCAGATCTAAAAGATTTAAGAAGCAGAGCAAAGATTAGATGAGAAGGCAGTGACGGTTGGCACTTGAGGGCCATGATAACCTACCACTTCCATGAAAACGAAAATTCCACTCATCACCATCGGTCTTGATCTCGGCGACATGAAGCATGCCATTTGCGTGCTCAATCAAGACGGCGAGATCATCGACGAGCGCACGATTACCAACCACCGCGAGAGCCTGCGGCGCCTTTCCCCGAAACATCCCGGCGCGCGCATCGCTTTCGATGTCGGTTCCCACAGCCAATGGATCAAGCGGTTTCTTGCAACACAGGGTCACGAGGTGTTCGTCGCCAATCTTCGCAAGATGCGCGCCATTTATATCAGAGACCACAAGAACGACAAGAACGACGCGCGCATGTTCGCCAAGATCGCCCGCATGGATCCGCAACTGCTTTACGTGATCGAACATGGGACAGGCCGAGCCCAACGGGATCTGCTGCAAGTTAAACTGCGCGACAACTTCGGGCGCCAGCGCGTCGATATCATTTCAAACGCGCGTTTCACATTCAAGAGTCTGGGCGTGGAGTTACCATCGCCCAACAGCGCCTGCTTCGCCAAGCGCTGCCGCTCGCTGAATTCGGGCTTCCTTCCCCGCCGAGAATTAGCTAAACGTTTGCTAGAAGAATGCAATGCCACTCGGAGAAGTCATAGGTGAGATCATCATTCGTCTCATCCTCGAGATCGTCCTTTATGGAATCGCATACTGGACTGGATTCATTTTTCTCAAGGCTGTGACCTTGGGGACGATTCGCTTAGCGCCATTTACCACAATGGATGAGAAGAATCGAAGTAAGCGGAAGCAGAAGTGGTATCAGTCAGACTGGGATATCTGGCTGCACCGACCAATGCAGGGCAAGTCACTTAAGGCAAATTTCACTCTTATCGTAGGTATTCTTGTCTGGGTCGTTGTGGGATGTGGCATATACTTCGGGACGCGAGAGAACCAATCAGCGAACAAGCCGCGCCGTACAACACCCATTAGCCACTTTGTTTCCATGACTTCTCCACACTACAACCCTAACCCCGTGATCGACGCCCGCCTCCGCTGGTAGGGGTGCATGCGCTCTTACGTTAGCCAATGAACAAAAGACTTCTGTGCCTCGCCGCGTTATTGCCAATGATCTCTGGATGTGGAATCGCTTACTATGCGGCATCGACAAGAGGATCGATGGTTTCTAAGGGAGCGGTCACTGATTGCGGAGCCTTCACATTCCGGTCGTTTGATGATAATTTCAGGGTCGCCAGTGGAAGGTATGGGCCTGATTCCTTGCAGGCTTATCAGGACTTTGGTCCGGGAGCACCTAGGGGAGGTCTTTTCTTTGCCGCGAAGACAGATGGATTTCAAAGTTCTCAATTCGGAGCAGAGATGACGAGAATTGATCCATCACACATGAATATCTGGCGTGATTCTCGCGATGTTAAAGGTGATTTCCGTGCGGGAGAAGTCTTTAGCGGAACGATTCCGATGGTCGCGAGCACCTCGGGGAATCTGACAATTGTGAAGAGACCGGAGTATCATTTCTCAGGCCAAACAAAAATTATCGGAACGAACCGCTATATTTTGATGCACGTAGATTCTAACATTGGATCCAACTCTTCATATAGTCGATCAAGAGTGAAGAAGAGCTTCGAAACTTTTAAAGCATCAATTAAACCTAAATAGGCTAACAAGATTAGATGAGAAGGCAGTGACGGTTGGCACTTGAGTGCCATGATAACCTACCACTGCCATGAAAACGAAAATCCTACTCATCACCATCGGTCTTGATCTCGGCGACATGAAGCATGCCATTTGCGTGCTCAACCAAGACGGCGAGATCATCGACGAGCGCACAATTACCAACCACCGTGAGAGCCTGCGGCGTCTTTCCCAGAAACATCCCGGCGCGCGCATCGCTTTCGAGGTCGGTTCCAACAGCCAATGGATCAAGCGTTTTCTCGCGGAACTGGGTGCCACACGAAACCCGACAACACAACGTCCCGAACAAGTGCGAATGGAAGCCCGATTTCCTGCATTAACCTGCCTCTGCATGGGGAGGTTGCCACCCACACCCCGCCGAGCGGACGCCCGCTCGCCCGCGTATTCGTCGCCCTTCAACCTTCGTCCGGGGGCTTCTCACCTCCCGTCCCCCCAAGGGAGGCGGGGGGAGTCCCTCCGCAAGTCTTGAAGTAAACTTCAATTTTAACCAGACTGCCTTTTCATGGAAGACGCTCCATCCGACGGAGGGTAATGCTTTAGTTTAAATTTGGTTTTCTATTCACGTCGTAGCCGAGCCACACGTTTTAGAAAAAAATCTCGTATGACATTATTACCTGCATCGGCTTGTGATCGGGCTGATATCCTCGCGATTCACAAGACCGTGTTCCGTTCGCGAATCGAACGATTATGGGGATGGAATGACACTTGGTAGATTTGCAATTCTAATAGCAAGTGGGCGGAAGTTCTCAAAGGTTAAGTTTCCCGTCCGGAGACCCTAATGCTGGGACCTTGACGCGGAGGATGCTTGCAGCATCGAATCAGCCTCGCGTGACCAATTATCGAGAAAGCCCTGAATCTCGGTTTGGAGAATTTCGCAGTGTTTATTCCATTTCTCAGTGCCCCGAAGAATCAGTAAGCTTTCTCGCAGCCCGCTGAAGCGGATCTCCTCAGCACCGGCCGCGCGTAGGTCCGTGAGTTCCATCCGCAAGGTTTCAAAGAAGGCGAGCTCAAAACCATTTCCCGCCTGCATCGCCGTGCGCACCAGAGAGACTGTCACGGGCGGGGCGAGTGGCTCGAGCTTGGCGGCGATGTGGTCGCACCCGATTTTGACGAGCATCTTCCTCATCCGCGCGAACAACTCCCCAAGCGGCAGCAATTTCAGCGGACACTTGGTTTCTAAATACTGCACCACGCCGCTGCGGATATCCTCGACGAAGGGGAAGTCCTGGACGTCTGCAGCGATGGCGGCCCGCCGCAAGGCGAGATCCAGCCACGCGGTATCGTAATCGATCACTTGATAGCGTCCAATTTGAAGCGCGGGGCGATTGCCGATGAGGGAGATCACGAATAATTACTGGGTGAGGGGGGAAGCAAATGATGTTTGGTTTGCGGGAAAATGGTCAATCTTTGAATAAGCGGCGTTGGAATGGATCCCGCGCCGCACGACGCGAGAGCGATTGAATCTCCGCGATGAATTCGTTCACATCCTCGAACTGGCGATAAACTGAAACATAGCGCACGTAAGCGACGGGATCGATCTGATGCAGCTTGTCCATCACCTTGCCACCGATGATGGCAGATGGGACTTCGCTGACATGGTCCTTGTGAAGGTCTGTTAAAATCTCCTCCACCGCGCGGTCCAAGCGGTCCATTGGCACGGGCCGCTTTTCGCAGGCCTTGATGAGTCCACTCATCAGCTTTTCGCGGTTGAGCGCCTCGCGATTCCCATCTCGCTTGACCACCCGCAGCTCGGTGCGCTCCATCTGCTCGTAGGTGGTGTAGCGGTAATTGCACTTCAAGCACTCGCGACGACGCCGAATCGTGGTCCCTTCTTTGGATGACCGAGAATCGAGCACTTTGTCTTTGAGGGAGCCACATTGGACGCAACGCATGAAAGTGAAATAGGAACAACGAGGCGAATGCTAACCATACATCTGGTAGCGTCAATCAGAAAACTACGCTCTATTTAGTAGTTGGTCCCAAACTATCGCGATTTCCGAATGATTCATTTTAAAAATTTTCCAAATTAAACTGGGCCACATTCGCCACCGAGGATCACGCCCCTCATTCGGACATCATTGCCCAGTTGTAGAAACTCGACTTCGCCAAGCCGAATTTTTTCAGCGAAGCCCTTTCCCGCAAGCCCCGGCGTAGGCCCACCGCAGAGCAGCGGCGCGTAGTAGATGACAACCTCATCCACTAATCCTGCCTCAAGCAATGCGGCGGCGAGAATGCCTCCAGCTTCAATCATGACGGTGAGAACGCCTTGCTCGCTTACCAACTTGGCCAGCGTTTTTTCAAGCTCGAGGCGTGGCCGGATGAGGGTGCGTTCGCGCCAGGCATCAGTGAAAAGCGCGGCGTCTTGCGGGAGCGATTCAGGGAAATCTGTGACCACCACGCGCCATGGCTGGGAGCGGCCATCTAATAAATTTTGTTCACGGATGGTCAATGCGGGCCGATCTCTGCGGACAGTTTCGCCGCTGGTGACGATCGCATCCACAGTGGCTCTCAACTTTTGCACATCCGCCCGCGCAAGCGCACCGGTGAGCCACTGACCCTCGCCGGGAGGCCGGGTGATCCTGCCGTCCAAACTCATCGCGGTTTTCCAAATCACCCATGGAAGTCCCGTTTTCCGCACTTTGAAAAATGGTCGCAACATTTTTCCGGCAGCTTCATTGAGGACTCCAGAACTCACGGCAATGCCTGCCGATTTTAACAACTCATCGGCGCGCCCGGCGTGGTCCGGGTTTCTGTCCACGCAGCCATACACCACCCGGCTGATCCCCGCATCGATGATGCCTTGGGTGCAGGGTGGCGTCCGCCCGTGGGTGGAACAGGGCTCCAGAGTGACATAAATGGTGGCACCTTTGAGAGCCTCTGGACCGTGGGATCGCAAGGCGGCGGCAATTGCTTCGCGCTCAGCGTGCGGTTGCCCCGCAGCGCGATGCCAGCCGCTGCCTAGCAATCTTTCGTCTTTGACGATAACTGCCCCGACTGGTGGATTGGGCGCTGTTTTGCCGATGCCTAGGCTGGCCGCATCAAGGGCCAGCTGCATCCAGTGTTCATCGTTCGCCATTTTCGATTGAATTTCTCTTCATGAGAGAAGCTCGCCCGATTAGCGCGTGGCAGCAAGTCGGAACCTTCTGGCGCGATGACCACGATTAAGGATTTGTACTGGTGACCTTCAGACGAAGGAACCGTTGCGGCGGAGTGTGTAAATTGAGCCTATCCCGCACGGTCATGCGGGTGGCGGTATCCTCTACCACCTCGCCATCAAATGCGGTCCACGAGCCCGACTGTAGATTATCAGAGACCTCGACGAGGTAGCTGAGATGGGTGGCTGCCGGATTCTTCGGCAAACTGAGCCGCAGGTGTGTATGCTCGCCCAAGGTTACGAAATCGAAGGCGATGGGATTGGCATTGGCTTGCAGGGGATGGGTATCTAGAGCGTATTCCACGAGGTTTGCGAGTCCGTCGCGATCCGCATCGTCACTGGAGGCATTGTTGCCCATTCCGGCATTTCCAAATTTATCGATCTCCCAAGCATCAGGGATTCCGTTGGCGTTGGCATCGATGGCGGCTGTGGCACTGACCTCGATTTCTAAAGTTGTATATGCCGAGATTCCAGCGGGGTCGGTCACTTGGGCGGTAAAACTATTTGGACCCGAATCGTCTGCCGCCGGTGTGCCCGACAGAGCGCCGTTTGTAGAAATCTCCAGCCATGCCGGACCGGCGATCTTGGAGTAGTTGAGAGTTCCACCGTCTGGATCAGAGGCGGAGAGTTGCCCGGAAAATCCTACATTAACCGTGGCGCTGGCGAGATATGGCGTTGCGGAAAATTCCGGCGGGCGATTGGTGAAATATTTGATCTTCAATGTCGGCCGATGAGCTTCGTTAGCGTTGTCTGCGGATGCATAGCTGAAAAAATCGGCAGCCGAGTCGTTATCATCGTCTTGTTCATAGCGAATCCTGAACTGAGTCTTGCCCAGTTTATTTAACAGGCCGAGATCGGGAATCTCCAAGCGACTGTAAATTTTCATCGGATTGCTGTAAGCTGGCCAGGCGAATTTACTGACCGCCGCTTTGGTAGGAATCGCCTGCCAATCGCTACTTTCAAGAGTGGCATTTCCGCTAAATGAGCCCGTCATCACATCCACAAGAATTGCGCCGAAGGGATTGTTCGCCACGCCGATGGGGATGACGCCGGCATTGTTGCCGGTGCGGGTGATGCCGAGAGTCGCTTCAATGATGACGGCATTGTCCGGGAGTGCGGAGGTATCGAAGGAAAGCACCGGGCGGAACCCTCTGTTGCTGGGATCATCGCCAATACGGAAGGTGGCTGAGCTGTTGTTGACTAATCCTCCGACGGCACTGTCCTTGGCGGATTCGAAGACATGTCCATCCTCCGCCGCCACTGAGGTAAAAGTTGATTCACTAAGCGCGGGCGGAAGCGGCGGCGGCGGTGTTTGGCTGGGAACTGATTGGTTCGTGAGGCGGATGAAATCTATCGCAACGTCTAAGCCTGCCGCGTTGCTGGGGTTCACCCGGATTTTGGTGATGATTTCGTTCGATTGCTGCTGCCGGAGATCGATAAAATAATCGTGGAATTGACCGTTTGGATGGGTAGTGAATGTGATGCTTTTTTCCAAGTTCCATCCTGAATCACCAGCGGTGACGAAGAAAAGTTGCCCAGTGTTTCCTGCGGAGGTTTTCATACGAATCCAGACGTAGGGAGTGGCCCGTGGATCGATGAAAAGCGCTGGCGAACTCACATAAGGATCGTCGCCAACGGAGGTGCCACGAAGTTTTCCCAAGCTAACGGAATGGCTACTGAACGCACTCCAGCCTTCATCGTTAGCATCTTGATTGAAGTCCCAAGTGCGTGTGGTAGGGGTGTAAATGCCTAGGTGATTTCCACTGATGGCGAAGCCGCTCCAGTTCGCAGCGGGTGAGTAAAAATTCACAGAGGTATCAGCGCGATAGATGCTGTTGTTGATAATCGAGCTAGCCGTGTGCGCCCCTTGGCTGCCTTGGATCTCACTATTGATTTCGCTATTCCAAGGATCGCGGGCATTGTTATAGAGCACATTGTTGGAGATGACGAGATTGTGGTGAGGGCCATCCGCAGTCAGGATGAGAATCGCTGAGGCATCGTTGTGATGGATGGTATTATTGTCGAAGGTCACATTGCTGGTATTTCCTTCGAAGTCCATGCCGCAGCCATCAGCCGCCTGGGCGCGATCACAGTAGGAAAATTCACAATCTTGGATGAGGAAATTCTGACTTGTTTGAATCATGCCAAGCGTGGTGCCGGCCCAAGTGTCCTTGCCGCCGCCGCCCCTACTGTGGCAACGCTTCATCCACCCGCCATCCACGCCGATCAGACTGGCCCAGCCGTTCAGGCAATTGAGCGCGAGGTTATCTTCCATGACCAGGTTCCTGAGGCGGCTGCGGTATGCCGCCGGATAATACCATCCGGTACCGAAGCCGTGGCCACAGTTCTCCGCCACGCAATTCGTAATCTTTAAGCCATCGAGAAATGTATAGAAAATTTGATAGGTAGGATCGGACTTCCAGTCATGCCCACCTAGGAAAATCGCATCGCTATGGGCGAATTCATAATGATGGGTTTCCGGTTTTAAAGTGCTATCTGGCATATCTTTAAAATTACAACGATCTATACGCACATCGAAGTTTTGCGGAGCTGGATCATCCATGCCATAGTCATAGCGCAGATAGATGCCCATCTTTGCATTCCGACAGTCGATCTGGTTGATTCTGACGTAGGACGGTTTCTCCCAGACGATGCAGAGATCTTTGGATAAGTTGCTGCGACTGATGATGGGATTGGCTCCGCTTCCGTAGGCAGTAAGTTCGATGGGTGCCTCGGCGGTGCCACTGCCATCGAGGTGGAGTTCCTGGGTGAAAACGTCACCACGCTTGAGCAATACACGCTCACCGGGCAAGAGCGGCATCAGGGAGGCTAGGTTTTTAAATGTCTTCCAAGGTGATGCTTCACTGAGTCCGGAGTTAGTGGCATCGCTTCCGGAATTAGCGATATAGAAATCGCGGGTTTGCTGATCCGTAGTCAGGCGCACGTTATCCACCGCCAGATTGGAGCCACGAATGCGGATGCGAAATCCAAGTCCTAGTGATTCTGAAAATCCGGCACTATTGAATGCAAGAGTGACCGTGGTCCATTGGCCGGCTGGAAGCTGGAAATCCTGGCCCATGGGATCCCACGGCGGTTGGTAATTGGTGGAGATGATCGGCGTGGACCAGTAATCCGTTTCCTCAAAAATCACTTCCGCGCGATTTTCACCGTCGGGCAAAGGGAAGAGATCGACTTGAAGGAGGTAACGAGTGTTAGCTTGAAGCGTGCCGGCGGATTGCAGCACCTGCCAGTTATCTCCGGCGCCGTAGAGAAATTGACCACCATCTGGCGCAGGTTGGCCGGGCACGGAGGCCGAGGACTTCATGGTGAGAAGGCCGATGGAATTACCAGATGTCGTCCATCCGGTCGTCCCTGGGAAAATGGTAGCGCCATCGCCAAGCTCTGGAGATTCGAAGCTTGGGTTCAGCAATGGGTAGGCTACTGGCAAGGCGTAGGCAGAATTCCAAGCAAGGCTAATTAAACAAATACGGATGAGATTACTAAAAATTCGCAACTGGGATTTTTGAAAGAACATAGCCGAATTAAATTTCGTGGATGTGGAATACTAGGAAACCGTTGTGAATGAAATCATTCGGATTGATCAAAGAGAATGACTAGAATTAGAACAAATGAACGTGTAATAGTATTCTCGGACCGGGCATTTTCGCAATACGTTCATTCGGATGGGAATCACGTTCTACCTTGTAGCGAAAACGTCATGAGCTAGGGTCCAGCGATGAATTTCAGTAGCAAAAGCCTCTTTCTGATGTTTCTCGCCGCTGCGACGTCGCCACTACGTGCTGACCCACTGGACGAGACAGAGCGTAATCGCTTCCACCTCGCTCTGATTGGTGCATGGGACGACTTGCCCGGAAGCCTGAACAATGTTGCCGAATACAAGAGCCGGATGTTAGTCACCAACGGTGGCATCGAGCCGAAACACCTCAAAGTAGGTATGTCCAATGGACTCGATACCATCATGAGTACGCAGGATGAGTATTATGATTTCATTTACTCCCCAGCGCGCGTGATTCCGCTAGGCACTCACAGGCTTGGCGAGATCGACTACTCAATGGCCCTCGCTAGCCGCACGGATGTGCCGATGGGTTTCCATGTCAACGGAATGCCATGGGCAGACGATCCAGATCAATCGGTGGTGAATCTTCACAATTTCCTCGAAAAATACGATAATGGAAGCCTGCTCCAAGTGGACCGCTTAGGCCGCATCCGCAGAGCCTCGCTCGCGCAGCTTCCATTTGAAAATGAGGTTTTACCAGACGCCCCACAGCTTGAAATGCAGCTCACCCTCTCCCCCAATGCCACCTTTTTACGCAACTATGTAGCACGTAATAACCGCTCTGCCATGCGCCAGTTATGGGCATTGCGCGAGGAACACCCGGACCTCGTCTCCTTCGCCAGCATGTCTTCGGAAGTGGCCCAGAACATCCACGCAAATGTGGAATACTGCGATTATAGTATTTGGTCGCAAATGGAATTCCGCGAATGGCTCAGCGGTACCGGACGCTATGCCGGCCGGGGACAGTACCTCGATCTTGCAGCTTTTAATCTTACCTTTGTGGGTGCGAGCGGCTTTCCAAAAGCGAATTGGGATGCAGTGAGCGCTCCCACCTCGGTGAACTGGGGGAACTCCGGGAACGGCCGCTGGTGGAAGAAGTGGCATGAGTTCCGCATCCATCAAGTGCAACAAATGGTCCAAGCGCAAGTCCGCTGGAGCATCGAAGCGGGGTGGAGCCCGGATATGCTCTACAGCCATCAAGTGCCCTTGGATCCCGCCAGTACTTCCGATAATGATCGTAAATTCACTACTCCATGGACGACTGCTTTCGTCGATGGTGGCGGAAATGGAATTACCACCTATTTCGATAAAACCAGCAATACCACCATCTTCAACGCCATCCGCGCCAATGATAAAAACTGGGGCATTTTTGAATATAATCCCGTCAATGCCAGCAGCGTCCCTATCAATCTCAACGCGCTCAACTCGGTTTGGAACACGGGTGCAAAGGCACTTGCCCCTTACCTCTGGTGGGGCATCGCGCCGTATGAGATCAAAGGCACCGCCTTCGAGACAGCACTCGCTCAATTTGTATTCGAGCGTCGTGACGATGTTTACAATCAGCTCGCTCCCCACGAGGTAAGCCCCACCATGCGGGATGTGATCTGGAGCATGAGCGAAAGCTCACACATCGAGTCCGAGACATTTGCCAACAACTTCACATTCAATAAAGGAGTCGCCTCGATCCCAGTCACAGCCGCAGCAGAAACGCTTTCTTTAAAGATCGCAGAGCCTGCCAGCTCGATCTCGGGAGATTCATTTCAAGCCGCTTCTTTCCGCATGTTTCGCAACATCGCTTCGCCGGGTGATGGCGCCGTTTCCTGGACCACCGCCCAAGGCAGCACCCACACCGTTCCATTTCCTACGAGGGTCGGATGGCATGTTTACCGCATCAATTTGGCAGATCATCCGGGCTGGCGTGAGCAGGAAATCCACTCCATCCAGCTCAAGCCCTCATCGAGCACGGGTGGGACGTTCTCACTTGATTGGTTTCGCCTCGAAGCAAACTTCGTCTGGAACTTCGATTCAGCCGCAGAAATTTACGGTAGTAACGACCTCACATCCCCAAACTTCGTGGCTGGAGAATTCAACTCCACCACCGGCGCGGACCCTCATTTCTATCTCGCCACAGATCGAAATACATTTAGCCAAGATGCTGACCGTGCTTTCATTGATACAAAAGTTTATCAAAAAGTTCGCGTCAAGATGACCGCTGCCGCCGCTGGAAACGCCCAGTTCTTCTGGTGGACTCGCGGTCAGACAATCGGCCAGTTTTCCCAAATTTCATTTCCCGTAAACGCCGGCCCCGGCACCTATGAAATCGACCTCACTAACAATCCAGCTTGGACTGGTGAAGTCACGCGCCTCCGGCTCGATCCCATTGATCAAAGCGGTGTCGCCATTTCCATTGATCGCATTTCGCTCACTCCCGGCATGCTCGCCCCGCGCATCGCGAACTCGGATTCCATTGTCAATTCCCCCAATCCCGAGTTTCTATGGGAAGGTGCAATCCAGCCGAACCACACAGGCATCACCTACCAAATGCAGCTTGCCCGTGATTTTGAATTCACCGAATTGATCCAAACTCGCGAAGGACTCACCGGAAACCGCTGCCTGTATAGTGGAAGTTCCCAGCTCGATGGCCAATATTGGTGGCGCGTGCGTGCCCGGGATGGCACCGGCCGACTCTCGCCATGGGCCGTGCCGATGCCGATGTTTGTCCGCGCTTGGACCATGGATCGGCCGCTGGACACGGTGAAAACCACCCAACTCACCCCTCCCAACGTCAGTGGCGGAATCTGGTCATCACGGACCACGGGAAATGATTCACAAATTATCCTAAACACCGGTGCGGTCAGCACCACCAACCCTGCCGTGACTCTCAGCCGAGGCATCAATGCGGACGTCTATAAACGCTTCGTAGTCCGCGCGCGACTCAATAGCAACGCGCCTAATAACGTGGCCCAACTGATTTTCACCAATGCCTCAGGTATTGTTAATTGGGTCTTCTTCACAATACCTGCCACAAATACCTGGCAAGACATCACTGTGGATTTAGCCAACACACCCACATGGTGGGGCTACATGAAGGAAATCCGCCTCGATCTCACCTCCACGCCGAATATCGACGTCTTCATGGATCATGCCTATTTCATGCCCGTGGCGGAAGCCCCAGTTGCAAACAGTGCGCCCTCATTCACCAGTGGCGGAAACGTCGCCTTCCTCGAAGACAACGGTGCCGTGAATCTCCCCACATGGGCTACCGCCATCAACGCAGGCCCGGGCGATGGCCCGCAAGCACTCACCTTCCTCCTCACCAATGATAATCCCGGCATCTTCTCCATTCCGCCCGCCATTTCCCCCAGTGGAGCGCTCACATTCACACCTGCTCCGAATGCCAATGGAGTGGCAACGATCACCGTGAGCCTCCGCGATGATGGTGGCACAAGCAATGGTGGAATCGATACCTCACCGGTGCAAAATTTCACGATCACCATCACTCCCGCAAATGATCCTCCGGTCGCGGGAAATGATGTCTTATTCGCCCATGCAAATCAGCTCACCACCTTTCCTTTCTCCAGCCTCCTGGCCAATGATACGGATATTGACGGCCCCCTGCTTTCGGTCACTTCCGTCGTCACTCCCAGTGCCGCCGGAGCTGCGGTTTCCCAAAGCGAGGCTGGCGTAAGTTATCTAATGCCTGACGATTTCACTGGTGCGGATACCTTCAGCTATCAGCTCAGCGATGGCGCTGGCGGCACGGCGACTGGCAATGTTGCCGTCACTGTAGTGCAGCCTAAACTCACCTCTTGGAGCATTACAGAATCTGGATTTTTCAACTTCAACTTCACAGGCATCCCACTCCGCTCATACGAAATTCAAGTATCGGAAGATCTCGAAACCTGGTCAGAAATTTCCACCCTGCACACCGACAGCAACGGCACTCTATTCTGGCAAGATACCGAAAGCCCCGACCGCAGATTTTACCGACTCAAGTGGTAAACTCCCTCCTCAGGAAAAATTCTGCGCATCCATATCGAACACCACCGTCACATCTTCCGGCAGGCTGGTCTTACTCAAAATTCGCTGCACATGCTGCGTAAGCGGCCGTGCCCGGATGGATCGAAGCGTGATTTGAAATCGAAATTGCCCGTGAGAACGGATCAACGGCGAAGGCAGCACCTCCCCGAGTGTAATCCCTTGTGGTAAATTTTCCGCCAGCCGCAAGTGGAGTGTTTGCAAGGTGAATTCCGCCCGCCGCTCATGCGTCGAGCGCGATGTGAGCACCGCGCAATGCGCAAACGGCGGGAATGAAAACTGCCGCCGGAACTCCATTTCCTGCTCGGAAAATCCATCGAAATCATGCTTCCGCGCATACTGGATCGAAGGCGAATGAGGTGTGAACGTCTGCACGATCACCTCACCCTCCAAGTCCCCGCGCCCCGCCCGCCCAGCCACTTGCGTGATCAATTGGAACGTCCGCTCACCCGCCCGGAAATCCGGCACATGCAGGCTCAGATCCGCATTGAGAATTCCCACCAACGTCACATTCGGAAAATGCAGCCCCTTGGCAATCATCTGCGTGCCGATTAAAATATCGATTTTATGGGCCTTAAACGCCGCCAACGTATCCCGCAACGCATGTTTCCGCCGCATCGCATCCGCATCGATCCGGGCAAACTTCGCCTGCGGCAGAACTTTCGCCAATACCTCCTCCACCTTCTGCGTGCCATACCCTTGCAGAATAATCGCCGGGCTTTTGCACTCGGGACATTTACGCGGCACAATTGCCTGGTGCCCACACACATGGCAGACCAGCCGCTCATCTGTCCGATGATACGTCAGAGCCACCGCACAATGCGGGCATTGGCAAGCGTGGCCGCACGTCGGGCATTGCAGCGAACGCGCAAACCCCCGCCGGTTTAAAAATAGTATCGTCTGTTCACCGCGCTCTAGCCGCTGCTCCATCGCCGTCCGTAATTTATCGGATAAAATGGCCACTCCACCTTTTTGTTTCGCTGCCTCTAACCGCATATCCACCACCCTCACCAGTGGCATCGATGCCCCATCCGCCCGCTCATTGAGCCGCAGCAGATCGTATTTCCCCAGCTCCGTATTATGCCATGACTCCAGCGAAGGCGTGGCCGAGCCCAGCACGATCGCACACGGCTCGAAGGCCGCCCGCAGCACCGCCACATCCCGCCCATGGTAGCGTGGCACGTTCTCTTGCTTGTAAGTATTCTCATGCTCCTCATCCACCAAGATCAGCCCCAGATTCGGCAGCGGTGCAAACACCGCCGAGCGTGCTCCGATCACGATCCGCGCCTTGCCCTTGCGGATCCGGTGCCACTCATCGAAGCGCTCGCCCTGCGAGAGATTTGAGTGTAGCACCGCCACCTGATCCCGCATCGCCGCGAACCGGGATTTAAACCGCCGCACCGTCTGCGGAGTCAGGGAAATTTCAGGAACCAGTACCAGCACCGTCTTCCCCAGATCCAGCGCCCGCTGTGCCGCTTGCAAGTAAACCTCGGTCTTCCCGGATCCCGTCACCCCTAGTAGTAGAATCGGTTTCGCAGCCGTCGGCTCCGCTACCGCCGCCAGCACCACCTCTAGCGCCGCCGCCTGCCCGGCATTCAGCGCCAGCGGATTAGACTCCACGAACTCCTCTACATTCTCCGCATCCGGATCGCGCCGCACCTCCTCCGCCTCCAGCCGTAGCAGCCCTGCTTTCTCAAGAGCTTTCAGCGCCGCCGCATTTCCCTCGCCTAAATCCACCACTGCCAACCGCAAGCCTTCTGCATGGGCAAGCAGCGAGAGAATCGCAAACTGCCGTGGCGCGCGCTTCTCCAGTTTCTCAAGCACTCCAGCGTCCGGCGGCCCGGCCAATACCGCCACCCGCCGCGTCTTCGCCGAGTTCTCCTCACTCCGCACCCCCTCCGGCAGCACCGAGCGCAAAACCGCCTCCATACTAGATCCATAGTAGTGTGAAATCCACTCTACCGCCCGCAACAATACCTGTGTGATCAATGGCTCTGGATCGATCAAACTTTCCAATTCCCGCAACGCAAAATCCGCCTGCTCCGGCACCACCACCGCCAGCACCGTGCCCGTTGCAGACTTGCGCCGCAGCGGCACCCGCACCCGGCACCCCGGCACCACAGCCAGCCCGGCCGGAATCGAATAATCGAATACCAGCTCCGAAGGGCCATCTATCAGCACACGTGCGTTCACTTGGCCGTGAGCCTAGTTTCTAATTTCTAAATCTTAAACACGAAATTCGAAACGAAGGGAATGAAGCCGGTTTTCTTCGGTTTGGACCCATTTTGGTGAAGATTTCCCAGCTCCGATAGGGCGGCTAAACTTTGTTACAGAGCGCTGATGCGAATTCGAACGAAGCGCTTGGTCGGAGCGCTGGCGGTTTCAATCACTGAGACTCTTTCAAGGATGCCGTCAATGCTTGTGACCACAGAAGTGACGGGCAGAGTGGTTACCCAAGTGACCAAATCATCACTCGTCTGCACTTCGTAATTAATACCGGGATTGCTGCCGCTCTTACGGCGGATATAGGTAATGCGTAGTTTTCCAGTATTATCTAAATCAACCAGAGGCAGTCCGGCTGCTCCCGCAGGCGCAAGCACCGAGTTGTTCGGCGTTTCCAAGGATGACGCCTGTGCTGTTCCCGTTCCTATCATATTGAACGCATATTTGAGAAGATTCTCAATCCCATCACCAGCGGGAGTTGCTGCATCTTGCGTTCCATTTGGCGCTAAGTTATAAGTGCTCCGGAAGGTAACAAGACCATTGGTGCTGGAGGCTTCCGAGGCCAAATAGTAACCTTTCAAATTGGCGGTGGATCCTGAAGTAGCCATCAGCAGCGCCGAGCGGAACGGTGCGATGGAGATGGCACTTCCGGCACTGGCACCCGCTAGAGTCTGCCAATTATTGCCCGCAGGGAGCGGAAAATTAATGGCGGCTTCCGTGTCATTGATGAAGAGAAAGCTATTTCCTACATTGGTGAGTGGAGCAGGATCTCTCCAGCTCGGTTCTGAAGCTTGCCATTGGGCGATCGTTTGCTCGACTCCACTTTCCTGCTTGATGCGTTCGAGCCCGTCTTGATTGACCATTCGGTTGCCAGACATGGTGCCGTAGTCGATATCGCGGTCTCCATAGACTTGATACATGAGCAAATAGTCCTTATCAGAATACCACCAAGGAGAATTTTGTATCAGACCTGGTAGCGCTACCCATGGCTTGCCACCTATTGCGAGTATATTATTTGCAATAGTGTGATTCTGGTTTGCGTATGCTGCGGCAGGGTTTGCGTATTCATCTTCCGCACCACCGAGTGAAAGTGCTGACAAACGGTTTGAAACCAGGGTATTTCTACTGATATTGCAGTTATAGTTATTGGGCAGCCAAACACCATGACCTCCCGAGCCGTAAACCGTGTTATCCGTAATTTCGGTATTAGCAAACCGGCTCAAAAATTCGGGCCAGATTCCATGGCCCAATGGAAACCATTCTTGTGATGATTCTAAATCGCCGATGGTATCAAGGATAATGTTTTCCCGAATGATGGTTGAATCAGTATTCGTATAGATCGCACCGCCATCATTAAGAGAGCTCATGCAACGGGTAAAAACATTGCGTTGGATCAAGATGTTAGGAACTCCCGGTAGAACCCCTGCATAGCCGATGTCCGTGAAGCGATTGAGACGAATGGTCATCGCTGGCCCTACGAAAATGGCGATTGCGGTGCCCCGCCAGGAGCCATTCCCCGCATAACCTTGGACCGAACCGATGCGGGTGAATTCATTCCGCTCGATGATATTACCAGTCGGCCCTCCTGGATTGTTGATTAGGTTGATTCCATTATCAAACACATCGCGCACGGTGGAACCGGTGACTAAAGTGCCGCCTGAGTTCCAGTTCATATCGATGGCAGAGCCACTGATCCATTGCACGGTCGCGCGGCGGACGGTGCTCGCACCATTGATCTGCATACCACGTTGGTAATGTTGTAGAGTGATGTCTTCGAGCGTACCATTATTTAGATCGAATCCGGTGCTCCGCCATGCGGCTTCCACCTGCATGGTTCCCGTATTGGTGCCAGCGGGAGGATAGACGTAGAGGACATTCGTGGTGGTGTTGAAAAACCATTCCCCCGGAGCGTCTAATGCTGCAAGTGAGTTATCGATAAAGTAGCCGCTGCCCTCTCCTGTAAGATCCAATGTAGTCGTGCCACCGAGGTTAAGCGTGTCACCGTTGCTACTTACGATCGGGCGGGTTTCGTAAATCCATGTCCATTTCCGCCAACGCACTTGAGCGCCTTGCCAGCGATTGTTCACACCACCGGAGACACTGCCACCACTTAGGCCATTGATATTGGTATCCTTGATGGTATTATTATTAGAACCGGCCTGTGCTCTAAGCCATCCGGTGTTCGGCGTGCGGGCGAGTGTCAGCCGTTGGCCGTTGAGAAAGATTTGATTCACCGCTCCGGATGTGAAGCTGGTGGTGAGTACCGCAGGGTTTGCAGCCCAGGGAGTCCAGCCTGTGGCAAGGGTGCTGCCTGAGACTACCGGCAGTGGAAGAGCGGTGCTGCCATACGATTTGAGACTGCGGCCATCACCTACGCTCAAGCCATTCGCACTGCCTTCACGAAAGGTACTGCCACGGGCGAGGAAAATATTATCTCCGCCGGAACTTGAATTCAATCCCTTGGCGACTGTGGCAAAGGGCGAGGCTTGGGTGCCGGGATTGCTATCATTTCCGGAGTTAGAAACGTAAAAGTCGGCGGCATGCAGAGTGCCAAGTGAGATGATAGTTGCCGAGAAAAGGTTTATTAGACGATGGCTCATAAGGGTTTTTTGTAGATCGTTAGGGTTTAACAGCACAAGGGTGAAGGCGTAAGGTGGAATGTCCAGCAGCAAAAAGCATGACGCTCTTAAAAGTCCACTGAGCGTGACACTGTGGCGCTTTTGGATGCTTTTCTGCGTGTGGCGGATCATTCGCTCTTGTTTTCCAGAAGCAGCCCGATTTCCATGACTCGCAAAGATGAGTGAGAATTTCAAAGACCTTTCGAATGATCCCGAGGCCGCTCAAGTGCTCAATTTCATCCAAGCTGACCGGTGGAGAAAAGCGCGGGACGCAGCGAAAGAATTGTGTAAACGGGACCGGGCGCGTTATCTCGATTTGCTCATTCAGGCGAACGTGGGGCTGGCGCGTGAGATGCTGGGGAAGGGACTCATCAAAGAAGCGGAAACGGTGGCGACTCATCTGGCATCCTTCGCCCCCCCGGAGACGGTGGCATTGTTGCGGCAGGAAATGGCCACGCCACAGGGGAAGCGCCAACTTGAGGCGTTGGTGGATTCTGGTGGGGCTGGTTGGTGGGCCGTGGCGTTGAGAGCGGATGAAATTTTATTGCAGCAGGGAGCTATTTCTCTAGCGGAGCAAGCGGCGATCGATCTGCTGGTCACGGATTCATTCGTGCCGGATGTGGTGGGAGGTGAAGAGCGGATGGCGAAGCTCGTCGCAGAACTCAAGGCGGTAAGAAACGCCTGTGATGCCACGGGGGAAGGACGCTGGCAGGAGGCGAAGGATGCGCTGAGAAGTTTGCCACGACAGTCGATCTTCTGGCAGTGGCGGATTTTCCTGCGCGGGCTCCGCTGTATTTTTGCAGAAGAGGAAGAAACGGCACGCCAATGTTTTTCCCAATTGCCAGAAGCCGGTTCACTGGCCCGGGCGGCAGCGACCTTCGCACCGGATCTGGTGAAAATCACGAGAGCAGCACCCATTCCGGCGAGGATTCCTCTGTATTTAGCCGCCACTGGCCAGCCAGCGGCATGGGCGGCACCGCTTTTGACCGCCACGGCTTCGTGGAAGGCGGGAAATAGGGTCCAAGCTTTCGATGATTTGGCAGCCGGGCTGAAAAGGCATTTTCCATCCTTGGAGCCCGGCCTGCCTGCCATCTTGGCAGATGGGATCCTGCCCTCTTCCGCCCACATGAGTGAGGAGGATTGGGCGGATTCCGAGGTGATGTATGGGCGATTTGGTCATTCACGGAAAAAAACGGATCCACAATTCCAAATGGCCACATTGGTCTTTTTAAGATCGGTATGTGTGGCGGAAAAAAACGAGATGCCACTTGAGGAATTGGACCGATGTTGGCAGGTCGTGATTGGGCTCTGGCGTGAGAATTACGGTCCCGATCCTCTGCGGGACTCGCTTGCTTGGCAATGGCTGGGAGATGAATTAGCCCGCCCACCTACGCCGCAGTTTAATATCTTTGGTATCACTCGGAAGGCCGTTAATCAAAACTCTGAAAAGGCGCTCAAAGCTTACGAAAAGGCGACTGCTGCGGATGAGACCAATGAGTCCGCATGGATTGCCATGGCGTCGCTGCTGATCAAAGAGCGCAACGCGAAAAAGAGCAATCCGTTGCTCGACAAGCTAATCAAAAAATTTCCCCGTAACAAAAGGATCTTAGTCCTAGCCGGGGAACGTGCCATCGCCCGCAAGAGCCACGTCAAAGGTAGTGCCGCCCTGCGGGCCGCGCTGGCATTGGATCCGCTGGACCGGAATATCAAAGTGCAGTTGGTAGCCTCCTTGCTCGTGCGCATCCGGGAAGCCCGCAACAAGAACTCACCATCCATGAGTTTCTGGGAGGAAATCGAACCGTTTCTCGAAGATCGCCCACCTCGCGGATATGAGCTACTCAGCCGCTGGATGTCGCGAGTGCGGCGGTCCTTACTGGATCAGGATGAGGCGGCAGCCTCTGAGGCATTGGCAGATTCCACCGCGATGGCACCCTCGGAACTGATCCGTTTGTTTTTTTCCGCCACGCTGGTTTCCGTCTATCAAACCAAACTTTACAGCGAATGGGCAAATGATTGGAAGGCAGCCTACTCCTCACCTGATCACACTTGGAAGACTCAGTTAGAAATTGTGCGATTGGCCCATTTCCTAAGCACCCAACCGGGCTGGGGCTGGAAACAAACGGAACTCACCAGTAATCGTGCGATGGAGGCCGTGGCCCCCTTGTTGACTCCACGCAACCTCAAGGCCGACCCCACAGGCCTCATCGAATTGATCGACGAGCTGCGATCATTAAAAAGACAGGCTGGGGATCGCTCCATTCACGTCATCGATATGGTAGAGCGCGATATCGCAGACGCGCTCTATTCCCAGGTAAATCCTGCGACAAGAAAATTAGATCCGCGACTGCGTCTGGCATATTTGATCGTAGCTGACGATTATTCAAAAAAAGTCATTAAGCACTTGGAAGCCGTGATCATCGATGCGGAAACCCAAGGCTTTCAAGCAGCGGCCACAAGGGCACAAGCGTTTAAAAAGGAATTCGAAGATCATCAAGGCCGTGGCCCTTTCAATTTCTTTGACGATGATCCGGATGACGCCGATGATGATAGCTGGGAGGATGAGGAGGACGAGGAGGACGAGGCCTGCGATTTTGAAAACGATGAATCGTCCGACGTGATTAGAATGTTTACGCAGGCCATTTTTAATGAAGATGAAGAATTGATCCAACGATGTAAAATCGCACTGCTCGAAAGCGGCGTCTCCGAATCTGCGATCGAGGACGTTTATGAAATTTTCTCAGCTGGAAGAAAACCACCTACTCCCAAAACTTCTGCCAAGAAGCGCCAACCATTAGATCCCCGCCAAGGGAACCTATTTTAATCACATGAATCCCTTCCTCGTTCTCGATGTACCGGTGGATGCCACCGATGAACAAGTCCGCTCAGCCTACCAGATTCTGCTACGCCGCTACCCGCCGGAGCACCGTCCACAGGAATTTCAAATCATCCAGGAAGCATACCAAGCCACACGGACCGCTGCCGATCGCCTGCGGTGGCAGCTTTTTCACGTGCAAAACAGCAGGTCCGGCCCGCTGGAAACGCTGGAAAACTTCGCCCATCTCCCAGGTAAAATGAAGCCACCCGGCGCGGCGGCCCTCCGCTCATTCCTCCATGGCTGTGCCAAGGCCACCGTCCGCGAACAATCAAAGTGAACACCCCGATCTCTATCCTTCGTCCATGATACCACCTCTCGAACCCTTTTCCGATAACCCCGACGAAGAAACCGATATCGATGACAATTCCGGAATCACCCTGCAAGGTCTCCACGAGGAACTCATCGCCACCACTGCCGAGGCCCGCCGGGGTAATCGCCGGGTGCTGGAAGTTTTGAAAAACTTCGGCGGCGTGCTGGATGCACTTTCTGCCACTTCCAACGATACCCATAAAGCCGTCCGCGCCCTCCCGGCGATTACCGCCACATCCACCGGCGATGGACTGCCACAAGCATGGGCCCTGCCGCTGGTGGAACTCGCCGATCGCCTGGACCGAGTGGCACACGGTTTTGCCCGCCCACCTACCTCCCCCGAGCCATGGTGGCCCGGTGCGCGCCGGAAATTAGCCGCCTGGCGCGAGGCATGGGAAATGCAGGCAGACGCCGTCGCCATCCTTCGCAGCCACCTTGCCGCCACCCTGCAACGCGCTGATCTGCAACGCCTCGAGGTGCTGGATTGCCCGTTCGATCCCAATACGATGACTGCTGTCGAATCCACCGTGGACTTGGAAAAGCCCGATCACACCGTGCTTGCAGAAATCCTCCCAGGCTGGCGGAATAGCGCCTCGGGCCAGTTAATCCGGCCCGCCCAAGTCCAAGTCTCCCGTCGCACCACCCGCTAATTTTCACAAAATTTTCCCATTTTCCCATGAGTCAAAGCCTCCCACCACTCGTCATCGGTATCGATCTCGGTACCACCAATTCCACCGTCGCAGTAGCCCAGGATGGCAAGCTCACCGTGATTCCGGTCAACGGCCAAGCCACCATGCCCAGCGCCGTCGGCATGGATCCCACCGGCAAGCTGGTCATCGGCCTGGCCGCTAAGAACCAAGCCATTTCCTCGCCGGAAAATACCGTGCTCTCGATCAAACGCCTCATGGGCACCGATGCCACTGCCGAGCTTGGCGGGAAATCCTACCGCCCCGAGGAAATCAGCGCCCTGATCCTCGGCGAGCTCAAGCGCGCCGCCGAGGAGCACCTCGGACGGCCCGTGACCCAAGCCGTCATCACCGTGCCGGCATTCTTCAACGAGCGCCAACGGCTGGCCACCCAAGATGCCGGAACCCTCGCCGGGCTGGAAGTGCTGCGCA
>JBGSUW010000108.1:0-6087 GCA_041753275.1 Akkermansiaceae bacterium | reverse complement strand
GAGCCCACCGCCGCCGCACTGGCCTACGGCGCTGGCCAAGCCGATAGCACGAAGAGTGAAACGCTACTCGTTTACGATCTTGGCGGCGGCACTTTTGATGTCTCGGTGGTGCAGGTGGAAAACGGCATCGTCGAGGTCCGCGCCAGCCATGGAGATATCAATCTCGGCGGTGATGATTTCGATGAGGCGCTCGCCACTCTCGGCGAAGAACGGCTACGAGAAAAGAATGCGGACGCCTTGCCACCCGCCGCCCACCGCCGGCTTAAAAGCGCCATGGAACTCGCGAAAATCCAACTTTCCGATGATCCCTTCGCCAGCGTCCGCGAGGAATACCTCACCCCCTCCGGCCACTTGGAGACTGAAATTTCACGCGCGGACTTCGAAAATTTAATCGATCCATGGCTCCTCAAAACGCTCGATTGCGTCCAGCGTGCACTCTCAGATGCCGCTGTCACCGCCCACCAGCTTGACAAAATCATGCTCGTTGGCGGTTCCACCCGCACGCCCGCCGTGCAGGATCTTCTCTTGCGCACCCTCGGCATGGAGCCGCGCCATGAAATTAATCCGGACCTCGTCGTCGCCATGGGAGCCGCCATCCAAGGTGCTACCCTCGCAGGTCAGCCCGCTCCGGCCATCCTCGTCGATATTTCTGCCCACACCTACAGCGTGCTCGCCTTCGTCGGCGAGTCGATCTTTGGAAATTCTCTTATATGTTGCCCGCTGATCCGCCGCGGCACCCCGCTCCCAGTCACCAAAGCAGATGTGTTCGCCACCTCAGTGGACAGCCAAGAGCGCGTGACCGTCAAAGTTTTCCAAGGCGAGAGCCCCGATCCGGAGGACAATCTCACCCTCGGCGAGTTCAAGGTGGAAGGGCTTTCAAAAGTGCCCGCTGGAAATGAAATCATCGTCCAATTCCGCATCGATCTCAGTGGCCTGCTCACCGCCACCGCCACCGAGAAACTCACCGGATTGGCCAAATCCGTCACCATTGACACCGCCGGCCAGCACCGCATCAACCTTGACGTCGCCCGCACCAACCTCGCCGCCCTCTTTGACGATGAGGATTCCGACGACGATGAGGATTTCAATGGCACCCCGTTGACTGCCGCAGAAACCACCGTCCATCTCACCTCAGACGACGAGCCAGCTGCAAATACCAATCAGTTACTCGCCTCCGCAAAAAGTCTGCGCAATCGAGCGGAAAAACTCCTCGCCCAAGAAATTCTCGAAGCCGATGCCCTCGCCATCCGTAGCAACCTCACCGCCATCCCAACGGCCCTTGAGGCCCGGGACTGGGACAAACTGCGCACCATCTTGGACTCCCTCAGCGATTTACTTTTCTACCTTGAAGATTGAGCCAGAATCCCGGCCCTAAACAAGCTGCATCAGCTCCCATTTATACCCCTCCCAGCACGGCATTGTATGCCATGTGAAGGACCACGCAGGGCCCGAGTTTCCCACATTTTTTGAAGAGCATAGCACTGCACACACCCAAAGCCATCACCGGAAGCCACGATACGGGCGGATGATAGATTCCGAAATATGCGGCACTTCCCAACACTGCCGGCCAGCCGCCCCATTCGCGGTCGAGCGCCCGATAGAGCAGCCCTCGGAAAAAATATTCCTCCGCAAAGGGTGCCAATCCCACAGCTAATATCAACATCCACAGCTTTTGATAGAGATCGCCTGCCATCGCTTGGTCCATCTGACGAATCCATTCCTGAGTGAGGGGAAAAATTCGTAAACCTTGCAAATACAGCAATGCCAGCCCTCCCAATAGGCATCCTACCAAGGCGGCACCGGCATAGGAGCGAGCGCAACTGTCGCTTGGCCCCCAATTCCAAATTTCCTGCCCTTTCACGCCGCGATTGCTGAGAAAGTGACTCATGCAGCTCCACGCGATCACTCCGACAACGCCGTAAGTGATCGCCCGCGCCAGCCAGATTTTCTCCATTCCCCAGAAACCAACGGAAGCAGCCGTCACGATGCCGATGACTTCTACCATCGCGATGATTCCAATCATGGCGTGCATCAAAGTCGGAGCTGGTGGAAGCTTTTCCGACCATGGATCAAATAGGAATGGCAGGCGTGCCCGGAAATTTTGCCACATGGCCGCTCCGGTCAGAGCTGAGAACACCACTCCAGCCACCGCCACGCTCCACACTCCGGATATGATGCCCATCGCAAAGGTGAATGTCCCAAGCATCGCCGCCCATCGCCGTCCTTGTGGGACTGGCTCAGACTCGCCCGAACTGCTTGGCGCATTTGCCAGCGTCACCATTTTTTCCGCAAGGCTCTTCCCAAAGAAAAGCCAGCCCACCCCCGCGAGGCCGATGCGCCACCAATCCGCCGGAAACATCCACAAGGCAACCAATAAGACCAATCCGACGATGGCGCTCGAAAGTAACCACCACAGCCGTGCTTTGGCCTTTAGCAGTGCCTCCATCCCCTGCGGCCAAGTCATTGCCAGCCACAGGGCGCCCCCTTCTGAGCTCAGCGAGCGCGGACCCAGCACCATCAGGAAATAAGTTCCGCACAGCACCGCCGCACCGCAAATCCCGTTCCAGCTTCCCACCGCGCGTTCCAATAGGAAACGGAAGTTTATCAATTGAAAGCTAGCAATCGTCAACGGGATTAAAATCGCCTGCACCATGGCTCCTTTGTCCCGCCAGAACCACAGAAGCTCCTTCCGGTAGAGCGGCTGGCTGGATAGAAAGCGTGGCCCGGTCCTACGCATCGGCCCCGGACTCGCTGCTCCACTGCTAGCCTGCAATCCTTGATTGGCGGCCCACCACGCAAGCGAGACCGTCCCAGCAAGCACTAGCGATGCAAGGATCACTCCGGAAAGTGCGACCTGCCAGATCACAGCACTCTCTCCCCAGCCGACCATCAATGCCCGCACTGGCCAGAGCGGTAGCCATTCACCTAGCGGCGCCAATACTTTGATCAGAATCATCGGCAGCGCCGGCATTGCGAGTGCAAACAATGGTAAAGTAAGCGCCACATAGCCCAACCAAGACATCAGCCCCATTGCAGCGCCACGGCTGCGTGGTGGAAGCCTGAGCATCGCGGAGATTTCCAAGGTCTTGTTCAGACAAGATGCAGCCACTGCAAATGCCAGTCCTACAAGCGTGCCGGCGATCACACCCGGAAGTAGCCCAAACTTTGAGCCCAGCACCACCCACCAAAACACCGGAGCCGTCGCATACACCGGATTGGCAACCATCGGCGCGAGCTGTTCTGCCGCAAATGCCGCCACTGGCCGCACTGGATGGCTCTGGATCCATTCCCACAAGGGATGATGCCGCCGCTGCATATCCAGCTCCAGCCCCTCCCCTTGGCAGACCATCATCACGAACCACCAGAGGAAAATAAAGCCCACAAACGGCCAGAACAATGACCCATCACTTTGCCGATTTTCCTTAAATCCTCTGACTGCCTCTTCCTCATAAATAAAGCCAGCAGCCCCGCTTTTGAGAAATTGGACTTTCACCAGGTTTTCCTGCTCCACTTCTGAGCCACCGATTTCCCGAGAGCGCCATTTCGCTGCGAAGTTCGCAAATTCACTTAGTTCCTCAGCCCATTCATCATTCCCCGCATCCTTCGCCTCCACTAATTGATTCAAATAATGGTCACCATAATTCGGCAATACTCGTTTCCCTCGTTCCTCCTGTGCGACCAATGCCGCTTTATCCGCATTCCCCACCACCAGATATCCAAGCACGCCGTGAACCACCATCATCATCACGATCACCATGATCGTGCCCAATCGCCCCGCCGCATTTGAGGAGCTACCTTTCCGGTTCTGCAGTAGTTCCCGCTGGCGCTGCTTCCGCCCGCGAGTCCGCAGGCGCGCCGCTTTCCAGAGCAGCTTCATCACCGTCCAATTGGGAGTGGGCGGGCGTGAATTCATCGGGCCGAGGCTTGGGTCAATTCCACGAAAACTTCCTCCAGCGCACGGCCGCCACAGATTTCCTCAAGGCTTCCATTGCAGATGATTGTACCCTCTCGAATCATGGCGATGTGACTGCATAGCCGCTCCACTTGGTCCATCAAATGGGTGGAAAACACAATGGTCGTCCCGCTCGCCGCAAGTTGCCGCATCAAATCGAAAAACATCCGGGTGGACTCTACATCGAGCCCATTGGTCGGCTCATCCAGAATCAGCAAGGGTGGCTGGTGGATCAAGGCGAGTAGTAGCCCCAGCTTTTTTTTCATACCTCGGGAGTAGTCGTCCGCGTAGGCATTCATCGCCTCCTCCATTCCCAGCAGTGAGATTAGTGGATGTGAATTTTCCATTGCATTGGCCACGTCCAGCCCGTGCATTCCGGCGCTGAGTTCCAGGATTTCGCGGCCGCTGAGGTAGGAGTAAAATACGGGTTCGTCTGGCAGGAAGCCGACGAGTTGTTTCACCCGCACCCGCTCGTCGAAGCAATCGTGGCTAGCAATCTGCATCGAGCCACTCGTCGCCTTGAGGATGCCCATCAGCAGCCGGAAAAGCGTGGTTTTCCCTGCGCCATTAGGCCCGAGAAGGCCGCTGATTTGCCCACGAGGTAGCGACCACGTCACCTCGCGGAGGGCCACCTTGTTGCCAAAGTGTTTGGAAACCGCATCCACCCGGACGAATGGCTCCTCATTGAATTCTGGGCGGTCATTCATCATGAAATGACACTTATGAAAGTGCCATCCAAAGCTCAAGCGAGTTCTTTAAAGCCCACGCCGAAAACGTTGGAAACATGGGCAACGCGCCCTTACCCGAGATTCTCAATGCGGAAGACCACCGGCTGGCTATTGATGCAATCCAGCGCCTCCACTTCTGCCAAGGCCGCTTGGAGCTTACCAAAGGCACAGGTGTGGATGGAGGCGATTGGCGATGATGCGCATCGAATCGCCCGTGCCGCTCAATTTGACGGAATCGTAAATGAAGCTCTTGATGCGGTGAACTTTGTTGAGTAGGGTCTTGAGAGTAATCGGAGGTCTTCTGGTTGGTTTGTTGTCGTAAACGGGATCTTCCAGTGATCGCCGGTTCATCAGGCCCTCAAAAACAAAGGCGCTGCTATGAATGAGAATCCAAGAAGTGGGAAGAATAGGAATGATGTGAATCATGATTCTTCTAACTCACATTCATCCCATTCTTCCCCGGAGCCGCTGCTCCCGCCTCGCGGCGACTACCAGACTTTGCTGTCCTTTCAGAAAGCCGAGGTTGTGTATGACATCACCTTCCGCTTTGCGCATAAATATCTCCCTCGCGGCGACCGCACTGTGGACTAAATGATCCAGTCCGCACGTTCCGGAAAGCAGAACATTCTGGAAGGCAGCAAGGCTGCGCAGACCTCCAAGGAAATGGAAATCAAGCTCACCAACGTCGGCCGGGCCAGCTTGGAGGAGCTGCTCGCGGACTACCGGGATTTCCTGCGTGTACGAGATCACGTCCTTTGGGACAAGGAATCCAAAGAAGCCCGCTTCGTCAGGCGGCTGGGGCGCAAGACACCGCAGACGTTTGAGATCTATCGAGAGTTCGTGGAGACCCGCCCGCCCGAAGTCATCGCCAATATCGCAATTTGTCTGCTCCATCAGGCTAACTACCTCATCGACCAGCAGCTCAAGACATTGGAGAAGGAGTTCATCGAACAAGGCGGCCTGCGCGAGCGCATGACCCGCGTGAGACTGGCGAACCGCAACAACCAAGGAAGAAGATGAAAGGCATTTTAAATCGAACAAATGAGAATGATGGGAATAATAGGAATAATGCCCTCCCAGCAACGCCGCAGCATTCCCATGCTTCTCATGACTCCCATTCTTCCCATTTCTTAACCCAGAGGCAAGACGCTGGCAGGAGCGCTAGTTCATTGCCTTCCAAGCTATGCCTGAAAAGAACAACCGGGAGCAAATCCAAATTTTGAACGGGGTCAGTCCTTGGATTTCAATATATTGATTGACGGGGAATCGGGGATGGCGAGGCCACAGAAATTTTAGTATTCGGCTGCGGTTTATCACGTGATGGCGCGTGGCGATGGCGGGAAGCGGATTTTCATCGCTAGAGAGGATCATGAATCGTTCCAACACTGGCTCGAGGGAGTGTCCCCT
>JBGSUW010000107.1:0-20438 GCA_041753275.1 Akkermansiaceae bacterium | reverse complement strand
CCCCCCCCCCCCGCTACAGGACTTATTGATAGATGCCCATGGAGATGTTGCCTTGGGGGACGGAGATGATGACCTTGCCGTTGAGGACGGTGTGGCCATCGACGACGAGCGCGTTTCCTCCACTGTCAGTGGTTGTGGCCGGTGGATCCGCCAAGGGGGAGGCAGTGTTTGACTTCCAGGCTTTGTTGATCAACGTGGTTTGGCCGTTTTTTAGGGTGGTGATGGCGTCAGAAAGCGATTGCGCGAATGAACCATTACCAACTCGGAATAGGACGTCCGTTTCATTCCAACTGACTGAGCTTGCCGCTGAATCTTGTTTGTTGAAACGACCGATTACGGTTTCGCTTATCGATTTGGCGATGGTGTTTTGACCAAGGGCCAGAGCGGAGGTGCCTGTAGCACTTGAACTCGCTCCGATGGCGGTTGAGTTTTGACCAGAGGCAGAAGAACTATTGCCAAGCGCTAACAAACCGGAGTTTAAGGTTGTCCCTTTGGCAACTCCAGTGGTCGTGGTAAGAACAGACGAACCTGCGCTAGTGATGGTGCCGCCGAGGGTGAGGTTTCCTTGGAGCTTCATGTTACCATTTTTGTAGACAGTGAGGGCGTTTGAGCGGACTGCGGGAACTAGATACTCAGCTATTTCGCCATCGCCATTATAATCCTGGTTATCGAAGAGCTCCTCTTCGTCCCAATATTCTGGTATTCCGTTGCCAATTTCAAATAGCGGATCACTGGGATTCCAACTGTATGTATTTCCTCCACCTAGGTTGACGCGCCCCACTACTGTCGAGTTCATCGAGTCGGCCCGGGTTTGTTGCCCCATCGCGGTCGAGGCCGCGCCGCTTGCGGTATTGGAAGCGCCCATCGCGGTCGAGGCCCAGCCGCTTGCGTTATTGAAAGTGCCCATCGCGGTCGAGGCCCAGCCGCTTGCGGTATTATAGTAGCCCATCGTGATAGAAGCGAAGGCGCTTGCGGTATTGTAATAGCCCATCGCGGTCGAGGCCGCGCCGCTTGCGGTATTGTAATAGCCCATCGCTGTGGATCCTTGGCTACTCGCCTTGTTTTCGTATCCCGTTGCAACGGAGTAAAGTCCCATAGTTGCCTCGCTCCAAGTGGTTGCGGATCCGTAGCCCGCGCGGAAAGCGGATTTTTTTGGATACCAAAGCATGCGGGAGCCGTCGGTCTGGTATGTGGCGGCGAGTGTCAGGCTCGTATTTGTTTTTCCTTCGGCAACAAAAGTGCCATCACCCGTGGTAGAGCCAGTTCCGTCGCCGACTCTAAGACTTGGGAAATTAACTGGCGGCGCCTGAGCGCAGACGCTGGTTGCCAAAGGCAAAGTGGCTAAAGTGAAGATTACGCTTTTGGCGAGCTTGGATTTGGTGACGAGCTTGTTTTTCATGGGAAGTGTGGGGTTGGTGGAGAAATGTTGATCAAGTCCAGTTTGCAGTGAAGGGAGCGGTAGGATGGGTAGAGTTGGGAAATACGAATTTGGAGATTACAGGGGGAGCAGGATGCTCCGGGCACGGTCTGGAGCGGGGACGCTCCAGCTACGGGTAGGGGTTCGCAGGTTGGGATTGGGAGAGTTTAGTGGCGGTGGTTTGCATGGCTTCGAGGCGGCCGGAGTTGGCTTGGTGCCATTTTTCCATGGCTTGGTGTTGCTCTTCTGGCGGGGCATCGCGGAGTTGGTTCATCATTTCCATCTGGTCTTTTATGACGGCGTGGCGGGCGGTGAGGAATTCGCGGAGCTCGGGAGTGGCATTTTCTGGAATCCTTGGTTTTGCGGGGATGGGGAGGCGCGCTGGGAGGGTCTCGGCACCCATCCTGACGGCCAATTCCTGTTGGGCGGCTAGCTCAGTGGCGTGTTCTTGGTGCCATTTTTCGAGGGTTTGAGCGTGCTCCTCGGGGGATGCGTTTCTGAGGGTGTGGAGAAGCTTTTGGTGGTCTTGCTGGAGGCGGCTGCGTGCTTGCATGAATGCCTGAGTGGTCTCGGACTGGCCAGGATGAGCTGGAGCAGGAGCGGGCTCTGGCGTATGACTTGAGAATGGCGGGTGGGCTGGCTGAGGACCGGGAGTGGTGGCTAGGGGGGGAGTGGTGATACGGGTGCGGTGGGAGTTTCTGCTGGATTCTGATAGGATCCCGCTGGTCTGGGAAGCAGTGTGCACGGTGGGACGCTCTGCCAAGATGGTCCGGAAACCCACGAATACAGCCCCAGCTAACAATAGGAAGGCGATCCCTAAGGTGGCACGAGAAGTAGAGCGATTGGCTTTCATGCTGAGACTCTAAGGGGTGACTCCAAGTGCGGAAGTCATCCGACCTAGGCGGTGCGTGGGTGAGATAGATGGAGACGAGTGGCTCATGTATAAGGAAATTTTTGCTCAGGTGTTAGGTAGGAGTTTTCTTGAGGGGGATTGGTGCGCTAGGGAAATTATGCTGTGGGCTGGGTGGGTGGGTTCTGCTCGGTCTCTGCATTGCTTTTCACTACGGAGATGGCATCCCGGGCGAGCATGTATTCTTGTTGGAAGAGAGAAAGCTTTTCGGTTACTAGATTGGCTTGCTGGCCAAGGGTAGCTGCCTGGCCCATGTTCTTGAGGACGAGGCAAACGGCGACGACAACCAGTAGGATGGTAGCTCCGATGAGAAAGTGTGAGTGCTTGAAATGGTTCACGGATGAGAGAGGGCTTTACTTACCAGCAACTTCTTTTACATTTTCATACCCTCAAATTCGAGTGATTTGTCGAGGGTTATTTTTACATCAAGAAGAAAATAAGGGTGCCACACTAGTGTTTTTAAAAAATTGGATATTTGTATTTACCGCTACCCTCTGGTTTTCAACGCTTTCGGCTTCTGACGGCCGTTTCTTTGCCTTCAAGATTTGACTGTGTGTGTTTTTGTCACAATCCAGTTTGAGGATGTTTTCCGTAAGCTTGCTTGCTGCGGGGTGCGTCGCGGGGGATCTGAGATGATCCGCCGTTTTTTGTCGGCGAGCGTTTATAAAAAACCATGCAGCGAGAGGGGCGCTAACATGGTTCAGCCAAAATGGGCATGGTTTAATTGTATATATCTAAACGTGCGCAGAGAGTGGAGCTGGTCATGAATTTCCCTCCTCTACACATCTCACCATACCGAGCACTTCTAAGGCCTACCCGCGAGGGTGGAATTTTTGGTGCACCGCTTTGAGCCGTTGCCGGTCCACGTGAGTATAGATTTGAGTCGTCGAAATATCGGCATGCCCTAGCAACTCTTGGATGATTCTTAAATCTGCGCCGCCTTCTAATAAATGCGTGGCAAAAGAATGTCGTAACAAATGCGGATAAACATTTTGTTCGATTCCCGCCATCGCCGCGCGCTCTTTGACAATTTGCCGCACCCGATCTGGCGACAAGGCCCCGCCCCTCACGCTGAGAAAAATGTGCGATGAGGTTTTTTTGGAAACCAGCGCCGCCCGCTCATTACTCAGGTAGGCCAGAATCGCCACCAGCGCCTTGTTCCCCACTCTTACAATCCGCGTTTTACCGCCCTTGCCAGTGATGCGGAGGAAGCGCTCGTCGAAGTCCATCATCTCCAGCCGCGCCTTGCACAATTCGGAAAGTCGCAAGCCAGAAGAATAAAAAAGCTCCAAAATTGCCAAATCCCTGCGACCTAGAAAGACTGTAGGATCGATCGATTCCAACAATTGTGTGAGCTCCTTGGCATGCAAGGTTTCCGGCAACGATTGATCCGGCCGCGGCGCGAGCAATGGCTCTGCAGGATCCATCTCCAGCTTGCCTTTGAGCACCAGCCAGCGGAAAAAGACCTTCAAATGCACCGTTGTAATTCGTAGCGAGGCCGCATTGAGACCCTCTGTTTTGCGATGGCTTAGAAAGGCGGCCAACTCATCGACTCCAAGATTTCGCAACTCGCTCGTGCGAGATTTCATCCACCCCGCCAAGGCATCCAGCGTTTGGCGGACGGACGATTGATAGGCATCGGATAGCCCTCGCTCCGTTGCTAAATAACGGATGAATGCATCACTTTCCTTTTCCATCGGCACAAACGAACTTGTCGGAATTTGAAACTTCAGTCAACCATCGCCAGCACCTCGTCCCGGCTCATCCCCTGCTCGCGCAGAGTCACGATCGCCAGCGCGTCATTGCGCTTCGCCAGCCGTTTCCCCCCAGCATCCAACATTAGCCGATGGTGCAGATAGACGGGCTCCGGTAGCTCTAGTAGAACCTGCAAAACTCGGTGCACATGGGTGGAATCCAGTAAATCCTCACCCCGGGTGACGTGGGAAATTTTCTGGAATGCATCATCTACCACCACCGCTAGATGGTATGCCGGGCCGATGTCTTTACGAGCCAGAACCACATCGCCTAATAACTCTGGTTTCACCAAAATCTCACCAAACTGCAAATCATTAAACGTCAGTATGCCGGTGAGTTTGGCTGCTCTACCCGCATTCAGCCGCCACGCATGAGCTGCTCCGGCGGCGATTCGAGCCGATGTTTCCGCCGATGCTAAATCCCGGCATATTCCTGGATAAACCGGCCCCACATCGCCTTGCGGTGCCGCTCCCATCCTCGCCCATTCCTGCTGAATTCCCCTGCGAGTGCAAAAACACGGATAGATCAATCCCCTATCTTTGAGAATCTCCAACGCACTCTCATAGCTCCCCCCACGCGCCGTCTGCCGCAGCGCTTCACCTTTCCAATGAAATCCCAACCACCGTAAATCCTGCTCGATTCCCCGATAAAATTCCTCCCGCACCCGTGGCCCATCGATGTCCTCATGCCTTAATAAAAATTCACCCTCATCTCCAGCCAGCTCCCATGCCACCTTCGCCGCCAGCGCGTGCCCGAGATGCAGCCGCCCGGTGGGACTGGGGGCGAAGCGGGTGCGGATGCTCATTTACCGGAGCATACCTTAGTCCAGCGGGGCCATACAAGCCCAAGCAGCAGACCGACCGATGAGAAAATTTCACACTTTCTTCATTGGCATTTCACAATCAGGAGTTGAACTCCGTCCATGCCACGCATCCTACTTGTCGAAGATGAGCCGGCCATCGCCGATACTCTGATATATGCCCTCGGCACCGAGTGCTTTGAGGTCTGCCATACCCTGACGGGCTTGGCGGCGTTGAAAGCGGCGGCGGAAACCCACTTTGATCTAGCGATCTTAGACATCGGCCTGCCAGACATGACCGGTCTGGATGTCTGCCGTAAGCTGCGCGAAAACTCACCGATCCCGATCCTTTTCCTCACCGCCCGGGATGGCGAGGTGGACCGCATCCTCGGCCTCGAACTCGGTGGCGACGATTATGTAACCAAGCCCTTTTCCCCTCGGGAAATTGTTGCCCGCGTCCGCGCCATCCTGCGGCGCTCCGGACCCATCATCCCCTCCCCCAAAGCGGATGGCACCGCCCCGCCACTCGGTCATGACGCCGCAGCCATGCGCATCCAATGCCATGGCATGGATCTCGATCTCACAGCGCATGAATATAAACTACTTCTGGTGCTGATGGAGAAACCTGGCCGTGTTTTTACCCGGGACCAATTGCTCGACAAAGCATGGCAAGACCCCGGTGCCGTCACGGACCGCACCATCGATGCTCACATCAAGTCCATCCGCGCAAAACTCCGTGCCGCCCGCGAAGGTGCGGAAGACCTCATCGAAACTCGCCGCGGCTTAGGCTACCTCCTTTCCATGTAAATTCCTGCTGCCTGCCATAGCACCATGCGCTGCACTCGCGTCACCCTCTTTTTCATCACCCTCATCATCGCGCTGGGCTTCTATCAACTTGCCCGCCATTTCCTCGCAGACGTCGAGCCACAGACCTATCAAGCCACCGAAGAGGTAATGGTGGATATCGCAAACATTCTCGCAGAAGTCATCGCCAAGGATCTGGAAGAAGACAAACTGGATGCCGCAGAACTGCGCAATGCCTTCGCCGGAGCCCACCAACGGCAGCTCAAAGCGAGAATTTTCTCACATCTCAAAACCCAGGTTGGCATCCATTTTTATGTTACTGATGCCACGGGGAAAGTAATCTTCGATTCTGATGACGGCCGCCGCGAAGGCCAGGACTATGCGGAGAAACGCGATGTAGCTCTCACTCTCAGTGGTCGCTACGGCGCACGTAGTAGTCGGGAAGAGCTCCATAATAGCGGAAGCTCCATCCTCTACGTGGCAGCCCCCATCGGCCAATCAAATAAGCCATCCGGAGTTCTCACCGTTTACAAGTCCCAAGCGGATATGCGGTCAATCGTGCAGTCCCGCAGACGCATCATCTACGTCGCGTGTGGTCTCATCGGCAGTGGCATCTTATTTCTCATCACCGCGGTATTCCTGTGGCTATTCCACCCACTCGGAAAAATCACCGAATACGCCAGAGCCATTGAGCGAGGCGAACGCCCCAAAAAACCAAAAATCGGCATTGGCCGCGAGGTGAACACGCTTGCCCACGCCCTCGATAGCATGCGGGATGCGCTCGAAGGCCGCCGCTATGCCGAGCGCTACATCCAGACACTCACGCACGAGATGAAAAGCCCGCTCGCCGCCATCCGTGGCGCAGCAGAATTACTGCGTGAGGAAATGCCAGCCACCGATCGTAGGCGTTTTCTCGAAAACATCCTTGCCGAAACAGCCCGCAGCGAGCGCCTGATTAACTTTCTGTTAGAGCTTGCGGCCATTGAAGGCAAAAAAAACCTCGAAACCGCTGAAGAACTTGATTTCCAAATCATCCTCGCTCGCGCCATCGACGAAGCCCGCCCCCGCGCCGAATTGGCCGGTATTCAATTTCAGATCCACGGCACCACCACCCCCATCCACTTGCACGGTGATTCATTCATTCTCCGGGCCGCGATTTCGAATTTGCTGGAAAATGCCATCGATTTTTCACCGCCCGGCTCAACCATCGAAATCGGACTTCAGACCAGCCCTTCCAAAGTGGAACTCACCCTCCGCGATCATGGCTCCGGAATTCCTGAATATGCAAAAGAACGCATTTTTGAACGATTTTACTCTCTCCGCCACCACACCATGGGCCGCAAAGGCACCGGCCTCGGCCTGACGCTGGTGCGGGAAGCTGCGGAACTTCACGGCGGCAGCATCGCCCTCGAAGCTGCTGAAAGTGGCGGAACAATCGCTCGATTTACCCTTCCTATTTAAAATCTAAAATTCCCAAAATGACAGCCGGTCAATTAGGGCTAACTCACTTTAGATAGGATGAATTTTTTGCGTAACAATCCTTGGCTTGTTCCTGAAATTAGGCACTTCAAAGTGAGTTGACCCTACCCCTTGATCTTTTAGGCAAAAAAATTCGTTTGCCAAACCAGGATTCTTAACCCACTTTCGACCCATTGGAACGAGCGAATGGAATTTCGCACCGGTCTATGATTTGATTTTATAGGTCAATGCCCACCTGCCTCACCCGACCACTCCCGCTTACATGCGGACACAATCGGTGAAAGATTAGGAACGCTGCGATTCTACCTGTCATTACAGGGCTTGCGAGGCACCCCACCCGCACTTCCAACCATGTTTTTTCTTATTCATCATCTATCCATTCTCATGGTCAGTCACAATCAGTGGTCTGAGCTCCTCTACTTCGAATCATGGAAAATGCCAGCTCGATGAAGGCAGACCCCTTTCTGGTGAATGCATCTAAACCACTGACCAGCACCTGAACGCACGAGTCTGATTGCTCATTAGAACGAGAGAAAAATGACTCATCCCCAACGAATTGAGCCATTTGATTAGTCAGACGATGTTCCAGATATTTTCAAAATGATTACCCATTCCGAAGCTGCCGAACTTACCCCCGGCTTCCCGCTTCTTCACCTCTTTTTACGCGCCAGCCGCACACTCCATTTACCCGATCAAGGATGAGCAATAACAGCAACGAAGACACCCTCCCATTTCCTCCCGACGACGCGGCACCTGCGAAACGCAAACCCGCTGCAAAAAAAACCGCCGTTAAAAAAGTGGCCGCCAAAACTGTCGCTAAAAAGGCCGCTGCTAAAAAAGTAGTTTCAAAAAAGGCTACTCCTGAAGTGCTACCGACGCCTGAAATTCCTGCCGATGTCCCTGCTGCGAAAGTCCCGCGCCCCCGAAAAGTAGCGAGTAAGATCACAACTCCAGACGCGACCCAAACCGAACTCCCTGGAACCGCACAAGAAGCGAAAGCGCCAAGTCGCTATGGTCGCGTGCCAGGTGGCGGACCCACAGTTCCCCGTGAACCTTCCGCTCCACAAGAAGAGATATCCCCTGCCCCACCGCGCGAGGCCGAAGCTTCACAGCAGGTTCATACGGAAAACGCACCGCAAAATCAACCCAGCACCCAGCAAGGTGCCCCTACCGAAAGTCGCAGCAAGCGCCGCCGTGAAAAACGTAAACGCCGCAACAGCGAACGTAACGAACAGGGTGGACAGCAGCCTCAGCCTCAAAATCGCCAAGGCGGAAAGCAAGGCTATCAACGACCTGACCAACGCCCCCGCCAAGAAGGTGGAAATTCTCGCCATCAATCACATCATTCAAACCGTTCAGGTCATCCGAACGATTCGGAAGACCGGCGGCCAGCCCAGCTCGATGGCCCGAAAATCGAAACCAATGGCATGCTGGAACTCGCTCCGAAGGGATTCGGATTCCTGCGCGTGCCTCAGAAGAACTTCGAACAAGCCCGCGATGATGTCTTTGTCGCCCCGGAAATTATCCGTAAATACAATCTGCGCCTTGGACAGTGGATCCACGGACTTTATCAAAACGGCCCACGCGGCCCGCAATTGATGGAAATCACCACCATCAATGATCTCACTCCAGAAGAATGTGCGAAATTACCGCATTTTGATGAGCTCAAAGCCATTAATCCCACCCGCCGTATCAGTTTTGAAACGACGCCCGAGCGCTTCACCACCCGCGTGATCGATATCATGGCCCCTGTTGGCCGGGGCCAGCGCGGCCTGATCGTCTCACCGCCTCGCTCCGGGAAAACCACTCTGCTGCTGCACATGGCGGAAGCCATCCGAGAAAAATACGATGAGGCCATCCATCTGATGGTCGTGCTCGTGGATGAGCGGCCGGAAGAGGTTACCGAATTCCGCCGCGCCCTTCCCGGTACTGAGATTTACGCCAGCTCGAATGACGAGCAAGCGCGCAATCACTGCCGCATCGCAGAACTCGCCATCGAGCGGGCCAAGCGTCTAGTCGAAGCTGGAAAAGATGTTTTCCTGCTCATGGACTCCATCACCCGCCTCGCCCGAGCCTATAATGGAAATATGAACAACCGTGGCCGCGGCACCGGCTCTGGAGGCATCACCATTGGTGCACTGGAAATTCCACGCCGTCTGTTTGCCGCCGCGCGTAATACCCGAGGCGGAGGCTCACTTACCATTCTCGCCACCGCATTGATCCAAACGAATTCACGGGCCGATGAGGCGATTTTCATGGAATTCAAAGGCACCGGCAACATGGAACTCGTGCTTGATCGGAAAATTGCAGAAAATTACATCTACCCTGCTGTCGATATTTTCAAATCCGGCACCCGCCGTGAGGAACTTCTTTTGGCTGATCACATGCTTCACAAGATTCACCTGATCCGTCGTGGCCTCGCAGGCCACCGCCCTGCCGAGGCGATGGAGCGCTTGTTGTTCTTCCTCAAGAAGTTCCCCAACAATCCGCAAATGCTGTTGGAGATCAAAGGATGATCCTCAGTCTATTTCCAAGGTTGGCTTAACCGATAATCACGGATTTGAGATCATCGGTGGTCCAGCCGGTGGCATCACCAACGCCGTTCTCGTCCTCGATGACGGCGGCCAGCTCGCGCTTCTTCGCCTGGAGCTTGACCACCTTTTCTTCGACTGTCCCCCGCGTGAGGAGTCTGTAAACTGTGACGGGCCGCGTCTGCCCGATGCGGTGGGCGCGATCCGTCGCCTGAGCTTCCGCCGCCGGGTTCCACCACGGGTCAAAGTGCACAACGGTATCCGCAGCCGTTAAATTTAGACCGTAACCTCCAGCTTTAAGGCTGATGAGAAATACCGGTGGTCCATCCGCCTGCTGGAACTTATCCACAAGTTGTTGGCGATTACGCGACTGTCCATCAAGCCTTAAACTCGCCCAGCCGCGTTCGCTGATGCATTTCTCGATTTCCCGTAACTGTGTCTGGAACTGACTGAAAATCAACATTCTATGATTTCCATTCACCGCTTCTTCAATCAACTCTAGCAAGCGTTGGAGCTTGGCAGAACGTTTTGGAATGACAAGTTGATTGAAACGATCGTTTCCGAGGAGGGCCAGATCGCAACAGGTCTGCCTTAAACGAAGAAGCGCGGTGAGCATCTGCATTCTGGCAGCACCCTTGTTACCTGAATCCGCGATGGCATCCACCCGCTTTCTCCCCTCGATGAGGAGTTCCTTATACACCGCTTGTTGGTCAGGTGAGAGATCGCAGTATTCATCGATGAACAATTTGGATGGGAGCTCGGGTGCCACCTGCTCCTTGGTGCGACGCAGCAGAAAGGGCGAAGTTTTAAGCCGCAATCGCTCGATTACCCCAGCAGAGGTCTCCGCGCTGGTGAGGGGCACCTCATAGCGCTCCTTGAAGTCCTCACGGCCGCCCAGCCAACCGGGCTGGATGAAGCGGAAGATGGCCCATAGATCCCGAACTCCGTTCTCGATGGGCGTTCCCGTGAGAGCGATCCGGCGGGATGCGGTCAATTTCGCGATGGCCTTGGCGTGATCGGTATCTGGATTCCGCATCAAACTTGCCTCATCGACGACGACCGCGCGATATTGCTGCTTGAGGTGCCAAGCCAGATCTCTGGCGAGAGTTCCATAGCTGGTGAGAATCACATCACCGGGTCGAATTTTCCCCCGTTCCGCATCGCGGCTGCTGCCGTGAAGAATCCTGACTTTCCGGCCGGGCGCGAATCGACCAAACTCCGCTTGCCAATTCCCTAAAAGAGATGCCGTGGCGACGACCATGACGACTCCTGAATCTTTAAGATCCAATGTAAACAATCGCTCAATTAAAGCGATTGTTTGAACCGTCTTACCCAAGCCCATATCATCGGCGAGGAGCGCACCTCCATAGCGCTCCAAGCGGTCGAACATCCAGCGTGCCCCCTGAGCTTGATAGGGACGAAGGTCGGCCATCAAAGTAGCAGGGTTTTCGAAAACAATTAATTCATCTTGGTTGCTTACTTTGTTTGGGTTAGAGGTTTTTTGATGGATTTCACGTATTAATTCTCCAGCGAGTGCGGAGGTGACGAAATGACCATTTTCTTGGCGCAGATCGAGATCCGAGAACAATGGATCGATGATAGTTGAGATCTCATCCGAGATCACCAAATGCTTACCACTAGAGGATTGCCCAGAGCCTTTTCCAGAGCGAAGAAGCCGCCTGACTTCAGCAGTAGGAATGGATAATCCATCGTTTGTTTGAAACGAAAGATCAAAGCTTAACCAGTCGGTTCCTGAGCCGAGAATTTCGATTTTCGGAGAAACGACGGTGACTTGCTTTTGGACATGACCGAAGCGCTCGCCCTCGGTGACTGCCCACTGCTGGCGAAAGAGCGGAAGGGAACGGGTGAGGAAAGAGAGGATTTCGGACTCCCCTTTAAGGACCCAACGACCGTTTGAATAGTCCAGCGGCTCGAAGCCCGCTTTCGAAAATTTTCCGACTGCGCACTCTTCCGCAGATAAATCACGGATCTGGCAATGATCGCCGGTGAGTTTCGGCAGACCTTCGACTTTACCTAACCCAAGCGGCACGGCGGGAGTGTCGCCATAGCGGACAAGTAGCTGAGCCTCCAATTGTTGGAGCGAGCCTTCAAGATTCAATTCAATCGATGGCACCGCTGGCACGAAGTGGAGCGTTTCAAGCCACGAATCTTTAGGGAAGCTTAGCCATTCCTGCCACGCTTCGAGTTGATTGAAAAACCGGACGACAGGAATTTCTACAGGTTTACCAAGCGCGAGTGATCCGAGAGATTGTGCCAGCTCGGAGGGAATGGTCCCCTGCCCGATCCGACTTACGGTTTCCTCTGAAATATGCCAGAAGGAGGCGGCAATCTCCACCCATGGGCCGGAGTCCGCATCAGGAGTGAGGTGGATGAAGTCGCCCAGCCGCTCAGCGAGAGTGAGGCGAAGGCGCTCACCAGCGCGGATCTGGATCGAGAGGCGCTCTTTACCGGCGGCGAGGCGAGGATGATCCGCGACAGATTCGAGAAAAGTAGGAACGCGCGGACCGTCCAAGCTCAGACTGAGAATGGACTTGGGGGCGACGTTTTCTCTAGCAAGCCAGGCGCTGAGGCGATCGTCGGCAGGTGAAATTTCCTCGTCGTTGGTGAGAGCGAGAGTGGCGGCAAATTTTCCGCGAGTGAGCGCGTCCCGCCAATTAAGCGGTAGCAGAATTTGCCATGCGGCGGGCTTTTGCGGGAGTGGGGCCGGTGCCGGTTTTGCTAACTGGACCTTGGGGGCGAGGAGCATGAGGCCGGTGGCCACGGCGTGGCAGCAGACCGAGCCATTGCGTTGGTTATCCGGGCAAGGGCAGCGGGTATCCAAATTGGTGGGTGATTTCATGGCCACGGTGATTTTCAAAACCCGGCTTCCCGAGCGCACACTTCCTTGCCAGCCGGATTCGGTGGGCTTCACCTCGGTCACCAGACGAGATTCGAATAGGGATTTTCCTTCTTTAAATGCCTGCCAAGTGGCGGCGTTGCGTAAGATCGTTTCAGTCAGACCATTCATCTCCGGCGAGTCTCAGTGGCACGGGCAGTGGGTGCAAACCGGAATCGCTAGGATTTCTCGAAAATGCCCAGGCGCTGAGTGGAGATGATTTTCTTGTGGATTATTTGCAAATTGCTTGGCTGGAAACTCTGGGATGGCCATCGTTTCGACATGAAAAAACGCTTGGTTTCGTTGTGGTTGCTTGGGAGTTGCATGATGGCCGTGGGCCAACCCACCGGGGAGCCAGCCTCTGATGAGGCGGTCAAAACGAAGCGCCCCGCGCAGGAGAAGAGCGCGCCTAAGCCTGAATTAGGCGAATCCAGCGAGTCTGCAGGTGTGGAAGATGCGATTCCGGCGCCGGTGAAGGCATTGGGAGTGCCGACGATGATGGACTTCCCAGGCGGAATTTCAATGGCGGTGACGGCCAGTAGCCAGCTAGCACAAGAACATGTGCTACAAGGACTGAATTTGATTCTTGGTGGTTGGGAATTTGAAGCGAGCAGGCACTTCGGCGCCGCCCTGCGCGAAGATCCTGAATGCCTGATGGCGCACTGGGGGATGATCATGACGATACTTTCGCCTACCCCGGAGACTGGCCCGGCCCGTAATGCGGCGACGGATCGGCTACTCGACCTTGTAGATCAGGGAAAAGGCACGGAGCTGGAGAGGGGTTATGCCTACGGTTTAATTCAATATGTAAAAGAAGGCCCGGCTGGAGCAGCCATCGCGTTCCGTAAAGTTGCCACGAAGTTTCCTAACGAAATGATGGCGGCAATCTTCACCGCCTTGTTTGACCGTTCCGGCTACGATGTGCTGGGAAATGCAACTCCGTCTCAGGAAATTGCCGAAAAAAGCTTGCTCGCCCTGATTCAAAAATTCCCTGATAGCCCGGTCCCCTTGTATGCGCTGCTTACGATCCGAGCAGAGGCCAATGATCTTACTGATTCTTTGCAATTAGCAAAGGATCTCAGCCAGATGATGCCAGACTACGCGCCGTATTTCCATCTGCTAGGTCACTATGAGTGGCGTTGCGGTAACCATGGAAATGCGGCTGCGGCATTTGGCAAAGCCTCGACGTTTTCTGAAAGCTGGATGAAACAAAACAAAGCGACTCTGGCGGACTGCCCGGAGTGGGTGAAGGCCGAGTGCTACCGCGCCGTTTCCCTCGCTTCCAAGGGGGATTTCGATACCGCCTACGCCGTGGCACGGCAGCTGGCGGCATTGGCGTTACCCGCAGATCGTCCTGCTTCCGCAGGCACAAGAATTCTACTGTGGGATGCTAAAACATTGCCTGCGCGCCTACGTCTTCAACGAGGCTCAAGCGGAGATGCAGCCGAGGCGCTGGCTTCGTTGCCGAAACCCAAAGACCTAGTCCCTTATCATACCACCTCGCTCGCTTACTGGTGGATCGATGGCCTGCGCTTGGCCTTGGAGACTCGCCGCCTGATCGATGCAGGAGATCTTGAGCAGGCCAAGGCCGTTTCTGTGGCGATGAGCCAGCATGGAGAATCAATGGCAAAAACACAAGGTGCGGCCAGCGCGAGTGGCGAACGCTCTGAGCTAAACCGGTCGTTCCGAGCGCTGGAAGTGCTAGCCAGCGATATGCGCGGAAGGATGGCGATGGCGGGGCCAAAAGCTGAGATCGGCTCTGCCTACAATTGGTTTAGCTCTGCCGCAGAGCGCCAAATGCCAACGCCAGCCATGTTTCCCCCGTATATTCTCACACCCATGGACATCCGCGTGGGAGATTATTTCATGAAAGTGAAGCGTCCTGCAGATGCGATCGAGGCGTATCAGCGCGCGCTTGTAAACTTTCCGAATAACATGGAAGCGCTTGTGGCTCTAAAAGCCGCCTACCTAGAAAGCAAAAGCAGCGCCGAAGCTGCCGAGATCGAGCAGCGCATCGCGCAACTACGCGCTCATTAGGCCCCCCCCTTTTCAGCAAAAAAAATAGCCGCTAGGGAGTCCCTTCCCTAGCGGCCTAAAATGTCTTACTCACCCACACCCGTGGAATATTTCAGACGATTTGCTGTTACACCTTACATGAAAGCACAATTACTTGTGGCTTACATTGGATTGAGACAGACGAATCTCGATTACGTTCAAAACTTTCGGATTTATTTTAGAGATTTATTTTTCCTGTTAGGAGTTCTGCCAAAATATGGCCGGGACCACCGCTACGAGATGTGATCTCAGATGAAATCATTAATGAGATTTTCTAACATTTCCTGGCGGCCTGAGGCGATTGTAGGCTCAGGCGAGGTGAGGACGTGCTTGGTAATTTCCTCAAGCGAGACCGCCTTTTTCTCGATTTTCGCACCGATCCCATCGTTCCAACTCGCATAGCGCTTGGAGACAAACTCAGCCAAGCGGCCATCTGCACGAATGGCAGCGGCAGTCTTGAGCCCGCGGGCGAAGGCATCCATCCCGCCAATGTGGGCGTGGAACAGATCTTCAGGTTCGTGGGACTCACGACGACGCTTTGCGTCGAAGTTCAGGCCGCCCGTGGTGAGGCCGCCCATTTCGAGCACTTTGAGCATGATCGAGGACGTGAGGTAGAGGTCGGTGGGAAATTGATCCGTATCCCAGCCGATGAGTTCATCGCCTTGGTTCGCATCGATCGAGCCCAGCGAGTCGGCATCGATGGCGACGGTCATTTCATGCAGCATTGTATGTCCTGCTAGAGTGGCGTGATTCGTCTCGAGGTTGAGTTTAAAGGAACCCATCAAGCCGTATTGGCGGAGGAAATTCAAACAAGCCGCCGAATCCGAATCATACTGGTGCGTCGAAGGTTCGCGAGGTTTTGGCTCGATGTAAAATTGGCCGGTGAAGCCGATCTTTTTTGCATAATCCACTGCGAGATGGAGTAGGGCCGCAAGGTGATCCAGCTCACGTTTCATATCCGTATTCAGCAGCGTGGAGTAGCCTTCGCGGCCGCCCCAGAAGGTGTAGCCCTCGCCGCCAAGCTTGAGCGTCGCATCCATCGCAGCCTTCACTTGGGCTGCCCCATAAGCGAAAACCTCTGCGCTCGGCGAAGTGCCGGCTCCTTGCGAATAACGAGGGTGGGAAAATAGACACGCTGTGCCCCAGAGCAGCTTCTTTCCATGAGCTTGTTGCAGGCTCAGAAGATGATCTGTCACCTTCTCCAAGGCCGCCGTAGATTTTGCATAATCATTGAGCTCAGGCGCGATGTCGCGATCGTGGAAGCAGTAAAAGTCGATATCGATTTTATTGAGGAATTCGAAGAAGACATCGGCTCTTTTCAGGGCATTATCCACTGAGTTGGATTGATCATCCCAAGGCATCTGAGCCGTCGGCTCACCGAATGGATCAGACAGCCCGTTGCGCATGACGTGCCAGTATGCGGCGGCGAAACGCATGTGCGAGCGCATCGATTTACCATCGACGATTTCGTCAGGATTATAGTGTTTAAATGCAAAAGGATTCTTAGAGGTCGGACCCTCGTATTGGATTTTAGGAATGTTTGGAAAAAACGACATGCCGGAAGCTCTATTTCGTATCGCACCGTTGCAAGTGGAAAGGCAAAATCTTAGATGGCACGTGCTAATCGATTAATTCATTAAATTCAATTGATCAGAAATGGCAAAGTCAAATTTTAGTTTTCCATCATTGGCACAAATATTGCTTCTCTTTTCTGATTGAGCGACTTACGATCGGCCAAGCAGGAAAATTGCTCCAATCGTAATGTCCGAAGCCGCTCTCTATCAGTCACTTTCTCAGCAGCAAACGCTCGCGCCTCAAATGCGCAAGAGCTTGGAGATCCTGCAAGCAGGCACACTAGAGCTGGGGCAACTGGTCCAACAAGCGCTGGAAACCAATCCGGTATTAGAAGATATTACCGAAATCGTCTCTCTAGACGATGATGGCAGTAATCCCGAGGACGCGGACTCGATGGATCACCTCAATGAGACTGACGATGACTGGCGCGACCGTACAATTCTCGAAGGTAAATCTTCCCCTTGGACCAATGAGGACGAAGAGCGCCGCCAGAGAATCTACGACTCCATCGTCGCGCCGGAAACCCTTCAGCAACATTTACAATACCAGCTTGATCTATCGATGGTGGAGCCCGAGGTGAGAGATGCTGCCAAGGCTATTTTAGGAAACCTCGACGAGCGCGGATTTCTTGACCTCCCCGCCGAGACGCTCGGCGCTCGCATGGGGATCAAACCTAAAAATTTAGCCGCAGGCCTGCGTCTGGTGCAGTCTTTCGATCCCACCGGAGTGGGTGCTTCGGGCATTCCCGAGTCACTGCTGCTTCAGCTAGAACGGACGAGTGGCAGCGAGACCATCGAATACAAAATTGTCCGCGATCATCTGGAAGACCTCGCCCGCAAGCGCCACCCGCAGATTGCCAAGGCCATGGGCACCACCGTGGAGAGAATCGCTGAGGCGGCATCACGCATCGGCCGCCTTACGCCTAACCCTGGCGGTGAATTTGATCCCACGGGAAATCCTTATATACTGCCAGATGCCATCATCGAGCGCGATGATGATGGCCACTGGTATGCCCGTCTGACTGGTGAACATTTACCGAATCTGAGGATTAATGATTTCTATAAGGACATGATTGGTAAAAACGGGACTGATGCCAAGACGCGCCAATTTCTCCGAGATCAGATTCGCGATGGCCGGAGCTTGATTCATGCGATCTCACTCCGCCAAGAAACCATTTTGGCAATCGCGCACAAGCTCATCGAACATCAGCCACAGTTCCTCACCAAAGGCCCCAGGCATTTACGTCCGCTGACGATGAATGACATCGCTGATGAGTTAAACCTTCATGCCACCACCATTTCACGGGCTGTCGCGGGAAAGTATATCTTCACTCCCCATGGTTTAATGGAAATGCGTTCCTTTTTTGCCACCGGCTACCAGACATCGGATGGCTCGGAGGTATCGAACGCTGGTGTGCGCGAGGCTCTCCAACAACTCATTATAGGAGAAAATCCCAACAAGCCTTTTTCTGACGAAGCACTGATGAAGGCGTTGGACAAACAAGGCATCAAAGTCGCACGCCGTACAGTCGCTAAATATCGCGAGCAACTCAACATTCTGCCCTCTCACTTGCGTAAAACGTTCTAAAGCTGGATTAATTCCACTCAGCGTCTTGCAAGCGCCAGCTATTTTCGATGGCTTTCCACTTGAAAATCACTCGATACTTGCCATCCGCCGGACGATAATTCTGTAATTCCACCAGTGCTTCCAACCGGAAAATTACAGTCGCTTGATCGCCCTCGACGTCGATTGAATCGAATCCTTCAAGTTTGAAAAATGTCTGCTTGGCCTGCGCACCCAGCCATGAATAGGCGGATTCCAGATCGGCGCGCTCGAAGGTCCCATTCGCCTCTGTGATGGATTTTGAAGAAAGTTTAACTTCATTTGCCAGCAGTGCATTCAGAGAATAAACTCCCATTTGACGCGCACCTCGGCCACTCGTCGCGTCAAAGGTAAGCACTTCCAAGAGCTTCTCAGTGCGGCGCTTGACCACTTCGCCAGGGGAAAACCACCAAAATCCCAAACCGGCCAAAAGGGAAACACTTACGAAAATGATCACAAAACGTTTCATCGATTATACAAAATTTATTGATCTATTTCCAAGCGATAGCGTTGGATTGAAGGATCAATCTCTTTGCTCCAAGCATCGATCCCACCTTGCAATCCATAAGTTTCATTTAGCCCATGCCCACGAAACCAAGCGACTTGATCAAGCACGTTGCGACCTTGATGATCGTAAAGCAGAATTTTCAAATTCGAATCTCCCGCAAAAAGCTGTTGCTGAAGTTCTTGGGTGAAAAATTCTGAACCGGAAATCACGACAGCCTCATGCTCTTCACGGGTCCGCAAATCGATCCAGCGGAATTCCGACGATGACTTCTTCGCAACGATCGGCTCAATCCACAGCGCAGAATCATGCTCGTGGCTCGCTAGCAAATGGGCGAGCACTTCCGCCACCGGCAGGTCACTGCGCTGGCAAAGAGCGGCGAGTGTCTCCTCGTTCGCGAATGCACAACTTTGGCAACCTCCGAGGTGGTAACGGGCGAAAATAGCACGTCGCGCTCCGGGCAAAGTTTCAAGAATTGTTCCCATTGGAGATTCAACCGTTAGATCACAAGGATTCATCCGCGGAACTTAGCACAAGCATGCCTACCCGCCAAGGTCGGCGAGTGACTTGATTCACAGGTCCGCTCACTTCGTGTTTCACAAGCACTCGTTCAGCTGTTACGCCTCTGCCGTCATGTCTGATTCCCTGCGTGCTGCCATCCGCGATATTGTTGATTTCCCTAAACCGGGGATTGTTTTCAAAGACATCACCCCCATCCTCGCCAATGCGGAACTTTTCCGTGAATCGATCCGCTTGCTGTGCGAATCAGCGGATGGCGTGAAAATCGACAAAGTTGTAGGAATCGATGCGCGAGGTTTCATTTTCGGGGCCGCCGTGGCAGACCGTCTCGGCGCGGGATTCGTCCCTGTTAGAAAGATTGGAAAATTACCATGGAAAACTCGCCAAGCCGCCTACTCCCTCGAATACGGAGAATCCATCGTCGAACTCCACGAAGATGCGGTGCGGCCAGGTGAATCTGTTCTCCTCATCGACGACCTGTTAGCAACCGGCGGCACCGCAGCAGCATCGGTCAAGCTGCTCGAAGAACTCGGGGCCAACCTGATCGGCATTTCCGTCCTCATTGAGCTTTCCTTTCTCAAAGGGCGCTTGAAACTGGCTCCACATCCAGTCCACTCCATTCTCAACTACGCTTAAATTTCACCAATCTCATGTCCTGGCAATCCTACAATCAAACTCTCGTCCGCTACCCACAACACGGATTTTCACTCGATCTTTCATTGATGGACATCGAGCCATCTTACATCTCGGCACTCGGTCCTAAAATTGATAAAGCATTCCAAGCGATGACCGAGTTGGAATCCGGAGCCATCGCGAATCCCGATGAAGGCCGCATGGTCGGCCATTATTGGCTGCGCACTCCCGAGCTTGCGCCATCCGAAGCGATCAGAAAATCCATCATCGAGCCCATTTCAGCGCTTAAAGAGTTTTCAGAAAAGATCCATATCGGGGCGATCACTAATCCCGTGGGTGCCCGCTTCGAGCAAATTTTGCTCATCGGCATCGGTGGATCTGCCCTCGGTCCGCAGCTGGTTTCCGAAGCCATCGGCCAGAAGGCAACATTACCGCTTTATTTCATGGATAATACGGATCCAGCAGGCATGGATTACGTCATTTCCAAGCTCTCAAAGGTCGGTCTTGCTAAAACTCTCGTGGTAGTAATCTCAAAATCCGGCGGCACGGCGGAAACCCGCAACGGTATGTTGGAAACCAAAACTGCCTATGATGAAGCCAATCTTGATTTTGGCCGTCATGCCATCGCCGTGACCGGCCCCGGCTCGAAGCTAGATCAATATGCCACCCAGCATCAGTTCCTCACCCGTTTCCCAATGGAAGACTGGGTGGGAGGGCGCACATCCGTGCTATCCACCGTCGGCCTAGTCCCCGCTGCGCTGCAAGGGCTGGATATCGATGCGATGCTTGCCGGTGCTGCCGCGATGGATTTGGAAACTCGCAAACATGAGCTATCTCACAACGCTGCCATGCAGCTCGCGATTGCTTGGCATCACGCATGCAAAGGCAAAGGTGAGAAAGACATGGTTGTCCTTCCCTATAAAGATTCGCTCGTGCTTTTTTCCAAATATCTCCAACA
>JBGSUW010000106.1:0-28107 GCA_041753275.1 Akkermansiaceae bacterium | reverse complement strand
GGGCGGCAATGGCCTCGCGGAGGGCTTGCGCAGCGGCGATGGCAGGGGCGCGAGCCGCCTCCGAATCGCCTTGTGCGAGTTGGTGTGCCGCCTCCGCCGCATCTTTGGCGGCTTGCTCGGTTTTGGATTGCGCTACTGCATCGAGGGATTGAGTGGCGGCGAGGTTGGCTATTTTTTCAGCGATTTCGGCCTGATTGGATCCGGGTTCTTTCGCTGCGGCTGCGTCTTGATCGCGGGAAAGTTCTTCCAATTTTCCAGCAGGAGTTTCAGCACGAGGGGTGGGTTTAAATTTCTGAGGATCTTTAAACGGGTCTTTGTTGGCTGTCGCGCTTTGCGAGGAGCCCCCCTCACTGAGAATTTTCCGGAGGAGCTTTTCGATGGCAGTGATCAGGCCGAGGGCTTGGCCTTGAGACTTGGAGGCAGATAGGTTGGCGGCATCGCCAATCTGGGTGGCGGCGGATTCCATGAGCGTCACGGATTGGCCGAAGTGATCGACGGCGAGAGTCGGCAAAGCTTTATCGATGGCAAATTGGCGGGCCTCGGCGGTCTTTTTAGCGAGCAATCGCTGATCGGCAGCGATGAGGGAATTTTCCTCACGCCAGACGGGAAGCGCATGATCAATGGATGCGTGGGCGAGCAGAAAATTTTGTTTAAGGAGGTGAAGCTGAGCCGCCTTTAGGGCACCGATGAGCTTCGCAAGCGATTGACAATCAGCACATTTTCCGCCCTGCATGCGGACCACATCCTCGCGGGGCGGACGGATTTGGATGAACTGCAAGGGAGAAACGATGGGCGGCGTGAGTTGGATGGTGGCGCGCTCGCCCTTGAGATTGTATGAAACTATATCGTATTCCTGGGCTTGCAGCTCGTCCAGATAGAGATCGAGCGCGAGTGGAAAATCGCCTGCCCCGGTGAAGGGAGCTAGCGCTGCGGGCTCGAGCTGACGCGACGCTTGAGGTTCGCCATTGATTGAAATTTCAAGCGAAAGACTGCGGAAGCCGGTGCGGGAGCTGACCATTGCGGCGAGCGGGATGGATTCGATGGTGGTGGCTTTGATTTCTGCTTCGGGAGATTTCCAAACGATGGAAGCAGAGATATCGGCTTGGACGGTGGTCTGCGTGGTGGACTCGCCGGCAGTCGGTGGGACGGCGGTCAACCGGCGATAGCTGAAAGTGGAAATTTCCGCCAGCAGCGCGAACCCGGCGAGAATCAACAACGCGAATCCGCTGGCCCAAAGACCGGAACTGGGAATTCGGCGCCCCGCGACGTGTTGGGCGGCGTCGGCACGCTGGGCAGCGGCGAGGGCAGATGGATTTGTCGCGAGTTCTGCGGACGCTTCCAAACGGGCGGCGAGTGCCCACTCGGTATCGAGCCGGTGAGCGTGAGCCGCATGGGTGAGACGACGGCTGTGAACCATCCAAATGGCGAGCAGGACGATGGCAGCAACCGCAGGCACGACCATAGCGACCTTCGAAATAATCCCTGCTGGCCACCAGCCGAGATGAGTTCCCAAGGCAACGGCGCAGGCGGTAGCGGCGAGGCCGAGGAACCAGATAAGTGAGCCGTGGCGGGCGCGGGTATGGGCGCGTTGGAGAAATTGATCGGTGGGATTCATCGAGTAGTGCGGTTGGCGAGAGAGAGCTCGGAGAGGGCAAAAATCGCCATCGCGGCGAAGGCCCACCACCAAAGAGAACCTTGGTTTTCCGCTTGGGTCGAAGCAGCGGCGAGTTGATTGTTTATGGGAGATTTTGCAGAATGATCAGAGGCAATCAGGCTTTCCCATGGCGCGCCGGAAGACCACGGAGCGGGATCACTTTCCTCTGGAGAAAGGCCGATTGCATAGAATTGAGGGGACGAGCCGGGCTGGGTGAACTGGTAAATTCCGGGCATTGCGGGCTGGACGGAACCTGACACCGAGGATTTCGTGGCTAGATCGGCCGGACCTGCCAGCGCCTGCCAATCGCCCGGACCTTCAGGTAAGATCAGCGCCGCTCCCACTCGTGAGGTGTTGCTGGTGGCGGAGTTGCGCCCGAAAAGGTAGCTGGCGGACTGATGCAGAAACGGCACGTATGCCGGAAGCACCGGGAAATCCCCTTCCCGCCGATCTGCGGAAAAACCGGCGATGAGCACACGGCCCGCCCCTAGCCGAAGCTCACCAAACGCGACTGTGCCATCGTCCCAGAACGCGAGTGGCTCGACTCGATCAGCGGGAAGCGACGAGGCGCGCTGAAACTCCCAACCGATGAAATTTCGCAATTGATGACTGACGAGTGGAGCAATGAAAGGATGCTCAAAAGCCCAATCCCGCAAGCGGGTGGATGGCCGGGCTGCGGGCAGGACATTGATTTGTTGCTCGGCCAGCCATTTTTGCTGAGCCGGGCCACCATGGACAAACACCAACGCAGAGCCGCCAGCCGCAAGAAAGGTGTCGAGCCGAGCAGCCATTTCACCAGCAAAGGAGGCGTCGTTTCGCAAAATGGCCACTGCGGCTGTGGGCCAGGCGGCAGACGGTACTGGCATGATGCTGATGGCCGGTGGCATGGTGGTGAGTGCGGCGAATGCCGTCCCCAAGTGATCGGCAGATCCGCCAGTGGGGCCTGCATCGAGCAGCAGTTGCCGTGCGGTGGTGGTTGCGGGAGAGACCGCCCAGATCACGTCATCCGCGGGGAGTTCATCGGGATCGAGAGAAAGCCGGATGTAGGTGAGCGAAGGGCCAACGCTTGCTGGCAACGGGAGCCGGAGGATTTTGGATTCTCCTTCGGAAAGGTCGAGCGGGAGTCTGAGACAGGCATCGGTGGTTTTTTCGGGGAAAATTTGCAGAACGCGCAATTGGCGGGCGGTGTAATTTTTCACCGTGACGGTGGCGATCCAAGCATCGTCTTCACGACTCAGCGTGGCGGCGCTCAGTGCGGCTTGACTGGCAGGTGCGGCAGCGACGTTTGGAAAAATAGCGACCACACCGGGCGGAAGCTGTCTGGTGAAATCCGCGCCAGCCCAGCCGAGCGCTTGGTGATCGCCCATGAAAACCAGGCGATGCTCGCGGGCAGGGATGGCGGCAAGCACGTCAGCCGCGAGACGGATTGCTGGCTCCGCGTGCGTCGCTTCCCACCCCGGACCGAGGGTGGCAAGCGCGGTGAGGGCGGCGGAAACGTCGGTGGTGGGTGCGACTAGCCATGTCGGGCGCGGATTCATTAGCAATAGGCCAAGGGTATCCCCGGTGGTCGTATTGCTAATGAGGTCTTGGGTCCAATCGCGCAAATCTTGCCAACGGGTGCCGGATTGCATCGAGAAGGAATTATCAATAACAACGACGGTGGCACGGGCGGAGGGTGTGGGCGGTACACCTAGAAATGGACGGGCGAAGGCCGCGGCAAGCAGCGCCAGCGCGAGGCAACGCAGGGCGAGAACGGCACGGCGGCGGAACAATTGCTGCCGCTGATCGGCCTTGCTGGCGACGAGAAATCGCAACGCGGGAAAAGGCGTAGAGGTGACCACCCGTCTGCGTAACAGATGGAGCGCCAGCGGTAGTGCCAGCGCGGCAACCCCGAACAGGAAGGTGGGAGTGAGCCAGTTCATCACCGTTTAGGAATGGCCATTGCGACGGGCGAGGTGGGTGCGGAGTGGATCGAGCGGTAAATCATCCGTGCGGACGAATAAGTGGTCGAAGCCATTTTCCGCCAACGAGTCATGGATCGCATCACGGTGGGCTGCGAATTTTTTGCGGTAAGCGCTCGCAGCGGCGGCGGGGTCGAGGGAAAGTTGATTGCCAGTCTCGATGTCACAGAAAATGGAAGGATCCGCGAAATTGAAATCGACCTCTGCCGGATCCGCGATGTGGAGAGCCAGCAGATCGTGCCGCTCGTAGCGCAAGCGGCGGACCACGGCGGCGAATCGGGCGGAGTCTTCATAAAAATCGCTCGCGAGCACAAATAAGCAGCGACGCGGCGCGAGATCCAGGAGCTGCTCCAGCGCGGCGGGCAGATCGGTATCGATACCGGTAGGAGGCGTATCGAGCAGACCCCACACCGCTTGGCGGCGGCGCGGTGCGGATGCAGGCGGTAACCATTTCACGACTTCATCGGTAAGGAGGGCCGCTCCGACCGAGTCCCGCTGGCGGCGGGTGAGCAGAGCAATGGCACCGAGCAGCATCCGCGCGTAGTCTAGCTTGCTAAGTTGGCCCGGGCGGCTGGTGTAGGCCATCGAGGTGGAAATATCCAGCACCAGAACGACTCGCAGTGGTGTTTCCTCGTGCGTTTCACGGAGGTGAAGGCGGTCGGTGCGGGCAAATAGCCGCCAATCGACCCGCCGCAAATCATCGCCTTGTTGGTAGTCTCGATAATCGGCGAACTCGATGCTCGCGCCCTTGCGACGGCTGGTGTGGCTGCCAGTTCCCAGAGCATCGGCCAGGCGTCTTGCACGCAGCGGCAATGATCCAAGGGCCGCAAGCTCCCCGACATCGAGCGGACGCACGGGCGGCGGAAGGTAACCGAGACGGCGCATCAATGGCAACGGCGGTGGAATCCGCGTGCCGGAGTTTGGCGTGTGGGCGTGGTTCACTTGGAAGACCTAGGGTTTTAAGGATTTGAGAATCTCGATGATGAGATCGTCCGCCGTAAGGTTTTCAGCCTCAGCGCGGTAGTTGAGGATGAGGCGGTGGCGCAGCACGATCTTAGCGGCGGCGGCGACGTCCCCGGTGGAAGCATTCAGGCGTCCATCGAGAGCTGCGGCAGCCTTCGCGGCGAGCGCGAGTGCTTGCGAGGCACGCGGACCCGCGCCCCACTGGATGCAGCGCTTGACGCTGGCAAGCGAGGCGGACTCCGGGCGGGTAGCGTGCACAAGTGCCACGGCGTATTCCGCGACGCTGGCTGGAACATGCACACGGCGCACGGCCAGCTGCATGCCAAGCAAGGTCTCGGCGGAGCATACTTTTTCCAAAACGGCAGGCGGCGTCCCTGTGGTGGAATGAAGGATCCGCACCTCGTCCGCAGCGCTCGGATAGGCGACGTGGAGGCACAACAAGAAGCGATCGAGCTGGGCTTCAGGAAGCGGGTAAGTGCCCTCCTGCTCAATGGGATTCTGGGTGGCTAACACAAAAAAGGGGGCTGGTAATTCGCGGGTGCGGCCAGCCACGGTGACGCGGCGTTCCTGCATGGCTTCGAGCAAGGCGGACTGGGTTTTTGCGGGAGCGCGGTTGATCTCATCTGCCAGTAAGAGCTGGGTAAACACCGGCCCCGGAATGAAACGAAATTCTCGTTTCCCATGATCGTTTTCCTCAATGATTTCAGAGCCGGTAATGTCGCTCGGCATGAGATCGGGAGTGAACTGAATTCGGTTGAATTTTAGGTCGATCGCTTCAGACAAGGTCTTGACGATCAGCGTCTTGGCGAGTCCGGGAACACCGATCATGAGGCAGTGGCCCTGCGCGAGGAGACCGATAAAGAGATCCCGCAAAACCTCTTGCTGACCGACGATGCGTTTCGAAAGTTCTTCTTGGAGGCGGGCATACAGGGCGGGTACATCTCGAAGGAGTGCGACATCTGCCTCATCGGTTTCTTTGGGTGTAGTGGGAATTGTCATGAAAAATCGGTTAGGGAATCATCAATAGCCGAGGGGGCTGGGCTGTGGTGGAAGTGGGGGTAAATCCGGGAATATGGAAGGACTCAATCGAACCATTTACGCTGTGTAAAACCTTCCATGGCCGCCCCTCGTCCCACCACAATTCCTGGGTGCGACCATCGAAACGGGCGCGGAACAATTCCAAACCCGGCACCAGACTGCGCGGGCGATGGTCGCCGAAACTATCAGCCGTGCCAGTCATTTCCATTTTCACTTTAAACGGCGAGCCAAGATCGTAGGGGTCCCCTGCAATCACCCGCGTCACCCTGCCGCAGCGCCATGCCAATAATGCTTGCATCCGCTCGCTGCGATTGTCCGTCGGCATCTCCGCTATCCAACGGCGTAGTGCTACTTCAGCAGCACCCTTTGCCTCAAGCTCCAAAGTCCACATGGATGATTCTTTCGTGAAAGTGAAAGTTTCATGCCACTCACTTGGCGGCTCCTGCGCGGCGGTAATTTCATGAAAATTAGAAGTTCCTTGGATGTTGAATACTAACGACTTTCTACCATAATTACCAGGAGAAATGATACCGAAAGGAATTAGCCGATCCGTCGAATCCAGCCACAAGTCAAGCGGCTGTCCAGCGTCTGGATCAGCGGGCACGCGAGTCAACGCATGGTTGAACTGCCATGCCGGCCACTCGATGAAAGTGCAGTCGAAGCGATTCACTAGAGCGTATTCTGCGTCAATCCCAAGCTGCCCGAGGACTGCCACGAGAAGCCCCGCCTTATCCTTGCAATCCCCATACCGTTGCGTCCAGACCTGCTCCGGGGTGCGCGGACGGATGGCACCCACCCCAAGTTCCACGGCGACATACCGTAACGCCGCCACCCGTTCGTAAGCGCTACGCAAGCGGCTGGCGCGGTCAGCATGAGCCAGTGCGATTTCCGCCACCAACGCTGCGACGGCGGGGCCCGCTTGATCGCTTCCCGCAAGGATGCGCCCATACCATGTCGCAAAAGCGCCCCACGACTCAAGCGAACTGACGCCGACCCACGCCGCCACTTGCCGTTCCGGTGCATCTCCCAGACAAGGTTCGAAGGCTGGCAGATCCATAAGTGTCCACTTGGAAACGCGGCTTGTCCCGTTTTCCGTTACCTCTGGCGCAGGCAAGTTGGGAGCAAAAGTGCGCCAGCGAGTCTCCCTCGGCACAGTGACGCTCAGGTGAAGCGCCCGCACGGGACGGGCCCGGGCTAGCATCCATTCTTGGGAAAACTCTGGCATTTCGCCACTCGTCCGCCTCTCGACAGTCCATGCCACCTCGACGACGCAGCCGACGCTGATCTCCGGCAAAGGCAAAATCGGCGGTGTCACAAGGCCACCGGGCCGGACTTTGGTTCTGGCATCCGCAGCCCGCCGCGCTTCGAGCAAGCGAGGGCTGACGATTACCTGCCCACCATCGGGCAGGATGATCCGGGCACCCTCAAGTCGAGTGATGTAGTCAGGCGGATCGGACGGCAGAATCAATGTTCCGAATTCATCGAGCGCCCCGCCGCCACGGATAATGACCCGTGTGCGATGACGCTCATTCACCGAAAAATCCCGCGCCACGGTGAGGTCAGTATCAACGCGCAAGTAGAGTGCCGTGTGATCATCGTCCTTCGCGACGGCCCGCGCTTCTTCTAAAACCGCCAAGCTTTCATCTGTCGCAACACGCCGCTCAATCTCAACATCTCCCGCTAGTTTAGGAATCTCGATCTCAGCGACCGACACTCCTGCGGCAGGCCCGGCAGCCTCAGCTTGCGAGACTGCAACTTCCAAACTGGCGGTGAAGGGCGCTTCGATAATTTTACCTTCTACCCGGTCAATCAGTTGCGCGTGCTCACCCTGCGCGAGTGAATCCTCCTGATAAAATACCTCTACTCGTTTGGCCGCCATCTCCGCGAGCTCCCTAAAACTTGCCCGGGGGCTAGCAACCAGCGCCCCAGCCCATGCTTCCGCAAATCGCGGTTCATTCACTTCCCCGGAAGCGGCGGTTGCCGCCACTGCCTCCACATCCGGTAATTCCAGCAAAGACGTCAGAAACCCGCCGCTCATCGTGGTGGCCACCACCACGCGCTTGCCGCCGGGTAGCCCCTTGATGGCAGCAGCAAGGTCGCTGGCCGTCAATCGTTGGCCAGAAATTTGAAAACTAGGCTCACCTCCGCGATCATTTGCAGAGCCCAGCAACACCACCCATATCTCGTCACTCGTGGCAGACGGCTCCAGCGCTTTAAGAATCGCCTCACGCCGGGCAAGATCGCCAGCATCGCCGATCACTATAATAGCCTCGCCCGGAATTCCACGGGCCAGAAAGCCCTTACGCAAAGTCGCAGCAAGAGTCTGCAAGCGAGCCGCTTGCGCATCTCCGGCGGCTAATCCCACAATGATGACCGCCCGTGGTGCCGCATGCAGTGGAGCCGCCAGCGTCAGAATACAGACGATAAAAAAACACATCCCTCTAAGAGACCAAAATAGTTTTGACGGGTTTATCATCCTTTTTCCTAGCTCTTTCAGACTGGTCAAAGTCATCGTCTTAGCAAGCAGAATCCTTGAGCCCGGTTGTCACTGAGTGCAGATGGACTGATGATCAGACCTTACCCACCCCCAGCGGACCGCCGCAGGGGCGGATGCATTCCGCCCATCCTTGGAAAATCAACGCGCAATCGCTCAGGAACTCAGGAAAACGCCTGCTTCAAAGCGGCGTGATAGGCTTTGCGGGGTAGCTCGTAGCCGCCGAATTGGGTAAGGTGCTCCGTCATCCACTGGGTATCTAGTAGCTTGAAACCTCTTTCCCGCAGCGTTTCTACCAGCGCCACGAGGGCAATTTTTGAGGCATCTGTTTTCCGGGAAAACATGCTTTCACCGAAAAACACACCCGGTAAAGATACCCCATAAAGCCCGCCTTGAAGGCCGTCCGCATCCCAGCATTCCACCGATTCTGCGTGGCCGCAGGCGTGGAGCTGACAGTAGCTTTCCAAAATGATCTCATCGATCCATGTCTCGGCCCTCTCGGCGCAGCCCAGCATGACTTCACGGAATGCGGTATTCCAACGGACTTCAAAAGGCTGCCGTTTCATAGCTTTGCGCAAGCCGTGAGGGATGTGGAACCGATGGTCCAAAGGAATGAGGCCACGCATCTCGGGCGAAAACCACTGAATTTCTCCCTCATGCGCCATCGGGAAAATCCCTTTGGAATAGGCATCTAATAGAACATCGCTGGGGATCAATTTGGACACATCCAGACGGAAGTTCAATCGGCGGCGTGGCCGGTGATGGTGGCGAATGCGTTGTGATCATGGATGCTCTCGTGATTCACAGCCCTGACGGTGAAGGAGGAAACGCGCTTGTCCGCCCGCAGCAGAGCCGCCGCATTTCTCACCACATCCTCGACGAAGACAGGATTCTCATAGGCCTGCATGGTGACGAAGCGTTCGTCCGTGCGCTTGAGCAACGCATAAACAGGTGCAGAGCCGGAGCGCTCGGCGATCTCGATGAGGTCCTCGATGAGGATGAGCTCCCAGCCGCCTTTTTTCGCCCTAGGCCGCACTTCGAGCGTGACGTAGCCGCGTTGATTGTGGGCACCGTAATCGCTGATTTCCTTGCTGCAAGGACAGAGCGTGGTGACTGGCACGGTCACGCAGAGTACGAAGTCATCGGTGGTTCCATTGGAAGTCCCCTTAAAAATACAATCGCAGCCGACCTTGGCGGGCGAACCAGAGACTGGCGCTTTTTTAGTGACAAAATAGGTAAAAGCCACCTCCACGTGCGCCTCCTCAGCGTGTAGGCGCTCTTTTAAATCTCGCAAGATTACCGGCAGAGTCCGGGTGGTCACCTCCCCTTCATGCTCGCTGAGCACTTCAAGAAAACGGCTCATGTGGGTGCCCTTAAACTGATGTGGCAAGTGGACAGACATCGAAATTTTAGCCACCGTGGGAAACGGCTTCCCGTCTTGATCTAAAACGTGAATGGGATAGCGCAAATCCGAGACACCCACTTGATCAATGGCGATTCCGCGAGTGTCCGGGGTGGCTTGGATATCGGGCAGTGAAGATTGATTTGAAGACATGATTCAGTAAGACTTTGCGTATTCCGCCCATGAGGAGGAGGTTTCCCAGACGCGCACACTCGCCAGCCTCACGCCGGATTTGAGTGGATAACGCGGATTGGTCCGCTTGGCGTATGCCGTAAGAGCGGCTGCGGTGTGATCGAAAATGGTGCGGGCCATCAGTTCAGTGGTAGGATCTTGGTTTTCAAATCCGATCACCCGATCGCCATAGCGGGATTTAAATTCTTCGTAGGCAGGATCTGCGGTGTTCATGCAAAGCGCATGATCGAAGGTATCCAACCACTCACCGACTGCCTCTTTGATGATTTTAAAATCGCAGACCATTTGATTCTCATCGAGCTCACTTGCCTCGATCACAAATTCAACCTTGCGCGTATGGCCATGGGGAAATCGGCATTTATCCGGGTGCTTGGTAAGCATGTGGCCATTCTCCACTTCAAGGGATTTGCAAATTCGGTAAGGCATTGAAAAGGGTAGTAAAAAATGATGGTTGAGAGGTAAATCTGAAATCTCAAATCCCTTCTCTCAACTCCGGCAATGGCGGAGTCTGCTGATAGAGCGTCGGATCTGGCAGGCCCGCGAGAATAAAGGCTTCGCGGCGTTCTACGCAAGTTCCGCATACACCACAGTGGACCGCGGCACCTTTGTAACAAGACCATGTTTCGGAAAAATCGATACCAAGTTCGCTGCCGCGTTTGGCGATCGCCGCCTTATCCATGGCGATGAAAGGACGAAGAAGCTGGATTTTCTCGTAAGTCCCCTCACTTATCGCGGTGGCCATGGCCTGCATGAAAGGCTCGCGACAGTCTGGATAAATCGCGTGATCGCCCGAATGCGCGGCAATCACGAGTGCCTCTCCGCCGATGCTTTCGGCATATCCTGCGGCAATCGCCAGCATGATGCCGTTGCGAAATGGGACGACCGTCTGCTTCATCGATTGCTCGGCGTAATGGCCATCCGGGATCTCTCCACCGGAATTCAAGAGATCGGATTTAAAGAGCTGGTCGATGAAATCGAGGGAGATTGTCTGATGCAGCACGCCGTGGCGCTCCGAGTGAAGCTGCGCGAAGGGAATCTCGCAAGCGTTGTGCTTGGCCCCGTAGGCGAAAGAAACACAAGCCACCACCTCATGCGTCTGGAGCGCCTCATAGAACGCCACCACGGAATCCATTCCGCCGCTTAAAAGAACGCATACTTTCATAATCCGGTGCCGAGCGATTCTGGAAAAGTCGCCTCAGTGGTAAGCTGGATGCCGCCGCGTGATGCGAACTCCCCGCGCACGATGATCTCTTGGGGCGCCAGTGCGTCAACAAGGTCATCAAGAATACGATTGACGATTTCCTCGTTGAACGCGGGCTGATTACGAAATGATGCGAGGTAGAATTTCAGACTCTTTGTCTCGACGATCGTTTGATCCGGGACATAGCGGATCACGATTTTCGCGCAATCTGGCTGGCCTGTCACCGGGCAAAGTGAAGAAAATTCCGTCGTTGTGAGCGTAATCCAGTAACGGCGGCCCGACCGCAGATTCGGAAAAATTTCCAAAATCGCATCAGTCGGACTTGAGGGCAAACGGGTGTCGGCCTTCCCAAGCAACGACAATTTCTCTAAATCAGCACGTCCGGACATGCCGGAAGTCTGGAAACTCCCGCCCAAACGTCGATTCCTTTTTCCAAATACCTCAAAGAATCCGCTGGAAGATCCAAACTGCACCCGCCGTCGTGACACCTAGCTGCCACCGGCAGGCGCAATCATCGTTTAGCCTCTGGCCCGCTTTCCGGGTTCCGCCTGAGGATCATTTTCACTCTCCAATGAACTATAGTTTATCCGCGTTGAGCTTGGGATCCTTGTAGGTGGACTGCACATAAACTTCACGCAGGAGCTTATGCTCGATCTGACAAGGGCTTTGTGCCATGAGATCCGCACCCTTGTTATTTTTCGGGAAGGCGATTACCTCGCGGATGCTATCTTCTCCGGCCACTAACATGGCGATGCGATCCAGACCCAGTGCAAGCCCGCCATGTGGCGGTGCGCCGAAGCGGAACGCATCCAAAAGGTGGCCGAACTTAATTTGTTGTTCTTCCGGGCCAACGCCTAAGACACTAAACATCTTCGCTTGCAGATCTTTCTCATGAATCCGGATGGAGCCACCACCGAGCTCGTAGCCATTCAGAACCACATCGTAAGCCACGGCTCTTACATTTGCATAATCACCTGCATCCAGCTTCTCGATATCCTCAGGATGCGGGCGAGTGAAAGGATGGTGTACCGCAGCCCAGTGGCCGGTTTCCTCATCATGCGCAAGCAGCGGGAAATCGATCACCCACAGGAAGTTAAATTTTGTGGGATCATTGTTGAGGTCCATCATCACCGCGCATTCCGAGCGGACGCGACCTAGAATCGTGCTGACACTTTCGCGGGAGCCAGCGGCAAAGAATACAATATCGCCTTCTGTTAGATCGAGTTTGGCAACGACGGCAGCTTTTTCTTCATCGGTAAAAATTTTCCAAAGCGGGCTTTTGTATTCGCCATTCTCGAGCTTGATGAAGGCTAGGTTCTTCACTGGCAGTCCCGCCTGAACGGCGATCTCGTTGAGCCGGTTCATCTGGCCGGTCGTGATGGTGGCGAAGCCCTTGGCATTGATCGCTCTGACGACTCCACCGCCATCAATGATGCTACGGAAGATCTTGAATTCCGTGCTTGCGAAAACATCGCCCAGATCGGTGATCTTCATCTCGAAGCGGGTATCCGGCTTGTCAGAACCATAGATATCCATTGCGTCCTGATAGGTCATCCGCTGGAAGGAACTCGGTATAGTTACATCAAGCCCCGCCTTGAACATGCTGGCCAGCAAGCCTTCCACCAATTTGATAATATCGTCTTGAGTGACGAAACTGGCTTCGATATCGATTTGAGTGAATTCCGGTTGGCGGTCTGCCCGTAAATCTTCATCGCGGAAGCAACGGGCGATTTGGAAATACTTCTCCATCCCTGCCACCATCAAGAGTTGCTTGTATTGCTGTGGTGCTTGAGGCAACGCATAAAATCGACCGGGATTAAGGCGCGATGGGACGAGGAAATCACGAGCACCTTCGGGAGTGGGATTCGAGAGGATCGGTGTCTCAATCTCGAAGAATCCCGAGTCATCGAGATAGCGCCGGGCAGCAGAAGTGATGGTGCTGCGTTGCCGGATGTTCTTGCTCATGCGCGGGCGGCGGAGATCGAGATAGCGATATTTCATCCGCATATCTTCGTTGGAAAGCTCCTTATCGAGTTGGAAAGGAAGCACATCCGCCTTGTTGACGATGGTTAACTGAGTGGCGACGATTTCGATGGTGCCAGTGTCAAGTTTGTCATTGGTGCTATCCACCTCGGCAGTCTTGAGGCGGGCCTCGACGGTGCCGGTGATCTGCACCACATCCTCGACGCGGAGCTTATGGGAGAGTTCGGCGGATTCGTCCGAGACTTCCGAGCGGAAGACGCATTGAGTGATGCCTTCACGGTCGCGAAGGTCGATGAAAATAACGCCGCCTTGATCGCGAGCGGAATTTACCCAACCGATGAGAGTGACAGTCTGGCCGATGTGGGACTCGCGGAGTTCGTTGCAATGATGGGTGCGCATATTGAGAGATTTTAGATTTAGATTGATTAAGCCAGTAGAAGCCCATCGGGTTGGAGCAAGCGGTCGGTCAGCCAGTCCACCGCATGCTCGGCATTGCCGGGTTCCTCTTGGCGATTTGCGAGGACTTTGATTTTGAGTGCTGGATAGTCGCTACCTACAATTAGCGCAAAACGCGCACCACATTTCTCGGCGTGCTGGAATTGCTTGGCCACTTTTTGAATTCCCAATGGTATATCTGCGGAAATTCCTCCGCGCCGCAGATCGGTGAGGAGTCTAAGCGCCTCTCCACGTTTGGTTTCATCCGCGACGACGAGATAGATATCACAATTCGCGGCGTTCCGCTGAAGCCATACTTCCAATTGCATGGCGGCGTGGGTGGTTTCTTCGATCAGATTACGGATGACATAATCACCCATTGCAAAGCCAGTGGCTGGCATATCGATGGCCCCTTCGGAGATTGTAGAAATTAAAGTATCATAGCGACCGCCACCAGCCACCGCGCGCATGGACTTTTTGGCATCGAAGACCTCAAAAACCACACCCGTATAATACGCGAGACCGCGGACGATGGAAAGATCCAGCTCTACACAATCCGCAAATCCACGGGCTGCCAAATCTTCGCGAATGGCGAGGTAGGCGGCTGAAGCATTTGCAGGATCTGCAATGAAGGAGCGAACCTCATCAGGTGTGAGTGAAAAGACGGCGAGCTTTTGCGCAAGGACTTCCGGTTTCTCACGCTCGATTTTATCGATGATGCCGAGGAAATCCGGGATGCGTTCTTCTGGAATCGCGTGCTGCGCGGCGAAATCGATCCATGCTTGGCGGTCGGAAATGCGAACCACGAAGTCCCCGGGGACGAAGCCAAAAGCGAACATCGTCTCGATGGCCAGCGCGATCAATTCAGCATCAGCCGCGGGCCCGGGCTCGCCGAGGATATCGACGTTGAATTGATGAAACTCGCGTCCCCTGCCCTTTTGCGGCTTCTCGTAGCGGAAACACTGGCCAATTTCAAACCACTTGAGCGGCTTGGGAAAATCTCGCTGATGTTGCGCCACCAGCCGTGCCAGCGAGGCGGTCACCTCAGGCCGGAGAGTGACATCGCGGCCGCCCTGGTCTTCAAAACGAAATAATTGAGAGGATAATTCACCACCAGACTTCTTCAAATACAGGCCGGTATCCTCCAGAATGGGAGTTTCATACTCCACGTAGCCGCAGCGGCGGGCCACCGAGCGCCAAGTCTCGAATAGATAATTGCGAACCGCGCATTCACGGGGAGTGAAATCGCGGAATCCGGGAAGTGCTTGAAAAATAGGTCCTGCCATGGGCGGCGGCGAGAATGCACGCCGCTTTCAGCAATTCAAGACAGGATTGTGGATGAAATCGCGCTTAACCTCTCAGACGGCATCTTGATTCTTTTCCAAACACCAATTACAGCTCGAAATCCCGCCGAGGCAACGCTATCTGACCACCGGTATTGCCAAAATTTTATCCACCCGGACACCATCCATATCCACCACCTCGAAGCTCCACTCGCCGTGGATGATGGTGTCCGTCTCCGTGGGGATGCGTTCGAGTTCATTGGTCAGCCAGCCAGAAACCGTCTGATAGACGTCCCCGCCACCTTCGGGCAAAACAAAATTTTCCAGATGTTCCGGAAGCTTTTCAATTTCGCAAATCCCATCAATCAACCAGCTTCCATCCGAACGCCTCCGCATCGGCAAGACAAGTTTTTCCTCTCGCGAGGGCACATCTCCGACGATCGATTCCATGAGATCAATCAAGGTGACCATCCCCATCACGCTGCCAAATTCATCAATGACGAAGGCCGCGCGTTGCCCTGACTCGCGGAAAAGCTCCAGCAGCGTACTCGCCTTCTGAAATTCTGGAACAAACAGCGGCACCTGCATGATTTCTTTAAACGAGACGCCCTCTCCCGCAGCCAGACTACCATATATCTCCTTGATCGAGACCGCACCCACCAAGTTGTCCCGCCGTCCTTCAAACACTGGGAAAACACCTTGAGTGCTGCGCATAATGGCTTGCCAGACGGTTTCATGGTTCGCTGCTTCATCAATCCACAAGATCCGGGTTCTCGGAATCATCAAGTCGTAGGCGACAAGTCTTTCGAAGCCGATGACACCTTCCATCATCCGTGATTCACTGCGGTTGATCGTGCCGGTGACCATTCCTTGCCGCACCATCACGGTGATTTCCTCGCGGGAAACTCCGCCTTCATCAGTTTCGCGGATTCGAAAAAGTTTTAGCAAACCCGCCGTGGACCATGAGAGCAACGTCACCACAGGTGAGGCCATCGTGGAAATCGTCCCCATCGGCCCGGCCATCACGCTGGCGATGGCTTCAGGAAACTTCATGGCCAGCCGCTTTGGCACCAGTTCACCGATCACCAATGAGAGATAAGTGAGAATGCTGATGACGATAAACAAAGCAACCGGCTTAGCATACTCCCCGATCACAGGCAGAGGCGCGATGACTCCAGCGAGACTCTCCGCGACTGTACCACTCCCCAGTGCGCCCGCTACAATTCCCACCATCGTAATGCCGATCTGCACAGTGGAAAGAAACCGATTGGGCGATTCCGAAAGCACCAGAGCCTTGGCCGCGCCGACATTCCCCTTATTCGCCATCGTCTGGAGCAGCGCTTTCCGCGAGGAGACAATTGCGATCTCCGTCATCGCAAAGATGCCATTCGCAATCAACAGGACAAGGACGATGGAAATTTCAAAAAACGCAGAATTCATGTGTGAGCAACGGCTGCAATTGCAACGATCTGAGAATAGCCCATTCTTCCACTAAATTACAAATCTTGAATTTGAGGAATGGCCATATTTGTGCACGTTCCCGAGAATACTCAATTACCCTCAGCCAAGGAATCAACCGGAACCAAGTCCAAATTTTCTGCCTGCCGATGCCCATCCATCGCCATTGAAAGGTGAGGTGGACCCCGAAGTCCGACCACGGAGTGGCTAAACTAAGCTATGGTAGTCTTTTGAACAAATTGGCGAGAATCGGGGGCAGAGAGTGCAATCGAGCCCTAGTGGCTCGGCAGAAATAGCATGTGCCGAGGCAAATAAAAACTTGATGCTAAGGTAAGAAATCCTAAATGGTCACATCATGATTGAAGGTCTAATTGAAGGTTCATGTCTTTGCGCTGCCATCCGCTACCGGGTTGCTGGGCCTTCCCTGCAAACCAGCTACTGCCATTGTCTGGACTGCCGCAAGGCGAGCGGTGCTCCCGCAGTGGCTTGGACATTTTTCAAAACGGGCTCGGTGCAATGGTTGTCGGGTAAGCCGAAGGTATTGATCCACGCTGAGCGCGAGCGATCATTTTGTGGAAACTGCGGCACGCCTTTGATGTTTTTCGATCCGGCGTTGCCTGAGATTTTTGAAATCAATACCTGCACGTTTGATGACCCCTCGGCGCATCCGCCCACGGATCAATGCTGGGTGGCTGATGAAATTCCATGGGCACGGCATCTGGCAAACTTGCCGAGATTTGAGTTCACATCGCCACTTCCGGATTTTGATTGATCGTGGGCGTTGGGGAAGGCTGACGCATTTTGGTGCTTCTTGTATTGCTGGGAGCGAGACGCTCCAGCAACGGCCTGGCGCAGGATGCGCCAGCTACTTTGATGTTTTTTGGGATTTCGCTCAGGAAGGTTTACCTATTGTCTCTGCCCATGTTCCGCCGTGTGGCCGTGCCAATGATTCTAGTCGCCGCGATTCTGCTCGCGACGTTCGGGCTAACGCGTTTGCGATTTGACACAGATATCCTATCGATGCTGCCACCGGATTTACCGGAGGTGAAGGGACTCAAAGCATTTCACGAAGCATTCTCCCGCGATGATGAATTGGTGCTACTAATCGAGGGCGGCGAGGAAGATGAGGGAAGCATGGCTGCGGCCGCAGAATCTTTAGGGAACCATTTAAAAACCGCTGGTGTGACTCGGGAAGCGCGTTGGAAACCACGCTGGAACGAGGAACCGGAAGGCATCGCGGAGTTATTAGCCTATCTCTGGCTCAATGGCGATTCCACTACAACGGCGGCCCAGGGAGCGAGGCTATCAGCGGAAAATTCCAAGGAGAGTTTGAACTCTGCGCTGGCGGCGGTAGGCACGGCGATGGAAGGCAGCGAGATGGTGATGCAGGCTCACGATCCTTTTGGATTTCTCCAGCATCCCGCCGTGGTCCAGCTCACGGAAGGTGGTCAAGGCGGTGAGGCATTCGAGAGCCCGGATGGCCGTTCTCATCTATTGTTTCTGAATGCGCCTCATGCTTTAGGTGGCTATCGTGGCGCGGATGCGTGGTTGCAAGAGATCCGTGGATCGATCCAAAAGTGGCAGACGGGCGAAGGCAAGGGACTACAAGTCCGGCTCACAGGCGAACCGGCATTTTCCTCGGAAATCGGCATGGCGATGGAGCGCGATCTGAGTGGCTCCATCAGTATCACCCTTGGTCTGATAGGAATTTTGTTTTGGTGGATGCAGCGGCGTTTCAGTCTGTTGTTGGGGTTGATGGGAGTGTTGGTCATTGTATTTGCCGTGGCCTTGGGAATCGCGGGATGGCTCTACGGCGAACTTAGTATCATGGCACTGAGTTCGATTGAAATTCTCATCGGACTATCGGTGGATTATGGCTTGGTGATTTGCCAAGAAGCAAAACTCACGGGCCACCGAAAACAGGAATTGAGAAAATCTGCCGGGCCTCCGGTGTTATTCGGGGCCATCACCACGACGGTGGTTTTTCTGGCTCTTAATTTGGGCGGGCTACCGGGAATGGCACAAATGGGCACGATTGTGGGGATAGGCCTGAGCGTGGCGGCGGTTTTAATGCTTATACTCTATTTACCTTTCATCGTCCGATTCGGGGTAGATCGTGCTCCTGCGACGGGATCAGGAAATCTACTACCTCGAAGCTCCAGCGCGTGGTGGATTACTGCGGGGCTTTGCATCGGAGCGGCAGCAATTTTATTCATTCATGGCCTACCCAGAGCGGAGTTTGATTCGAAAATCATGCGACCGCGAGAAAGTGCGGCGATGGACGGCTTCGAACGAGTGCAAAAGGCATTCCCAGCGTGGAGCGGAAAATCATTGGGAGTTGTCATCGAGGCGCAGACCGATGAACAGATGCTCACCCTGATCACCGATGCTCAAAAACGCGTGGATCTAGCGACAAATTCAGGTTTAATAGAAAGTCACCAGCTCCCCAACCACTGGTGGCCCAATCAATCGCAACAACATGCGAACCGTGAAATTCTCGCGGACCTTGCAAATAACCGCGAACGCTTGTTGGCCGAGGCGGATGCTGCGGGATTCACCGAGGAAGGACTGGCGCTGGGGCGAGCAGTATTGTTAGAACTTAGCCGACAAACGGCTACCACAGCCACTAGTTTCCCCGAATCTGAAAGTGCAAAAGAAGTGATGCGTTTATTTCTCTCCCGCAAGGAAAGCGGAGGCGGATATCTATTAGGAACGATCACACCTGCCGCCGGGCAAGATCCGGCAGGCACGGCCTATGATTCATTCCGTGAACTATCTGGCGGCGGCATCTGGTTGAGTGGTTGGGAACTCTTCAAGCCCGCGATCTCCCGGCTAGTGGAGAAAGATATGTTCCAGATGCTCGTACCCATGTTCGTGCTGCTGGTTGGTATGATGTGGCTCATTTTCCGGTGTGTAGGTGATGTGGCAAGGGCACTATTTGCGATGGCAGTTTGCTGCTTGCTCTTATTAGCGATCATGAGCGTCACAGGTTTAAAATGGAACTTCGTGAACTTAATGGCGACTCCCCTGCTACTCGGCACCGGAATCGATTACGCCATCCATGTCACTCTCAGTTTGCGTCGGACTGGAGGAAACTTCAGGGAACTTTGGCAGGGCACCGGCAAGGCTTTATTATTCTGTGGCGCATCCAATGTGATTGGCTTTGGCTCGTTGATTTTCTCATCAAGCGAGGCACTGGTAAGCCTGGGCATCGTGGCCGTAATCGGCATTTTGCTGAGTATGGGAGTCTCGATCTTCCTACTACCTGGATGGCGCGATGGCGCATCAAGACAGCCTTCGTGATTTAGATCCCGAGGTATGCCTCTTGCACCTTCGGGTCTGCCTTAAGCTCAGCGGCCGGCCCTTCGAGGAGGATTTTACCAGTCTCTAAAACATAGGCATAACTCGAAACTTCAAGTGCGAGATTCGCATTCTGCTCGACGAGAAGAATCGTCAGCCCTTGTTCGCGATTAATTTCCACAATGCGCTCGAAAATGCTCTTCACCAATAAAGGCGCGATCCCAAGTGACGGCTCATCGAGCATCAAAAATCGCGGCCTGCTCAGCAATGCACGACCGATGGCCAGCATCTGTTGCTCGCCTCCCGAAAGGGTGCCAGCAGCCTGGCCCTCACGTTCTTTCAAACGGGGAAAAAGTCCGAAAACATAGTCGGTCTGAGACGCGATCCACTTTCGGTCTCGCTGGAGGTAAGCACCCATCTTCAAGTTTTCGCGCACCGTGAGATTTGCAAAAACCATGCGTCCCTCGGGGACATGACAGAGACCATCCTCTACAATTTTATGAGGTGGGAGTTTTGAAATATCCTTACCATCGTAGAGGATTGAGCCAGTCGATTTCACCAACCCGGACAATGCCCGGAGTGTGGTCGATTTCCCCGCACCATTCGCGCCAATGAGTGTGACGATGCTACCCTGCGACACCGTCAGCGAGACACTGTGGAGCGCTTTGATAGCACCGTAGGAAACGGTTAGATTTTCGAGAGTGAGCATTCTTAAAATGTATAATTACACGGCGGCGGCTCCGAGGTAAGCTTCGATGACTTTCGGATGGCTTTGAATTTCCTTCGGCGTGCCTTCTGCGATCTTGATGCCGTATTCCAGCACGGCGATGCGTTCGCAAATGCCCATGACGACTTTCATGTCATGTTCGACGAGTAAAACCGATAGATGATAACGCTCTTTGACGAAACGGATGAGCTTCATCAAATCGTCTTTCTCGGAGGGATTCATGCCAGCTGCGGGTTCGTCCAGAAGTAACAATTTCGGACGGGTGGCAAGGGCACGGACAATTTCCAGGCGACGTTGATCGCCGTAGGGGAGTGAGACTGCGAGTTCGTCGCGTTGGTGGGCGAGGTCAAAAATTTCCAAAAGCTCGATGGCATTTTTTTCAGTTTCGGCCTCGGAGTTTTGCCATTTTTTGCCGCGAAATAGGGCGCTCCAGTAGCCTTCTCCATTGTGCAGTCTGGCGGCGACGCGGATATTATCGATCACGCTCATGCTGGCGAAGAGGCGGATATTCTGGAAGGTGCGGGCGATGCCTGCGGCGGCAAGTCGGTTCGGCTTGATGCGGCGAGTGTCATTCCCCAGAAACCGGATTGCGCCGGAGGTGGGCTGATAGACGCCGGTGATCATGTTGAATGCGGTGGTTTTACCCGCACCATTCGGTCCGATGAGACCGACCAACTCTCCTTCCTTGATCGTAAGCGTGAGCTCTGAAACGGCAGTGAGCCCCCCGAACTTAATCGTCGCTTTTTCTAGTTCCAACAGTGGCGTAATCATGAAGTTTTACGACTTTTCGGAGTGAAGGTGAACAATCCCGCCGGGCGAAGAAGCATGAGCAAAATGATTAATAAAGAGTAAACGATCATCCGGTATTCGGAAAAATCCCGCAGCACTTCGGGCAGTAGCGTGAGTAGAATTGCGGCTGCAATGACGCCTGCGGTGCGTCCCATTCCTCCAAGGATGACCATCACCACGATATCGATGGACTTCAGCCAATCGAAGCCTGTGGGCGAGAGGAACTGCTTGTGGTGGGCAAATAGTCCGCCAGCGATCCCGGCAAAAAATGCGCCGGTGACGAATGCGGTGACCTTGGTGCGGGTGGTGTCGATGCCGTTGGATTCGGCAGCGATTTCATCGTCATGAACGGCGATGAAGCCACGCCCGTAGGTGGAGTTTACCAATGCAGTAACAGCATAGATCGTGATCGCGGCGAATCCGAAAGTCCAACCGAAGGTGGTGAGCTTCGGGATGCCCTTAAGCCCGCTGGCAGCGCCGATGGCTTCTGTATTCTGGGCGACGACGCGGATGATTTCCCCAAAGCCGAGCGTGACAATTGCGAGGTAATCGCCGCGTAACCGTAGAGATGGCACACCCACGAATAGACCGACGGATGCCGCGAGTGCACCGCCCGCAATCAAGACCATGGGGAAAAACCAGAATGCCTCAGCAGTGCCGCCAGCTTGCAGGGAAAGCCATGCGGAAAAGAATCCACCGACGGCCATAAATCCGGCGTGACCCAGACTAAACTGGCCGGTGTGGCCATTGATGAGATTGAGACTTGTGGCAAGAATGATGGCGATGCCGACATCGATGATCACTCCTAGATAATAGCGATTAAATTGGGGTGAAAAATAGGAGATGAGGATCGCCAGTGCGATGCCTAATAGTAACCAGCGTTTGGCACCGGGGAAATTCATTATACTTTCTCGACAGATGAGCGGCCTAGCAGACCGGCGGGTTTAACGATCAGAATCAAAATAAGAATCCCGAAGGCAATGGCATCACGATAATTTGAAAGGCCGGGAATCCCACCAGCGACGGTCTCTAACAGCCCTAACAACACCCCTCCGAGAACCGCGCCCGGAAGATTACCAATGCCACCGAGCACTGCGGCGACGAAGGCTCGCAAGCCGGGCTGCACTCCCATCAATGGCTCGATGCCCGGGGCTTTGAGCGCATACAAGATTCCCGCGATGGCGGCGAGCGCGGAGCCAAGGCCGAAGGTGAACGAGATGATGTGATTGACTGGCACGCCCATCAGAGAGGCGGCTTGATGATTGTAAGAAACCGCCCGCATGGCCGTGCCGATCCGGGTCTTCTGCACGATCAACCACATACCTATCAGTAGCAAAATGGTGACTGATACTGTCAAAAGATCGTTACTGGAGACAATCAACTCTCCGAAATGGATCGATTTCTCGGGCAATAATTTAGGAAACGCTTGGGGCGAGGCGCCAAAGACTTTTTCATGTTGCGCGGTGAACTCGATGAATAATGAAACTCCGATGGCGGTGATCAAGACCGTGAGCTTGGGACGATTTCTCAATGGTCTGTAAGCCAGCCGCTCGATCAACATTCCGATGCACGCACATACCGCCGCAGCAATGATGAAGACCATAATGCATCCAAGAATCGATTGTGATCCTGTGATTCTTTCGATACTGGGAGTGACGTAGAATGCGGTGAATGCGCCCAACATCAACACATCGCTATGGGCGAAATTGATGAAGCGCAGAATCCCATACACCATGGTGTAACCCAGCGCGATGAGGGCGTAAATGGCCCCAAGGCCAAGCCCGTTCACGATTTGCTGAAGCCAGTCCATTAAGAGGTCGAGAGTGGATGGTTGAGAGTCGGGAGGAGGAGATATAGAAATCTTTATTCTCCTCAACTCTTAGCTCTCAGCTTCTTCAAGGATTGACGGTAGCATTGTAGGTGAATTTGCCGCCTTTGATCTGGATGAAGACGAGAGCTTTCACAGCATCGCGATCTTCATTAAGTGTGATATTTCCACTGGCTCCGGCGAAGTCTTTGGTGGCGGCGATGGCATCACGAAGGGCGGGTCCGTCTGTGGTTCCAGCGCGTTTGATGGCATCTGCGAGGACTAGGGCCGAGTCATAACCCAGAGCGGCCATCGCATCCGGCGCTTTGTTATCGAAGCGTTTTCTGTAAGCCTCTACGAATGCGGTCATTTCCGGAGTCGGTTGTTCGATTGAGCAATGAGTGGAAAAATAATGTCCTTCCATGGCGTCTTGACCGATGGCGAGCAGGCTTTCGCTTTCCCATCCATCACCACCGAAGATCGGGATATTCATACCGAGTTGCTTGGCTTGGATGCAGATCAGTGCGACATCGTTATAATATCCTGGTAGAAAAATCGCATCAGGCGCATCGCCTTTGATCGAGGTGAGTTGGCCTTTGAAATCTTTGTCACCGCCGTTGAAATCGAGTTCGATGCCTACTTGACCGCCATTACTTGTGAATTTCTCTTTGAAACTCTTGGCAAGACCCTTGCTGTAATCGCTCTTCACGTCTGTCAGGATTGCCACTTTTTTTGCTTTCAAGGTGCCGCTGGCAAAGTTTGCAAGCGCACCGCCTTGGAAGGTATCACTGAAGCAGACACGGAAAATATAGTCGCCCACTTGAGTCAGTGTCGGATTGGTGGATGCGGGTGAAATCATCGGGATCTTGTTATCCTGGCAGATTGGTGCGGCTTCGAGTGAGCGGCTGGAAGCGACTTCTCCGAGGATTGCAATGACGCCGTCCTTCGAGATGAGCTTGTTCACTGCGTTGGCGGGTTCGCCGGCTTTGGTCTGAGTGTCCTCGGTGAGAAGCTCTACTTTTTTCCCAAGCAGGCCACCTGCAGCATTGATTTGCTCGATGGCGAGGAGAGTTCCTTCATGCGAAGAGGTGCCGAAGGTGGCTTCCTTTCCAGTCAAGGAGGCGAATTCTCCGATCTTGATAGTGTCGCCACCGCTGGGTTTGCAAGCGGCGAGGGCGGCGATGAGAGGAAGCAGGAGAAGTATTGTTTTCATGAAGCTGAGACGTTGAAGTTGACGCGGAAATTAGAAGGCTCGCCGAGAGTGTGCAACAGCATTTTGCATGCCTTTCGAAGCGTGGAGGTCTGTGGCGGCGAAGTGTTTTTTAGAAAATTGGATTTTCTCAAAATGGTCAGCACCGGGGTGAAACTGGTGCTGGGCCATCACAGTCTCCAGGCGATTGAGCAGGCCGATGCCATTTGCCATCTGAATGGCGAGGCCGGGGCGGGCGTTGACCTCGATCATCAAGGGGCCGCTAATATCATCGATCATAAGATCCACTCCGAGGTAGCCCAGCCCGGTCATTTCCTGGCAGGTCACGGCGATGTTTAAAATTTTGTCCCATTCGGGGAGTTGAATTCCGATCAATTCTTTATTTAAATCCGGGTGGCGCGTGAGGGAGCTGCCGTGATGGATCGCGCGGATCGTCCGGCCAGTCGCGATATCGATCCCGATTCCGAGAGCTCCTTGGTGGAGATTCGCCCGCCCATCCGACTCACGCGTGGCGGCGCGTGCCATCGCCATAATCGGATAACCATGAAACAAGACAAGCCGGATGTCCGGCGCTCCCTGGTAGCTGAAATCTGTCATCACTTTGGCGGGTGTGACGCGGTATTCGATTAGGGCATTGTCCCGCTGCCCACCCAGACTGAAGAGGCCCGCAAGAATATTGGCGAGGTGATGACGGACCTCGCCCCGGCTGAGCGAAACTCCGCTGGGTTTAATGAAATTCTCGCCTTCCCTGGCATCAATGACGAGCACGCCCCGGCCACCGGAGCCGCGGGCGGGCTTGATGACGAAGGAGGAGCGCCCTTCGAGAAACGTTTCGAACCGCGCCGCATCACGCGGGCTGCGAATGACGCCATAGGTCTCGGGCACAGCGATGGACTCGCGGATCGCCAGCGCTTTGGTCTGCAGTTTATCATCCACCAAGCCGTAGAGGCGGCGGGGATTATGTGGCAGCATGTAGCGGGCATTCCGCATATTGATACCCACCACGCCGAGGCTGCGAAGCTCGGCGGGTGTGCGCAGCCAGCGGTGCCACCATTTGGCAGAAGCATGCGATGGTGAATCAGGCATGCGGGAATGTTTTAAAACGGATGAGTTCGGAGAGCCGGTAGCCGTTGTAGCGTCCGATGATCAAGATACCGGCGAGCAACACCAGCAGCAGCTCTGGAAAGTAGAATGCCCAGTATTTGAGCTGGGGAATGCTCATTAAAAAGTACGCCAGCACGGCGACAAAGACTGACCCGCCAACCTGGATCAAGGCGCTGCGTTTCCCTTCTTCTTCCCAGATGATGGACATTCGTTCCAAGGTCCAGGCGAGGATGATCATGGGAAACAGGGTGATCTGAAGGCCGCCACTGACGCCCATCCGGTAGCTGACCACACTCATGATGATCATCAGCAGCGTGACGATCACCACGCAGGCAGCTACCCGTGGCACTACCAAAAGATTGAGCCGGGAGAGCATGAAACGGAAACCGAGACCCACTGCCACCATCAAAGCAAACATCGAAAGACCGCGCAGCAGTGGGATTTGCAACAATGCCAAGGCGAGAAGCACCGGCATGAAGGTGCCAAGGGTGGGCACGCCTACGAGATTTCTCATCAGGACCACCACAAAGGCACCCAAGGGAATCAGCACGATGTAGCGGAAGGTGGCCCGCTCTGCGATGGGCAGCCCAAGGATGGTGGAAATCATGAACGGCGAGCTACTCAGATCGCTGAGATGGCTCATCGGAATGCGATCTTTACTGACGGTGAAGACCACTTTTGAATTCTCTCCGCCCGTCACATCGAGCAAGGGACCGCCACCGCGATGCCAGACGAAGAGTGAGCGGCCATCAAGAATGGAAGATGGCTCTGCGGGATCCCGGACTTTCCAAGATGCGCCATCATAGTATTCCACGAGTGGAATCGGAGGGGTGCTTCCCGCAGTCTCATCCAGCCGCACGCCATAGGCACGGTGCGCGGGAACTCCTGCCAGCGTGAGAAGATCCACGCCCATCGCGAAATTTGCCCGTCCTTTGAATTCCTTCTGATAATGGCGGTTTAAATAAACGAATTCTTGGGAAAAATCATCACCATTGATTTCCTTAAACATCGCTACGAATAGGCTATCCGGATCTGCCGAGAGTGACTTCACCCGCTGGACGATGCTAGTGGCGGCCTCACTCAGACTGCCCGCTAAAGTTGGCTCTTCGATCTCATTGAGAGGCAGTGTGCCAGCCACCGGATCCGCATCACTGCGGGCACCATCCGGTAAGCGGACGCGGAAATAGAGCGCTTGTGCTTGTTCCCGATTCTCGGCAGCCCAGACGGCGGTGCGGGCGTCGGAATTCTTTTCGATGTTGAAAAAATAGCCCAGTGAGCCCGCTTCCTGGACCTTGGATGCATCTGCGGCGAGAGCAGGCAGCGAGAGCCGGGCTTTGACTTTTTTCCCAGTCGCTAGAAATGATACACGCGCCTCGATTTGCCATTCATTGATTTGCTGACCTTGCCAGAACGGCACCCCAAGTGAGGACACTTTATGAAAGGCTATTGCCCCACCCGTTATCAGCAAAAGCATGACAACGGTAAATAATTTCCAACGAGCACTCATCAAAAATAGAGGATGGCGGGCCGATTAGCGGAAAATCTTTTCATCGGCGAGAAAAGTACGCCCCGAGTCCACCCAGCCGAGGTCCTTGATCATTCTCCGGCCGATGAGCACGGGGGAGAGCATGTTCGAGCGATTGTTCAAAGTAAACTCACCGCGTATTTTGCGCCCGCCGATTTCCACCGTCAGTCGCACGACTTCGCGCGGTAGCGAGACACCTCCGGGTTCTTTCACTTTCGCGATCCGGACTAGCGGCGCCTCGATGCGGTAGCGAGTGGGATTTTCCTCTGTGGGATTCCTCACGATGAAGCGCACCCATTTCTTGCCATCGCGTTCGAAGAGCTCTTCCTCCTCCGCATGGATCGAGCTATTGAGCGCACCCGTATCCAGCTTTGCTTGAAACTTTGTCTTTAGCCCGTTGATGAACACATGCTCTTTCCAACCATAAATCTGGGTAAGATCCGGGTTCGCCGGGTGAGCAACCGCGACCTGAGATGCCTCAGTGATATCCACCACGGCGGCGGTGGCAGGCGGCTCAAGTTGAGCAGACGCAGGCGGGGCCTCGGCTAACAAAGAGCTGAAGCAGGTAACGGAAACAATCCCGCAGATGATGATAAATGGGTTCCAGAAGCTCACGCGTGGCCAGTATCATCTTGCGCGCGAGCCGATGGCAATGGAATTCCGAGATGCATCTTTTCAGGAACGCCCGAGTAAAACCGCCCGTCCTAACGTTAGGTAAACTTGCCTGCGCGAGATTTTCACCGTTTTTTGCGATTGCGGGAAAGTGGGTGACTCCAGCTTCAATAAAGTCTTTTTCGCGAGCATGGCAGGTAGCGCCGTGGCCACACGCAAGCGCCGAGTTCCCAGCACGGCAGCATAGGATTCCCCCACCGAGGCCCACTCCAGAGCCTGCTGGAACCATTGTTGATAGGACGAGAGAAATTTTCCCGGGTCGCTCGGCAGCACCGGTAGATAGCAACGTCCCACCGCGAGGTCCGGGCCGAGATCCCTCAAAATATTGACCAACTGGAGCCCCATCCCATAATGCCGCCCTTGGTCTAGCAGCACTGCCTCCGCCGTGTGCGAGTAGCGCGTGCCCATGGTGAGAAATCCCAGCTTGGTCCAAAATTCACCCACGCAGCCTGCCACCCGCCATGTGTAGTCAGCGAGGGCAGCATCATTTGCGAGCGAAATTGGGTGATCGCATTCTGCCATTTCAAAACGTTCCAGATCAAGCAGTTGGCCACTGATAATAATCTCGCAAACCTCGCGCACCAATTGGGCCTCAGCTTCGGGAAGTATCCTCAGCGCTTCAAGAATCGGTGCGGTGCTTGCCAGTAAATGGCGCTCGCGTGGATCTGCGAGCACGGAAATAAAATCGCGAGACCACACGGGGGCTGCGGCGGCAGGTTGAAGTGAATTTGCAAATTCCGCTAAATTTTCCCTACGGATGGTCACTGAGATTTGGCTGGTGTCCGCAAGAGTATCGCTCGTCCGCGCAAGCAGGTAGCCGAGGCTGGCGGCTGGGCGCATGGCGGCGGGCAAAAGCCGCAGACTCAGGTAAAACGAGCGCGATACTCCTTTGAGAAGATTTCCATCCAA
>JBGSUW010000105.1:0-58257 GCA_041753275.1 Akkermansiaceae bacterium | reverse complement strand
AATTCCGATCTGCGCAGCGCGACCGACACCCACCATGATCGACATCGGCGTGGCCAAGCCAAGGGCGCACGGACACGCGATGATCAGGACGGAAACCGCATTGACCAATGCGTAGGCCATCGCCGGAACCGGGCCGAAGATCGACCAAACGATGAAGGTGATGATGGCGATGCCGATGACGATAGGCACGAACCATCCTGCCACGGAGTCCGCAAGCTTCTGGATCGGGGCGCGACTGCGCTGTGCTTCCGCGACCATCTGGACAATCTGGGACAGCAGGGTTTCCGAACCGATTTTTTCCGCACGCATCACGAAGCTGCCGGTCTGATTGACCGTGGCTCCGATGACTCGATCGCCTTCTTTCTTCCCGACCGGCATCGGCTCGCCGGTGATCATCGATTCGTCGAGGTTGCTGGAGCCTTCAGTGATGGTCCCGTCGATGGGAACTTTTTCTCCGGGGCGAACGCGGAGAAGGTCGCCTTTTTTCAAAGCATCCACTGGCACATCCTCCTCCTTGCCATCGATCACGCGGTGGGCGGTCTTCGCAGCGAGTCCTAGAAGCGCTTGGATGGCTTGGCCGGTGCGGCTGCGAGCTTTGGCCTCAAGTAACTGGCCAAGCAACACCAGCACGGTGATGACGGCGGCGGCCTCGAAGTAGAGCCCTACTTCGCCGTGTTCGCGAAAGGCTTCGGGGAAAACACCGGGAGCGATCACTGCGACCGCGCTGTAGATAAAGGCCGCGCCGATACCGGTGGCGATGAGCGTGAACATGTTGAGATTCCACGTCTTCACCGACAGCCACGCTTTCGTGAAAAACATCCCCCCAGCCCACAAGACAACGGGCGCGGTGAGGGCGAACTCGACCCATTTTGAAATGTTCTTCGGAATGAAGTTTTCAATATTGAACCCGGGAATCCAGTGTGCCATGGCGATGATGAAAACCGGCAAGGTGAGTGCGGCAGCGACCCAGAACTTGCGGGAGAGGGCGCGAATTTCCTCATCATCTTCTTCGCCCTCTGCCACACCGACAGGCTCTAGCGGCATTCCGCAGATCGGACAGTCGCCGGGCTTTGGCTCTTGGATCTCCGGATGCATCGGGCAGGTGTAAATGGTGGCCGATGCAGAATTCCACATAGGATTTTTCTCCAGGGCCATTCCACATTTGGGGCAATCACCCGGCTTGTCGGACTCAACACCCGGGCACATCGGGCAGAAATATTTCGCTTGGGGCGACGGGCTGACTGCTGCGTCCGGCTGATGGGATTTGTCGGAGTTCTTGCCGCCGCAGCAGTTGTGTTTGTGTTCGTGGTCCATGAAGAATGATTTTGTAGGTCGAAAGGTCAGCCTGACCGAATATGTAAGACACCGTCGGTTCCGCAGACCCTTGATAAACTTGAATTCACGGACAGTCTCCGCATATTTATGGTATTGCTGGGTTATTCTTAGGTTCTCATGGGGCGCGTTAGGCAATTTTTATATCTTAAGTTTTTGAAAGATATGAAAATGTATATTTCAGAGTCTTTTGCTACAGGATAGCGCCAGTCCTTAAATGTGTCTGTATTGAGAAACGCATTCTTAACTCTGCGTGCGTCGGCGAAGAAAGCGAAGCGTCGCTGGGTTTTTTTCTCTCACAGAAAATTCAATGATGATCACCCTGCAGGTTTGGATGCTGGTGAAGATGTTAAGAAAAGGGGTTTGCTGAGATCAACATCGGTCACCTGCCCTGCCAAGGTTACTTTGGAATATAGGGGTGCGGACTCTGCGATGATTTTCCCATCGCGGATGACGTAAAGACGGGTCGGCTTCAAACGCAGCATGTCATGGGCGCTGCGGGCCTGAAGCACTACGAAGTTTGCAGGATTTCCGACTTCAGTTTGATAGTCATCGATGCCGAGCGTGGCGGCGGCGCGGGAGGTGATCATTTCAACGACGTCTTCACTCTGGCTAGGACGAGTCATCTGGCAGAGGTGCCATGCCATCGAGGCTACTTCTAACATATCTGCACGGCCCATGGCATACCATGGGTCCATCACACAATCATGGCCGAGAGAAACGTTGATGCCTTTTTCTAACATCTCGGGAATGCGGGTGATTCCACGGCGTTTTGGGTAAGTATCTTGGCGGCCTTGCAGAGTGATATTGATCAACGGATTGGAAATTGCATGAATTTGGGCTTCTGCCATCAGGGATAGAAGTTTACTCACATAGTAGTTATCCATCGAGTGCATGGAGGTCAGGTGGGAAGCGCTCACGCGGCCATGTAAGCCGAGCCGCTGGGTGTGATAGGTCAATGCCTCGATGTGGCGAGAAAGCGGATCGTCCGATTCATCACAGTGCACATCAACGCGGAGACCACGAGCGGCGGCGATTTCACAGAGCTGGCGGATCGACTCGGAACCATCTGCCATGGTGCGCTCGCCGTGTGGAATTCCACCCACCACGTCCACGCCCATGTCGAGGGCACGGGCGAGCAGCCGATCCTGCCCCGGCACTCTCAGGTAACCGTCTTGTGGGAAGGCAACGAGCTGAATGGTTAAAAATTCTTTCATCGCCTCGCGCACCTCCAAGAGCGCTTCCACGGTGGTGAGAGATTTCTCCGAGACATCGACGTGACTACGGATCGCGCCAATGCCTTGGGCGATGGCCCATTTGCAATAGCCGGTGGCACGCTCCACGATTTCTTCGCGGGAAATCGCTGCCTTGAGTTCGCCCCAGATCTCGATTCCTTCAAATAAAGTGCCGCTTTGATTGAAACGTGGATTGCCGAGGGAAAGCACGCTGTCCAAATGGAAGTGGCTGTCGATAAAATAGGGGACCACGCAATTGCCTCCGAGATCAAGGGTGCGGGCAGCAGCGGACATGGGAATTTCTGTGTCGATTGCAATGATTCGTCCGTTTTCAATGCCTATATCATGGAGTCCTGGTAGCTTGAGGAGTTTTGCGTTTTGAATGATGAGGTCCATAAATTTACGTGAGCGTGAGCATGATCCATTCCAGAACAGTTTGGGCAACTCTGTGGAAGTCTTAAATTGTCACACGTTGACAACACTTACGGCGGGTCTTGCATTTTGCTCCGCATCCAGCCTTCATCCCGGCGTGCTTGATTTGGATTCGCTTAACTACCGCTTCGGCGGCATTGCCCGGCTCTATGGGCAGGCTGCGCTGGAGCGTTTTCTAACCGCCAGAGTGGCGGTCATCGGCGTGGGTGGCGTGGGGTCATGGGCGGTGGAATCACTTGCACGCTCCGGCATCGGTCACCTGACATTGGTGGACCTGGATGAAATTTGCATTACCAATGTGAACCGCCAACTCCACGCGATGGACGGCCAGATCGGCCGCCAAAAGACTGAGGCGATGGCCGAGCGCGCTTATGCGATCCATCCCGGCTGCGAAGTGGTGATTGTGCCAAAGTTTTTCAATGAGAAATCCGCTGCCGAGATTCTCGATGCGGGCTTCGATGCGGTGATTGATGCGATTGACTATGCCCGCCATAAGTCGCTGCTCGCGGCCGAGTGCCACCGCCGGAAAATTTACGCCGTCACCTGTGGTGGGGCTGGCGGGCGGCGGGATCCTACTCGCATCCGAGTGACGGATTTGGCCCATAGCGGCATGGATCCGCTGTTGTTGCAGCTCCGCCGTGGCTTGCGGAATGACTACGGATTTCCTAAAACTCCGCGCAATCAGGACCCTATCCTTTTCGGGATTGATGCGGTTTACTCGGACGAACCGCCCTTCTATTCCAATTGCGATGGCACGGTTTCCAAGACCGCGCCGGAAGAAATCTCGCTACGGCTCAATTGCGCATCCGGCTTCGGATCCGCCACTCACATCATCGCCAGCTTCGGCTTGATTGCCGCAGGGCGAGTGCTGGAGAAGATCGCTGCTGGCTCATGAAAAAAGCGACCTAATGGCCGCTAGTTTCAAAATGAGAAAAACCGGAAAAATCCCCGGCAGTTGTCGATTTACAGACCTTTCTTGGAGAGCCGAGTGCCAGCAGTGGCACCTTGGCGAGCCTTGAATTTCGGATTCGATTTGCAAATGACGTAAACTGTTCCTTTGCGTTTCACGACTTGGCAATCAGCATGACGGCGTTTTGCGGAGGCGAGTGAGGAGAGAACTTTCATGGTTTGGAATTGTTAAAATGAGCCGGTGGGACATCCCGTCGGAGCGCGGAAACTAGTCAGCTTCTGAGTCTTGTAAAGCCATTTCTTGCCTAAAAGTAATATTCTAAAATGTCTCGCGTCGTATTTTCCATGTGTTTTAAATCATGCTGGAGCATCTGGCGGGGTCTGATAGAATTTCCCTTGTATGAGTCGTTCATTGGCTAGTTTGGAAAATCACTCCCGCATCGCAGCATTTTCGAGACGCTCGCTACTGGCTTTGGGGGTGATTCTTTTGGTGACATTTTGTGCTCCGTTGTTCGGCGCGTTTTCGCCACCAGCCGAGTGGTATGATCGTTTGCGCAAGCCATCGTGGAACCCGCCGGGATGGTTGTTCGGACCTGTGTGGTCGCTACTCTACATTGGGATGGCGGCTGCGGCGTGGCTGGTATGGAGGGAGGGTGGATGGGCGGCTCAGAAAAAACCACTTGTGCTTTACGCGATCCAGTTGGCGCTCAACGCACTGTGGACACCGCTGTTTTTCAGATTTCATCGGCCTGATCTGGCATTGATCAATATTGTGCTGCTGTGGGGCATGATCCTCATCACCGGCGTTGCTTTTTACCGGATTCGCAAGCTCGCGGGTGGGTTGTTCGTGCCCTACGGACTGTGGGTAAGCTTCGCGGCAGTTCTAAATTTCACCTTGTGGTGGATGAATCGTGGGTAGGCAGTGCTGCTAATTTTGCGAAAATGAGAGTTGGCGAGGAGGCGGCGAGTCTGCCACAACCATCGCGTGCCAGATACCCGTATCCTCTATGTCGCCGATGATGAGATGAAAGAAGCTGTGAGCGTAGCTTGTGAGCTACTGCGAGCGGGCGAAATTGTGGCGCTACCGACGGAGACGGTCTATGGCTTAGCGGCGGATGCGCTGAATGCCGAGGCTGTGGCTAAAATTTTCGCAGCGAAGGAGCGGCCTTCGTTCGATCCATTGATCGTGCACATCGCATCGCGCGGAGACTTGAAAAAGGTGGCGGTGGTGCCTGAGGAGATCGCGGAGACGGTAAACAAACTCATCGCAGCATTTTGGCCGGGGCCGCTGACATTGATTTTACCAAAGCATCCCGATATTCCGGATTTGGTGACCAGCGGGCTGGCGACTGTTGCTGTGAGACAGAGTGCGCATCCGGTCTTCCGGGCGGTGGCCAAGGAGCTGGGTCGGCCAATCGCGGCACCGAGTGCAAATCGATTTGGAAGAATTTCCCCGACATCGGCCTCGGCGGTGGTAAAGGAACTCGGTGGCCGGATTCCGCTCATCGTGGATGCCGGGGCATGCAGCGAGGGGCTGGAAAGCACGATCATTTCCATCGAGCCGCGCGAGGGTAAGAAGCCGATATTCCGGCTGCATCGGGCGGGGCCGATCACCAAGGAGCAACTTCAAGAGTATGGCAGAGTGGAAAAAGTCCGCGCAGTTTCCCAGGATGCGCCGCAAGCACCGGGGCAGCTTGCGAGCCATTATGCGCCGGTGACGCCGCTTATTTTACTTGAGCAGCCCAGCGATTTCCACCCGGAGGAAGGCAAGAGATATGGGTTGCTGAGTTATACCGGCGAGGATGATGGGCCGTATGTGGGACTGCATGATTGGGAACAAATCGAGTCCTTGAGCCCGGGCAGCGGCAAGCTGGCGGAAGGCGCGATTCGGCTGTTTTACCTGATGCGATTGTTAGACGAGGCCGGCTTGGACGCAATCATCGCCGAGCCTGTGAGTGAGACCGGACTGGGCGTGGCGATCATGGATCGGCTTCGCCGCGCGGCTAGCAAGTCCTGATTACTAGATCAAGCATAGCTACGGATGGAAACATGGGTTTCCTCGTAAACGAGAGGCTCTTTGTGGAGGATTGGCGGGCTATCCGGGCCTTTGTATTCCCATGCAGCGACATGTGAGAAATTCGCATCATCGCGCTTGGCCTCGCCTGCCTGTGTGGTGCCGGCGATGACCTCGGGGCTGTGATCGAAAAATTGATACTCGGTGCGGAAGTGGCCGCCGCAGGATTCCTCGCGGGCAAGCGCGTCGTAACACATCACTTCGCCGAACTCGATGAAGTCGGCCACGCGCCCTGCCTTTTCGAGTTCTTGATTCACATTGTTTCCAGAGCCGGGAATGCGGACGTTTTGCCAGAATTCCTCGCGGATTTGTGGTATTTTTTCGAGGGCCTCGGTGAGCCCTTCGCGGGAACGGGCCATCCCGCACTTGTCCCAAATGGTGAGCCCCAGCTCGCGGTGGAAGGAATCCACAGTGCGCTTCCCTTGGATGGAGAGCAGCTTGTTTGTGCGCTCCCGAGTTTCCAGTTCGGTTTGTTTAAACTCGGGCATGGAGGTGCTGATGCTGCCTGGTTTCTCATGCACGAGGTAATTCGCAATGGTTGTGGGAATCACGAAGTAGCCATCGGCTAGGCCCTGCATGAGGGCGGAAGCTCCGAGACGGTTCGCGCCGTGATCGGAGAAATTCGCCTCTCCCAAGACGTGCAGACCCGGAACATTCGACATCAAATTATAATCAACCCATAAGCCGCCCATGGTATAATGCACAGCCGGATAGATCATCATCGGACCTTTGTAGGGATCTTCACCGGCGATTTTATCATACATCTGGAAGAGATTTCCATATCTCGAGCGGATGATGTCTTCGCCAAGGCGCTGGGTGGCATCACGGAAATCGAGGTAAACCCCGAGGCCGGTGGAAGCTACGCCGCGGCCTTCATCGCAGACTTCCTTCGCAGCACGAGATGAAATATCACGCGGTGCAAGGTTTCCGAAGGACGGATATTTACGCTCTAGGAAGTAGTCGCGATCCGCTTCCGCAACGTCTGCGGCAGTGATGCTCTTTGCGCGAAGCTTGGCAGCAGTGTCGGCTGACTTAGGTGCCCAGATCCGGCCATCGTTGCGGAGGGATTCAGACATGAGCGTGAGCTTGGATTGATAATCACCGCTCACGGGAATACATGTCGGGTGAATTTGCGTGTAACAAGGATTGGCAAAAAGCGCTCCCCGGCGTGCGGCGCGCCATGCGGCAGTGACATTGCAGCCCATCGCATTGGTGGAGAGGAAAAACACATTGCCGTAGCCGCCGGTGGCAAGCACTACGGCATCTGCGGCGTGGGAGGAAATTTCTCCGGTGACGAGATCCCGCACTACGATGCCCTTGGCATGCCCGTTGACTAACACGACATCCAGCATCTCGGTGCGGGTGTACATTTTCACACCGCCACGGTGGATTTCCTTTTCGAGCGCTTGATAACAGCCGATGAGAAGCTGTTGACCAGTCTGACCACGGGCGTAGAAAGTGCGGGAAACTTGCGATCCACCGAAAGAGCGATTGTCTAACAAGCCACCATATTCGCGAGCGAACGGCACCCCTTGGGCCACGCATTGATCGATGATGGAGCTGGAAACTTCGGCAAGGCGATGGACGTTGCTTTCACGCGAGCGGAAGTCGCCACCTTTAATGGTGTCATAGAAAAGCCGACTTACGGAGTCGCCATCATTCTGATAATTTTTGGCGGCGTTGATGCCACCTTGCGCGGCGATCGAGTGAGCGCGGCGGGGGCTATCCTGATAGCAAAAGCATTTCACCTGATAGCCGAGTTCGGAAAGCGAGGCCGCGGCAGCTCCACCTGCAAGGCCGGAGCCGACGACGATGACGGTGAACTTCCGCTTGTTTGCCGGGTTGATGAGCTTTGAGTCCATCTTATGCTTCGACCATTTTTGATCAAGCGGGCCAGATGGAGTTTTACAATCGAGAACGATGGACATGAGAATGATTGGTTAAAATTTTCAGAACTTCACAATGCCGATAAAAATCGCAAGTGGAATGGAGATGAAGCCCGCCCAGATGCCGAAGCTGTAAACGAGCGATGCTTGATGGATAATGCCTTCCGATTTCTTCGTGCGCAGTCCGAGTGTTTGGAAAATAGAGCCTACGCCATGGACTAAGTGAGAGCACAGAAGAGACATCGCGATGATATAGAACAAAACAACCCAGAAATTTTGAAAGCCAACAATGACCATGCCGTAGGGATCATTCGCGCCAAGCCGGGCTAATTCCGAATCCGTGCGAACGGTAAAGTGGAGAATGTGGAACACCACGAATGCCAGGATGGTCAGGCCCGAGAGAATCATGATCCGCGAAGACTTCGAGGCTTGGATTGTATTTTCGAATTCGTAACTCTTCCTTGCCGTCCGGTTCTGGCGAGTCAGTGCGATGGTGGCTGCGACGTGAAGGACTAGCGTCACTAACAACACCACTCGCGCGATCCAGACCCCTGCACCATGCAGCGCTCCATGGAGAAATTCTGCATATTCATTGAATGCCTCACGGCCCACAAAGATTAATAAATTACCGGTGAGGTGGCCTGCGAGAAAAAGTACGAGCACAATACCGGTGATCGCAACGATGTACTTTTTCCCAATCGAGGAGGACCAGAGGGCGGAAAAACTTCGGTTTAGGGCATTCATAGCAGTTAAAAAGGCGAGATCACCCGCTGAGGCAGAGATAGACAGGCAGATGCGGCTTTTCAAGAGGAGAACGACTAAAAGACCGAATGAGTGGCAATTTCCAGGATATGCGGAGTCTTGGAAAAGAATAGGGCTACGCAGAGGGGATGCAAACACCTTCTATATTTCAGGAAAATTGCACTGCATCCATTACCATCTTTTGTGCCATTTCAATGTTTTGGATGGTGGGGGCGTGAATACGACAAAGAATCTGCCCAGGGTGAACCGTTTCACCAACCTTCACCAACTGATCAAAACCAACGGCAAAGTCCACGCCATCGCTGGCTTTGGCTCGGCCCGCTCCAAGCTCAAGCGCAGCTTGGCCGATGAGCCCGGCGTGGACTTGAGAAACAATCCCAGTGTGTCCGGCGCAGACCTCGCGGATGTATGGGGCTTGGTGGATTTTTGTGAGATTCGGCAAATCGGCAGGACTTCCACCCTGAGCCTCAACAAGCTGATCAAACCGTCGGCGGGCACTGCCATCGTCTAACAATTTCTCAAGCTCCTCCCGGGAAACTCCAGCGATTTTTTCTGCCAGATCAATCACGATTTTCCGCAAATCCGCTGGGCCGCCGCCATCGAGGCAGGCAAGCGCCTCGATGACTTCGAGCGAATTCCCCACCGCCCGCCCCAGCGGCTCGCTCATGGGATTGAGCACGGCGTGGACTTCCACACCCATTTCCTGGCCGACTGCGATCATGCTGGCAGCAAGCGCCTCGGCATCCGCCTTGGTCTGCATGAAAGCGCCCGACCCGAATTTCACATCCAAGACCAGACGGTCCAAGCTCTCCGCAAGTTTCTTAGACATGATGGAAGCCGTGATCAATGCAATGGATGGCACCGTGCCAGTGACATCACGAAGGGCATACAGTTTCTTATCCGCCGGGCAAAATCGCTCCGTTTGGCCCATCATGACGACGCCGATCTCCTCCAGCTGAGCCGCCGCATCTGCGAGCGAGACATTCACATTGAAGCCAGGGATGGATTCGAGCTTATCCAGGGTCCCGCCCGTGATGCCCAGACCGCGCCCGGAAACCATCGGCACCCAGCAGCCAGTACACGCGACGAGGGGCGCGAGAATCAGAGAAACTTTGTCGCCGATGCCGCCGGTGGAGTGCTTGTCCACCACGGCGGGGTGGCCAAGCCGGTGGGAAAAGCAATCGCCACTTGCCATCATCGCACGGGTGAGCGCGGCGATCTCGGCCGGGGTCATTCCTTGGAAATAAACGGCCATGGCGAATGCGGCCATTTGATAATCCGGCACTTCACCCAGAGTGTAGCCTGAGATTAGATCGTGAATTTCCGAGGAGGAAAGTTGCTCACCCTCGCGCTTGCGGGCAATCAATGTAGGAACGTGCATGGCAGTGGTAATAAATCTGCAATTCCCCTTCCCTGCCATGGTAAAGTCCTGCCGCTCGAATCAATCTGCGAGATCTTCCCGATAGTAAACTTTGATAAATTTCATCTTACGGCCCTCGTCGAAGCCGTGTTCGAGGAATTTGTCCGGCTCTGCCGCGACGTTCGGCTTGAGGCGGATTTCCACCCCGGTATCGAGCTTCATCACTGCCGGGATTTTCTTCTTTGCCTTGGAAACATCCTTTTTGGAAATTTCAAAAGAGTCGTCCAGGCGATGGCCCTGCTCTTCTTCGACTTTCGCCCGATGCTCAGCGAATTTTGCGGCGGCTTCCGGACTTTTTAAGACTTTTTCCTCAAATTCCTGCAGGCTGAATTTTTCCTTCTCCTCAAAGTAGGTGATCGCATCCCGGGCTGCGCTGGAACTATCCCACGGTGGCGCATCGTCATCCACGGTTTTCTTGGAAGTTTCCTTCTTCTCCTTTTCGAGAAAGGCTACGGCCATATTCGCATACTTATTGGTGAGAAACGGGCTATCTGTGATGGGGATCACACCGAGGAAGTCGCGGACCCAGAAGCGCGCGTCTGAACTCGTGCGATCGAAAGTAAGCACGTAATAACCTTTCGCCGCGAGATGGTTGAGGATGAGGCAGCCTTTATCAATTTTTTCGGGATTGATGCCCTGCTCGGTGTGCAGTTCCAGATCGCCATCGCGCGTGGAAATACTCAGGAATGGCACCACGCTCTCGGATTTGAGAATGCACAGGCCTTGGGTAACTTCGCCATCGATCTCAATGTTCTTGATCAGAGAAATGCAGAGATCACCGGACTTGATGTTGGGGTGATTGGACTTGGCGTAGAGGCGTTTTGCAATGTCGCAGCCCTTTTCTAACAAGCCATCGTCTGCGGCGAAAATCGCGGCGGTGTAGGCGTTCATCTCATGCTGTTCCAGCGAGGAATGATGGCTGAAGCGATGAGCTGTTAGATTTTTGAACGGTTTGAGGAAAATAGCAGCAAGTGGCTCCTGATCCTCCTCTGCGATCTTGAAAACTTCCTTAGAGGTCTGGAGCGGCTCATCGCGCTGGGGATGGCCGACTTTGGCAAGAACGAGGCCGACGGCGGTGGCGGAAGTAAATCGAATTTTAGCAGACATGGGGGCAAGAAGCTAGGCCCCCGGGAGAGTTTGGAAACTCCCAAATCGCGGATTTCAACGAAACTTCTTTTAGAAATCGAACATCGCTTGAGGTGTATCCTTAGCGGCGACTGCGGCGTCCACCACAAGACCATCTCGCAGTCCAACCGCTGAGAAACGCACTAAGCGCTCAATGGATTGTTCCATGGTTTGGGGATTCTTGGAATCTGCTACCGATAATGCCCGATGCGCTAGAAGATGAATCAATCCGCCGTTGATAAAGTGAAAACGCATTGCCAAATCGCCTTGATCCAAGTCAGGGAGCGCCTTGATCAGCGCCCGCATGAAGCGATCGTTTACAGCTTGAAATGCATCTTGATATATTTGAGGCAAAAGTCCGCCATGATCCGCAAGAATACGGCCTAGAAGTTGGTAAAATCGTTCTTCTGGGAGCTGCCTCATCCCCATTTTGAACAAAACTGGCTGAAGGTAAGCTTCCAATATCGCCTCAATCGATGTAAACTTGCCATGGCCTTTCCGTTCCGCGTGATCCAGCAAGGCTAAGCGCTGCTCATGTAGCGGCGTAGCATATTGCAAGATCACCGTGGCAAGAAGTCCCGCCCGGCTGCCAAAATGATAGTTCACCGAGGCAACGTTCATTTCCACCCGCTGACTCACATCCCGCACCGAAACAGCATCGAAACCATGGAGTGCAAATAAACTTTCAGCGGCATCGAGCAGTTTTCGCTTCGCTCCGGATTCAGGAATTGTGATTTCGCGCATCGCTCCCTTGTGATTAGGTGATTGAAACGAACATGTCAAACGATCGTTTTAAGCAAGGGATACATCAAGGTTTCGTCCGAAGTTACTTCACCAGTGCTGTCGGGCTTGCAGCAAGGCTGCATCGCCCAAAGCTACAGCAGGCTGTAGCACTCCAAGGCAGTCCAAGGCGCTTGGCCTATGTTCCTAGGCAGTTGCAGCTGCGTAGCGCTCTGAAATTACTTTCCAGTTGGCGATGTTCCACCACGCAGTGACATAATCGGGGCGACGATTTTGGTAGTTGAGATAGTAGGCGTGTTCCCAGACATCGAGTCCGAGAATCGGCGTGCCTAGGTCTCCTTCTGGAACCAAGCCCTTCATGGCGGGGTTATCTTGATTCGCAGTGCTGGTGATCTTCAGCTTCCCATCCTGCACGATTAACCAAGCCCAACCTGAGCCAAACTGTTTCGCCGCAGCCGCGCCGAAAGCTTTTTTGAACTCATCCATCGAGCCGAACGATTCTTTAATGGCTGCCGCCAATTTGGCTGAAGGCTCACCAGACTCAGACGCTGGAGTGAGAGTTTTCCAGAAAAAATCATGATTCCAATGGCCGCCACCGTTGTTGCGCAAGGTCGTCCGCAACGCTTCATCGGAAACACTAGGTAAATCCGCGAGTAGCTCATCGATTGACTTTTTCGCCAGCGCAGCCTCTTTTTCCAAGGCGGCATTGAGATTTTTAATGTAGCCGGCGTGATGTTTTCCGTGGTGGATTTCCATGGTTTTTGCATCGATATGAGGCTCCAGCGCAGCAAACGGATAGGGCAGATCCGTGAGCACAGCGGGTGCAACTTCTGCAGCGGAAGCCTTGCCGGAAAGCATGGTGGCACTGGCGGCAAGGGTACCAAGCTTGATGAAATGACGGCGATTGAGTGGATTATTATCTTTCATGTAAGTAGGGATCTAATCGATTTTCAGAAAAAATCAAACCGCTTGGAGTAAACCACATTCGCGGTGGAGCGCTGCCGCTCCGATGATACCCGCTTCGTGGCCGAATGCGGCCGGCATGATGGCGAGGTCATCCACGAATGGACCGGAAAGCTGGCTGAAAAGGTGTTTTTTAAGAGGGCGGAACAATAGATCTCCCGCGCGTGCCACGCCACCGCCGATGACGATGGCTGCAGGATTGAGAAGCCAACAGCAGTTCATCAATGAAGTGGCGAGCATCTGGCCGATCTCATCCCAGAGCGCGATCGCAATCACATCGCCTTGATGTGCAGCCGTTGTGAGGGCGGCGGGACTGCAATTTTCTGCGAATTTCTTGATTCCCTCAGCCGCATAAGCCTCAAGTGCGCGAGTGGTGATTTCTCGGTTTCCGATGTATTCTTCCAGCGCTCCGAGATTGCCGTAATGGCCACGGTGGCCTTGATAATCGATCGAAGTCTGACCAATCTCCCCTGCTCCATGGCGCATCCCCCGGACCATTTTCCCATTGGCGATGACGGCCCCGCCCACGCCGGTGCCAAGCGAGACGAAAATAACGTCTTTAAATCCTCGTCCGGCTCCTAGGTGCCACTCGGCGATGGCCATGCAGTTTGCATCATTATCCACCATTACCGGCAGTTTGAGCTTCGACTCCAAAATTCTTTTCAGCGGCACGGCTTCCCAATCAGAAACATTGGTAAGGCGGTAAACCAAGCCCTTTTCAAAATTCACAAACCCAGGCATACCCACACCTACGAATTTCACTGCCGGGTGTCTTGTTTGAAGATCCTCAACAGTGCGGACCATCGCCTCGATCAATTCATCGCGAGAGGTGAATTCTTGTGTGGCGATGGGCGGTGCTTGGTCGATGATATGACTTTGAAAGACGACGGCGATTTTCACGCTCGTTCCTCCGAAGTCGATTCCGATGGCGAGGTCACTATTGGGCATTGGGAAATCTGTAACGAATCATGTTCGCGATGGCACGAGTTATTTCGATTGATGGGTAAAATTTTACTCCCGTCCAAAAACCCGCGCTGCCACTTGCCGTAATCCATCGAGGGTGATGTCAGGATCCACCACCTCGATTTCAGCCATACCGCGGGCGATCAGCGCGGCATCTCCGCCAGTGGCGATGATGGCCGGTTTCCCAGTGAGTTCTTGGGAAATTTGCAGGAGAATCTCTCTCACCAAACCCCGGTAGCCGATCACCGCTCCCACTTGCATGGCATGCTCAGTGGATTTTCCAATGGCAGAAGACGGCTCTTCAAGCTGGATTTCTGGGAGCAGCGCCGTCTTGCGAGTGAGGTAGCCGGACATCGCACCCAGACCAGGTGCGATCACTCCACCACAGTAGGCGGGGGCGGCGGAAATGACATCGAAGGTGACGGCGGTTCCGAAATCGATCACGATTGCAGGCACCCGGTGGCGGCTCAGAATACCCGCTGCATTCGCCAGACGATCTGCCCCGATCTGCGCGGGGTTTGGGTAATCGATCCCCATTCCCAGCGGACTTTGATGGGTGAGAAAATGCACTTCCTGATGACGGCTACCGAACCAACTCGCAAGAACCGTGGCCTTTTTCGGAACCACCGAGCAAACTGCGACTGCGCTAAATTTCAAATCCGCCAGAAGAGTTCCCAAGCTTTCCGGGGTCACTTCCAAAGTAGGAATCACACCTCGCCAATCGAGAAGTTTCTCTGAATCTCCAAGGGCAAACTTGGTGCGGGTGTTGGAATTGTCGATGAGTAGCCAAGCCATGAATTACCAGCGGTTAGTAGTGTGGAATACCGATTTCGTGGGAATGCCGGATTGCGTCTTCACAAGAAGTTTTCCGCCATTGATATGGAGTTCCAGCGGGCCGGCGATGTCTTTGGAATCGAGCCAAAATTTCAACCAAATTTCCTGCGGATCTTTACCGTCCGCGCCCGCGAAAGTCGTGTCAGCGGGTTCCAATTTTCGTCCTTGCGCTGTCAACAGGAAGACGGGTTTTGAAAGATCATGGCTTGCTCCCGGATTGACTCTTAGGTGCGCTTCCAGCCAGAAGAACGAATGATCGAGGGTGAGATTCACGCCTTGGACTTCGCTGAGCGCCGCAGGATCCGGCGACCATTCGTAGGGACGCAACCACGCCCACATGGCAAATGCTGTGGAGATGATTAAAACGACCCAGAGTAGGGTTCCTAGGCTAGAAAATTTCATCGAATCCAGAGGAACCTGCATCGGGCGATTCTGCAAACCTTAAAAGGCGGACCGTTACCGGTCCGCCTTTAGAGAATCGTCAGTTGCGAAGTTCCAAATTACGCTTGGCTATCGGAATAAGCAGGAGATCCGTGTTCCGCGATGTCCATACCTTCATGTTCTTCTTGTGCATCCACGCGGACACCCAATGTCAACTTGAGAATGTAGAAGATCAGGAATGAGGAGACGAATGCGAAAGCGGAGATCGAGAGGGTTCCCATCAACTGCACACCGAAATTTTTGGTTCCGAAAATTGCAGGAGCGAGGGTTCCAAAGATACCGCAGACACCATGAACCGAGATGGCTCCAACTGGATCGTCGATTTTGATCTTATCGAAGAACAGCACGGAAACCACTACGATGATACCAGCGATGATTCCGATGGCGACTGAAGCAATGGGAGATACATCGTCAGCGCCTGCTGTGATACCCACAAGACCAGCGAGCATGCCGTTGAGAGTCATCGAGAGATCAGGCTTTTTGAGGATGATCCAAGAAGTGAGCAGGGCACCGATACCACCAGCAAATCCAGCCATGGACGTGGTCACGAAGACCCGTGATACCGTCTGCGGATCTGCCGAGAGGACTGAGCCACCGTTGAATCCGAACCAGCCGAGGAAGAGTAAAAACACGCCGATGGTAGCGAGTGGAAGATTGTGAGGAAGGATTGGCTTGACGCCTTCTTTCGTGTATTTTCCGAGACGCGGACCAAGAACGATGACTGCTGCAAGGGCGGCGAATCCGCCGAAAGCATGGACAACGGATGAACCGGCAAAGTCGTAAAATCCAGCGGTGTGCAACCAGCCGTAGCCCCACTTCCATGAACCGGAGATCGGGTAGAAGAAGGTGACGAGGATCGTTGCGTAGATCATGAAACTGGTGAGCTTTACACGCTCAGCGACAGCGCCGGAGACAATAGTGGCAGCAGCGGCAGCGAACATCGCTTGATAGAAGAAGTCAGTCCAGTATGTCATTGGCAGAGCATACGATGAAGTCATATTGGCGACTTGTCCGGCATCATCGAAACTATTGGTGAGCGGCGAGCCAAATGCGAAGAAGTCTTTGGACACACCGTCCTCCCAACCGGGATACATCGCGTTAAAACCATATAACATATAGCCAAGACCACCGATACAGACGATAAAGACGTTCTTAAAAAGAATGTTTACCGTGTTTTTCTTCTGGCAAAGGCCCGATTCGAGCGATGCGAATCCCAAGTGCATCAGGAATACCAAGGCTGCGGCAACCATCATCCAAAGGTTATTCACCATAAAGCCCACATATTCCGGACTCGCCTTGAATTCATCGTAAGTTGCATAAGCTGGTGCCTCTTCAGCAGCTGCGACTTCCACCGGAGCGGTAGTGGCTTCGACGGGCGCCGCGACTTCCTCTGTCGGCGGTGGAGCAGCGTCCTGCCCATAGGCTGACGAGCTTATTGGAATAGCGAGGATCGCGATTGCAGCGGCCGTTAGGGCTCGCAGTTTATTGGTGTATCGGCTGGTCATGGTGGTCAGGTAGTCAGGGTTGATCTGATATTGATTGGTCACTTCCAAACGATTACGAACCGTTGGAATATTTTGAGGAAAAGCAAACGGCGTGCCAAGATTAGTTTCATAACTTCTTGAAAATCAGCAATTCTCTAAAATTGCAAAATTTGACGCTAATTCTAGATAATCGCTTGCCAGCTCCGTATCTGGCACTTACTCAGCGCCTTACGGAATCTTGACGTCGCAAAAAAGCCTAGACAATTACTACGGAAAGGTAAGAAATTCACCTCGAAGGAGTATTTTCCCAGGCTGATGAAGCGTAGGAAAGGATCCTATTGCACTTCGCTGATCACACAACCGGATCGGCGTGGATGCAATTCACAACCGATACAACAACACACTAAGATGCAAAACTACTGCAAAATCATTGGCGCTTTGGCAGCTGCCTCCGCGCTCGTCGCTGGCACCGCACAGGCCGGAACCGTTGAAATGACCTCCGCTCCGTCGGCTCCATCAGCTCCAGTAGCTGAGTCAGGAATCGAATACGCACTCCACGCTGGATACACCAACGAGTATCTTTTCCGCGGCACAAGCCTCGGCTTGGACCTCGTGGAAGCTGGTTTAAACGTCTCCAGCGAAGCCTTCGGCCTTGGCCTTAGCGCTGGTGTCTGGTATGCGAACTTCGATGCAGATCTATTAAATGTCGGCCGGGCAACATCCGCCGTCAACGAAATCGATCTTTATGCATCAGTTTCCAAGGACCTTGGATTCATGACCGCAGCAGTAGGTTACATTTATTACTACAACGATGCAGATCTCCTCAACGAAACCGTCATTGGCGGACGCTTGGGCGACGCTCAAGAAGTTTACTTCTCGTTGAGCCGCGATCTTGGATTCGCCACTGCATCGTTGACTTACTACTGGGATATCGTCCTCGATAACGATGGCTACTCCGAGTTCGCACTGTCCCGTAGCTTCGAGTTGACCTCATGTCTGGCACTCAACGTTGCCACCAATGTGGGCTATCTTGCCGAACAAGGCCAAGCCAGCGCGTGGACCACCAAGGTGGGAATCGATTACGCTTTCGCAGAACGCGCCAAGCTTTCCCCATTCGTGGCTTACTCGTTATCTCTCAGCGACGACAACGACACCGTTTATTTTGGTAACGACAACGAATTCGTTGCCGGTTCCATGCTGAGCGTGAGCTTCTAAGTTTGAGTTTTCGAATTTTTTTTCCAATCGAATTCCCCACTGAGAGCGGTCACGAAAGTGGCCGCTCTTTTTTTTGGGAATGCTCAAAATAAGCCGTAGGATCTACACGGCCTATTCTTCCATGATTTGAGCAAAACCTAACTCATTTCCCAAATGCAGCCACCAACGATGCGAAATCAGCAGGTGCCGCGCGGTCCGCTGTGAGAATCGCGGCTTTTTGCAGTGAGATAATCTCAGAAATCCCTTTGCGAGAAAGTTCAAGCATGGCGGTCATTTCTTCTGAGGAAAAAACTGCCTCTTCACCGCTGCCCTGCACCTCTACAAATTCAGAAGTCTCGGTCATCACCACATTGAAATCGACGGATGCGTCCCTGTCTTCAGGATAATTTAAATCTAAAATCGGCACGCCTTGATAAACTCCTGCGGAAACGGCGGCCACGAGCTTCTTGATCGGAAAATGTTTAAGCTTCCCCTGTGCCATCAGCTTGTTGAGGGCGATGGCCATGGCCACACAGCCACCGCTGATCGAGGCGGTGCGGGTACCCCCATCTGCTTGAAGCACATCGCAATCGATCCAAATTGTTCGCTGGCCGACTTTTTTCAAATCCACCACCGCGCGCAAAGCCCTGCCGATGAGGCGCTGTATTTCCGAAGACCGGCCATCGAGCTTTCCGCGTGAAATGTCGCGCGGCTTCCGCTCCAGCGTCGAATAAGGCAGCATTGAATATTCCGCCGTTAGCCAACCGCCTTCCACCCGCTGCGCCCGCATCCAGCGCGGAACATCGTCCTCAATGGTGGCGGAACAGATGACCTTGGTATCACCAAAGGAAACGAGAACCGATCCAGTCGCATTCGGTGCCACGTTCGGGACGAAGGAAATCGGGCGGAGTTGATCATTTGCGCGGCCGTCTGGGCGAGTCATGCGGCAGAGTGAAATGGAGCGCCCGGCAATCGGCAAGCGCGGAACGAGGGCAGTTCGAGATTATCCCAACGGTGGCCTGCGGAAGCAATAGCAGCGATAAGAAAGCTCGCCTGCTTGAATCGCCTTGAAAATGCGTGAGCCTTCCACTCCGGCGAAGTCACGACCGAGAGATCGGAGAAACTTCGGTAATTTACGATCCAGCATGGCGATGGATTTCGCAGAATTTGCAGACATGCCCCGTAGCACTTCAGCGCTGATGTCAGCCTGTTGGATGACTTCAAGCGCGCAGTGTTGCAGAGCGCCATCCCATTCGGAAATCCGATCGCTGAAGCGGAAATCCGCGTAAAGAAAATAACCGCCAGGCTTTAAAACCCGCGCCACTTCATGCAGAAATTTCGGAAAATCCGGATAGCAATGCGAGGCTTCGACATTCATTACCACATCGTACGATTGATCGGGAAACGGTAGATCGAGCGCGTCTCCTTCCACAAATTCAAGCCCAGCCACACGGTGGCGTTTTTGGCAAAACGCAATCCCTGTGGCATTCAAATCCAGAGCCGTGTAATGCGCCGGCATCTGTGTCCGCGCAAGATAGGAAGCACCTCCCCCATGGCCACAGGAAACCTCTAACACATTCTTGCCCGCAATTTCCACCTGCGTCCCCACATGGTGATAGAGCTGCACGCAAGCCCGGTCCGGCTCATCCCTGGCTGACAGCGGAATCCCCAGCGGCGGGTCTGTCTCATAGGCGTAATTCAAAAATATAACTTCCTCTTGCTGCAACTTGCGAGTGAGAAACGGATACCATAATTGCCAGACTTTCTTGCGCACTGCGCCGCTGAGGAATAACAGATCTACAAGTGGCATAGCGGCTGATTTATAGGATGATTGAACTCAAGCATTGCGGATCAAACGGACCGCAGTCGCCATATCCGCAGCTCGGAATGTGGAAGATCCCGCGACCATCACATTCGCCCCGGCGGAGAAACATTGGGCAGCAGAAACCGCATCGATCCCTCCATCCACCTCGATGTGATATTTTAAATGACGCGCTTTTCTGATCTCCATCGCTGTCGTGACTTTGGCTAAAACCTCCGGCATGAACGCTTGCCCGCCGAAGCCCGGCACCACCGTCATGCACAGCAGTAAATCGATCTGATCCAAAAACGGCTCCACCGCGCTGAATGGCGTCGCCGGATTAAGCGCCAAGCCCGCCTCGCAGCCGCCATCGCGAATCCGCCGCAAAGTTTCCGCTACATCATGCTCCGCCTCCACATGCACCGTGATGAGATCCGCCCCCGCCGCGATGAAGCGCTGCAGATAGTGATCCGGCCGCGAAATCATCAAATGCACATCCAGGAAAATATCATTACACTCATGCACCGTCTGCACCATCGCCGGACCGAAGGAAATGTTATCCACGAAGTGACCATCCATCACATCCAGATGCATCCAGTCCGCACCGCTATGGATCGCCCGACTCACTTCTTCCCCAATGCGTGAAAAATCCGCCGCCAACAGCGATGGGGCAATGACTCGATCTTGATATGTTTTAGGAATCACAAGACCGATACCAACCTTGATGCGCAGCCGATGCACGGAAAATTTTTCCCCACCCGCAGAGAATCGCCACTTTTACTTTCCATGTGAAATCCGCGTGCATCCCGCCACCCCGTCCGCTATTCATCGGGCGTGGACGATCAAGAAATCACAGAACCCATCATTGATTTGCACAGCGATACCTATTTCATGGGCCAAGCGCTGCGCGAAGCCCGCATGGCCTACGCCGCTGGCGAGGTGCCGGTCGGTGCTGTTGTCGTCAGGGAAGGCCGGGTGATCGCCCGGGCGTGGAACCAAGTGGAAACCCTACGGGATGCCACCGCCCATGCGGAAATGCTCGCCCTCACCGCAGCGCAAGAATTTCTTGGCGATTGGCGGCTGGAAAAATGCACCCTTTACGTTACCAAAGAGCCGTGCCCGATGTGCGCCGGCGCCATCGTCCATTGTCGGCCCGAGCGCGTGGTCTTCGGCTGCCCCGATCTCAAAGCCGGCGCGGCAGGCGGCTGGATCAATCTGCTAGACGCCACTCCCCCGCTCAATCATCGTTGCGAAATCAGCTCCGGCGTGCTTGGCGAAGAATGCCTCTCACTCCTTCAAAGTTTTTTCCGCGAGGCCAGAGAACGGAAAAAATTTCAACGGCTTGATACCAGCCCAGCCGAGATTATTGATAACTGAATTCCCCACTCCACCGACTTCATGAACTCCCGCGCCACCATCTTCAGCAAAATCGAAGCCGCCACTTCCGCTCTCACAGACAAGCAGGCCTACCCGGATTACAACTCAGACATCGTGCTCTCAGCTCCCAAGCTCGTCGGCACGGATCTTTGGGAAATCTTCTGCCGGAATTTCAAATACGTGAATGGCCGCCCAATGGATTCATTGGAAAAACTCATCGAGTTCCTCGATGGCAATCATCAACGCCACGGCTACTGCGACCCCGCGCTCTACCCCGCCATCGGCAGCCATCTCGCTGCCGCCGGACTCACAGTTGAGACCGAATACGACCGCGCCCGCTACGATGATTACCAATTCGGCATCACCCGCGCCACCGGAGCCATCGCCGAGTCCGGCACCATCATCATCGATGATGAACGCACCTCGCACCGCCTCGCCGCACTTTCACCCTGGGTGCACGTCGCCGTTTTAAAGCGGGATGAAATCCACCGCACCATCCCCGAAGCCATCGCCGCATTTGGCGATAGCCCGAACATCATCTGGTGCACCGGTCCGTCAAAAACCGCCGATGTCGAGGGCATCCTCATCGAAGGCGTGCACGGCCCCGGTGAGCAAATCGCCCTGCTAATTTGAGAATTCCGGCGTTCACTGGAAATCCGCACAAGCCAGAAGAATCCGCCTTGGCAAGCGGAGCCTCGCCGTAGAACTTCAGCCCGGAATGAAATTGAGTCTTTCTGAACTACGCGATGGCCTGCCGGAGGGCGGACTATTCGGCGGCGGCGCGTGGCGCTGGTCGCCCGAGCCACTCAAAATTTCCCAAGCGGAAGCCCGCCAAATGATTTCCTTGGGCCATCCTCTCGCGAAGTTCCAGCAAGCCTGTGATGCACTCTACCGCCGCAGCGCCGCTGGAAAACTCCCCGAGTGGCTCGCCACACTTCTTGATGCCGGCAAACCCGATTGGCTCACCACCCTCCAACGCAGCAGCGCCACCGTGGCACAATTTCCCCGAGTCATCCGGCCAGACTTGATGCTCACTGATACCGGATTCGCCCTCTCAGAACTTGATAGCGTGCCAGGCGGCATCGGCGTCGCGGCATGGCTCGCCCGCACTTATTCCAAAGCCGGCTTCGATGTCCTCGGCGGGGCGGATGGCATGATCGATGGCTTCCGCTCGTTGATGCCCGAGGGCGGCACTGTTTTAGTTTCCCAAGAATCCCGCGATTACCGGCCCGAGATGGAGTGGCTCACCCAAGAACTCGGGAAAAATTGGAAGATCGATTCCGCAGAAACCTATCTCCCGGACGGCCACTCTCTCTACCGCTTCTTTGAACTCTTCGATTGGCAATCGATCCCCACCTCACGCCACCTCGCCGAAGCTGCCGCCCGTGGCGAAATTCAAATCACTCCCCCCTTCAAGCCCCACTTGGAAGATAAACTTTGGCTCGCGCTACTCTGGTCCCCTGCCCTTCGCAAAGTCTGGGAACAAACCCTCCGCGGCAGCCATCTCAAGCGCCTCCGCGAGCTGGTCCCCTTCGGCTGGGTGCTCGATCCCACCGTGCTCCCACCCCACGCCTCACTCCCGCGGATGGATGCGAATTCATGGCAGGAAGTCGCACAATTCAGCCAAAAAGAACGCCAGTTGGTTCTCAAAGTCAGTGGCTTCCACGAGACAGCCTGGGGCTCGCGCGGCGTATTCATCGGCCATGATATGCCATCCGCCGAGTGGCAGGAACGCCTCGGATCCGCGCTTGCCCAGTCAGCCTCCCAGCCATGGATCCTCCAGGAATTCCGCGAAGGCCGCCGGATCGAGCACCCGGTATTCCGCGACGATGGCAGCGTGGAAATGATGCAAGGTCGCGTCCGTCTCTGTCCGTATTTTTTCACCAACAATGCCGGAGAAACAAATTTCGGCGGCTGCCTTGCCACCCTCGTCCCCGCCGATAAAAAGAAAATCCATGGCATGAGCGATGGCGTGCTGATGCCATGCATGATCGGGTAAAAAATTCCCTCTTGCATTTCCCCTTGTTGTTGCTTGACCCGAGCTTGCCCGCCCGCCAGTGTGCCGCCCCGCCGCATACCCCAATGGCCTGCGGCGTCATCTAACCGAACCTAACTACTGCTCCGCCATGGCCGCGAAGATCTATACTACCAAGGACGCCCCGATCGCTCCACTGAAGAAGAAAACACTCGCCGTGATCGGCTTCGGCTCACAAGGCCATGCCCACGCGCTCAACCTCAAAGACAGTGGCCTCAAGGTCATCATCGGCCTCTACCCGAAGTCCAAGTCCCGCGAAGTGGCCAAGCAACTCGGCTTCGAAGTCATGGACACCGCGGAAGCCGTAAAAGCTGCCGACGTGATCTTCGTCGCCACTCCGGATACAGTGATTCCTTCCGTCTATAACAAAGACATCGCGCCCCATCTCACCAAGGGCAAAACCCTGCTCTTCTCGCACGGCTTCGCAGTGCACTTCAAGACCATCACCCCACCCGATGACGTCGATGTCATCCTCGTCGCACCTAAAGGCCCTGGCCACACCGTGCGTTCGCAGTTTGTCGCAGGCAAAGGGGTTCCCGGCCTAATCGCCGTGCATCAAGACGTTTCCGGCAAAGCCAAACAAACCGCTCTCGCCTGGGCAGGCGGCGTAGGCTGCGCCCGTGCCGGTGTGTTTGAAACCAACTTCCGCGAAGAAACCGTCACCGATCTCTTCGGCGAGCAAGTCGTCCTCTGCGGCGGTGCCACCGCATTGGTCAAAGCAGGCTTCGAAGTTCTCGTCGAGGCAGGTTTCCAACCCGAGATGGCCTACTTCGAATGTCTTCACGAGCTCAAGCTCATCGTCGATCTCATGAACGAGCAAGGCATCGCAGGCATGCGCTTCTCCATCTCCGAAACTGCCGAATATGGCGATGTAACGGTCGGACCAAAAATCATCGATGCCTCCGTGAAAAAGCGGATGGTTGCCCAACTCAAAGTCATCGAAAGCGGCAAGTTCGCCAAAGAATGGACTGCTGAATACGCTGCGGGTAACAAAAACTTCAACGCCATCCGCAAGGCTGAAGCCCAACACCCGATCGAAAAAGTCGGTGAAAAACTTCGTTCCACCATGAGCTGGATCAAGCAATCCAAAATTAAAAAAGGTGCCAGCCAAGCCAGCTTCACCTCCTCCTCGAAGTAATCTTGCTTTGAGTTGATCAAAATAACCGCCCGGTCTCTGAAAGGAGATCGGGCATTTTTTTGTCAAAATTTCATCCGCTTGATACTGAGAATCCTACCTCATCGCCGCGCTGGCATGCGCCACTTCCCCCGGCCAACCCCACTCCCCCAACCGCGATAACGAAAACTCCGCAGCAGGAATCCAAAGCCCTTCCCTTACAATCTGCCGCCCGTCACGAGGAAATTCCCCACTCCCAAGAATCCCTTCCGCGAGGTGGAAACACACCCATGCTCGCCAAATCCGCACCTCCGACCTCGGACCACTCATCCTGCTGGCCAGATGTTGAAAATGCCGCACCGGATTGCCCAAAAAACCACACTCCCCCGCAGCCCCGTTCTCGATGATCCAAGCCAACGCCCGATAAGGTGGCGGTAAAATTTCGAGGATTTCACCACCTTCGCCTAAATCCGCCATCCACGCTTTATTCAGTTGCAACAACGCCTGCGCAGGCTTGCCAACCCGCCACTGAAAATGAGCGTAGTGCAAAGCAGCTTCATAAAATCCAACCCCCTTCACCGCAGCATGCGCCCGCATGGCCGCTACATCATGCACACCAGAAACCTCCGGCAGCCAAGGGCAGGCCGGATTCACAAATGCTGACTGTGACTCACAAATACTGGCGATACTCTGGAGCCGGCAACCCGCAGAGACAATCACAGAACTGTCATTTTTCCGGGCTTGCATCTGAAGCTGGATCTACAATCCTACGCGCCCCATGAGCAGCCGTTTAGAAGGAAAAGTACTCGTCGCCCAAGGCGGCGGCCCCACCCCCGTCATCAATCAAAGCATCGTCGGCGTAGCCCTCGAAGCTCGGAAATTCAGCCAAGTGACCTCCATCTATGGTGCCGTCCATGGCGTCCGCGGAATCATCGACGAAAACTTCATCGATCTCACTCGCGAGACCACCAACAATCTCGAACAAGTCGCAGGCACCCCCTCGTCGGGCCTCCTCTCCACCCGCGATAAGCCGGATGAAGAATACTGCGCCCGCATGTTCAAAGTGATGCAAGCGCACGATATCCGCTACTTTTTCTACGTCGGCGGCAACGATTCATCAGACACCGTCCGCATCGTCAATGAGCAAGCTAAAGAGGCAGACTACGAACTCCGCGCGATCCATATCCCGAAGACCATCGACAATGATCTTGAGGAAAACGACCACTGCCCCGGCTTCGGCTCGGCAGCGCGTTTCGTAGCGCAGGCATTTTCTGGTGTGAATCTCGATAACCGCGCTCTCCAAGGCGTTTACATCGGCGTCGTCATGGGTCGCCACGCCGGCTTCCTCACCGCCTCCTCAGCCCTCGCCCAAAAATATTTCGATGATGGTCCACACCTCATCTACCTCCCTGAACGCCACTTTAAAATGGAAAACTTCCTCGCCGATGTGGACCGCGTTTATCAGAAACACGGCCTCTGCACCATCGCCGTTTCCGAAGGAATCTCTGATCCAGACGGCACCCCGATGATCGTGAAACTGCTCGGTACCGAGGAGCGGGATTCCCATGGTAACGTCCAGCTTTCCGGCACCGGCGCCTTGGGCGATTTACTCTCCAACGAGATCCGTAAAGGTCTCGGCATCAAGCGCGTGCGTTCCGATACTTTTGGCTATCTCCAGCGCTCCTTCATGGGCATTCAGTCAGATCGCGATGCCCGCGAGGCCCGCGAGGTTGGCGAGAAAGCCGTGCAATATGCGATGTGGGACAATGTCGATGGCTCCGTGGTCATCAAGCGCCCAGTGCTAGACTACAGCGTGGACTATCAGCTTGTTCCGATCGGTAACGTCGCAGGTAAAACCCGCCACATGCCGGACAATTTCATCAATCCTGAGGGCAACGGAGTCACCCAGGATTTCGTCAACTACTGCCGCCCGCTACTTGGCTCCAACATGCCAGAACCCCATCGCCTCCGCGCCCCACGCGTGCCCAAGATTCTTCACGTGTAAGTGAGTCCATGGACTGCGCGCAGCCTGCTGCCGCTTTCGCATCGCAGCCTGCTGCGAGCGGCCCAAGCCAAAGTTGTATCACCCCCCCACACGCCGATGCTGTCAAACTCGCAGCAAGGCGGCATCGCTCAAAGCGACAGCAGGCTGTAGCACTCCAAGGCACTCCGCACCCAGCAAACCCAATTCCGTTTCAATCCCCCCTTGACCCCAGCCGTTCCACCACCTACCTACCCACCCCGTATGGGATTTGAAACACTTGGGCTCTCCGCAGCCGTCCTGGAAGCCATTGAGGAATCCGGTTACACCACGCCCACGCCCATCCAGGCGCAGGCGATTCCGATGATTCTTGAAGGCAAGGACGTGATCGGGGCCTCACAAACAGGCACCGGCAAAACCGCTGCCTTCGCCCTGCCTTCACTCTCGAAAATCGAGAAACTTGGCAAACCCCAAATCCTCATCCTCGAGCCCACCCGCGAGCTCGCCCACCAGGTGGCCGAGCAATTTGAAAAATACGGTAAACACACCGGCCTCAAAGTCGCGCTACTCTACGGTGGCGTCGGCCTGGGCACCCAGTCCGATCAACTCACCGCCGGGGCAGACATCGTCGTAGCCACACCTGGCCGCCTTGTCGATCACTTCTACCGCACCTCCATGCGCTTCGGTGAAGTCAAAGTCCTCATCCTCGATGAAGTGGACCGCATGCTCGATATGGGCTTCCTCCCACAGGTACGGAAAATCGTCAATCTCTGCCCATGGGAAGGCCGCCAGACATTGTTTTTCTCCGCCACCATGCCCGCCGCGATTCAAACCTTCGCGCAGTGGTGCCTCACCGATCCACAACGGATCGAGATCGCCCGCACTTCCATCCCCACCAGCGTCACCCACGCCTTCTACCCCGTGGCAATGGATCAGCGCGATGAGCTGATGCTCGAACTCCTCAAACAAACCGAATACCACTCGGTCATGATCTTCACCCGCACTCGCAAAGAAGCGGATCAGCTTACCACTCTCATCAAAGGCACCGGCCAAGCCAAAGTGGCTGCCATGCACTCGGATATCAATCAAGCAGACCGCATGAAAGCCCTCGCCGGCTTCAAGGCAGGCGAATACGAAATCCTCGTTGCCACTGATGTCGCCGCCCGCGGAATCGATATTTCAGGCGTCTCCCATGTCATCAACTACCGCGTCCCTGAAAATGCGGAAGACTACGTTCACCGCATCGGCCGCACCGGCCGTGCTTCAGCGGAAGGTGATGCCTTCACCATCCTCACTGCCGATGAGCTCGACTACGCAAAGTCCGTGGAAATCTTCATCGATAAAGCCATCCCCCGCCGGAAATTGGAAAACTTCGATTACATTTACACAGCACTATTGGATGACTCCCCCATCAAGCCTGTCCGCAAAAAGAAAACCGGTGGCAAAAAGCGCAGATAGAGCAAACCGCCCTGATTCATCATTCTGGATCAGCGATACTCTTTAAAATTTCTACTGGGTTGGCGGGTGGGAAAATGCATTCTTTCCGCGATGGTTCGCCTTCTTGCCGTTTTTCTGAGTTTCAGCCTGCTGTGCGCCTGCCAAAAGCAATCGCAAGTGGATCAAGCAACCCGTGAGGGAATTCTAATCGTCGGTAATTCCAACGAACCCAAAGGCCTCGATCCCCACATCGTCTCCGGCGTGCTGGAAAGTAATATATTACGAACCTTGTTCGAAGGTCTGATCGCCAATGATCCGCAGAGCGACACTGCGACACCGCCCGGAGCAGCTCTCGAAGTCACGCCGGATGCCACCGCCACCGTCTGGACTGCCAAGCTCCGGCCGGATGGGAAATGGTCGGATGGTCAGCCCGTCACCGCTCAGGATTTTGCATTTTCCTACGAGCGCTTGCTCACCCCGGAGCTGGGTGCGAAATATGCCGAAATGCTGTATTTCCTCAAAGGTGGTGAGGATTTTAATAAGGGCATCACCAAGGATTTCTCCGGCGTGGGAGTGGAGGTGTTAGACGATCTGACTCTCCGCCTGACCCTGCGCGGGCCGACACCGTATTTCCGCCAAATTCTCAAACACTACACCTGGACCGCCGTGCCACGCCACACCGTCCTCAAGCATGGGACCATCGGCCAGCGTGGCAATCTTTGGACGCGTGCGGAAAACATCGTTGGCAATGGACCCTACAAATTGAAATCTTGGCGCCGCACCGCGCATATCGAAGTAGAGAGAAATCCTTACTACTGGGATGCAAAAAATGTCACCCTCAACGGCGTCCGCTTTCTGCCCATCACCAATCTCTACACCGAGGGCCGGATGTTTCGCGATGGCCAACTCCACATGACCTACGGAGCCACCCCCGAGGTGGTGGATTTGATGAAAAAAAAGCACCCCGAAGAACTCCGCCAAGAACCCTACGTCGGCACGTTTTTCTATCGCTGCAATACCACCCGCCCCTATCTCGCAGACCCCCGGGTGCGCCAGGCACTCGGCTACGCGCTTGACCGCAAGGCACTCTGTGAAAATGTCTTCCGCGGCTACACTCCCGCCGCCTCCATGACTCCGGCGATGGGCGGGTATCAGCCACCTCAACTCGCGGGATTCGATCCGGAAAAAGCCCGCAAACTCCTCGCCGAGGCTGGCTATCCCGGTGGCAAAGGTTTTCCGCGATTGAAGATCCTCATCGCCAGCCGCGAGACGGCCGCCACCCTCGCCCAAGCCGTGCAAGCGATGTGGCGGGACACGCTCGGAGTGGAGGTGGAAATCGAAAACAAAGAATGGAATGCCTACATCATCGCCATGCAGGAGTTAGACTATGATATCGCCTCTGCGGCATGGATCGGCGATTACTTGGATCCCCTCACCTTCCTCGAAATGTGGGCACCCGGAAATGGTAATAATAACACCGGCTGGGACAATCCTCAGTATGCCGATCTCTTAAAACAATCCTTCCAAGATGCCGATAGCGCCCATCGCTTCGATCTTCTCTATCAGGCTGAAACGCTGCTGCTGCAAGAAGCGCCGGTGCTAGTCATCGCGAACTTTGCGAGGAATTATTTAATCCACCCCTCCGTCCAAGGTTGGTACCCGCTGGTATTGGCAAATAATCCCTACCAATATCTCCGACTCGTGCCGCAGCGCTGATCGATTCCACTGCCATGCTCCGCCTCATTCTCAGCCGCATTTTACAAGGAATCATCACCTTGTTTGTGCTTGTAACACTCACGTTTTTTCTCGTGCGCGCCATGCCCGGCAGCCCATACACCGAGGAAAAAGCCATTCCAGCTCACGTCTTGGAGCGGATGAAGGCCTATACCGGTCTGGACCAACCACTACCCGTGCAGTATTTCCGCTACTTGAAGAACCTCGTCGTGGATCAAGACCTTGGCGATCTGATCAAGCGGGATGGAGTGAAAGTTTCCGAAATCATCAGCGAGTCATTTCCAGTTTCGCTCGCACTCGGCGTGCTTTCCATCGGCATCGCTCTGATGATAGGAATTCCAGCCGGAGTGATCGCTGCGGTTAGGAAAAACACGGTGGTCGATTTTTCCTGCCTCGCCGCCGCCATGGTCGGGATTTGTTTGCCCAGTTTTGTGATCGGCCCGCTGCTGGCCGTGGGAGCCGGGCTAACTTTGCAATCGCTCAACGTCGCTGGCTGGTCCTCGCCGGGCGACTGGATCTTGCCATCGATCACCCTCGGCCTGATCAACGCCGCCTACCTCGCGCGGCTAGCCCGCGGCGGCATGCTGGATGTGCTGAACCAAGATTACATCCGCACCGCCCGCGCCAAGGGCGTCTCCGAATCGCGCATCGTCATCCGCCATGCCTTGCGCGGCGGCCTGATTCCGGCGGTGGCCTTCATCGGTCCAGCCTTCGCCGGGATGATCTCCGGCTCATTCGTCATCGAGACAATTTTCCAAATCCCCGGCATGGGTCAGCACTTTGTCAACGCCGCCACCGACCGCGAGTTTTTCCTCATCCAAGGGCTCGTTTTGTTTTACGGATTTCTCATCGTCGGCGCAAATCTTCTCGCAGACCTTGCTCAGATCGCTCTCAATCCAAGGTTGAGAAAAAGTTGAGGTTATTCGAACGATCTCCAGCCCTGCTTTTTCACTTAACCATTAACTCCTTCGAACTTCTTCATGGAAAAAGGCACTTCACTTTGGCAAGACGCGTGGCATCGGCTAGCGCACAATCGTGCGGCAATCGTTAGTCTGTTTGTGCTGATCGTCATCCTGTTGCTCTGCTTCATCGGGCCACTTTTGCCATTGGTGAAGAGCCCGACTCTCATCGATCTTGCGAACCCATCCGCCCCGCCGTCCGCTTCGCATTGGTTCGGCACGGATCAGCTCGGGCGCGATCTATTTTCCCGCGTGCTCTATGGCGGGCAGGTTTCGCTATTGGTCGGCATCGTCGCCACAGCCGTGGCTGTCGTCATCGGCGTCATTTACGGCGCGATCGCCGGTTATGCGGGTGGCAAGACTGACGATCTAATGATGCGCTTCGTCGATATCCTCTTCGCCTTGCCGTTTCTTGTATTGGTAATTTTATTTGCCTTGGTGGTGGACAAGCCTGCCTCAGAATTCACCACCTGGGTCATCGGATTCACCGGCTTCGAACGCGATCGCGTCGCGCCGATCACCACCTTGATTCCCCTCTTCATCGCCATCGGTGCGATTGGTTGGCTGACGATTGCCCGCATCGTCAGGGCGCAAGTGATGTCGGTAAAAAAGCAGGATTTCGTAGAGGCGGCGGTATCCCTCGGCCTGAGCCGCAGCCGGATCTTGTTCCGCCATATCTTGCCGAATGTCATCGGCCCCATCATCATCTACACCACTCTCGCGGTGCCGGGAATCATGCTGCTGGAGAGTGTTCTTTCCTTCCTCGGCCTCGGGGTGAAGCCTCCCAATAGCTCATGGGGCATCCTCATCAAGGAAGGTGCGGACCGCATGGAGATTAACTGGCTGCTACTTTTTTTCCCATCACTCTTCTTTGCCAGCACTCTCTTCGCTCTTAATTTTCTTGGTGACGGCCTGCGCGATGCGCTCGATCCTAAGTCTGCCAAGGATTAAATTTTTATAGGGTATTCACTCCATCATCTCCATCATCCCGCTGTAATAGCCGGTGAAAAAACTGATGATTTTCCAAGCTACAAATCCAAGGATGAAAAAGTATAACACCTTCGGCACGACTGCGGCGAGAAGCTTGGCGCTCGCCTCGGCTTCTGTCTGATAGAGGCTGGACCACCGCGCCAGATCTTTGTCCAAGGTGCCAGCTTCTTCCCCGGTGAGATAAGAACGCGAGAAGGTTTTCGGAAAAGCCCTTTGAGCGATGAAATGCGGACCAAGCGCACTACCAGCAGCGACGGCTTTCGACAATTTTTTACCGGCATTGCGCAGCATCGCGCTGTGAGAGGCCGAGGATGAGACGGCTACAGTTTCACTCATCGGGATTCCAGCAAGCAGGCAGGAATGATAGACTTTGCAGAAGCGCGCCATCGCCATGTTTTGGCGAGTTCTACCTAAAAATGGAACGCGATGCAGAAAATGATCGATCCATGAATTGTTCGATCCCGCACGAAACAGCGCTCTCAACAGCACGCCCACAACCGCAACAACGATGTAGAATCCAATAAGCGTCACAATCAATTTCAAAGCAATTGCCGACAGTTCTTCGCCATTCATCATCGCCGTGGGAACGATCGCGATGAAAATCCCAAGGTGCAAAACGATGAGAGGATAGATCATCGCCATCACCATTTCCCGGCGGATGGAGGCGAGCATACCGAAGTAATCCGAAAGGTGTTGGAATGCTGGAGCGAGCCTGCCACTCCGCTCACCGGCGCTCAAAATACTCCGCTCCAATTCAGAAACAGCTTCGCGATCTTGAGCAAACGATTCCGCAATCGTATTTCCTGCTTGTAAACCACGGTTGAGATCCCGCAGCAGATTCGCCTGCACCGATGGCAGCTTGGTGTCTAACAAGACTTTGGCGGCTTCTCGAATTCCGAAGCCCGCCTCCAGCAGCTTCGCCATTTCCATGTAAAATAATTGCTTATGTTTTGCTTGAGAGGCCATCGCTGGGCTGGAGATTTCACTATTTCTCAGCACTCACCAAGATTCATTTCTTGATGGGAAATGTAAGATGCAGATCTGTTTCAAATGACGATATTTCAGAAGAGATTTTTGCCGTCTTTGCAAATTTTTATTGCATCAAACGACGTTAGGCCCTTATGGAAACCCGCAGCCGCGAAAGTGGCCTCCATCAGGAGCTGGAATTACCAGGCAAACAAACCACTAATAGATTTACCCATGGCCTTCACACCAAGCAAAGATCAAAAGCGCCGGGAGCGAGAGCAGAAGAAGCTCGATAAACGGATGGCGCGCGAGGACGCAAGAGCGGAAAAACTCGAAGCCCTGCAATTAGCAGCGGAAGCCGATATCGAACTCACCGAAGAGCAAATCCAGGCAAAAATCGAAGCCGATTTCGAGGCAGAACTCGAAGCAGAGGCCGCGGCCGAGCGGGAGTCAAAGATCGCTTGTTAGAGCGTCTCACTTTGGAGTGCGGTGAGAATCACCGCTTTGGGGTGTAGGCAGCCCTCCGTAGAAGACTATTGAGGATCAAAAAGGGTGCGACCTCGGACATTTTCCGAATGACAGGCACTCAGCGAGAAGCCCGGCTCAAGCGTCAAAGCGGTGATGCTCACCGCACTCCAAAGCGTTCAACGAACCGTCGCTGGGCCGCGCCGGTTGTTGCGGCGCGATGCATTGCTGTAATCACGCCCTTCACCGCTATTTCCGCCGCCGCCTTGGCTACGACGATTTCCGCCGCCACCACCGCCGCCTTGGCGACCACCACCGCGGTTGCCACCGCCTTGGACCATGCCACCACCGGTTCTCATCCGCAGATGGCGATCCGCAAGGGACTCGTCATGCCACGCGTGATCATCCCAACGGGGAATCGGCATCTTGATGATTTTTTCGATTTCACGGAGAAATTCCCGCTCATCTTCCGCACAAAAGGAAACTGCACGGCCTTCCGCTCCTGCACGCGCCGTCCGGCCGATGCGGTGGACGTAGGCTTCCGGTTCATTGGGTAAATCGAAATTCACCACCAAGCCCACGTCTTTTACATCCACTCCACGGGCTGCCACATCGGTGGCCACCAGAACGGGAGTTAGACCTTTTTTAAATTTCTCTAACGCTTTTTCACGCTGCGCTTGGGATTTATTCCCGTGAATCGCGTCTGCTGGGAAGCCTGCGACGCAGAGACTTTTTGCCAACTTATTCGCGCCATGCTTGGTGCGGGAAAAGACGATGGTGAGCTTTCCTTCCTTGGCCTGTGCTTGGCCAGCGAGCAGAAGCTCAAGCAAGGGCTTCTTATTTTCCCGATCTACAAAGCACACTTGTTGGTCGATCCGCTCCGCAGTCGTCGTCTCAGGGGCGATGCTGACGCGAGCAGGATCGCGCAGGATGAGCTGCGCTAACTCCACAATATTCGGCGCAAGAGTGGCGGAGAAAAACAAGGATTGGCGCTTCGGAGGGAGCAACGCCACGATCCGTTTCACATCACGATAGAAGCCCATGTCGAGCATGCGGTCCACCTCATCGAGCACGAAAAACTCGACTTGCGAGAGATCCACACAACGTTGATCGATCAAATCCAGCAAGCGTCCCGGGGTGGCGACCAGCACATCCACACCACCTCGCATTGCGGAAATCTGAGGGTTCTGGCCTACTCCACCATAGATGAGTGTTTGCTTAAAACGGATCTGCGCGCCGTAGGTGGCGAAACTTTTTCCTACTTGTCCAGCGAGCTCACGAGTGGGCGCAAGGACGAGCGTGCGGCAACTCTTCGGCCGCATTTGCTTGGGGTTCTCGTGAATCGCATGAAGGATTGGCAATGCGAAACTTGCTGTTTTACCCGTGCCGGTCTGGGCGCATCCTAGTAGATCACGTCCTTCTAACAATAGCGGGATAGCCTGTGCTTGGACAGGCGATGGGGTGGTGTAATTGAGTTCGCGCAAAACGCGGTGGAGGGGCGCAGCCAATGGCAACGCCTCGAATGTAGTCGGGGTCATGTGTCTTGTATGCCTGCCCGGTCCCATGTGGGCGGCAGGCGGTGTCGATGAGCAATTTGATGATTCCTCAAACAATCTCTCATCGATGAAGACCGGAAAAGGCTGGAACCGAATTCTACGGCTCCCCACCGGCAAAAGCGCGGTGTGCTGAAGCCATCTACTAAAGGCCCCAGCTTGACAAGACTTTTCTAAAATTTCACCACCTTACACCTTACCTCACGGGAATATCACATGGGAGACTACAGGAAAATGATCCGATACCATCGGCCTATCTTTCGAAACTATCGCTGCTTCAAGGATCTCCGTATTCTTGCTCACTAGAATATGATCAACTTTCAAACGGCCATCGCGATTGCCTTTCCAAAAATGAAGCGTGCGCCGGTTTGACTCGCTGCTGTTAAGAAGTTGATAAGTATCCATCAGTCCATGTTCCCAAATTTGCTTGGAGCCGGCAAGGATTGCACTCTTCCCAGTAAGATAGCGCAAACCGGGATTTGTCTCGATGGAATTGAAATCCCCCATCAGCACGACTGGCTCTTGCTTCATTCTCCGATCATCGATCCGCTGTGCCACAAGCCGCGCAGCTTGCTCACGTGATGGCTGGTTTTTATGATCCCAGTGAGTATTAAATACATAGAAACCCCGCCCCGTGGTCCGATCTAACAGCCTTATCCACGTCACCACGCGGGTGAACTCATTACCCCAAGTCTTGGAACCGGCCACTTCCGGAGTATCGGAAAGCCAAAAAGTTCCAGCCTCATTTGGATCGATTTCAAAACGATCCTTCTGATAGAAAATTCCTGCATACTCCCCCGCTCTCTTGCCATCTTCGCGGCCGATGCCATAGAATTCGTAATCTGGCAATGATGCCCGCAAATCCGCTGCTTGCCCGTGCTGCGCCTCTTGTACTCCAAAAATATCGGGTTGCTCATGACGCAGCATTTTAACAATGCCAATCACTCGCGACGGCCAAGAACGTTCACCGAGATCATTTGGAGATTCGTAGCGGATATTGAAGCTCATCAACTTTAGCTCGAGACCGCCATCCTCTCTCACAGGGATCGCTCTTGGCTGGCTCTGAACTTGCTCACGGCGGCAGCCTACATTTCCATATAATAACGAAATTAAAATGAGCGGAAAAAGTGTGAAGCGCATTCTGCTAGAGAAGATCAGATAAATGACTCTTGCGCGGAAATACAGAAGCGCAACCGGATTGAACCTTGCACAGAACAATTCTTGGCATCATATTTAAAAATGTCCGACAATCTAGAAACCGTACAAAATAATGTCCGCCAGGATTTATCTTCCAAATGGCTCTCTCTTAGCTCTCAGGTCCGAGAACGCGCCAGAACACTTCAATCGAAAACCGTAGGCACTGAGTTGAGTGCAGAAACTGAAGCTCTCGCACAGGATGCTGGCGAATTATGCGCTCATTTTGACAGAGTCCACGCTGACGTTGGTAAACTCCTCACCATGCTCCAAGACGGAAACCTCATTTATCGTGAATCTGGCTCTGAATTGGATTCGACCTCCACCCATAAGCAAGTATTGATCGCTCAGGAAAATGACCACAAAGAAAACGATAGCGTGAAGGATGTGATCAAAGCGCTCTTTATGTGGCGCGATGATCCAGCGGAAATCCCTGTAGAGAAAAGCTGATTACCCACAAAAAAAACCGCCCCCATTTGGAGGCGGTTTTCAGAAATCGTGTCGGGCTGGATTATTTTCCGCCGTCCAACTTGTCTTGTAAGGTCTTGAGCTCAGCCCACTTAGCGTCACGCGCTAGAGCGGATTGTTGTGGCCAAGTGCCTGGATTATGAATCGTGTAAGCATCGCCTGCAGCATCGAGCAATCCCTGAATGGTCTCAACAGATGAATCGGCGAGCTTTGCCCATGTGGTGATACCACCTTCATGAAGGATCTCTTTGATTTTCGGACCAATGCCTTCGACGATTTGGAGATCATCTTGAGCAAATTTCTTGCCGAGGATGCCTGCCATTGCAGAAGAGGAGCCTTTCTTCGCAGAAGCAGCCTTTTTCTCTGTCTCTGCGATTTCTTGTGTGATGACGTTTACGCGGCGACCTTCGCGGTCGAAGAAAACGCGACCATCCACGAGGGCGAAGAGTGTGTGATCTCTACCGATGCCAACACCCAGACCCGGATGGACCTTGGTGCCGCGCTGGCGGATGATGATATTGCCAGAAATGACAGCTTGGCTGCCAAACTTTTTTACGCCGAGGCGCTTGCTGCGTGAGTCGCGACCGTTCTTGACGGAGCCTTGTCCTTTTTTATGGGCCATGGAAGTAGAAGATTAAGAATGATGGATTAACCGGCGATCGAGGTGATCTCCAGGGTGGTGAGGCTACGGCGGAAACCAATGGTCTTGTGGAATCCTTTACGGCGCTTAAACTTGAAAGCAACGCCCTTGGGACCGCGATATTGGTTGATGACCTTGGCAGTCACGGAAGCGCCATCGACAATGGGTGCCCCGATTCTGACAGTTTCGCCCTCGCCGACGATCAATGCGTCGAACGTGAGTACTGAATCGATATCGACATCGAGTTTTTCAACATCGAATTTGTCGCCTTCTTGAATGCGGTATTGTTTACCGCCGGTTTTGATCACTGCGTAGGCCATGGCCGGTATGGGAAATAAATGAATCCACCCTGTTGGGCGGGCGGGGAGAACACCACGACCTACCACCCTACGCAAGATTTTTTTACTGAGAATTTCAACTTTGTGAATAACTAGCAAATCCGAGGGCAGATTCATTTGGGAAAATGGGTCTCTAGGGTATGGATCCAAGCAAAGTTTGGACCTCACACTGGAGATTGTAAATATTCCCTGAATATCGACCTTTCAGGAATAATTTCAAACCATCATTTCCTAGAAAAACTGCTTGTCGGCTGGCGCAAAAACCACCAGATGTCCGCATGTTCAAAAACATCGCTCCATTCACTTTCCTGTTGGCATTCTCAGCAGCCGCCTCCGCCGAAGAACAACTCCCCAGCCTGGATATCGCAAAAGCGGAGTTTAATTACACCGATGGAATGGATTTTGAAGATGCGGATGGCACTCTCAATGCAACAAGTTTCGAACTCAGCTCCTTCGTCGCAAAGCCGATTGATATTTCCGGAGGCTTTAAAGTCATTCCCCAGTTCCGCTACAGACTCACTTCGCTAGACTTCGATGGCGTAGCCCCTTCGTTTCCGATTGCAGACGAAGACTTGCACTCCTTGGCGATGAGCGTGTTCGCACTCAAGATGGATGACTCCTCCCCTTGGATCTATGGTGGATTTGCAAGAGCGGAAATGGCGAGCGATTTTCAACACATCAATGGTGACGACTTCACCTACGACCTCGCCGCTGGCGCAGGCTACCGCTTCAACAGCGACTTCATCGCCGGCGTGGGCGTCGCCGTCATTAACATGAATGGCGATCTCAAAGTATTCCCAGGTATCAACTTCGATTGGGCCGTGAGCAAGGAAATCCGCGTGGGTCTTTACGGGCCAAATTTCGTCGCCGCTTACACTCCAAGCAATGACTGGTCCATCAGCCTGCGTGGCGAACCCCGTGGCGGCATCTGGAATATCACAGATGATGGCGGCCAATCACACTCCATCGATTTTTCCAGCTACCAAGTAGGCCTCTTCGCGACTCGCCGCATCGTTGATAAACTCTGGCTCACCGCCGGAGTAGGAACTTCATTCATCAACGAAATCAGCCTCACTGAGCCACGCGGAGAAGAAATCACCGCAGAAGATCTCGAAGGCGGCCTATTTTACCAAATCGGTCTGAGTTTGAAAACTTGGTAAAGTCAGACTGACATCAGCAATCGTGAGTTCTGAATCCACCCTCATGGAAACCCGCGAAGAAGTCATGTTCTTCGACACAGACTGTGGGGGTGTGGTCCACAACATTGCTTACCTGCGGATGATCGAGACCTGCCGCACCCGCCTCGCAGCCAAATTGGGGATCGATCTGCGGATGATGTCTGAAAAGCGGCGATTCCCGGTGGTCACGCGCACGGAGATCGACTACAAACGCTCGGCGAAACTCGGTGATTGGCTGACCATCCGTGGTTGGCTGGGCGAAGTCTCCCGTGCACGTTTTTGGTGCGAGTTCGAAATGACCCGCGCGTCAGACGGCATCCTCCTCGTGGCCGCCCGTCAGTCACTGGCCATCGTCCAGATGCCTGAGGGTAGGCCGCAACGCTTGCCGGAAGCGTTCTCAACGGGAAAATTTCCTATAATGCAGGATACAGCTTGGACCTGAGACAAAGTTCGTTCAGCTTCCGCTCAGCCATGCGCTTTCCTGGAACTTACACCGCACTCATCACCCCGTTTCGTAACGGATCCATCGATGCTCCTGCCTTCCATGCCCTCATCGAGCGTCAAATCTCCGCTGGGATTGATGGCATCGTACCCGTCGGCACGACTGGAGAATCGCCCACGCTTGACACTGCAGAACACATTGAAGTCATCCGCCTCGCTGTGGAATTCGCCGCTGGCCGCTGCCAAGTGGTAGCCGGCACCGGCGCGAATGCCACAGCCGAGGCCATCGAGCTGACCCAAGCCGCCGAGGCCCTCGGCGTCACTGGCTCGCTGCAAGTCTGCCCTTACTACAACAAGCCATCCCAAGAGGGGCTTTTCCTTCATTTCAAAGCCATCGCGGATGCCACTAAATTGCCGATCATGCTTTACAGCGTGCCGGGCCGCTCGGTTGTAGAAATCGCTCCGGAAACAGCAGCCCGGCTCGCTGCAGCCTGCCCGAACATCACCGCCATCAAGGAAGCTGGCGGCTCGGTAGATCGCATCAACCAGCTTGTCCAGGCGCTTCCGGAAAATTTCGGCATCCTCTGCGGGGATGATCCATTGCTGCTTCCATTCGTCTCATGCGGCGCGACGGGCCTTGTTTCCGTCGCATCCAATTTGATCCCGGAAACCATCGTCAGCCTCGTCAAAGCCTCGCTGAGCGGAAATTTCTGCGAAGCCCTGGCAATCCAGAAAAAATTCTACCCACTGATGCGCGGCCTGATGTCACTCGATGTGAATCCCGTGCCAGTGAAAACCGCCGTCGCCCTACAAGGCCACTGCTCCGAGGAATTACGCCTGCCTCTCGCACCATTGAGTGAAGAAAATACCGTAAAGCTCAGCGCCCTTCTCAAGTCCTATCAACTACTTGCCTAACACCTCACCATTTCCAGCCATGTCCTATCCCAAACTTTTCAGCCCCGGTCCTGTCGATGTCTCGAAGGAAACTTTTGCCGCGATGTCCCAAACGATGATCGGTCATCGAGGCTCGGATTTTGAAAAACTTTACGCCTCGCTCCAGCCTGGCCTACAGGAAATTTTCGGCACTGCCCGCCCGGTATTTATCTCCACTTCCTCCGCTTGGGGCGTGATGGAAGGGGCACTTAGGAATCTTGCGAAGAAGAAGGTGCTGTGTCTTTGCTGTGGCGCGTTTTCTGATAAATGGTTGGACGTTGCCAAGAAATGCGGCTTCGAGGCCGAGGCCGTGCAAGTCGAGTGGGGCCAAGCGATCGACCCCGAAGTGGTCCGTGCCAAACTCGCGGAAGGCGGGTTCGATACCGTGACATTCATCCACTCGGAGACCTCCACCGGAGTGCTCAATGATATCACTGCAATTTCCAAAGTGGTGAAATCCTTCCCGGATACCATGCTCATTTGCGACACCGTTTCCTCCCTCTCCACCGTGCCGGTAGAGATGGACGCAAACAACATCGATGTCATGCTCGCAGGTGTGCAAAAAGCCCTCGCCCTGCCTCCAGGGATGGCGGTTTTCGCCGTTTCCGAAGCCGCAATGGAGCGGGCAAAAGGCAATACCAACCGCGGTTACTACTTTGATTTCGTCGAATTCGCAAAAAATGCGGCAGCAAACAACACCCCCTGCACGCCTGCCATTTCGTTACTTTTCGGCCTCCAGTATATCTTAGGAGAAATCGAAAAAGAAGGCTTCGCCGCCCGCTGTGCCCGCCATGCGAAGACCAATGCAATGATCGCCGCGTGGGGTGCCAAGCATGGCTTCGAGCTTTTCGCCCCAGAAGGTCATCGGTCATTCGCACTCACCTGCTTTTCCACACCGGCAGATTTCGACCTCTCCGGTTTCATTAAAAATTTGAAAAATAAGCATAACTTCCTGATTAACGGCGGTTATGGGAAAATCAAAGGCACCACCTTCCGCATCTCCAACATGGGCAACGAAACTGAAGCCACCATCCAAGAACTCATCGATGCGATGGATGATGTGTTAGCCTCGAAGTAAAGCGTCTAGCGTTTCTCCAACCACCGCTCGTTATCATAACGGGCGGTGGTTTTTTCTTTCAAAACCTGCGGAGCAATCTCGAAATCGACCTGCTGCCAATTTTCCGATAGACTTGTCGCAAAATTTCCCGCCCGCTGCCGCGAAATAATCTCATCGCACGGCATCGCCGCAGAACCTTGGTGTAGCAGCCCCATGCGAGTGCGCCGCTGCCCGGCACCCGCGATTTTATTGCCAGCTTCACCCACCAGATCGTGGCTCACGGGATTCTCAAAACACAGCGCCGTCCCCGTTTCTGCCGCGCCTCCAGAGAGCTCCACCGTGGCCCCCTCACCTGCCAGCACCTTGGCCAGCGCCGCGTGAATCCAGCGATAACTCTCCGCCCCGCGCGTGCTCGCGAGTGGCTCGGCTTGCGGCACCACCAGCGAATACGTCCAATCCGCGCGATGATCCACCACTCCCCCGCCCGTCCAGCGGCGCACCCAGCGCACTTGGGAAATGGCAGCCCGCGCCTCGGTGATTTTTCCGAAATAGCCCACACTCGCCCAGTCTCCATCCCACCGATAGACCCGCAGCAAGGGTGCCGTGACGTTTTCTAACAACCACTCATCCACCGCCATCGCCTCCGGACCCGGGCGCACCACCGGATCCATCCAAAGTTCCAATTTCCGCAAAATCTCCATCTCCACCCGAGTGTTTAATCTATAATCTAAAATCCTACGACTCCCAAAACTTGCATTCTCAGAGGGCCTCGCCACTTTCTCCGCATGCCCACCATCGCCCCTAAGCCTCACAGCGCTCTGCTCATCGTAGGCCATGGCTCCACCGAGAATCCGGATTCTTCCACCCCTTACTTTGAACACGCCGATGAGATCCGCAGCCGCAATCTTTTCAGCGAGGTCCACTGCTGTTTCTGGAAGGAAGAGCCCTCCTTGCGCGAGGCTTTCTATCTCATCGATGCCGAGGAAATTTACGTCGTGCCGGACTTCATCAGCGAGGGCTATTTCACCCAAGATGTGATCCCGCGCGAGCTCCAGCTCACCGGGCCGACCAGCGAGATCCGTGGGAAAAAATTCCACTATTGCCTGCCCGTCGGCATCCATCCCTCGATGACCGGACTGATCCTCCGCCGCGCTAAAGAGGTGGCCCCTGACATCGATCCCGCCACGACCACCCTCATCATCACCGGCCATGGCACGGGCCTCAATCAAAACTCCACCAAGGCCATCCGCGATCAAGTGGAGATGATCATCGCCTCGGACGCGGGCTACGCCGCCGTGCTGGACGCCTACATGGAAGAGCAGCCCTTCATCGCCGAGTGGGACAAAATGGCAACCACGCCAAACGTCATCGTGGTGCCGTTTTTCATCTCGGATGGGCTCCATTCCTTCCAAGATATACCCGTGCTGCTGGGGATCGAAAACGAAGTGGGCGCCGCAGCCAGCCAACGCGAAGTTTTTCGCCAGAATCCTCACCAGCTCCGCGGAAAAACCCTCTACTACACCTCCGCCATCGGCACCGAACGCTTGCTGGCGGATGTCATTCTCGATCAAGTCTATGACTTCGATCAGGCCCATCCCACGCTCTAACCCAATTTTCCCGAATCCATGTCCACCGCCCTTCAACTTCGAAATCTCATCCGCTCCGGTATCCACCGCATCGGCGAGATCGAGCTACAAACCGATGTTTACGGTTATGCCTATGTGCTATGCCACGCCGATGATTCCGAGCTCTCCACCGAGCCAGCCTTCGGTGGGCTGGAGCACCACGAGGGCCCTGCCGCCGCGCGGGATCTGTCCACCTACGCCGAGGATGGCACTTACCGCTTCACCAAGGGACAGGTGAATCTCAAGCGCGGCTGGGTGATGTCTTTGGAAAATGAAGAAGAGCTGCGTCTCGCTTTGGATCAATTTTACCCGGCCTGCGTCGGCTTGTTTCTCGCCCACCAGAATGGCAGTTTGGAAATTGAAACATTGCGGGATAAGCTCAACCGCCAGACGGGAATGTATCGCTTCGCCCGCTCCATTAGCGATGCAGGAGCACAGCGTCTCGTGCAATCCGTGTGCGGACCAGCCCACCAATGCGCGAAGAAGATTCTCTGGAAAATCGATGAGAATACCCCGCTCGACGATAGCGAAGCCAGCCGCTTCAACGGCATCCCCAGCGATCTCCCGGAGGCCGAAGCCATCCCACTGATCTGCCGCGAAGCCTGCAACCACTTCGTCGCCGAGTGCCGAAAATCCGCCAAAGCCGAATTCGAAGCCAAGTAAAACTTTGGAGTGCGGTGGGAATCACCGCTTTGACGCAGAAAGTTGCTATCGCACAAGATACCAGCTCATCAAAAAGTCCAAGTTCCACACCCTTTTTTCATTTTCCAAACCTTCGCCACAGGTCCCTGTGAGTCCCTCCAGATCACTCGCTCCTTGCCCTCAAAACTCCTTTTGCTAAATTCCTATTCATGAAGGCTCAAACAGCCTTTCAGCGCGGCATTAGTCCGCTTCTCCAGCTACTGCTTCCGGGGCGTGAGGACGCGGTCTTATCCATTCAAACAGATCATCTTCTCCGCGGGCGGATTGAGGAACTTGCCGCGAAAAATACCGAGGGAAATCTCTCGCCGGAAGAGCGTGAAGAATATACCGGATACGTCAGGGCCAACAAATTTGTCGCCATCCTGCGCCGCGAGGCCAAAAAGTTCAAATCCGGCAGCGCCGCATGACCGCCGCCACGCGAGCCCTTGTCAGGCAGCGAGCGAATCACAGATGCGAGTAAACTCCACATGGCAGCCAATTGAAAACAGCGCCGCTTTCTCAAAATGAAGTGCAATCTCATGCGGGTTCAGCAGTTGATTTCTCCTAGTTGGCTGGTCTTCACACTACAAGCTAGGTTCGCACGAGATACCAACTCTTCAAAAAATCCAAGATCCACGCCCTTCTTTTATTTTCCAAAGCCCTCGCCATAGCTCACTCCATCTCCAAAGAGAAAGCTGGCATCTCTCGCTCTTACCCCTAAACTCAAGGGGTAATCGCCATGGGAAACATCTCTAATCACTCGCATCAGGACTACTGGTTGCGGCTGGCCAGCAAGGTGGCCCGCCGCATCAATCTGGGTTGGTGGATCGAGCGGATGAGCGCGCCTCTAATGGTGACATCACTCCTCATCGGCTGCACCGCCCTGATCCTCAGACGGGAAATCCCCGGAATTTCCTCACTATACCTAATCGTCGCCACCCTCGGTGCACTCATCATTCTTGGAGTGAGCTGCTGGATCATCGCTTCTAGGAAATTCGAAAGTCAGGAAAAGGCGCTCGTCCGGATCGAGGCCGGGATGCAGATGAAAAACTCACTATCCACCGCATTGGCAGGCATCGCCCCATGGCCAGAGCAAGTGACGGAAATCCACAGTGGCCTGCGCTGGCAATGGCCGAGAATGCTGGTGCCACCGCTCGGAGCAATCCTTGTGCTGACCGCAAGTTTTCTGATTCCAGTCAGTTCCGCCAATACTAGAATTACAGGCACACCAGAACAGCCACAGGCATGGAAGAAACTCGATACTGCTCTGGAGGTGCTGACCAAAGAGGAGGCCGTCGATGAAAAATATTTAGAGGAAACCCGCAAGCGCCTCGATGAACTCAAGTCTCAAGAGGAGGAACAGTGGTTCAGCCATTCATCATTGGAAGCGACGGATTCCCTTAAAAAATCCCACACCGCAGAAACCCAACGGATGGAGCGCGATTTGGCACGGACAGAAAAAGCGCTCGATCAACTGGAAAAGATGGCAGGCACCGCCACCCAGGCTGAGAAAAACCGGATGATGGAAGAATTCGAACAAGCTCTCCAAGGCCTCCAAAACGGCGCGATGAAGCCGAATCCCAAACTGCTCGAACAATTGCAAGGCCTCGATCCACAAAATCTTGCCAAGCTCAGCCCCGAGCAACTCCAACAACTCAAAGACAACCTTCAGAAAAACCAGGCCGCCATGAAACAAGGCAGCGCTGGCGAGGGCGACGATTGGTCGGACGAACTTCTCGCTGATCAATCCAGCGAAGGCGAAAATGGCGAAGGCCAAGATGGAGAAGGTATGGGCCAAGGTGGCATCCAAAGGGGCCCCGGCCATGCTCCGGGAGTGCTTGGCAACGAAAAGGACGCCCTCGATTTGGGTGAACTCACGGGCTTACAAACCAAAGATCTTTCCAAATCCACACTCGGAGATCTGCTTGAATTACAGAATGGAGAGCACGATCTCGATGACTCGGCATCGACGCTTTCCGCCGGTGGCCAAGCCGATTCCACTGGCAAGGGTGGTGATCGCGTCTGGCGGGACGCGCTCGATCCAGCAGAACAAAAAACTCTCAAGCGCTATTTCGAATAGGAATTTGGCGCCGATGAAAATTTTTCGTGCCATTCCGGCTCACCCTGTTTTACTTCTCCCGCCTCTCTAATGCCGGATAGTTCTTCAGAAGATACCTTGTTGCTCGTTGATCCTGATCTGGATTTCTTAGATTGGGCGACGAAACATCTCGCAGCTGCCAACCTCCGCGTGCTGCGCTGTGACAATGCGGCGAATGCCCTCAAGGTAATCGAGAAAACCACGGTCAGCGTTGTAGTAGCTGCGATGGATATGCAGCCTTTTGATGGGATGGAGTTGCTAGGCCGCATCATGCAGCAGAGTCCGCAAACTCTGGTGGTCCTCACCGCAGGATTTCCCACCACCGGCCAAATCATCGAGGCCACTCAACGCGGTGCGCACGACGTTCTGCGGAAAGAGTCCCTAGCCTTCGAGCTGCGTCCCGTGGTGGAATCCGCGCTGCAAACTCAGGAGGACCGGCGTAGTAGTTTTAATCAACCCACCGCAGAAATTCCCACCAGTGATGGCCGGGTGAAAATGATCGGTATTTCCCGCGCCTTGCAGGAGGTTTTTAAACTTGTAGGCCGGGTGGCCCGCGCAGATGCACCGGTCCTAATCGCCGGAGAAAGCGGCACTGGCAAGGAGCTCGTCGCCAAGGCAGTCCACGAATATAGCCCGCGGCGGCAGAAGGAAATGATCACCATCAATTGCGGTGCCATTCCTGAAAATCTCTTGGAAAGCGAGCTCTTCGGCCACGAAAAAGGCTCCTTCACCGGAGCCATCGCCCGCCGTGCCGGACGCTTCGAGCAGGCGGATGGTGGCACGCTGTTTCTCGATGAAATTGGTGATATGCCACTTGGAATCCAAGTGAAATTGCTACGTGTTTTACAAGACGGCACATTTTCACGTGTCGGCGCAAATGAGACTTTGAAAACCGATGTCCGCATCGTGGCAGCCACTCATAAAAATCTTTCTGATGAAGTAGCAGCAGGGCGTTTCCGCGAGGATCTTTTTTATCGCCTCAATGTGGTGGAAATTAAAATTCCAGCCCTCAGGGACCGCAAGGAAGACATCCCGCTGCTTGCCGAATATTTCCTCCAGCGCATCACTCGTAAAAACGGTGTGGGCCGAATCCGGATCTCCGAAGAAGCCATCGCTACCTTAAAAAATCACCGCTGGCCCGGCAACGTCCGGGAGCTTGAAAATACCATTGCCCGCGCCTGCGCCTTGGCCACATCGAATATCCTGCTACCGGCGGATATCCCGCTCGCATCTACACCGCGCAAGCTGCCTAGTGCACTGCATTCAGCGATCGATGAGGTGATCAAAGCCGCCCCCCCGGATGGCGAAGTTCTGGAATGGATGAGTCGCGAAGTTTGCACAAGAGTTCTGGAAACTCATTCCGGCGATCTCAAGGAAGCCGCAAAAACCCTCCAAATGCCGCTTGCCAATCTCCGTAAACTTTTAGCGCTCAAAGACTAAGATGTTCCACACCGTCAGCCATCCGCTCATTTCAGAAGAATTGACCAGGTTGCGTGACCCCGCTTGTCCATCGCCAGAGTTCCGCCAGCGCGTCCGCCGTATCGCCTCGCTGATGGTGCCGGCGGTGACCGCGGATTTCCCGACAGTGACCGTGGAATGCAACACGCCCTTGGAAATCACCTCCGGCACCCGCCTCACCAAGGGCATCATCCTCGTGCCAGTGCTGCGCGCGGGTCTGGGCTTTCTGGATGGCTTTCTCGATCTCATCCCGCAGGCATCCGTGGCCCACATCGGCCTCGCAAGGAACGAGACCACTTTGATTCCAGAGCCATATTACCTCAAGCATCCGCCGGCGCTCGGTGAGCATGAAATTATTATTCTCGATCCCATGCTCGCCACTGGCGGTTCTGCCATCGAGGCCGTAAGAAGCTTGCGTGAGGCTGGGGCCAAATCCGTGCGCTTCGCCTGCTTGGTGGCCGCTCCGGAGGGAGTCGCAGCACTTTCCGATGCATTCTCCGATGTGCCGATCTTCTCTGCTGCGCTGGATCGTTGTCTCAATGGATGCGGTTTCATCCTTCCCGGCTTGGGCGATGCCGGGGATCGGTTGTTCGGCACCTTGGGTTGAAACCATGGTTTTACTAGCATTGAGGCAAATGTGCTTCTAACTTATGCCCAAGCGAATGCGGCCTTGGTTATTCCCACTCTTAATTTTCATCACCTCTCAGATTTCCCTGTTAGGAGAAACCACGCCCTCGCTTCAGGAAAAAGGTAGAAATGCACTCGCCAGCGGGCTTTGGGAATTGGCAGAAACCCATTTTCGCGATAGCCTGCAAAATCCTGAACTCACCGCACCCGCCAAGGCAGAAATTTCGTTCCAGCTTGCGGAAGCGTTGATCCGTGGTGGCAAGGCAGCGGAGGCGCTCGAGCTTGTCCAGCTGTCCTCTCTCACGGAGCAGCCAGCCCAGGCATTCTGGCGTGGACAAGCCCTTGCGGGTGCTGGGAAATTCAACGAAGCCATCGAGGCGTTTGCCCGCCAACTCAATCAACCTCAAGCTCCCTATCGGATCGAAACCGTTTTTTCGAAAGCCGCACTCCTTCTCGCCACTTCCCAACCAGAACGCGCTTTAACGACTCTCGCCCTGCTCAATGACGACTCATCGCGTGAGACGGCATCCAAGAGCAAACTCCTCCAAGCCGAGATCCTCACCGATCTCCAGCGCACTTCCCAAGCGCGTTCCATTCTACCTGCCGAGGATCAGCTCGTAGGGGCGGAGCTGCCATTCCGTTCGTTGATCGATGCACGGCTTTTACTCCAAGAAGATCGTCCGAGCTTGGCAGAAGACATTTTTAGAAACCTCGTAGGCAGCCCTACCGACCAACCGCTTTTCCGATACGAATCCGCCGTTCTCGGTCTCGCGGATGCACTTGCGGCGCAGCAAGATCTCACAGCCGCGTCTCAATCCATCCTCAGCTTCATTCAAGTCAATCCGCGCGCGCTTCAACTGGCAGCAATGTTTGATCGATTGCGCCGCTGGCTGCCCATCCAGCCCGCTCCTAGCGATCCTGTGTTGGATCTACTTGATCAATGGATCGAGCCTCCCGAGCTGCCCGCGCTCGGTGTGATTGCTCCCACAGCACCCGGAGTAGAGGGTGCCAGCACTTCAGCATTTCCCACTCCGTTCACCAATGATGAGCGCTTGGTCTTTTCCCTTTTCACCCGTGCCATCGGACTTCATCGCATCGGCACTGATGCTGCCAAAGCAGAGGCAAATCACTTGATGATGCGCCTCCGTTTGGAAAATCCAGACCACCCGTTGGTGGGTCTTTCGCTCTATCAACTCGCAAACTGGAGCCTTGCGGATGATGATAAAGATCAAGCGTTTTTCTTATTGGACATGCTCAATGATGCCAAGAATCCCTCCAATTCGATCCAGGCGAATGCGGCGTTTCTCGAAGCCCGCAGCGCCTACGAGACCGGTGATCATCAGCTCGCAGCGCAACTTTTTGAAACCGCTGCAAGCACTCTCTCCGCCACTGCCGCATCCGTAGCGCGATTCAACGCTGCCCTTTCTGCCCTTCGCGGCGGCGATGCGGCGGGCTACCAACTCATCTTTGATCAAAGCCAATCTGCCGATCCCGAGCTAGCCGCCCAGCTTGAGTTGGAACGCGCCCTCACCATGACCGATACCGCAGAGCAAAAACTGGCGCTGGAAAAATTTCTCATCGAGAATCCTCAACATCAGCGAATCTCGGACGCTCGGTCCGCTCTCCTTGAGGCCACTCTCAACGCCCCGAATCCCGATCTGGAGCTAGCTCGCACCCAAATCACCCAGTGGGAAACAGATCCTGTGCTTGCTGATTCCCTTCCGTCCGCCCAGCTCGATTTGGCCCACATCCGCCTCGCAGACCTCGCCAAGGACTCGGCCACCACCATCCAACTCGCCTCCCGATTTCTCGAAACCTTTCCGAATGATGCCAAGGTCCCAAACGTCACCCTGACCCTTGGCCGCACTCTGTTCGAAATGAAGGACTATAATGAAGCCCGCCTAGTCCTCGAAAAGCTGGCCCACTCGGATACGAACCTCCATCGCGCCCAAGCCGCATGGCTGCTCGCTGCGCGCTCGGCCGCCCTCGTGGGGACCAGTGCCTCTCGTGAGGAGGCCCTCGTGCTGTTTGACCGGGCGCTGGAAATCGATGGACCTCTCGTCGCCATCGCCCATTTGGAAAAAGCGGATCACCTGATTACCAACATGGCGCGCACCCAAGAGGCCGCCGCGTTTCTCGAAAAATGGTTTAAAACGCTCCCTGCGGATGACAGTCTCCGGCTACCTGCCGGGCTCTTACTTGGCCAGGCTCTCTACGCTCAAGGCGCTGATAATCCGGATTCATTGGAAAAAGCTCTCAAAACCTATGACGCCCTACTCCCATTCGCCAATGCTTACCCCGCGCTGACGCATCGGCTGCAATACCTCCGCGGTCTCGCCTTGGAAAGCCTGCCGGATCCCGCAGATCCTAACAAAAAACGCGAAAATCAAGCCTTCATTGCCTACTATTCTGTCTTGGAAACCGACGAACCCCCACCGGAATGGGAGTATTTCGAGCTCTGCGGCTTCAAGGCCCTCAGTATTTTGGAAAAGGCCGAGCGTTGGGCCGCCGCCATCGCCACTGCCGAGAAAATCGCTTCATTCAAGGGTCCGCGCTCGCAGGAAGCTGCGGATCGTGCCACCCAGCTCCAGCTCACTCATCATATTTGGGAAGACATCTCCACAAATCCTGCTCCATAATTTCAATATGCTAAAACTTCTCGTCACTGGAAAATCAGGCCGCATGGGCCAAGCCGTCATCGCCGCCGCCACTGAAGCTCAAGTCCAAGTCACCGCCACCCATGATGCGGGCGAGGATCTTGCAAGTGCCATCGCCAAGGTGGATTGCGTGATCGATTTCACCCTGCACACTTTCACTCTGCCGCTGCTGGAAGCCGCTTTGAAAAATGGCACCAGACTCGTCATCGGCACTACCGGACACACTGACGCAGAGCGTGCTGCCATCCACCAAGCCGCCAAAACCATCCCCATCGTCTATGCATCGAACTACTCCGTGGGCGTAAACACTCTTTTCTGGCTCACCCGCCAAGCAGCTCGCGTCTTGACTCAAGATCGCTTCGATATCGAAGTCACGGAAATGCATCACAAGCACAAGATCGATGCCCCATCCGGCACCGCTCGCACGCTCTTGGAAATCCTCAACGAGGAGACCGGCACCGATTATAAAAACGACGTCACCCACGGCCGCCATGGCAATATCGGCCCGCGCAAGCCTCGGGAAATCGGTATGCACACCCTCCGCGGCGGCGACGTGGTCGGGGATCACACCGTCATGTTCGCAGCAGATGGAGAACGCTTCGAGCTCACTCATAAGGCCTCATCCCGCGCCACCTTTGCCTCCGGTGCCATCCGCGCGGCGCTCTGGCTCCAGAGCCAACCCACCGGATTGTATGACATGCAGGATGTGCTATCCCTCAAATAAACCCCTCGATTCCCACTCACCTTCATTCAAGTATTTGTCTCCCATGCGTCCCTTTATTTTCCTCATCGCTTCACTCGCTCTCAACGCTTGTAATCCTCCGAAAAAAGAAGCTCAAGTGGCGACGCCAGCGCCCAAGTTAGAGACCACCGCTACTACCGAACCAGTAGTTACCAAAGAATTCAACAATTCCGTAGTCCGCGTGAATAGCACCAAGCAATCGTGGAACGTGGCCCAGCCATGGGAAAAAAACGAACCTGAAAAACGCCGGGCGCTGGGCGCGGTCGTCAGCGCCAAACAAGTTCTCACCACCGCGGAAATGGTCGCGGATGCCACTTATCTCGAATTTGAATCCACCAACGGCAAGCAATTTGCCCAAGCCAAAGTCATCGCCGTGGATTACGAAGCAAACCTCGCACTCCTTGGTCCGCTCAATGATAAGGAAGGCGAGGAATTCTTCAAAGATAGCGCGCCTCTCACACTCACAACTCCGCCCAAGATCGGCGAAACTCTAGATATCCTTCAAGTAGAAGATAATAACTTACAACTGCTCACACCCGGCACGCTGCAAAGTGTGACAGTGTCTGCAAATTTTCTACCAAGTTATAGTTTCCTCACCTATCTCATCAAATGCTCGATGCAGAGCGCCGCAAGCAGCTTCTCCCTGCCGGTGCTACAAGATGGCAAGCTTGCCGGAATTCTCACCAGCTACGATGCGAAGGATCAGATTTGCGAAGTCGCCTCCACAGACATTATCACCCGCTTTCTCAAAGAAGCCTCTTCGGGCGATTACAAGGGATTTCCCAGCCTTGGCGTGTCAATCGCGCGCACGGAAGATGCATCATTCCGCCAATGGCTGAAGCTCACCGCCGAGCAAGGCGGTATCTATGTGAGCAAGGTCTCCCAAGGTGGAGCCGCCGATCTAGCAGGCGTGAAAGCAGGCGATGTGATCCTCGCGGTTGATGGACAGAACATCGACCGCCGGGGCTACTATCAACACCCAAATTACGGCAGCATTTTCTGGAGCCATATCATTCGTGGGGAAAAGTTTACCGGAGATATCATCACCCTCTCACTCATCCGCGAGGGCCAGCCCATGGAGGTGAAAGCCACGCTCACACGGGAAGATGAGAAGAACCAGATTGTGCCAATCTATCAATTCGATAGGGCACCCAATTATCTGATCAAGGGTGGCCTCGTGTTCCAAGAACTCTCCCGCCCGCTACTCGAAGCCTACGGCGATGAATGGACCAGCCGTGCGCCTCTCAATTTCCTTGATGCTTTGGAAAATCCCGAGCAGTTCGAGGGGAAGGTAAATCGCATCGTTTTCCTGAGCGGGTCCATCCCCACCCCGGCCACCATTGGTTACGAACGGCTGCGCAATCTCACCATCAGCAAGGTGAATGGCAAAGAAATCAAAGACATCAAAAGCCTCATTTCCGCTTTCGACAGCAATTTGAACGAACTTCATTCCATTGAGTTTTTGGAGGAAGACTTCGCCATCCACTTGGATGAAGCGATCTCCAGTGAGGTGGATGCCGGCTTGCTCAAGCGCGGCATTCCTCGCCTCTATCGGACGAATTGAGAAGTTAGGCTCAAGAGCCTTTTTTGAAATGTTTTAGAATCGCTTTTACTAACCCGGGGATATCGTGTTGCGGTGCTTCGAAGGCGGGCTTCTGGCCCTTTTTCCGCAATGTTTCACTCGTCACGGGTCCAATGCTGGCAGCACCGCAATTTTCAGGCCACTCGATTCCGAGATCGAAAAAGTGATCCACCGTGGAGCTGGAAGTGAAGGTAATGAGATCCGCGCCTTCTTCCTCCAGCCGGGCACGCGCGCCGGTGGGATCTTGCGTTTCCGGGACGGTGCGGTAGGCGATGCATTCATCAACGATGGCCCCCAACTTGGTCAGCCCCTCGCCCACAATGTCACGCGTCTCCGCAGCTTTCACCCATAGCATGGTTAGATTTTCGATGTCTTCCTTTTTAAACGCATCGATCAATCCTTCAGCCACAAAGCGCTCAGGGATCAGATCCACGGCGAAGCGGTATTCGCGTATTTTCGCAGCCGTGCCGGCACCAATCGCGGCGATGCGTGGATTGCCCAAGCTACGGGCGTCCTCGTAGGCTTTGAAGAAGGCATTGAAAAAATGCTCCACACCGTTCGGACTGGTAAAAACCAGCCAGTTATACTCATGAGCATGGGTGACAAGCTCGGCAAATTCTTGGCGATCCTCCGGCGGCTCGATCCGGATTGTTGGCAGCTCAATCACATCTGCCCCGAGATCGCGCAGCGCTTTGCTCAACTCGCCCGCTTGCTCGCGGGTGCGGGTGACCACGATGCGCTTGCCAAATAACGGGCGTTTTTCAAACCAATTGATTCTCTTCCGCTCGTTGACCACTGTGCCAATCACAGCCACGGCGGGAGAACTGAAATTTTCCCGATCCGCAATATCCGCAATGTCCGCGAGCGTGCCGACGATGGTTTTTTGCGAGCCAGTGGTGGCCCAACGAGTGAGAGCAATCGGAGTATTGGACTCCGCGCCATGCTCGATGAAGGAGGCAGCAATCTCGCGCAAGCGGGCCACACCCATGACGAAAACTTTGGTGCCGGGAGCCTTGGCCAGTTGCGCATAATCCACGGATGTAAAGCCCTTCGTCGGATCTTCATGGCCGGTGAAAATCGTTAGCTGCGTATTGTGATCCCGGTGAGTCACAGGAATACCCGCATACGCCGGGCCGCCGATGGTGGAGCTGATGCCAGGAACAATTTCAAAATGAACGCCCGCCTCGGCAAGCTCCGCCGCTTCCTCGCCGCCACGGGCGAAAATCATCGGATCGCCGCCCTTGAGCCGCACCACATTTTTCCCCTGCTGGGTTTTTGCAACGATGATCCCATTGATCTCATCTTGCGGCACCGAGTGGAATTTGGCGCGCTTGCCGACGTAGATTTTTTCGCAATCCGGCTTGGTCCAATTGAGTAATTCCGGGCTGCTGAGTGCATCATAGACCAGCACATCGGCCAGCTCGATGCATTCTTTAGCGCGGAGGGTGACAAGGCCGAGATCGCCAGGACCGGCGCCGACGAGATAACAAGTTCCAGATGTGCTCATGTGAGTGAATTAAAAAGTGCAGCGGCGAGGGCGATGGGGTCTTTGCCAGTCGCAATGCCGGATTGCGGAGTGCCGCCCTCATCAGGGAAGACCCGGGCATGCAGGGAAATTTCTTCATCAGAAATCGATGAAAATACCCCAACCGGCGTATGACAGCCACCGTCCAGCAGGCGGAGAAATTCTCGCTCTGCGGTAATCCGTAACCACGTTTCCCGGTGGCTGATCGCCTCGGCATAAACCTGACTCGGCCCATCTCCCGCGCGGACTTCCAATGCAATGGCCCCCTGCCCTGCCGCTGGAAAAAACAATTCTTCCGGCAACCGAGTGACCTCGAGATTTGCAAAACCGACGACCTTTTCAGAAGCACCACCGTCTGAGAATTCCGGAATGAAGCCCAGTCTCACCAGCCCGGCCTCGGCGAGTAGAATGGCATCGTAGTTTCCACCCTCCGCGAGCTTGCGCAAGCGTGTGGGAACATTGCCGCGCAGATCAGAAACCTGCAAATCAGGCCGCAGCCATTGGATCTGCTTCGCCCGCCGCACACTGCTGGTGCCCACACGAGCCCCTAGCGGCAGAGCATCCAGCCCGCCGGGACGCAGAGTGATCAATAAATCTCTCACCGGTGCTCTCTCCAAAGTCGCCGCCAGAACGAAGCCGTTTTCCAAAGTTGTCGGCAAATCCTTAAGGCTGTGCACCGCAATATCAATTTCCCCGGCAGCAAGTGCCTCCTCGATTTCCTTGATGAAGACGCCCTTATCGAACGTGCCCTCGGATTTCGCCACATCCGCCAGCGAAACATCCGTGCGGCGATCCCCCGTGGTCAGAATCACCTTGCGCTCAATGGTGAGATGCGGGAAGGCCGCAGCCAGCGCCGCCTCAGTGGCAGTGGCCTGCACCAGCGCCAGATCACTGCCACGAGTGCCTACGATGAGTTTGGTAAAAGGATGATCGATCATTTGGATTTCCTGCGAGGCCCATTCCATGGCCACGGAACGCGCCCGACGCAAGCCCAAGCTGCTTCGCGCGAATTTCTGGGAAGCAAAGCCGTCGGTGTTCTTCCTGAAAACTGAAATTTCAAACGCACTCTCTCATTCGCAATTCTTGGCAACTCGTCTCCGCAAAGCGGCCACCCACGGGCTGGATCGTGTAGGTGCTTTCTAGACCTGCGATTGAATATCACATTCAACTGGCTCGCTTCTTGAAACGGTGGTCGGCGATGAGCCGTTGGGAGGCCTGCATACTCGCAACAGTTTAACCTTCCCGGATCACTAAAGTTCGCTAGAAATGCGTAGCTGAAGAGAAAATGTAATGATCAGCGCTCCCGCTTAAAGTTTAATCCCAAAACCGACCGCCATTTGAACAAGAAATCTCTTACCGAGGCGGACATCCGCACCAAGTTCATCACCCCTGCCATCGAGGCTGCGGGATGGGATAAGGTGACGCAGATGCGGGAGGAGTATTTTTTCACCGCAGGACGCATCATCGTAAGAGGAAAACTGGTCGCGCGAGGAAAGGGGAAGAAAGCCGACTACCTGCTCTACGCCAACGGAACATCACCGATTGCGGTCATCGAAGCCAAGGATAACAAGCACGACGTAGCCGGCGGTATTCAGCAGGCGCTCGGTTATGCAGACGCTTTGGACATCCCATTCGTTTTCTCTTCCAATGGTGATGCCTTCGCGTTTCACGACCGTACCGGGACTTTTCCCGATACGGCCTCGGAATTGCCCATGGACAAATTCCCTTCTCCTGAACTGCTCCAATCAAAATACGACGAATGGAAAAACCTCAGCCCCGCGCAGCAAGTCATCATCGATACCCCGTATCACACGGACGGCACGGACAAGGAGCCGCGCTACTACCAGCGCATCGCTATCAACCGCACTATCGAGGCAATCGCCCGGGGGCAGGATCGCATCCTGCTCGTCATGGCCACAGGGACGGGCAAGACCTACACTGCTTTCCAGATCATCTGGCGGTTGTGGAAATCCGGCACGAAAAAGCGCATCCTTTTCCTCGCAGATCGAAACGTTCTAATTGATCAGACAATGGTCAACGACTTCCGACCATTTGGCGCTGCGATGGCAAAACTAAGCGCCAAGGCAAAGACCATTCAGCGCGACGACGGCACAGAGGAAACGATCACCACTGCGATCAAAGGCAAATCGCGTCGGATCGAGACCGCATACGAAATTTATCTCGGCCTGTATCAGGCCATCACTGGCCCTGAGGAGAAGCAGAAGATCTACAAGGAACTCTCACCCGATTTCTTCGATCTGATCATCATCGACGAATGCCACCGGGGCAGCGCCGCCGAGGATTCCGCATGGAGGGAAATCCTTGAGCATTTCACTTCCGCCACCCAGATCGGACTCACGGCGACGCCGAAAGAAACGGAATACATATCAAACATCGAATACTTCGGCGATCCGCTATACACCTACTCGCTGAAGCAGGGGATCTCCGATGGTTTCCTCGCTCCCTACAAGGTCGTGAAAGTCCACATCGACAAGGATGTGGAAGGCTACAGGCCTGAGCCGGGCAAGACGGATGTCGATGGCGACGAGGTCGATGACAGGATCTACAACCAGAAAGATTTCGACCGGAACATCATCATCGACGAGCGCACCAAGCTCGTCGCGAAAACGATCACCCGCTACCTTAAGGAAACCGGCGATCCCTATCAGAAAACCATCGTCTTCTGCGTGGACACCGAGCACGCCCTGCGAATGCGCACCGCCTTGGTAAATGAGAACCAGGAAGAGGTTCTCAAGGATTCCCGCTACGTCATGCGAATCACCGGTAATGACAAGGCCGGTGTTGACCAGCTCGATAACTTCATCGATCCAGAAAGTGACTATCCCGTCATCGTCACGACCTCGCGATTGCTCTCCACCGGGGTGGATGCCCAGACCTGCCGCCTCATCGTCATCGACCGCGAGATCGGCTCAATGACCGAGTTCAAACAGATCATCGGGCGCGGCACCCGCATTCACAAGGATACTGGGAAATTCTACTTCACCCTGATCGACTTCCGCCAGGCCACCAATCATTTCGCCGACAAGGACTTCGATGGTGATCCTGTCCAGATCTACGAACCGGAGCCCCACGGTCCCATCGCCCCGCCCGATCCCGATAATGGCGTGGTCCGAGATGACCCACCGAATCCTGAAACCGACCCCGTGGAAATCCTCGTCCAGCCGCCTCTGCCGCCGGGAACCGACCCGCCCGGTCCCGAGCCACGGGTCAAGATCCGCATCGATGGGGTTGCAGTTTCCATCCTTCTCGAACGTGTCGAATACATGGATGAAAATGGCAAGCTCGTCACCGAGTCCCTGCGCGATTACTCACGAAAGACCATCCTCAAGGAATATGCCTCGCTCGATGACTTCCTCCGTTCATGGAGTTCCGCCGAGCGGAAAAGGGCCATCCTCGACGAGATGGAAGCGCAGGGCCTCGCCATCGATGTCCTCCGCGAAGACGTGAACCCTGAGCTCGATGCCTTCGATCTGATCTGCCACGTCGCCTACGGCCAGCCGCCGCTCACGCGAAAGGAACGCGCCGCCAAGGCTCAGAAGAACGACATTTTCAGCAAGCACAGCGGCGAAGCCCGCGCCGTGCTCCAGGCTTTGCTCGATCAATACGCGGATACCAGCCACTTCGACATTGAAGATCCCGCCGTGCTCCACCAAAAGCCTTTCAACGAGATCGGCAAACCGCTCGAGATCGCCAGCCTGTTCGGTGGCATCGAAGGCTACAAGCAAGCCATCCGCGAACTCGAAGAATCCATCTACTCCGCTGCATGACCTATGTCCGACACGAAAACATTCGGTGATTACCTAGTTTTCGCTGATGAAAGCGGTGATCATAATCTCGTCAATATCGATTCCCAGTTTCCGGTTTTCGTTCTCCTTTTCGCCATCATCCGCAAAGACGATTACGTCGAGCGGGTGTGCCCGGATCTCCAGCGCTTCAAGTTTGATTTCTGGGGTCATGACGAGGTGGTGCTCCATGAACATGAAATCCGGAAGCCCTTTGGTGATTTCCTGTTTCTGATCAAGCAATCCGCCCGTGATCGGTTCCTTGCCGATTTGAATGTTCAGATGGAAAATCTGCCCGCCACTGTTGTTGCGGTGGTGATCGACAAGCACGGTTACGCTGAGCGCTACCATAAGCCGGTCAATCCTTATGACTACGCAATGAAAACCGGACTTGAGCGTGTGTTTCGCTTTTTGGATGGGGAGGGACAGGCTTCCTCAGAAACCTCCATTATCGTTGAAAAACGAGGTAGGCGGGAGGATACGGAGCTTGAGCTAGCCTTCAGGCGAGTGTGTGATGGCGCAAATGTCCTCCACAAACCATTTCCTTTCCGTTTGGTCATGATTCCCAAATCATCGAATTCCGCCGGGCTACAGCTGACGGATCTCATGGCGCGACCTGTCGCCCTCAATCATCTCCGCCCCGCGCAACCCAACCGGGCTTTCGATATCATCCGTACCAAGCTGCGCCGCAGTCCCAGCGGACAAACCGAAGGTTGGGGAATCAAACGATTGCCCTAAAAATGCGAAAGGCCTCCGGGAAATCCCAGAAGCCCAACGCCGACCGGAAATTTCCAGTCCAACTTGCTTCTAGCGTCCATTCCATTCACCCTCCCGTCAACCGAAATTTTCCAGCTGCATAATCCATGTCCCTCACCGCCACCATCAAGTCCATCCAGAATGAAATGCGCAAAGACGAGGGCGTCGGCGGCGACGACCAGCGCATCGAGCAACTCGCCTGGATGCTCTTCCTGAAAATCTACGATGCCAAGGAAGCCGAGTGGGA